>DAOSYA010000016.1:0-46446 GCA_035380865.1 bacterium
GGAAAACCGCGATAAGGCCAATCCTACTGCGTCACAGCGGCGATTCGGGCTCGGTTACATACCGCACAGTATGTTTCCTCACCACTCACTTGATGTTCCTTGTATTATCAGCCTTATCACGATTTTTAACCTGAGCTGGTGAGAAATGCAGGCTAAACGGAGTTTTCTGGATTCCTGCTGACTGCAAGCAGGAATGACGGCAGGTGCTTTGTGTCGTATTCTATATTATCTATGATAAACAGTATATCTATCCGCAGTGTGCTTTTCTTTTTATAAAGAACAATTCTTCTGTGAGGATTTCAGATGAATAGCGGCTGTGCCTTTTATGATATCTCCTTATAAAGCCGTTTCATTTCCTCGGTCAGTTCTTTTTTCTTATCGGCGTAGGCCGGGTCTTTCGTGAGATCGTTCTTTTCGTGCGGGTCCCGGGCGATGTTAAACATTTCGTCCGGCCAGCGCTCGTGGCAGTTAATCACTTGCTTGCCTTTTTTATATCGGATGAGTTTCCAGTCGCGGGTGCGCAGAGCCATGCAAGGCGGGTGGGGAAAATTGTAGTCCTCGTAGTATTCGTACAGCCAGGAATCGCGCCACGAAACATCTTTTCCTTCCGCGAGTTCCAGGTAGCTCTTCCCCTGCACGCGGCCCGGCACGGCAAGGCCCGCCGCGGAAAGCACGGTGGGGGCGAGGTCGATATTCAGTACCATTTCATCAACTTTTTTTCCGCCGTCCGGCAGCGCGCGCGGATACCGCATGAGGTGCGGGATGCGTATGCCTTCCTCGTATGCGTAGCGCTTGTCTATTAGCCCGTGCTCTCCCCAGTAATAGCCGTTGTCTCCTGCGTAAACAATGAGCGTGTTTTCGGCCATCCCTTTTTCATCCAGGTAACCCAGCACCCGGCCAACACTGTCGTCCACTGCCATGAGCGCTTCGTAATAGCCCTGCTGGTTCTCCTCGAAGTGGTCGTACTGGTATTTGTGAACATCGCCCACCGGGTGGATCATCGGCTTCTCTTTCGGGTGCAGTTTCATCCCGTCCAGCTTTCCCCGGTATCGCGAAGGCGGGATGAACTCGTGGTGCACCGCCTTGTGGGAGAGATACAAGCAGAAAGGTTTGTTTTTTCGCCCGTCCAGGAAGTCCAGGGCGTAATCCGTCAGTACGTCCGTGATGTATCCGTCCTGTTTTTTCTCGCCTCCGTCAATTATTAGAGGGCAGTCGAAGTAGCGGCCCTGGCCATGAAACGTGACGAAGCGGTCCATTTTTCCCTGGGCCTTGAAATCCGGCAGTTTTCCCGGCATGTGCCACTTGCCCATGAAGCCCGTGTGGTAGCCCGCCGCGTGCAGCAGTTCCATGTACGTAAAGTTCCCGTCCTGCCAGGGGGTCCTGTTGTTCTGAACCCCGTGGCGGGCGGCGTACTGACCCGTAAGAAAACTCGCACGCGAAGGTGAACACAGGGATGTGGTCACGAACGAGTTTGTAAAATGCACGCCCTCCGCAGCCAGGCGGTCCATGTTCGGCGTCTTCAGCCACGGTTTGTCCATGAAGCCGAAAGCGTCGTAACGGTGGTCGTCCGAGAGTATAAAAATAATGTTCGGTCTTTCGGTTGCGCCGCGTGAGATGAACGGGAATCCGCCCATGAAGGCCATCCCCGCCGCCGCCCCGCAGGCCGTTTTAATAAAGTCGCGTCTATCCACAAGAAACCTCCAAGAAGCATCCCTGTTATGATATCTCAGATTTTCCCACCGGACCAGCACCCCTGTTGAAATCTGCCACACTTGCAGCAATGCATAATATGTAGTTGGCGAACCATGCCATCTGTCTATGGTACTGAATTGAGATATTGAAATCATGGGACAGGCAAGAGACAGGCATCGAGGACAAAGTCTTCTGCGGACTGTCTGTACTGCCGGAATGCCCGCTGCGGCGGGCTCTTTCGCGTGCGGAAGTGGTGCGAGTGGTGTGGCGAGATAGACAGAGCGGCAGGCACAGGGCGGGGGATGGGGATGGTTGTGATATAATTACTGCATTAGCCGGTATGTGGGAGCCGGGCGGGAAGGCGGGAAGATTATGAACAGGCGTGATTTCCTGAGGTTGATGGCAGGGAGTGTTGCAGGAATGGCATTGCCGTTAGGGGCTTTTGAGCTATCTCTTGCGGCGGATGGAAGGAAGCCGAATGTTATTGTCATATATACCGACGATCAGGGCGCTGTCGATGCGGGATGCTATGGTACTTCGGATATCAAGACGCCTTCTATAGATGCCCTCGCGGAAAGCGGTGTGCGGTTCACTCAGTTTTATTCCGGCGCGCCGGTATGTTCTCCATCGCGGGCAACGCTTATGACCGGGAAATATCCGTTGCGGGCCGGGCTTGCCGGGAATGTTCCTCATGTGGAAGACGCGGAGGGGTTGCCGTCAGATCAGGTTACGATTGCAGAGATGATGAAACGGGCGGGGTATGCGACGGCCCACATCGGCAAGTGGCATCTCGGCAGCAGGGCTGAAACGTCTCCTTCAGGTCAGGGTTTCGATTATACTTTCGGGCACCTGGGTGGTTGCATAGATAATTACTCTCATTTCTTTTACTGGGAAGGCCCCAATCGGCATGATCTATGGCGCAACGGTAAGGAAGTTTATTATCCGGGACGCTTTTTCGGCGATCTCATGGTAGAAGAAGCAGGGGCATTCCTTGAAGCCAACCGCGATAAACCGTTCTTTTTGTATTTTGCTGTCAACATGCCGCACTACCCATACCAGGGTGATGAAAAGTGGCTTCAGGAGTATAGCGGTATCGAGCCGCCACGAAATTTCTACAACGCTTTCGTTTCAACAATGGACGAGCGAATAGGGCGGTTGATGTCAAAGGTCGATGAACTCGGGCTGCGAGGCAATACTATTGTGATATTCCAGTCCGACCAGGGCCACTCGACGGAAGCCCGCGCATTCTACGGCGGTGGCAGCGCAGGGCTGTACAGGGGCGCGAAAGGGTCTTTGTTCGAAGGCGGAATCCGGGTTCCGGCCATCATAAGCTGGCCCGACCGGCTGCCACAGGGCGCCGTGCGCAACCAGATGGTTCACAGTGCCGACTGGATGCCAACGATAGCTGAACTCTGCGGTGCGGATATCATCGATCCTGATATAGATGGAAAAAGTATTTTGCCGATAATTGAAAACGATGCTGCGGAGTCGCCTCACGAAATTCTATTCTGGAGTTACAATAATAGCTGGGCTGTTCGCAAGGGAAACTGGAAGCTGCTCGGAAACCCGGAGGATACATCCAACAAGGGGCCGCTTACTTCTGATGATCGCCTTTTCCTTGTTAATTTGTCTGATGATGTTTCCGAGATGACCAATATCGCTTCACAAAACAAAAAAATTGTTTCTCATCTGAAAAAAGAATATGAAAGATGGGCAAGAAAAGTCGATCCCGGAACGTTCTACCTGCAACACATCAAGTAGCGCGCGGATAAGTGTAAGAGCTGCAAGCAGCAGTATGACAAGCACAAGATTAGCCTTGCTACGTTTTTCCGGTTGAACATTTTTAATGTCTTTTCAACATATCTTTTATTCCACTGTTTCAGACACAGTGACGGCCCACCACGGCCCCTCTGATTTGCCTGAAAATGCAGCCCAGAACCATGAAGACACGTCCGGCCAGCTTTTGCCGTCATTGTCATAAAATCTTTCGTGAACAATGAAAACAACGTCATCTTTCTCGGCTTTGATCTTTCCCCATGCTTTTCCCTCGTTGTCATATTCTATTGGAAGTGGCGTGACTTTATAACCGGTGCCTCTGTAACAATCAGCAGATGGATGAAGTTTCCTTGTCTCATGTGTAATCCACCTGATTAGTATCTCTTTCGTCCCATCAGTAAATTTTCCCATTTTGCCTGGAAAACTTTTTTCAAAAGCTTTCTCCTGGTCCGTCAGAGGTAATTCTTTAAATACCGTTTCATTGAATTCGGGCGGCCAACCCGGGAAATTTTTCTCTATCTCTTTCGTATGAATATTCACATGCTGACTCAGCACCGGCATCAGCGCGGCGATAACACACACGATTATCAGGGTGATCAAGCTTCTCATCTTTTCACTCTACCTATCCGGTAATCAAAAAAGAATATTGATGCGGCAACAAAAATGAACGATGTAATACCAACGGCCTGGTGGCTCCACTCAGGAGCACGAATTATGTGACTCTCGATATAGAACAGGCATATCGAGCGAAGCATGTTCCCAAGATAGATGATGAAAATGGAAACAAGAATCGATTTGATTGTATTTTTCAAATCCAGGTTGAATATACAAGATAGAGAAAACGTGAGAAACAATCCTGCCCAAAGCATATTGATACCGCTGCATGGAGCATCAATGCATACCAGTTCTTTATTCCACATCAGACACGTTCCTTCTTGAGATACACTGTATCCCGAGAATCGGATCATTGGTGTTGTGATGTATGCAACGGAGTATCTGTATGGATAACCTAAATAAAACTGGAGTGAAGGAATTACCGGCAGTGACAGGATAAACAGTCCCCAGATTCTCAAGTCCAGAATATTCCCATATTTCTGCAGACAAATAACTGAACAGATAGCAGTCAGCGCAATGAATGCTTTCAGCATTGGCGGAAGGATCATGTAAGACAAACAATAGACAATTACCAGAAAGATCGGGAACGCCCAGCTTGTTCTGTTTTTCTTTTCTACACGGGGGAGAATAATGCTCATCACAATCGCCGAAGTTATTGTAAGCAAACCGGGAATGGCTTCATAGATATTCGACACTCTGTTCGAATACCAGAATAACGAAGGCCAAAATGCCCCGATCAACAAAAAATAGGGTAGTGCGTTCATAAACATCAGGACTGGTATGAAAGCCTCTTTTTCATGATCAATACAGCCGACAGCAGAACTACCAGAGTAACAAGGATTAGAATTATTACTTCCGGCTCTGGAATTGTCGGAATCTGACTTGAGGTAATTGGATTCAATCCGGCATCTTTATACTGTTTTTTCGTTTCGAGGACAACAGCGCCACTTACCGGAGTGACCAGGCCGTATTCGACAGACATAAGCAATGCTTCTTTTCTGCTTTTCTCTCCGGGGGTCTTAAGTATTTCTTCAATCTGGTTCTTGGCCCACATTCTTGACAGATGATTCGAAGTTCTCTTGGTGTACTTATTCTTTTCGATATTTGTTTTCTTGATACGTTCCCTTTGAATGGCGATAGATGCACTGCTGACATCAAAGCTTTTGATGAGCCATTCCAGATCCTGCTTCATATTACCCGATCTGGGCACTCTTACAAATTTAGTCAATCCATCAAGCTCATTCACAACTATGTTTGTCCCATTGCTCGCCTGGAGTTCATAAATCATCGGTCCACCGGGTCTTCTGTCATAACGCTGGATGATTTCCTCGACATTATGCATATATACAGGTTGTGGCCCGTGTATCCATACAATTGAGCTGTTTTTCTTTTGTGCTGCGATATCCCAGGCATTTATCAAGGCTGGAACATTGTCCTGTCCACCGATGAAAACGTGATTCTCAAGTTGAGATATCAGTTTTTCCCTTGATAATGCTTCCCATGCGATGCTTCCTGGTTTGTTCACGCCTGATTCATCTGAAGCTATTTGGATGAGATACTCTGTGTTTTCGGGCAGAAGTTTGAATGAATCCATAATTTGCTGTGCTGCGCCCTTCATGCTTTCGGAGCCATCGACTACGAAAACAACTCTATCAAACGAGTTCCCTTTTTTATCGATAACTGACTGGGTGGTAACGTATTCGTCCTTATTAAAATCATCAACTGTCCATGCCTGACTTATATCTTTATTGCGATATCCGTATATAAATGTTGCCGATCCTGACAGATTGCTTTCCTCGACAAGTCCTCGCAATGCATACCCTTCATCTTCCAATTCCTCTTTTTGCAGGGTATCAACATTAGAATCCAATCTTTGTTTTGATTCCACCCACACGGAATGTTTGACATCTGAAGAGATGCCAAAATTGCGTTCTGTGAAATATGGAAGCTGGTACGTTCCTTTACTCTTGTCTCTGAGAATCAGTGGAGAAGTTATTCCTATTCTGACTTTCATTTCGCCATACCTGGGAACAGGGAAGCACTGGATGAAAATTCTGTCAGGCCCGCTTGTTGTTACGAGCACAGGGTCCCGTTTTTTGCTAACCACTTTTTTATAGGCTTCTTTTGTTTTAGTCCTGCTGGCGAATGTGGCCTCTCTCTCCTCGCCATTAATCCATAATGTGAGTCTTGATACAACCCCGTCGCTGGGAAGAACAATCTGCGCTCTTGCTTCTCTCATGCTATGAGAGTCGTTCTTAAAAACCATTGTCCACTCTGTGTATGCTAAAGCGGCATCGGCATCCAGCGAGGTATCAAGCCTGGAACCGGCAAGAGAAAGACCTTTTAGTCTTCCTGCTACAATATCTCCACCTTCATCCGAGTCGTAATCGAAAGTTTCAATGGCATTTTTAGCCCTGGGCAAAGAAAAGACGGGAGGGGGAACAGTGTTAAACGGCACTCCTGTTACTCTGTAAAATGTATTCCTTGCATTCTGTGTAGAATTGCCCTCGCTGATTACAAGGATTGTTCCCACGAAACCTATTATGCTGGCAGACCTCATTCCTCTATCGTAACAGGCTCTGAGCAGCAGTTGTTCGTCTCCATAGGTTCTCAATAAATGAATCCCCGTTTTCCTTGTATTGACGAATGGTGAATTGGCCATATCCAAACCTATCTCTGTTATTGCGCTGGGAACTTCGAGCGAAAGAAGAAAGAAAAAAGACATAACAGCGCTGATCATTGCATACGATTTCACCTTGCTTTTTTCATTGCCGGACAAAAATATGAGATATCTACGTGTAGACAATGATCCGAAAAAAGACAGTACAGGCGCCAGCGGCAGTATCCCAATAAACACGATTAGTAAAAACAAACCAATTGGAATAATGGGAAGGAACAGAAGTGTGTAGTAGAAAGAGACTCCAATAGCAACACCATTCATGATCAAAAGATATTTGGTGTGTTCTTTTGCTTTATCTCTCAGGATATACACAATCAAATTGGACACGGGGACAAGAGAGATAAGAAGGATGTGCCAGATAGTCGGTATCGGATCAAGCAAAGATTCCGCGCATAGCGCGAACGATACTTCAAGTGTCAAAGCAATAGCAGGGACAATGATTCCGAACAACATTATAAATGAAGAATTATATTTTTTTTGTGGATTCTTTGCCGGCTCGAATTTTTGAGCGTCTGGAGATTTGTTGACAGGGTTTTTTTCTGTCTCTATTTCCCTGGGCGGCCCAAGCCGGTTAATGATTATCTTTATATCATCTTCTGCGACAATATCTATTTCTTTTTCGTTTATCTCTTCGTCAACATGTCTTCTTATATCATCTATGACCTCGTTAATGTCTATTTGTTCCGGATCTAAAGAGTTCTTTAACTGTTCAAGATATGCCTCGAATTGTTTCTTAGCAGACTCTGTCCACTCGGCCATATTTACTTCTCCTTTCTTCGAAGAGATAAGCTGCCTTCAATGAGTTGATCGAGATGTTTATTCATCAAGGATATGTTTTTTCTGCCTTTATCTGTCAGGAAGTAGTATTTTCTAACCGGGCCTTCTTGTGACTCTTCCAGCCGGGATTCGATCATGCCCTGCATCTTGAGCCTGGAAAGGAGCGGATAGATAGTGCCTTCAGTTACCCCTAAGCCCGGTATTGCCATCAGTCGCTTAACTAACTCGTATCCATAAAGGTCTTCACCGTCCAGGGCATTCAGTATGCATAATTCCAAAAGCCCTTTGCGTACCTGGACAACCCAATTCTCGAAATGATCCATTACCGTTCCCAAATTGAATTTGACTACATGATAACACACAATACCTTGCAATGCAAGGTACTGGACCAAAAAAAGATAGAGATTATTCCCCGGGTTCCTTGTTTTGTTAATCGGCACTATTTTGGTAGCCGCCTCCAGCTTCTCGCGGATATTGTTCATGGCTACGTTTAAAAGACTTGTGCATAGACGGCGAGTAACCGTATGTTTTGTATAGAATCACCTGATGTGGCGGTCTTCAAGTTTTAAGCGGAGTTTTATGTAGCAGCCTTTGCCTGTGTAGCTGTCGTCTGTAAGGTCGGAAGTGAATCTGTCGAAGTTGTAGCCCATGCCGAGTTGAAGGTTTTTCTTGAGAAGGTAGCGGAGTTCCATCGACTTGCCGTTGGTAGACGAATTAGTTGTACTGTTTTTCATGTTTCTGAAGCTGACCCCGATGTCCCACCTGTTTGTAATATCGTAAAGCAGCATGGTTGATATGAAATCGGTTTTGCTGGTGAGGATGTGATTGTCCGACCATTTGACTGCGTATTTCGCGGTTATTTGAGCCTTGCCGCTGGTCTGGTATGCCTGCTCGATTGAAATGATTCTGTTACGCTCCGAGTATGAAACTGTTTCATTTGTGTTTTTATCCCTGTCAACAATGATTTTTGCGAATGCATTATAACGGTTGTTCTTCAATGGCCTGTACGAAAGCCCGAATGAAATCCTGCTTTCGATCCGGCTGCTGATGCTTTCGGATTTGTAGTCGTAATGCCTGCCGGCGAGTATTAATCTATGTTCGGGACTTATGCCGGCACTCAGCCCGATGTTGAAAAGATGTGATTTGCTGGAGCTTCCTTTACGGAATTCATACTTTGTGGAAATATTCTCGCTGTCATCGTTGAGATAGTTAAGGCTCAGTGATGCAGCCGAGGCGTCACTTTCGCCGTCGCGGTCTTCGCCCCTGATCGTATCGAGTTTTTCAACGCTGAGGTTTCCCGAAACATTGTTATTAATTTTATAGTTGTTCCGCAGCCCGATAAGCTGGTTGATTCTCGAACCCTCGGCGCCCTGTTCGAGCCTGTATTCATTGAACCCGACTATGTTTCCGGCAACTGTCGATTCTATGCCGCCAACCAGCCTGTTTTCAGTCCTTTCATCGTACTTGTTGATTTCGTCCCTTACGTAAATAGAGGTCAGGTTGTTCACTTTTTTATTCAACCCGATAGAGGCGTTGTTGTATCTGCCGTCCAGATCCTGCTGGGCGTGCATATCGAGTGAAAGAGAGGTGGAGAGCTGTGTCGAAGAATTAAGCCTCAATGCTCTTACTTCGTCAGGCGTTTCATCGCTGTTGTCGAAAGGATATCTCGAATTGCTTTCTTCCTGGGGGATGTACGAATCTCTGGACACGCTTCGGAAGTATTCAATGCTGTAATTAGTTTTCCTGTTTGCTCTCCGCAATCCTAAGAGAGAGAAGCGCCTGTCCGCTTCATTAATCATGTCGTATTCGTCGGAATGTTCTCCGTACCAGTTGATGTTATGATTCCCGGAGTAATTGAATGACGTTCCATAGATTCTTTTGCCGCGCATAATATCGAAAGCGGAATCGTTACCGAAGTAAAACCCGGTTCTGCGGAAGAAGCCGTTGATTGTCAGACTGTCGGAAACATTGCTTTCGAGGTCGACAGACCATCCATCTGAATCCCGGTTACCCGACACACTGCTTTCATCGAAAAGCGATTCCGTGGAAGCCCATTCCGCTGTGATCCGCGCGACATCCGGGATGTCCCAGTCGAAATCCAGCCCGAGCAAACGATCGCCGCCTGTTTCCTGCTCTTCTTTAACGCCGGTGAAGCCCAGCGCGAGGCCGGTGGCGAGACGCAACATGCTGCGGATGCCGTATAACAGGTAATCTCCACGCCCGGTATCTATCTCGTAGCTGACCACTATGAATACGGGATTGAGTTCCGAATCGCGGCTCGGAACCGGCGCTTTGAATATTATTGTGCCGGAGTCATAGTCGATGTTGTAATCAGTCCATCTGGCCCGGGCCTGCCTGTCCAGCACCCTGTCTATCTGGAGCCGGTCCCTCACTTCGATTACGACCTGCTCGCTTCCTTCGATAATTGCATTTCTGGAAAGCTCATAGAAGCCCGAGACGCCTCTCGCGGGCAGGCTGTCTACGACTTTCGACTGACCTGTCGAACTCACGAATGTTTTGAGATTGTAATCGTCGTTGTTAACCTCGGAATAAAAACCGTTCAGCGCTCTGTAATAAGCGCCGAGTTTCGTACTGTTGAAATTAACCGTATTGTCCCCGTAGACCATGAAAGATTTGCCACGGTCCACGCGCATGAAGAACTGGTTTCTCGAACTCGCTTCGTAACCTTTTCTGCTCTCGTCTCCATACACCGGGTAGTTCGCTTCTGATTCATATATATTCTCAGGTTCCCTGAAAAGTTCGGTGTCCGAGGAGTTGTCCGAGTTCATTGCAGTTGTCAGTAATGCCGATTTGCCAAGTTTCTTTTTCATGAAGAAAGAGGCCCTGCCGCTGATGAATGAATCATCATTCATGTCGGTGTTGTCCCTGATGACGGCGGGATTTCCTTCGATACTGCCGTTCCCCATGGATATCTCGGCGAAACCGACAGAGAATGCGTCACGCATGTGAGGCGCGAAAAAGACCTTCACTGATTTTTCTATGTCGCCGCTCCATATTTTGAGCTCCGCCTCGCCGACTTCCATAGGCGCTCTGACAGTGAATATTGCACAGCCGTTTTTGTATGATATCTGTTTGCCGTATGTGTTGTTATCGGCATCGGCTTCGAGAATGTCGCCGCGGTTGATTGAAACCGTTACCGGGTCGCTTTTCAGCAGGTTGTAATCATTGGTGTCCAGGAGTCTCACGGTGAATTCCGAAGCAGATGATCCGTCTGCTGGAATTTCCATGTTTTCAGATTCAATATCAATTGAAGCCGGCGGGCCTGTAACATAAACGCTGATTTCCACAGCTTTGTCTATTAATCCCTCGCCGGTTTTTGTGATTGCGGTAAGGTTGTTTGATCTGCCTTTTTCGAGTTCTATGCTTACGAATTCGTATACGGTTATGTTTTTTGAATTGTTGCTCACCTGTTTGCCGATATGTTTTTTGTCCGCTTCAACGCCATTGACAAAAAGTTCGAGCTTTCTGCTGAGAGGAGCTTTCAGCGTAACAGCTACATGTGACTCATTAAGAACAGAGCCGTCCGCCGGGCTTAAAAAGTCGAGATTGTTTGCAATATTTAATATCTGCTTTTCAATGGGAATATTCTCTGGTGATTCTTCCTGTGCTGTTCGGGTCATTTCATTTTCTCGGGGATCGGGATCACCCGCGGCGAAAAGACCATTCATTTCCGGTTGATCACCTGCGTAAGAAAGCATTTTCTTTTCATTCAAGAATTCCCTGTAAACCGCAAAATCGACAACGGCCAGGCCTCCCTGCGGTACCTCGACAAACTGGGAAGGGCTGTTACCGGCAAAGCGGCTTGAAGTTCCAATGATGTGACTTGCGCCTTCGATAGACGGCTCGTCGATCCGCAGAACATGGGTTCCTTCCCGAACAGCATTGATGGAGAATTTTCCGTCGCTGTCAGTCCTGACCCACGTGCCGTCTTCCATGTAAAGAAGAACATTTTCTATTCCCGGCTCGTTATTATCCTGCCTGCCGTTTGCGTTGTCATCGTCAAACACTTTTCCGAGAATGGTTCCGCGTGTTGTGAAAACGCCCTCTGATATCTTGAGGCGGAACTCCGCTTCTCTGGATACCAGTTGATTGCCGAGGCTTATCCCCGTGGCGTAAACCCTGTTGATGCCGTCGCCCCTGTTGCTGTCCGGCCCGATTACCGCGCCGTAAGTCAGGGTGAACGATTCTCCGGCAGGCAGATCGCGAAGATATTCCCATTTGAAAGTTCGCGATCCGATTGAAACCGCATCATTCAAGGGGGCGCCGTCGAGGCTGCATGTTCCATCGGCGGGAATAACCCCGTGCGGCATGGTATCGAAAATACTTACATCGCTGAGATTGATGTTACCGGCGTTTTTGACAGTCACGGTATATTGCACGACATCCCCGATGTTTGCCACACTCTTGCTTGCGGTTTTTGTTACGCTGAGGATTTCGACGATCTCGGGATCGACCGGGATATCCAGGTTCAGAGGCTGCATCCCTTCAACAAGTACGAATGTTTCGCCCCGTGAGCCTGTTTCCACTACGAAGCCCGGCGGCAGGTACTCATTTGGTACCACTGATGGGAACGAGAACTCATCATCAAGTTCTACATGGAAATAGTATTCTCCGGCCGGAACGAATTCGAACTGAAAAAACCCGTCTTCGAGCGTTTCGTAAGGATTATTCTGTTCGTTAGGCACATCCGGCGGCTGAGGCAGGGTAATTGTCATCCCGGAATTTTTCTCCCGGATATGGATGACAGCGCCTTCTATCAATTCTCCGGTAATTGAATTGAAAACGACACCCAGGGGATCGACCAGGACATTGTCGATTAAAACCTGTCCGCCGTCCAGCGGGTCAGTGTAGGATGCAATAAGGCGGGAATCTTTTTTAAATGTAATTCTATTATCATCGAGAACGGCGTTTTCCTGTGTGCTGTCCAGACAACCATGAAATATGCCCGTATCGAAATCAGTTTCAAGTATGGTGATGGTTTCTGAATCTCCGCTGTCGGGATTACTGATGACAACTACTACGGATTCAACAGATGAAGCATTCATATTCCTGTCAGCATCTTCGACCTGAACACATACTTTATCCCCTATTCCATACCTGTAAACTGTGTTTCCGGCTTCGTCCTGGAAATCGATTGTTCCCTGAGTTCGACCTGAAACAGTAGTAAGCTCAGTGTGTTCCATCGTTTCTGTGTCATTCGATGAAACGGTAAAGTCGTTATTTAACACAGTTCCATGTGTGACACCGGTATCAACATTGACGACAAGTTCGAGATCGACACTCTCGTTGAAATCAAGATTGGAAACGATCCATGATATAACGCCATCGCTGTAAACGCCGTTGCCTGTGGCGCTTACAAAAGATGTGTTTTCTGGAATGGCGCTGGTAATCAAAATGTTTTCTATGGAGACGCCATCATTCAAAACACTTATGGAATAAGTGATGTTGTTACCGGCAATTACAGGATCGACATCGTCGCTGACGGTAAAACTCAGAGATAGTGCAGAAATATATACAATTGCATCATTACTCAGAATCGTTCCCTGTTCCATGCTCGCAATAGTGGCCCTGTTGACAATCGAAGTCCCCACTTTTGAAAGCGAGGATGTTTCCACCTGGAAATAAACAGACCCTGAATCACCGGGCGCCAGCGATCCGAGATCCCAGCCGACTGTTCTGTGGTTCAGATTTCCACCGTCTGTTACAGAGCCTGATATCAGGGCCGTTTCATTGGGAAGCAGGTCTTTTATGTTAACGAAAGAGGCAGCCATATTGCCTGTGTTTTTATAATCCAGTTTATAAGTGACTGTGCCGCCGGGGATAACTGCCGATGGCGAAACGGATTTGGTTAAAGACAGGTTAGGGCTCTCTCCGGTTGAAGTTGACACGACGAAAGTGTCTGAAGCGCCTTCATCGCATGATATCGTGCCTGTGGTTGTAATGTCGGTTCCATCAGGCAGGGCAGTGTCAACAAGCAAGTTGATTATGAATGATCCACTCTCGCCGGAATCCAGATGGCCGGTATTGCAGGAAAGGCTTCCACTGCCCGGCGGTCCGGGGGCAAAAACACAATCGCCGTCCATTGACTGGTAGGTTAATGTATCGGGAAATACTATAGTTGAAACAATATTGGTAGCCCCGGCGTTACCTGTATTCTCAAAAGAAACAGTATAAGAAAGCACCGCCCCCGAAGCTACAGGATCGGTGCTTTCTCTGATATCAATATTGAGTACAGGAGCGCCGGTAAGAATAGTTTGAACAGAAGCGCTGACCGGATCGAGGGGATTTCCATTGGCATCGTTGTATGTAAGCCTTGCCGTGTTGACAATGGCTGTACCCGGTTGCGGGGTTAATCCCCATGTGGATTTTGAAAACAGGACAATCAGAACCAGTGCAGCGGTGAAAATCTTTGCTGCAGCAAATGAATTGTATGTCCTGTTTTTTCTTTCCATAGTCAGCTTTCCGTGTTCATAAACCTTTAATCAATTGTTACCTTGAAACGGCAGTACCATGAACTGCCGGGGCCTATGTTGACAACAGCCGATCCGACCGATCCGCATTCGATGTCATCGGAGCCCGAGTTGTAATAACCGGGATCTCCGTCGTTGGCGTCGGTTCTCGATGTGAGCGAACCAAGCACAGAGCCGGTTTCGATAGTTCCTGCGGAATAAGTCGTGTTGGCAGGTATCGGGTCGGTTACGATTACGGATGTAGCCACGCCGGTGCCGTTGTTCGTCACAGTGATTGTGTATGTCAAAACAGTTGTTGGAGGCTGGCTCCCGGTCGGGCTGACCGACTTGGTAATGCTGACAACCGGAGCCGTAACGGTTGTGGTGAAAGTCTGTGTGTCGGTAACCGTATTGTCGTTATTTGAAGAAGCGGTGACTACAGTTGTGTCTGTTGTCGAATCAGGCGTCCCGGCCGGAATGGTTGTTACAAGAAGCAGGTTTGACAGAGAAGCGCCGGACAACAGAGAACCTGTGTCGATTTTTCCGTTGCCATTGGAATCAGTGAGCAAATAGTCGGATCCTGTTCCGGGAGTTCCATTGCCGTCGACATCGACCCAGACAGCCCAGGAGAAACCTTCGCTGGAAGCGTAGGTAATGTCGATTATATCAGCGGCATTACCGTTATTCGTGACAGAGAAATTGTAAATAATTTGATCGCCCGGGTCACCGGATGTGACACTTGTTGTTGCAGAAATATCAACGTCTGCAAGCGTTGCAACAGTAAAGTCAGATCCATTTGATGCAATGGTAACGTTATTCGGGCCCGAATCAAAATTAATTGAAGCGGTGTTTTGAACAGTGGTTCCGGATAACACGCTTTCATCAACGGTGACCTGGAAGGTGATTACTGAAGAGCCGCCACCCGAGCTTATCGTTCCGGCCTCAACGGTTACGGCACCGGCTGATGTAACGTTGTAATCGGCTTCGTCCGCGTCGCTTGCATCGGTTTTCGAAACAGTGTCCAACGTTATAGAAGAAGCTTTGAAAGTAGTGTTAGTCGGTATGTTGTCGGTTACAATGACATTTGTAGCGTCGGTGGACCCATTGTTGGTCAGCGTTATGGTATAAGTCACAGTATCACCGGGCTGTGGATCAGAAGGTGATGTGGATTTGAGAACTGAAAGAACCGCTGCCGTAACAGTTGTGGTATATGCGCCTATATCTGTGGCGGTCCCATCGTAAGATGAAACAGCAGTCAGGTTGGTAATTGTACTGTCGCCGTCCAGGGCGGTAACAGCATCCGGGATTGATATCACGATGATACCATGAGCATGCAGATTAGCGCCCAGGTTTGAGACAGTGTAAGGAGAAGCTACCTCAATATCTATCCCTGTTTCAAAAACACCAATAGTTCCATTATCTACGAAAAACTTGATATCGGTAGGAGTCCAATCAGATGCCGGGTTTGTTGAGGGTGTTACTGTAAATGTATCTGTTGCGTTACCATTGTTGATGAGATCGATAAAGAAATAGGCGTCTGTATTATTAGCTCCTACCTGGGTGTCCGTATCGGGCGAGAATTCCACCCCGGCGACCTGGCTGACTGTGACTGTAACCGTATTGGAATATACCCTTGTCATGGTATTTCCATTAGCGTCTTCGAAGTCGACATAAGCCTGGTTGCTGATCGAGGTTCCCGCCGGTGTTCCAATTGCGGATGCCTTTGTGCCATAAGAAAACACGAAAGCCATGAGTCCAAGTGCTAATAAAATTAATGTGCGCTTCTGTACCATGGTTTTTTTCTCCTTTACTTAAAATCTATTATTTGACGGTGACCCTGAAGCTCAATTCGCCGGTCTGGCCCGGTTTCACGGTTTCATGGATCAGCCATTTGATATGGGAATACATTTCCGCCGGTGCTTCGACTTCGACAGGGTCTCCCCCGGCGGTTGTTGCTCTATATGTAATCGGGGATTCGCTGTAAGTCTTGCCCCCGTCGATACTGAATGTTATCGCGGCATTTTCGCCTGCGGCACTGCCCAATATGTAAACTGTGTCCTGTGGCACAGGGTCCACTATCGTGGGTTCTACCGCGACGGCATTCCCTTCATTGCTGTATTCAATAGCGAACACGAGAATGTCTCCGACCGAGGTCTCCTCGGCCTCGACGAGTTTCACAGTTTCTTTTCCGTTTTCCGTTACTGATATTTCTTTGAGAATACTGATATTGAGTCTGATATCCGGTTTTTCCTGTTTTTGAGCCAGGGCGGTAACTGCTGAAAGCAGAATTAAAAATGAGATTGCCGCCACGACAGGTTTCTTCAGTTTGAAATTGCTTTTCATGTCTGTTCCTCCGATTTATGGTATTAAAATTTTGAAATATACTTTTCCCTCATCGTCCCCGGAATTATCTATGCCGTCATCCTTCTCCAGCCCCGGAATCGTAAACATCACAAAATCGCCGTTTAGTGTGCCTTCATCAGTATCCGGCGCGTCTGAAAGCGGAGTGGCGTTAGTGTAAGTCGAGCTTGCGTCGCCCATTCTCATGCTGCCGTTGACATACGTGGCGCCGATGGGGATTTTGTCTATTATCTGCACGTCGCTTGCAAATCCATCGCCGATGTTCACGTAATAAACTGTATAGGTAACCTCGTCGCCCGGCGCCGGGGATGAGTTGTCGGCCTGTTTCGTGAGCGCAAGCAGGGGTGCCGTTACGGTAACAGGCGCCGAATCGCCGGAAACAGTCAGGTCGAAATTCGATCCTGTCACGATGACATTGTTGTAATGTGTTCCTGCCACTCTTCCGGCATGAGCCTGGAAAGACAATACCGCCGCCGATGTTACGGTCCAGGCTCCATCCCATTTGAGAATCCCGTCGCTGTCAACCGGATTATTCGTTGTCATGTCGGTAGTGGTGTCTGTTATATACGTGAAATCGGCGGGAAGAGAATCCGTTATCCTGGTAATCTCTGCCGGATATGAGCCGGTGTTCACGATAGTAATCTGGTATGTAACAGTGTCACCCGACGTAACAGTTGAAGTATCAACAGATTTCGTGACACTGATTGTTGTGTCGTTTTCCAGAACGAGAGTGGTCTCATTTGCGGTATTATTGGAAGGATCGGTTTCACCGATATCTATAGATACTCTTGCGGTGTTGGTTATTGTTCCCGCTTCTGTGGTAATCACAAAGACCGTGATAATTTTACTGCGGTTTTTCTGTATTTTCCCCAGAGCGCATGTGATTTTGTGAGTTGCGCTGGAGTAGCCGCAGGTGCCTGACTCTGGAGTAGCAGATACGAAAGTTACGCCGGGTGGTAATGTATCATACACCAGGACATCTGACGCATCATTGCTGCCATTGTTATTAACAGTGAGGTTATAGGTCACGGTATCGCCGGCTGCGACAGGGTCTGCGCTGTCGGATTTGAGAATTTCCATATCCGTGCTTTTGCTTTTAATGCTGTTAATAAGAATCGTGTCTGTATCTTCATTGTTTGAAGTGTCGGGGTCGTTACGGTCCGAAGTTACTGTTGCATTATTCTCAGGGTGGGTGACTGGAAGTGATGTTGCGACGGTGATTGTGCTGGAAATATATACAACTGCAACGTCGCCGTTTGCTATTGTGCCGAGATCGCAGTTGACCACCCTTGAAGGGTCGTCATAGGAGCAGGTCCCCTGTCCGGGCGAGCTGGATGCATAATTGAAAAACACACTGTTTCCCAGAGCCTGAACCGGTAAGTTATCGACAAGTTGAACATTTGTAGCATCTACAGGGCCGTTATTTTTTATAGTGATCGTATAAAGGACAGCAGAAGTTCCGTTCTCGATGCCGACGAAAGGGTTGGGAGTAGACGTTTTCGTCAGTTCAAGATCGGCATTCGCTTCCACTGTGGTATTTTCAGAAGTTGTGTTGTTGGTGGGGTCGGTGTCGTCCTCTGTAGCCGAAACCGATGCGCTGTTGGTAATGATACCGGTAGTGGAAGGGGATGTAAGAACAATGGTGATAACCGCAGAAGAGCCGCTCAATAGCTGTGCTCTTGTGCAAGTTACAACACCGAGAGCATGACTGCAATTCCATCCTGAAGCGGCTGTTGTCTTGTAGGTGGTTCCCGCCGGGATTGTATTTGTAACCGTTACATTCGTTGCCGTAGAAGGCCCGTTGTTTTTAACTGTGAGTTCATAGGAAAGGGACTGATTAATAGTCACCGGGTCGGGATCATCGCTGCCCGTGATCCGGATGTCAATCACCGGGTTGACTGTTGTTATGACAGACTGGGTATTGTTGGCTGCCGTAAGATCATTATTGTCAGATACAACCGTCGCTGTATTCGTGTGATCCCCCGCGACCGCCGGAGGATACACGGATATGGTTATCGTGGAAATTTCGGTATCGGCCATTTCCGATTTTGCACACGTTACGATACCGGAAGAATGTGAACAGGACCAGTTTGTGCCTGAAGCGCTGATGAATGTCGAGCCTGAGGGAAGATAATCAGTGACAACAATATGATTGGCAGCGCTGGGGCCGTTGTTCGTAACGGTGATTGTGTATGTCAGTATCTGGTCGGAATCTATAGGATCTGTAGAATCTGTTTTTGTAAGAGAAAGGTCGGAAACTGCCTGTAAGCGTATCCTGTCCTGATCGTCTTCGGTGATATCGTTGTTGCCGGGGGTAGAATCAGGATCAGGCGTATCCGCAGCGGTAATTTCAGCCGTGTTTATCTGTTCAAGGCCACTGTTCATAGTGGCGGTTATCTGCAAAGTTGCAGAGTTTCCAGCATCTATTGAACCGACTGCCCATGCACCGGAACCATTGTCGTATGATCCCTGTGATGCGAGGCTGCTTATATAGGTTAAGCCTGCCGGGAGCAGATCGGTCACTTCAACCCCGGTTGCCTGTATCGAACCGCTGTTGGCGGCGGTGACGGTGAACAGGACCGTATCGCCGATATTCGGATAATAATTATCCACAGTCTTGGTAAGAGACAGGTCAGTGTTTGAAACTGTTACGGGAGCAGTGTCACCTGTGGACACAACGGGCTCCAGCGCCGATATCAGGCTGACCGACGCATTGTTGTAATATGTTCCCGTCAATGGATTGGTCACGGCATTGAAAGAGAGTGACAGTGATCCGCCGCTGGATATTTCCCACGTATTTGTCCACGACAGTTGTTGTCCTGATATCGCAGGTTCATCAGTAGTGATTCCGGTTGTCGTCCCGGGAGTATACGAGAAGCCTGGCGGTAAAGTGTCTGCGATACCTGTAATCGTGGCTTTCTCGGGTCCGGAGTTGTTGACAGTAATTGTGTATGCGACAGTGTCATTACCAACGGCAATTGCCGGCGTGACGGATTTGTTGATAGAAACGGAAGGAGCGTATATGAAAAGCGTATCGGTCCTTACCACATTCACATTTGCGTCAGAATCTATCTCATCGATGTAGGTTACCGTGACGATCTCTCCGGGGATTACCTGCAGCGTTCCGTCATTTGCAAGATGTGTTGTGGAAAAAGTTGTTCCTATTGATGATGTAAAGATGTCGGTATCGAGACCGGTTTCGGTTAATACCAGACTTTCGCTGTCTCCATTCGGGGCAGTTAATATTACAGTAACGGTCTGGGATATACCGCGGTTATTGTTTTGGTCTTTATCATATACTTTCACATAAAGAGTGTTTCCCGCATACTCGGAAGTTACATTTCCATTGCCTGCGGTATCGGCCACAAAAGAGACTATTCCGTCGGTTATAGTAGTCCCCAGAGGAGTCATAAAGTCGGAGAAACCCGCATATAGATCGGAAGGGCCGACAAGATCCGCGCCGCTTTCGGTCAACGTATTCGCCGCGCTCGAACTGCCTGCAAAGAAAGCAAATACTGAATTATCAGTTACACCTAAGATATCTTTGAAAGTGGCATAATGGAATTTCCAGTCAAGGAAATAATCCTGGTCTCCATTAGTGAAAGTATCTGCTGCTATTACATGAAACCATGAAAAGGATGGATCAAGTGGTATGGAAACGACTTTGATTTCCGGCTGATCGCTCGGGGAGCCAAGCGTGCTCTGGACTGTGTTCTGCCATAATGAAATCGATTCGGGTGATGTTATCCCGTCGATGATCATAAGCCACTCGTAAGTTCCCAGGTCACCGTCGGTGTCTATATCAAAGCCCCATCCGAACGATTGAAGGTAGCCCTGGCCGCCGGTTCCGGATGGATCATCATCCAGTCTCAGCCTGAAATAAATGTACGAGCCGTCATTTGATATAGCGGCGGACCCATGGGAGGAATCCCCCACGATATTTCTGGAGCCGTTCGAGTCACCGCCGGGATCATCCATTACCACGCTGTCCCTGTACATGTAATGCCATTCTGATTCAAGCGGCCAGGAGTAAGCGTGCTGTGCGTGAAAAACTAAAAGCACGAGCAAGGTTACTAATGAACAAAATGTGTTCAGGATTGGTCTATTATTGATGTTACCAATATTCATTTTGTCATCCGGTATTTTTTATTGCCCGTCACATTTCGAATGTGGATTTTCTGTTGAATAATTCATGACTCTTATCAATTATTGAGCTTTAAATCACGGTATATCGCATTTATGTCTGATCCTTATTGAGCCACAGTGATGAATTATATTCTATGATGCGGTGTATCCCTTTATCCCATTAACACATTCTCAAGGACTGGTGTTCCAAAATTATTTTTTTATTTGATTATGTATATTGCGTATGATGTTATGTTGGAAAAGCGACGTTTGAATAGATTCTTTTTACTGGGATTTTGTCACTCAGTATTAAAATACAAGCGTTTTCATAAGCTTGATGAAAAGAATCATTACGATGAAGAAGCTCCATGATACGCATCCTCCACTTTTTAAAATCGAACATTCACTATCTTCTCAAATCGGACCTTTTACTGAAATTATCATGGCCTGACTTCGATCCCGGCAATTTATGTTCATATAAAAGACAGTTGGAATAACTCCAATATAATAAACCATTTATTTAAAACATTGAAGCGTACACAGCTAATTAATCTTATATACCCCGACAATTAATCTGCTCATCGAAAATGTGGCCTGTGTGTTATTTTTTGATATGAATTTAACTCATATGAGAAAATTGATACCGGAGGAATGAATGCTGACAGGACAGTTTTTAATGATATAATCGAACATATTTTTCTTATCAAGAAAGGTTGATATTTTGAATAGAATTGATCAAGTAAGATATTCTATTAGTTTTGTTTTATCTTTATTAATCCTGTCGGGTTTTCTTTCCGACGGCATAATGGCTGATGAGCCTCGTACTGCATTTCAGAGCGGGCGGGCGTGGATGGAAGAGATTGCCGTCCCGGTGAACACTGCATTTGTTTACAGTTCGGATGCCGAGCGAATCAAGTCCTGGCGCGATAAGGGATATATAACCTGGGTGATGCTCGGGGCAAGCTGGCTGAGCAAAAAGACTGATGTTGTGGTCGAGCATCCTGAAATTAAGCAGACTACTTCCAATGGCGTCCCATTCGAAATGATACCGGGACGCGCGTGGGTGGTTCCGGTTAAGCCGTGGATCGACTGGTTCATCGGGCGCACGGACGAGGCGCTGGCCGGGGGTGCGCGGGCCATACTGCCGGAGGAGCCCGAGTTTTTCGCTTCGACGGGCTACAGCGATTCTTTCAAGACCGCGTGGAAAGAATACTACGGCGAGGATTGGCGTCCGCCTCATGAAACCTTCGAGAATTACTGGCGCGCGGGTCAGTTGAAGGCGCATCTTTTCGAAGAATTTTTCCGGCAGGTTTGCTCCCATGTGAAGGGAAAAGACCGGTCCGTTATGTGTATTGTGCCGGCTCACAGTAATCTGAATTATACCGACTGGAATATTGTGGCTCCTCATCATGCATTTTTTGCTCTTGATGACGTTGATGGCTTTATTGCGCAGGTGTGGACCGGGACGGCCAAGCATCCCCACATGCTGGGCGGAGAGCCGTTCGCCGGCGTATTCGACTATGGTTTTCTGGAGTACAGCTATTTCGCGGAACTTGTGCGCGGAACGGACAAGCAAGCGTGGTTTTTGACCGATCCTGTTGAAGATGCGCCGGGCGCGGACTGGAGTGATCTCCGTGCCTGGTATGAGGATACGCTGACGGCGGCGCTTCTGCAACCGGCGGTTAATCGCTACGAGGTGACTCCGTGGCCGTCGCGCGTGTTCCTCACCGACGATTTGTATGGAGGCAGCCGTATTCCCGACGATTACAGGCAGGAGTTGTACTCGATATGGAAGGCGCAGGCAGAGATTCCCGCCGGCGGGGTGTGGCGGGAACCGCTGAATACGGAAATCGGGTTTTTGACTTCCGATACGGCTATGTGGCAGAAGGGTAAAGGGAATAACCGGTTCGGAGGCCATGTAGCCCCGATGCTGGCTGCGGTTCGCTCGGGTATAGCAGCAAGAGTGTTGCCTGCGGAGAGATTTCTCGAACCCGGATATCCGCCGCAGGATTTAAAGGTTGTCGTAGCGAGTTTCGATGCGTGGAAACCCGTGAAGCGGGAAATGGTGAGTTCGATCGCGGAGTGGGTAAAAGGCGGGGGCACTCTGCTGTATACCGGCGGCTGGGACGAGTATGATGAAATGCCTTCTTCATGGTGGCGGACCGCCGGTTTTAAAACTCCCGCGCTCGCGTTGCTGAGTGAACTCGGGCTTGAGGTCGGACGTTGCAAGTCATGGCAGGTCACGCCTATGGGCGGAATAGATTTTGCCATCATGGTAGCAAATCAGACTCGAACGATTTCTCCTTCGGATGGAGCGCCCGGCATGCTGCGCGCCGTCGGCGACCTGAAAGCCACGTTGCCGCTGACGGCCTGTTCGGTGAAAGGGGCGGAAGTTCTTTTTGAGCAGAACGGCAAGCCCGTCGTGTGGGAAGCGAAGGCGGGGCAGGGGAGGATTATTTACGCTGGATTCTCTGGCGAATATGTTGCTGCAAAGCAACATGGCGTGGAGGCATTTATGACGCTTCTCAAGTATGCGGTGGTGGATGGCGCGGGGCTGAAATGGCATGAGCCTTCGGCGTGGTGCATCGAGCGCGCTCCTTATGTCATTGGCAGGTGCCTCAAGGGGGAATGCCCGGTCGAAGGCAATCTTCTCGATGTCATGAATCCGGATGAGCCTCAGGTTGAGAACAAGTCGCATGAAGCCGGCCGGAACTTCTTTTATAAGAAGATAAAATAAGAAAACCCGGGCGAGCAGAATGGATAAGTCACCGGCGAAAAGGTATTTCTTAAAGAAATTCGCGGTGAGATAAAAGCGAAACGGTGCGGGAAGATGGTCTCGAAGCCCCGGTGGTGTGTGCCGGGACTGACGATGTGAGAGAACCTGTTGCGGAGAGGTTAATATGTACTATAGAATCGGTAGGATTGAAGCATGGGCCGGAGAAATGTTCCATCAGGTCTGATCGGGCGTGATTCGGCGGGAACCATAAAATGATAAAACCGGGAGGATGCAAATGAAAATAAGGGGAGTAGTGCTTGCGGCGGTATTGGTGGGCGTGATGTTTTTAGGGATTTCCTGCTCGAATAATGCGGGCTCCGGCTCCGATAGTCTTAAAGTCGGTTTTTCGCAGATCGGGGCGGAGAGCGCGTGGCGTTCCGCCGAAACGGATTCGATAAGGAACGAAGCAGTGAAGCGTGGCGTCGATCTGAAATTCTCGGACGCGCAGCAGAAGCAGGAGAACCAGATCAAGGCGCTTCGATCGTTCATCGCGCAGAGGGTCGATGCGATAATTCTCGCGCCCGTGGTGGAAACCGGCTGGGAACCGGTTCTCAAGGAGGCGAAGAAGGCCGGGATACCTGTTATTCTGGTTGACCGCGGCGTGAACGTTTCCGACGATTCGCTTTATACGACCCTCATTGCCTCCGACTTCGTTGAGGAAGGCCGGATGGCGGGGAAATGGCTTGTTGAGAAACTGGGCGGGAACGGGAATATCGTCGAGCTTCAGGGTACGCCCGGAGCGGCGCCGGCCATCGACAGGAAAAAAGGTTTCGAGGAAGCCGTCGCTGAAAGCCCGGGAATGAAGATTGTCAAATCGCAGACCGGCGAGTTTACGAGGAGCAAGGGCAAGGAAGTAATGGAAACATACCTGAGCGCGGCGAGGGCGGAAGGGCTCAAAATTGATGCCGTGTACGCGCACAACGACGACATGGCGCTCGGTGCTGTGCAGGCGATTGAAGAAGCGGGACTGAAGCCGGGTTCGGACATTATAATAGTATCCATAGACGGGGTGAAAGCGGCATTCGAGGCGATGGTCGATGGAAAGCTGAACGTGACTGTCGAGTGCAACCCGCTCCTTGGACCGGCGGCGTTCGACGCAGTTGAAAAAGCGGTGGCCGGGGAATCGCTCGAGAAGAAAATCATTGTCAGGGACGAAGTGTTCGATCAGTCGGTGGCTGCGGAAGTGCTGCCGACAAGACAGTATTGATAAATAACGATTTATCGGGGCAGGCTTGAATACGGGAACAGATAAATGTGACGGGAGCGCTCCGCTCCTTGAAATGCGCGGAATCGACAAGACGTTTCCGGGCGTCAAGGCGCTGGACGGCGTGGATTTCACCCTGCGGGCCGGCGAAGTGCAGGCGCTGATGGGTGAGAACGGGGCCGGGAAAAGCACACTGATAAAGGTGCTGACCGGTGTTTACCGTTATGATTCCGGCGAGATGAAGCTGGGCGGAAACAGGATCGAGCCAAGGACTCCACCGGAGGCGCAGAAGCTTGGAATAAGCGCGGTTCACCAGGAAGTGAACCTGATCCCGCACCTGTCGGTTGCGGAGAATATGTATCTCGGCAGGCTACCGATGAAGTTCGGGCGGATTGACTGGAAGAAGACCAACAGCCTGTCCGAGGCCGCGGCTGAAAGAATGGAACTGGACATAGATGTGTCCCAGCCGCTCGGCGGTTATCCAATAGCCGTTCAACAACTTGTGGCCATAGCAAGAGCGCTTACGATCGACTCGCAGGTTCTTGTTCTGGACGAGCCGACTTCGAGTCTCGACGAGCGCGAGGTCGAAAAACTTTTCAGTATCGTGCGAAAGCTCAGGGCGGACGGGATGGGTATCGTGTTCGTCACCCACTTTCTGGACCAGGCTTATGAAATCTCCGACAGGTTCACGATACTGCGCAACGGAAAACTGGTCGGCGAGTATGATACCGCGGGTCTGCCGAGGCTCGAACTGGTTTCGAAAATGATCGGGCGCGACGCGACGGATATCGAATCATCGTCCAGGCGGCTCCGCCCTGTGGCCGGTCCGGACGTCCGCCCCGTGCTGGAGGGAAAAGGGATATCGAGGAAAACCCTGAAAGGGGTGGACCTCGGCGTGAGGCCGGGGGAAGTGCTCGGGTTTGCAGGGCTGCTGGGGTCGGGGCGGACGGAAACGGCGAATCTCGTTTTCGGGATAGACCGGCTTGAAAAGGGGACTATCGAAGTAGAAGGGAAGACCGTCAATTTCAAATCCCCCCGCGACGCAATCAGGACGGGCATGGGGCTGTGCCCCGAAGACAGGAGGAACTCCGGTATTATCCCGGACCTCTCGATAAGAGAAAACATTATTCTCGCGATGCAGGCGTCGCGCGGCTGGTTCCGCACAATATCGAAACGGAAACAGGCAGAGATCGCCGACCGTTTCATTAAATCTCTCAACATTATTACTTCCGACATGGAGAAGCCGGTTTCGCAACTCAGCGGCGGCAACCAGCAGAAGGTGATCCTGGCGCGCTGGCTGGCGTCGGAACCGAAGCTGCTGATACTCGACGAGCCGACACGCGGCGTCGATGTCGGCGCGAAGGCCGAAATTGAAAAGCATATCGAATCCATGTGTGCCGACGGTGTGGCCGTCATTCTGATCTCGTCCGAGCTCGAAGAGGTGGTCAGGGGAAGCCACCGCGTGATCGTGATGCGGGACGGCATGAAAAAAGGTGAGCTGGAAGGAGAGGGCATATCTCTTTCGGCGATCATGCACCTGATAGCGGGAGGCGAACGGGAAACGACGTGAAAAAGATTCTCGCGAGTCAGGTGGTATCGAGGCTTATATGGCCGGTCATTGCGCTTGTGCTGTTGCTGGCTGTCAACGCCGTGATCACGCCCGGGTTCCTCAGCCTCGAAATAAAGGACGGCAGGGTTTACGGACACCTGGTGGATATTCTCAACCAGGCGGTCCCGATCATGCTCCTGTCGGTCGGCATGACACTGGTTATCGCCACCGGAGGAGTGGACCTGTCCGTGGGAGCGGTGCTTGCAATCGGAGGTTCTTTCGCCGCTTACCTCATAACGGGATACGACATGAACATGCCGGCTGTCCTCGCGTTCACCCTCGGATTATGCGTCGTAGCCGGCGCGTGGAACGGGGTGCTGGTAACTGTTTTCGAGATACAGCCGATCGTGTCCACTCTGATCCTGCTCGTCGCCGGGCGTGGAATCGCCCAGCTTATCACGAAGGGTCAGATCATTACATTTACCGACAAGGAATTTTCATTCGTGGGCAACGGCTATTTCATGGGGCTGCCGTTCACGATAACCATATTCATAATCGTGTTTGCCGTTACAACGCTCATCATGAGATTCACGTCTATCCGTCTGTTCATCGAATCCGTCGGAAACAATATCACTGCGTCGCGGTATGTTGGGATTCAAGCTGGCGCCGTGCTGATTTTTGTGTATGCGTTCAGCGGGTTGTGCTCGGGCGTGGCCGGTGTGATCGTCGCTTCGGACATCATGGCCGCGGACGCGAACAACGCGGGGCTGTACTCGGAACTCGACGCGATACTCGCGGTCGTAATCGGCGGCACTGCGCTCACCGGCGGCAGGTTTTCGATTATCGGCTCGGTAGTGGGCGCCCTGATTATACAGACGCTGACGACCACGATTCGGGCGCAGAATATCCCCGTCGAATACGCGCTTGTGTTCAAAGCGCTGGCGGCGCTGATTGTCTTTCTCCTCCAGTCGAACGAATTCAGGAGAATTTTTACGCGGAGGCGGAAAACCTGAGATGGCGAAAAAGCATGTGCCGATAATTGCCACCAGCGTGGTGTTCCTGCTGCTTTATACGGGTGCGTCCGTTTCTTATGAAAGTTTTTTCTCCTGGCCCGTTTTCCTGAACCTGCTGAACGATAACGCATTCCTCGGCCTTGCCGCACTGGGCATGACATTCGTGATTCTGTCCGGCGGGATAGATCTGTCGGTCGGCTCGATGATTGGCTTTACGAGTATAACCATAGCGGTTCTGGTGGAGCAGCACGGCATGAGTCCCGTGCTGGCCATACCGGTTGTGCTTTTCGCCGGGACCGTTTGCGGGGCGGGCATGGGAGCCATAATCGCGTATTTCAGGATAGCCCCGTTTCTCGTGACGCTCGCCGGGATGTTCCTGCTGCGGGGGCTTGCCCTGGTTATCAGTGTTGAATCCCTGCCGATCAACCACGGTATTTACAGCGCGATCAGCAATATAAGCATGGATTATTTCCCGGTGACGGCGGTTGTCTTCCTCGCGTTCACCGGTGTCACGCTTTACATTGCTCACCTGACTCCGTTCGGGCGCGGGACATACGCTGTCGGGGGTGGAGAGGATTCCGCGATGCTCATGGGCTTGCCGGTCAACAGGATAAAGGTGCAGATATATGCGCTGAGCGGGCTGTGCTCCGCGTCTGCGGGTGTTCTCTATTCCATGTACACAAGTTCCGGAAACGCCACCGCGGGCACGTCTCTGGAACTGGATGCCATAGCGGCAGTGGTCATCGGCGGAACGCTTCTGTCCGGCGGTGTCGGTTACGTGATTGGGACTTTTCTCGGCGTGCTTATTCTCGGCACCATCCAGACCATTCTGATTTTCCAGGGCACGCTCAGTTCGTGGTGGGCGAAGTTTTTCATCGGCGGCCTGCTGCTGCTGTTCATAATCCTGCAGCGTTTCATACAGAAGAGCATTCAAAAAGCATGACCATAATAGGGGAATGGGTTATATAGTGATTCTCAAAAATAAACTTGAATACATGCACAAAGGAAATAGCTTTGTGCATGGCACACTATCTTTGTATTTGTGATTTCTGATCGAGTTGTGAATCTGTTTTTATTATGAGAATTACTATAGAATAAATACTTTTATCCGATAAGCAAAACCCGGTGCTTGCACCGGGGTAAGAACTGCCGGTGTTGTATGGCAATATTGTGAAGAGAAGCGCGCCTGTCGCGATTCTCGTCGAGAAGATAGGAGTGTGAGAGAACTTCACTGTTTTCTCACGTATTTTTATCCCCGTCCGCTTGCGGCGGGGTAGTTGATTTCCGGCATCTTTTAACCTCTCCCGATGCCGGTGCAGCCGGTGATCGATATTCCGGCGCGGGATCGAAGTAACTACAGGGAATGAGAGAAGACGGCCATGAATATCATACACGGGAACAGGTATCTGAAACGCACGATTTGCGGACTGGTTTTTTTCTGCCTTCTGTCCGGTGCGGCTTTGTGCGACCGGGTAGAGGTTGTCGAGAAACCGCCGGCGGATCGAAGCAACGATCATTACATCGGTAATCGCGCACCGCTGGCACCGAGCGTGCTGATAAAACTTCCTGTCGGTTCGATCATGCCCGGGGGATGGCTTCTGAAATATTTCGAGTTGCAGCGGGACGGACTGACGGGCAACCTCGGGAAAATCAGCGCGTGGCTCCAGAAGGAAGATAACGCATGGCTGTCGGAGGACGGTCATGGCGAATGGGGCTGGGAAGAGGTTCCCTACTGGCTGAAGGGTTATGCGAATATCGGCTACATTCTCGGGGATGAGGAGATTATCAGAGAAGCGAAGGTCTGGACAGAAGGCGCGATAAACAGCCGGCGCGAAGACGGTAACTTCGGGCCGGTGCGGATATTCGATGACGACGGGTCGCAGGATTTCTGGGCCAACATGGTCATGCTGTTCTGTTTGCAGTCATATTACGAGTATTCGGGCGACAGACGTGTTATCGATCTCATGACGGATTATTTCAGGTACCAGCTTTCCGTCCCCGACGATAAACTGCTTACCCATTACTGGCAGCATCTCAGGGGCGGTGACAACCTGTACAGCGTTTTCTGGCTGTACAACCGGACGGGAGAGCCCTGGCTGCTGGAGCTGGCCGAAAAAATTCACCGCAATACCGCCGACTGGAAGCTGGATAACGACCTCCCGGACTGGCACAATGTCAATATCGCCCAGGGCTTCAGAGAGCCGGCGACTTATTCCATCTTGAGCCGTGACCCTGCCGATCTCCGGGCTTCCTACGATAATTTCCGGATTATCCGGGATCTCTACGGGCAGGTGCCGGGCGGCATGTTCGGCGGCGATGAAATCAGCCGGCCCGGTTATTCCGATCCGCGGCAGGGAATCGAAACGTGCGGCATGGTCGAGCAGATGCTTTCCGATGAAATAATGGCGGGCATCACCGGCGATGTTTTCTGGGCGGACAACGCGGAAGATGTCG
The DNA here is from genome assembly GCA_035380865.1 of bacterium. Classification (GTDB taxonomy): domain Bacteria; phylum UBP15; class UBA6099; order UBA6099; family UBA6099; genus DAOSYA01. The sequence goes on from DAOSYA010000016.1 coordinate 29,493, forward strand.
CGTTCAACAACTACCCGGCGGCTGTCATGCCGGACTTCAGAGCGCTGCGCTATATCACCTGTCCCAACATGGCGACCAGCGACTGGAAGAACCACGCCCCCGGGATATACAACACCGGCTCTTTCATGATCATGAATCCTCTCAGCAATCGATGCTGTCAGCACAATCACTCGCATGGCTGGCCTTACTACTCCGAACACATCCTGATGGCTACTCCGGACAACGGCGTGGCGGCTGTTCTGTATGGCCCGGCTGCCGGCAGTGTCAGGGTCGGCGGAGGCTCCGAAATCACGATAACCGAAGAAACCGTTTATCCTTTCGAAGAAACCATACTTTTCAGAATATCCGCTCGTGAGAAGGTTGCTTTTCCGCTATACCTTCGTGTCCCCGGCTGGTGTGACAGCCCCGCTGTCAGCCTGAACGGCGGGGACATCGGAATCGACGGGTCCGATCCCGGCGGGAAATACATCCGGATTGATCGCGAATGGAACAACGGCGACACCGTCGAGTTGCGGCTTCCGATGAAGATCGGAATTCGCACATGGACAAAAAATCATAACAGCGTAAGCGTGAATTACGGTCCCCTGACATTCTCGCTCAGGATGAAAGAGCGATATATTAAGAGAAGCAGCAAGGGAACCGCGCTGTGGGATTCGAAGTGGCAGAAAGGCCTTAAAACAAAACAATGGCCGGCTTTCGATATTCTGTCCGCATCCCCGTGGAACTACGGACTGGTTCTGGACGGCGCAAACCCGGCGGATTCTTTCGAAATAATTAAGAGGGACTGGCCGGAAGATGATTTCCCGTTTGCGCTCAATTCGGTTCCGATCGCTTTGAAAGCCCGCGGGAAGATTGTTCAGGGATGGACGCTTGACAAGTATGGATTAGTCGCGCCGCTGCAGGACAGCCCGGTGAAGTCCGACGCCGAAATCGAGAACCTGATTCTGGTGCCGATGGGAGCGGCAAGGCTCAGAATAAGTGCGTTCCCGGTCATCGGAGAAGGGCCTGACGCGCATCGATGGACATCGCAGTTGCAGAACTGAGAAATCTCATGTGGAATCAGTCGTTCACCCGAAGCGACGGGGACAGTTTCAGGGCGATGCTCATAATGCCGTGGAGCAGTTCCGGGGCAGTGCGTTCAAGCAGCCACATGAGCCGCACGTAATCGGATGTCAGGATTACTCCCTGGTTACGGTCAACACCGCGCAAAATGATTTTTGCGCAGGCGTCGGGCGAAATCGCCGGTGCCGCGTTCACGATGCGCATGACTTTCTTCCTGTCATAATTCACCATCGGCGTGTTGTCGAAAATGGGGGTCTTCACGCGGCCCGGGCAGACAACGCTCACGCGCACACCCAGCGGGGCGGCTTCTATGCGAAGCGCATGTGAAAGCCCCACCACCGCGTACTTGCTCGCAGTATAGCTGCCGTGGCCGGGAAACGGCACAAGCCCGTCCAGCGACGAGGTATTAATTATGTGACCTGCGCCCCTTTCGGCCATGTGAGGATATACGGCGGCCACGCCATGCACCACTCCGTTCAGGTTCACGTCGAGCACTTTGCGCCAGTCGGAGACTGTGAAGTCCCGCGCATCGCCACCGATGCCGATCCCCGCGTTATTGAAAAGGTAATCGATGTGCCCGTGCTCGGCCATGACCTCGTCCGCCAGCGCGCGAAAAGCCTCCGCGTCTGTTACGTTCAGGACGCAGGCCGATGCGGACCCGCCTGCGCCGCATACCAGAGCCGCGGTTTCCGATGCCGCGGATTCGTTGATGTCGCATACGACGACGAATGCACCGCGTTTTCCCATCAGCATCGCGACTTCTCTGCCGATACCCGAGCCGCCGCCTGTTATTACAACTGTTTTTCCGGTGTCTTTTGCCATGCACGGATTATACTATCGGCAAAAGAAAAGTGAAAGATAAAAATTGATATGTCGATCGGCCTGTATCTCCCCGCCATCGCCTTCTCGTTCGTTGAAACGGGTGATCAGAATGTATATTCTGCTGTTGTGTTGATATAATGGAGCAGGTGTGAGCTTTGATCGTTCGGCATGAAAGAAGAAAGCCGCGGTGCGTGGATATGGGACAGGATCCGAACAAAATAGAGAAAACATACGATGCGCTGGCAAAGGAATATGCGGAAGCGTTTTCCGGTGAACACGAAAAGAAGCCGAAAGACCGGGAGATGCTGCAAAGATTCTCCCGGGAGATAGGGGACGGAAGGCCGGTCTGGGAACTTGGCTGCGGACCCGGCCACACTGCGGAATACCTGAGAAATCTCGGCGTTGAAAGCTCCGGTCTGGATATATCGGAAAAAATACTGGAGCAGGCGAGGGCCGTTCATCCGGGGATATGCTTCCGGAAGGGAAATCTTCTTGGCCTCGAATTTGAAAATGACTCAATAGCTGGTGTAGTGGCTTTTTACGCTATAGTTCATTTCACGGAAGACCAGACAGAAACAGCGTTGCGTGAAGTGTTTCGCGTCCTGCAACCGGGCGGAATATTTCTTTTCACATACCACGTCGGTGATGAGATTCTTCATCTGGACGAATTTCTGCAAAAGGAAATCGACATCGATTTCATGTTTTTCAGCTCTGAATTCATTTTGAATTCTCTCAAGGAAATCGGCTTCGAGAAAATCGAGATAATTGAGCGGGAACCGTATCCCGGCGTGGAGTATGCGAGCCGGCGGGCCTATGTTTTTGCGACGAAGCCGCGAGCGCGGTAACCGTCATGACAAATCATTCATCTCAACCGGGCAGAGTCTCGGATGAATGCTTTCAGGATAAGGGTTTTTGCCGTTATCATTTCCTTCAGCCCTGAGGATATCAACTCGACGCGTGAGTTATTCATGTCTATGATATCGATATCCTGAAGAGCTTTCAGCGATTCCAGAAGTTCGGGGAATATTACCGTATCAAATTCATCTTCGAGTGTTTTTATTGAGAAGCCGGACTCTTTGCCCAGGCTGTTGAAGATGAATTTGAGCGTCTCGTAAGACGGCGCAAGCTTCTGCCCGTTGTATATGGGTGCGCCGGGTTTGAATTCACGGCACGGTTCAGCCACCTGGGTATACGAAATGGTTCCCAGTATGTGAGAACGGGAGTCGGGCCCAATGCCGAAAAGCGAAAAAGACTCTCTCGGAATGTCGTCGTATCTGTTGCGCGGATCTGCTTTCTCTGTTTCGTAGTCCTGAACAAGGCCCGCTATGCGATCGAATTTATTTTTGTCTGTTTGTTCCAGATTCTTAAAGGCCTCCAGATTCCCGGCTGCCAGGTTTTCGTCCATGAAACCGGCCAGTTCGGCGTCTCCTTTTCTCGCAAAAAAACGCGACAGATTCGCGGCTATTTCCAATTCGTTTTTCTGGAGAGAAAACGACCAGGTGGATTCGGGCGACAGGTCATTGTGCCGGTAGCCATGTTTTTGAGCTACGGGGCGGACAAGATCCGCAAATTCCATCAGCCTGTCCCGGGATATCCTGTAGAACTCACTGTGGCTGCCCCGGAAATATTTTTCCAGGTATGCGGGTGACGGCCTCAGGGGATAGACGATGATATTCCTCGGGCGCAGGGAAGCGACCATATCAAACGATTCCGCGAAGGAGCCGGCAGTGTCACCCATAAGTCCGGTGATCATATCTACTGACAATCCTCGTTCGAATCCAAAATCATTGATTGTCCGCACTGCTTTTTTGACCATTTCGAATGTCTGATAATCCCGGTTTACTCCCTCCAGGGCCTGTCTGGTGAATGTCTGCACTCCCATGCTTATTCTGTTAATCCCGAAATCCGAGGCGGTCTGGAGTATTGCTTCTGTTACGCTCCCGGGATTCACTTCCATGGAATGTTCCCCGAACATGTGGAATGAATAATTCTCCCTTATTGCAGAAAGAAGAGTTTTCAGTTCACTCGGTGAAAGAATGCTGGGGGTGCCGCCGCCGATGTAGAAATTCCTGAATTTCACTGTCGAGAAGGTGGCTTTGAAATACTCCAGGTAGTCGATAAGATAACTGACATAGTCGCTGATATCCCTGTCCGTCTCCGGTGGCGAGGAATGATAAACACAGTACACGCATTTTTTTTCACAGTATGGTATGTGAACATAGAAATTCAGATGGTCCGGGTGCCTGTGCTCTGAAATCGCCCGAACAGCCTGTTCCCACATGTTCCTGATCGTTTCCGGGCTGAAGTTTTTTCTCGGTTCGCTGTTCAGGTTCTCCATGAGTTCCCTGGGCTCGATAGTTTCCCAGTTGCTCCCGACAAAGCTGATCAGCTGTTTCAGCGGAATGTTTTTGGACAGTATATTACTCCAGACGGTCTTCTCTAAATCTTTACCGGAATTCATTGCCGGAGTCTCCTCTATCGGCCGCGATCCTCTACTGAAATAATGCATGTTCATCAGGAACAGTGCTCAGAAGATCCCTTATGCAGTCAGAGAGTCATTATAACATATAGTCGAGCAGTAAAAAAAATGCCTGTTTCTCTTGTTGTTAGGGATTGAATGGTTGCCCCGAAGTCAACCCGTTCGAATTTTGATGTTGTGATTCAAAAAGCGATCAAAATCAAAATTCAATTGGTGTTGCAGAAGAGCCGTCCGCTGGAAGGGCCGGGGCGGAGCGGTGATGAGAGCCGAATCCGGCCCGGGGCCGGCTCAGTCGGCTGTCCGGTATTCATGAAATTTATCTTCCCGGAAATATATCAACTCGGCTGCCGCTTCATAATATGTAATCACGAATGCATCCGTAGCCAGATCGAGCGCATTTTTTTCATGGGGGGATTCGTAACGGCCCGGCCCGGAGTATGTCAGGTATGTAACAAGCTTGCAATCGTTCGAGTCACCATTAATACAGCGCATCTGTGCCTCTGTTTTTCCATAGTTCTTCACTTCAATAACTTTAAAGGTTTCATCATCGGATAAAACTGCGAGAATGCGTGATTCTGTTTTGTCGCAGCCGAACAAAACAACGTCGATGATCCCGTCGTTATTGAAATCGCCGATTACGGCGGAAGGGAACTGTTTCAGTGAGAATTCGTATGCATGGTCAAGCATTTCGGGCGCAAAGTCGGCCTGTTCCCAGATTCTGAAATCGGGATCGAATGCTTCGAGGGCCGTTTTCATGGATTCCGTGAGATTCACCGTGTACGTGATAACCGGGCCGCTTCCGGAAGCGAGACAGCGAATCTGCCCGGAGATTAACACAAATACGATAAGTAACAGAATTGATCTGCCGGTTTTCATGCGGGTTTTTCACCTCATCTATTATATCGCGTCTTATCGACCTGATTGTTTTGGTTATTTTACCATAAAAGCAGTGCTATAAAAAAACAAAAATGGGAAATCGCATTGCCGAACGGCAGATGTTCATAATGTCGATAATGTGCGTATTGGCTAATTCTGAACATATTGTTTATGCGTTCACGCAAACTGGTTGATGCAATATATAACGAATGTAGTCTCATTAAATACAACACAAAAACAATATATTGTTAGCAAGGAATTGCTGTTAGGCCTCAAATAATAAAACATTGTTGACAAAACAGCATATACAGGTAAAGTTTGAGAGACATCAAAATCATTTTATAGCAGCGGGAGGCGGTATGCGGTATCGATTATTAATCGTGTTATTGTACCTGGTATTGGTAGTGTCGAGTATTTCGTTTGCGGAGGGTTTTGCGGGAAACATTGTTTCTGTAGACCCTGAGAAAAAACAGGTGATTCTGGACAGGGGCGATAGTAATGGGGTTCAGCCGGGCATGGTGTTTTACATACTGAACGAAGACAATTATAAGGCCGGCACGGCGACCATTATCGAAGCCGGCAGTGAAGAGTCCATAGCCATATACAATATGCTGGACGAGGAACAGGTTCGGCCTGATCCCGGGATGCTTGTGGTCTACAGCGAGGATGAAGAGGCTGTGAGCATGATCAACCAGGATGTCGCTATAACTATACCCGTGAACACGGAAGTTGTGCTGGAAGTTGTCGACAGGATCGGTTCACAGATAAGCCAGACCGGGGATGTTTTCAAGCTGAAGGCTGCTGAGCCTGTAATAATCGATGGTTACGAGGTGATTGCAGTTGGAGCGGAAGCAATGGGTGAGGTCACTTATGCGAAAGCTGCCAAAGGGTGGGGCAAGAGCGGCGATCTCAATCTTGAAGTTAAATACGTGAAAGCTGTGGACGATACGAATGTCCTTTTGTCTTTCGAGATGGAGCAGAACAATAAAGACAGTATTGCGAAGGCGGCGCTTGGTGGATATGTAACCGGTTTCATAGGAGGCGGCGCGATAAAAGGCAAAAAGATATGGATAGATCCGGGCAGGAGGTTCAATGTTTTTGTAAAGAGAAATACCACGCTTGCGTTTGTAGCGTCCGGGGGAAGCATCAACAAAGGAGCCATTGTTAAAACTGATATCGGCAGCAAGATTTCAAGTGACAGGAAAATCATGTTTCTCGGGCTTCAAGACTCATTTGATGAGAATGGTTCTGAAGCGAATATGGTGCTGGCATCAAAGCTTTCATCATTCATTTCGTACTATCTGCAGTGGAACACTAACTATAAATATTTGAAAAGACACAAAGTAATTGAACAGGTTGGTTATGATCTGGATGCATATTACATTAAGCGGGGAGAAAATGTCCCGCTGGAAGAGCGTTACAACATACCTGCGATAGACAGTGTGGGACGTGAGTTCGGTGTCGATTATGTAATATGTGGTGATATATTGAAGTATTCGCTTGACAGCAAGAAAAAAAGGAACTGGCTTTTAACCGCGGCGGCGGTTACCGGAGGCAGTGTTGAAGCTCTTGATGGGCAGGTGAAGCAGCAGTATACCATTGATGTTGCTATCGATCTTATGATTTATGATGTAAACAAACAGGAAGTTATATGGAATTCCGTTTACAAAGATTATCATAAAGTTTCTATGCCTCTTAATGCGCTTAACAGCATGGGGATAGGCAAGCCGGAACCGGACTACAAAAGTGAAATCGGGAACTATCATCTTAATGTGTACGAAACAGAGGGTTACGCGCTTTCCAGGTCAGATGATCCGATTTCTTTTTCTGTTACCGATGAAGGGTTCACGGTTATTCGTATGATATCGCCGTTCGTTGTCGAGCTGGAAAATATTCTTTAAGGGGAGAGAAAAAATAGAGATGAGAAAACATATATTAATTGCAACCTTAGTGATAATGACAGTTGTTTCTACAGCTTGTGTGTTTGCGGAAGAACAGGCCGATGCGGCATCCAAAAACAAGATTCTGGTGATGCCCGTCTACAACACCGCTTTTGAAGAAAGCGATAAGTTTTACGGTAAAAACATTGAGTTGTCTTACAATTTACAAAGCTTTTTCACTTTCGCTATCGATGTTATGTCCGATTATGAAGTTGCGAAGCCGAACCAGGATGTGTTGTATAACAACTACAGTCTTAAAAGTATTTACGGTTACGAAGGTGACTCTCTGAGCGAGATTGTAGACCTGGATATTCTGCAGAAAGCAGGCAAAGAATACGGAGTGAACCTGGTTATGGTATCTCAGGTGCATAGCACATGGGTTCTGGTTGAAGATCTTCTTTACACTTTGAAAGCTCAAGTCGAATTTATTCTTGTCGAGATTGAAACAGGTGATATTGTATATGGCGAAGTGATCGATGGAGAAGATAGTTTTCGCTATGACTCGACTAAATCCAAGAACAAAGCCGGAAGCATAGGGGATATGTCAATCGGAGGAAACCATTTGACCATTGCAGAGCTTCGCCAGGAGCCGATGAAGTTCGGCGGAATGGTAACAGGGTTTCCTTTTCTCGATATAGCGAGGAAACTGGGCGAGGGGCTCAGAATGTAGCGCCTTCCGTACTGCCGCAATAAAGAAAAGAATTTTATATTAATTTCTGGAACTAATGCGTTTCAGCCATCATATGGATGGAACAGAATGTCTTGATCTCTAACAAATTATCTTTTTCTGTTTTTCAGATTCTCAAACAGCCCTCGATTGAGGGCTTTTTATGTCGGGTAGTGTCATGTGGACAACAAATCAGGGTTTGGTAATATGTTGATAATGCTCGTGTTTTTTGAGGCTGTCTATCCATAGATTGTTTGTCTGTTTCAGAAACCCTTGATACGGGTTGATCGCGGCTCGCCCGCTGGTGTTATAATTGGATAGGTTTTATAAATTTCTGCGAGAGTGGATTCTCTCTCTTCAGGGTCCGGTGACAGTGTTTGATTTCCAACGGGCGCATGAGGGGGATGATCACACGCTTTCGCGGTAATGACAACGGAGCTGATTTATAATGAAAAAATTCTTCAGTCTTATTCTTATATTCCTGTTTGCCGGATGCGCGGCGTTTTCGGCGGATTGGACTGTGCGGAACCACGATGAATCGAAGGTTCCGGTTTACATGCTGCCCGATGTGCTGGTTACGGAGGGCGGCGAACGTGTCAAAGATAAAGATAAATGGATTAATGAACGCAGGCCGGAGGTTCTGGAACTGTTCAGAGAGCATGTTTATGGTCGCAGCCCCGGCAGGCCCGAGAATATGACGTTCGAGACGATTTTCGAGGATGACGGTCTGTACGGCGGACTGGCGACGCGAAGGTCCGTGAGGGTATGTTTCACGGAGCGGGCCGGCGGACCGTGTATGGTGATGCACATCTTTATTCCCAACGGGGCGAAGAAGCCGGTGCCGGTTTTTGTGGGTGTGCTGATAATCAAGGAGTTCGAGAAAACACAGGATTACCCGATGCCGAGCTACCTGCTGGAAGAGCAGATTGGCGGGATGTGGAAGTATGCACAAGCGGACATGAAGGACACAAGGCCGGCAAAGCCTGTTGGAAAGCTGCCGGGCAGAAAACTTCCCGGGGTGATACTCAAGCGCGGATACGCTTTCGCGTCGATCGCGCCCGAAAGTCTTGCGCCGGATGATCCCAAGACATACGACACGGAGATTATCAGGGAATATTCCGATCCCGACAGATCGAAAAGGCCGGGGAGCGACTGGGAGACAATCGGCGCCTGGGCATGGGGACTGAGCCGGGCTGTGGATTATTTTGAAACGGACGATGATATCGACCAGAACAGTGTGATAGTTCTCGGGCACTCACGCAGGGGAAAAACCGCGCTCTGGGCCGGTGCGCAGGACGAGCGGTTCAGAATTGTTATTTCGAACAATTCGGGTTGCACCGGCGCGGCGCTCAGCAGGCGGCGGTTCGGCGAAACCGTCAGGATGATAAACACGAGTTTTCCGCACTGGTTCTGCGAGAATTACAATAAATACAACGACAACGAAAACGCGCTTCCGATCGATCAGCACATGCTCGTGTCGCTGATCGCGCCGAGACCCGTTTATATAGCGAGCGCGGATAAGGATTTTGGGGCCGATCCGCAGGGCGAATTCCTGTCCGCACTGAACGCCGGGCCTGTTTATGAACTGTTCGGGCAAAAGGGCGTGGGCGTGACGCAAATGCCGATGCTGAACGAGCCGGTCGGCGATTACGTCGGCTATCACATCCGATCCGGCGGGCATGCGCTCACGGATTACGACTGGCTCAGATACCTCGATTTCGCGGACCGCCATCTCAAGGATAAATGATGCATGGACCGGATCGGCTTGCAGGAACAATAACCAACCTGAGTTTGTTAACTTATTGAATTAATTGTCTATGTAGTTCGGCTGTATTCACAGTTAGATTCATGTTTTATATTGCATGACAAATCCGGAGGTGAATTCAATGACAGATTCTAAAGATGGAATACTTGCGTCTCCGGGTGAAATCGCCGGACTCGTGAATTATCAGGCAGGTGCTGTCGTCAGCCGTGAGATAGTGAAAAAACCGACAGGCTCGGTGACTGTGTTCGCGTTCGATGAAGGGCAGGGACTGAGTGAGCACACTGCGCCGTTTGATGCCATGGTGATAATTCTTGATGGTGAATCCGAAATAACAGTTTCCGGGAAAATACATACGGTCAAAAAAGGCGAATCGATCATAATGCCTGCAAACGAGCCGCATGCGCTGAACGCGGCAATGAGGTTCAAAATGCTGTTGATAATGATAAAAAATGAAAAAGCGCTGTAAAAAAGGATTATTTTTATTGTGTTGTCCGGGCCATAATTTAATGACAATGTTGACAGTGCAGATAGAAATAGATTAATATTCGAGCAATGAACAGCCTTTAAACGTGTGCGGCTCAGCCCGCCGGACACGATGCCGTAAAAGAAGTGCAAATATCCCGAAAAAATATATAAGCGTTGTTTTGTTTTGATGTTTGGCACTTCTGCAAAAATCCGATAAAAAATGATAACTTCTACGGGTTTCTCGACACAGGCGGGGCTGGTGAACAATCTGCGGATAGCAGGCGGCGGCGTAAGCAAAAGCATGTCGCGGCTTTCGAGCGGGCTGCGGATTAACACGGCGGCGGACGATCCTTCGGGATGTGTGTTAGGCTCGAACCTGAGGGCAAAAATCGGCGGCATGAATATGGCGCTGCTCAACCTGCAGGATGCGCTTTCGATGGTGAGGGCTTCGGCGGGTGTCGCGGAGCAGGTCGAGCCGATGGTTCAACGGATTCGCGATCTATGTGTGAGGGCGTCGAATGACGCGAGCCTGACATCGGCGGACAGGCAGAATATACAGTCGGAAATTGATGAGCTTATAGACAGCATCAACAAAGTGTCTCAGGCGCATACATTCAATACGAACAGGCTTAACGTTAATAACGAAAGCGCGCAGGATTTGAATACGGTGCTCGCAGGGATGACGGTTACGCAGACCTGGGTCGGCCCGGCACCTCCGCCCGCTCCGGGCGATCCGGTATATGATGCGTTTGAAGCGCGCATAACAGGTATGGTAACCCAGTCTATCGAGAAGGTTTTCGGAATGCTCGGCATAGCGCCGGACCCGGCCTCTACACTGGATATCGAATTCAAGCAGATAGATGGTAACGGCAGCATACTTGCGCAGGGCGGCGGCGGCGTTGGCGCGATGAAGATAATTATCGATGTGGATGATTTTCTTGATCCCGATGGCGCGGGTCCGCTGACTGAAAGGGTGGGGTATGATCCGGCGATCCATTCCTTCACTGCCGAACAGGTGCTTGCGCATGAAATGACGCATGCGGTGTTTATCGGGCTTGGCGGCGGCGGCGGATCGGTGTGGGGTCAGGAGATGCTGGCGACATTTGTTTCAGGCGAGGCGGATAGAAGGATTCAGGGTGACGAAGCAGGCGTGCTGGCTGCAATCGGGGGCGGGCTGACCTCGGGAGCGGGTTCCAGCGCGGAGTATGCCGAAACAGCGCTTGCCGGAAAGTTTATCAGCGATGAACATGGCACTAACGGACTCAGGGCTGTGATGCAGGAAGTAATAAACGGCTCGGATTTCGAAGCGGCGATTGAAACTGTTTTCGAGGAAGACTATGAGGATTTTGCTGAATTCGAAGCGGAATGCGACAAGTGGTCGACGGATTATATAAACAGCGGAAAATATAAATCAATCGTGGAGGGCGGACTTGCATGGACAGCCGATCTCCCGTCCGAGACGCGTACTAATGCGTGGCGCATTCAGGCGGGCGCTGATAACAGTGAAACAGACAGGTATGATGTGTTCACCCCATGGACAGCCGCGGGTTCGATGGATTATTTGCCTTACGTGAATGTAACCACTCAGGAATCGGCTGAGGCATCGCTTGAAACGATGAATCGAGCGGTTGTCTGCATGTCCGGCGCGCGGGCGGAAGCGGGAATGCAGGAAAATCTGCTGATCGGGGATATTGTCCGGATTCAGGATGAGCTGATTGCGCACAACAAGGAAAAAAGCCTGATCTATGATGCGGATATGGCTGATGAGATAACAGGGTTTTCGAGGGCTCAGATTACGCAAATGTCTTCCGCAGCTGTTCTGTCGCAGGCAAATGTCCATCATCAGAAAGCGGTGGATTTATTGCTCAACACAGTGGCAGGCTGAGGCACGGGAGTGTTCGCTTTTTGAACACAACTCCACTTTTTTCGTTTTTTCGTTGTATGTTCAGTAAGAATTTAAGTTGGTGTATGAATGAATAATTTGTATACTTGTCGTATCAAATTTGTAATTGGAAGGATCATTATTTTAGATATGAAAGAATGCAGGCACGTATTAATTCTGATGCTTTTTGCGATTTTGCTGGTAATATCGGGTGCCACGGTGATTCTGTCGGAAGATAGTAAAGGTGCCGGTTCAAACGGCTATGACATCAACGTGATTACTTACAATGTCTGCGGGCTGCCCGATTTTATAACATTCGACCGGGGGCTTGCGCCTACGAAGAAAAGGTTCTCTTACATCGGAAAGAATTTAAAACAATATGACATAATCGGATTGCAGGAAGCGTTTATTGCCGACAGGGAAATCATAGAAAAGAGCCTCAAAACCCATTACGTGGTTCATGGGACGGACGTCGGCACGGTGAAAATGCTGGGAAGCGGGGTTTACACATTTTCGAGATGGCCGGTATCCAGGTCGCATTTCGAGCAGTGGAATTATACCGGCGGGCCGGATGCGCTGAGCCACAAAGGGTTTGTTGCAGCCACGGTTCATGTAAGCAAAGAGCTTGCGGTCGATGTTTATAATCTGCACGGACAAACCCAATGGACTGACATGAAACTGAAGAATTACGCTCAGCTCGCGAATTTCATGGAGTATTTTTCACTTGGCGAGGGACGGCCAATATTGCTTATAGGAGATTTTAACTGCCGGCTGGAATCCGAGGTTTGCAATTACGTGATCGACAGGATGAACATGGAAATTGCTTTTCCGGAGCAGGATCATGTCGACCATATATTTTTCAACGAGAACTATTCCGGCTGGAAAATGTCCGCGTTGTCGGCGGGTAAATCGTTTGTCGAAAAGATGGGCGGAAAAAGAATCAGCGACCATGTCGCGGTGGAATCCGTGATAAGGATTGAGAAAAAATAGGGTATCGCCGGATCACGCAAGCGAATCGTAAACGGCCTGAATGCGTTCGGCGTGGATTTCGGCGGAAAACGTCGATTTTACTTTTTGAAGTCCCGCATCCGACAGCTTTTTTCTCAGATCAGAATTGTTTGCCAACTCGGAGACGGCTTGCGCGAGTTCATCCGGGTTGCCCGGGGTGAACAGTAAGCCGGAAACGCCGTGATCAATAATTTCGGGGACGCCGCCGGCGTTGGTTGCGATTACCGGTTTCCCGCAAGCCATCGCCTCGATTATGACGCGCCCGAAATGCTCTTCATCGCTGCAAAGGACAAGTATGTCGATGGCGTTGAGCACCGACGGAATATCCTGGATATGCCCGGTGAAAACCATTCTGCCTGCGGCCTGCGACCGACCGGCAAGTTTCTCGATCTCATCTTTTGATTCACCGTCGCCGACGACGGCGAATACAAGCCGCGCGTTTCCGGACAGTTTTTCGGCGGCTTCTATGAAACACCTGTGCCCCTTGTACGGAACAATTCTGCCTACTATCGCGGCGAGGATATTTTCATCGCCGGCGCCCAACCGCTTTCTCATTTCGGGATCGGGTTTTTCGGGGTGAAACACGTTGAGATCGACAGCGTTGTGGATGACGGATATTTTGCTGTCGAAGTCTCTCAGCCCTGAAAATCTGCCGGAAACCGCTTTTGATATCGCGATCGTTCTTGTGAATAAATTGAAGAGTATCCTGTCCGGAACCGGCTCTTTGTGCAGAACCCTGACATGCCATATCGACGGTATTCCGCAGATCGATGAAGCGACGCCGGCCTGGTATGCCGCGCCTCCCATCGCGTTGCAATGAACGAGATCGATTTTGTTCTTTTTAATATACCCGGCAAGCGTTGCCCCGTGCCTGAGCAGCCCGATTCCGCCCGAGAGTTTTTTCAGCCGCGGCGCCGGGATTGTTTCACAGGGGATATCCAGTTCTCCGGCGAGTTTTTCGAGTTCGCCTTTTTCGGGCAATACAAGATAAGGCCGGTATCTCGATCTGTCCAGAGCCTCGATAAGCGTGAGCAGGCTTTTTTCGCCGCCGCCTTTAACGTGCCCGTAGTTCGATATGTAAAGAATATTCCTGCTCAAATTATGATGCTCATTTTATTTTTTGTTGTACAACGCATAAAACAGCATACCTGATTTTAATTGTTCGAAAAGGAATAGCGCCAGAGAAATCAAAAACTTCCTGAAAATCATATGATGGAAGGGCATTAAAAACACCGGGCCGTTTCGGGATCGGCGGTTCGATTATATAATGTGTTCGAGAGATCATTACCGAAGGGGTAATTCTGCATGAGAATATTGAATCCTGCAAAGGCCTTAATTTTTATCACGGCAATTGTTTTGTTTTCGGTTGTTGCTCCGGGAACTGTCTCGCTTGCAGGTGAGCGCAGCGTAAGGAGTGTTCCATCTGCAAAAATCTGGGACAGGGCCCAGTATAATTCTTTCACGGATATCCTGTATTTCAACGGCAGGTTTTATTGCACGTTCCGCGAGGGAGAACGTCATGTGTACGGCAAAGACGGTGAGATTCGAATTATCGTTTCTGATGACGGCAACGAGTGGAAATCCATCGCGCTGCTGAAAAAGGAAGGTTACGATCTCAGGGATCCCCATCTTTCGACAACTCCGGGCGGAAAGATAATGGTTTCTTTCGGAGGGTCGGTTTATTACGGCAAGTACAATGCACAGCGAATGCCTTTTGTTTCTTTCTCGAATGAAAGCGGGGATGAATTTACCGGGCCGATCAATGTAAGACTGGATAAACAACTTAAAAGCAAGTGGAACTGGCTGTGGCGGGTTACCTGGAACGGAGACACGGGATACGGCGTCGTATATCAGACGAATGTTCCTGAAGGAATGGCGACATATCTTGTCAAAACGGTTGATGGCGTGAATTACGAAACGGTAACGAAATTTGATCTGACCGGTAACCCTAATGAGGCGACGGCGCGTGTGATGGCGGATGGAGAGATGCTGGTTCTCATGAGAAGGGAAAGCGAAGGGGCGTCCGGGTATCTGGGGAGGAGTAAATATCCATATACCGAATGGGAGTGGAAAGATACGGGTTTCAGGGTCGGCGGGCCAAATTTTATTGAGCTGCCGGATGGAAGGCTGCTGATCGGAACTCGGAAATACGGCGATTTCAATATCAGGTCAACGGTTTTGTTGACTTCGGACAGGGATGGGAATGTGAGAGAGAGCATCAAGCTTCCGAGCGGCGGGGATTGCAGCTATCCGGGAATGCTCATCCATGACGACACGCTCTGGGTATCCTATTATTCAAGTCATGAAAGCAAGGCTTCGATTTACCTGAGCAGGATTCCCGTTAAAAATTTGAAATAACGGAATTTGAATTCGGGAGCCGTTAAAAATCTTTTTCTTTCAAATGGTTTATCTTCAGGTCTTTCCATTGTTTTCTGCTTCTGAACGATCCGTCGTGGTTATAAACTTCCCTCATCACGACAAGCAGATTGTCTTTATCGAAATAGTAAACCATTTTGCCGATGTCGTCTTTGATGTATGAGTTCGCGCTGTTCTGGAATCGAGTTCTTGCCGCTTCGTGAATCATGTACTTGTCGAAATCGACATCCAGTGATTTAAACTCGGTATCCGGCTTGAAGGCCCATTCTACCTGGTAAAGCTCTTTTCCCTCGTACTCTTTTGTCCCTGTCAGCGCTGGTTCGGCATTCAGGCTCATAGATTCCATGATGGCGTAATTATGCTGCATCATCGAGTACAGCAAATCGCCCGACTCGCTGTTGATATCTCTTTTAATTGCCATGGGACTTATTTTTGGCTTAAACCAGAAAATGTCCGGATTTTTGTCCGGCCGGTATGTCATAAGACTTCCATAGATTATTTGCGGCACGTATTCCGACATGATAACTTTCATCTGTAAAAGGAACGGTTTCTTGAACTTTACGCCGCATTTGTACTTTTTGTATTCAGGTTTTGCCTCTTCACTGTTTTCTTCCGCCGATTCTTTGATGTCCTTTGCCATTCCTGAAACGCTTTTGAAACTGGTTGCCGCTTCTCCGGCTACCACTGCGGTTCGGTTGGCCGTATCCGAGGGATTCATGTCCCAGCCTTCTCCGAGAACGAGGTAGCTGTAACTGTCAAGGGACATCGCGTACTCGAAGCTCTTTTGAATTATTTCCTCGGGTTTTGAAATATCCTCTGCAAACGACATTTCCCATGTGATAAAAACAGCAACGATAATGAACAGTAATTTTGAAGCAGTTTTTTTCATTATTGAATTTACCTCGATCATTATTAATCTGTATGTTGAATGATAAATCGAATCGTTTTGATGAGTCAAAGAAAATATGGATCATCGCAAGATTGTGAAATAGTTGTTATAACAGAATTGGTTAAAGCAAGAGTTGCGCCATATCGAGATAAAAAATTGTACATATGATTTAAAAGTGGTAATTTATCAGGAAGCAGAACAGAAGAGATGAGGAGAGATGCGGAAAATGAGTAGAAAAGTATTGTTTTCAATGGTTGTTCTGATTGTCGGATTATGCGTGGGGAGAGCTCTGGCCGCGGATGTGGAGTTTCCTTTCCAGGATTATAATCTGCCGGTGGATGAAAGGGTCGAGGACCTCGTGTCGAGGCTGACCCTCGAAGAGAAAGCGCTGCTGATGAATGCCGACGCTGCTGAGATTCCGAGGTTCGGCATCAAAAAATACAAGTATGGCAGTGAAGCGCTGCACGGGATTATGGGGCCGGGAAATTTCACGGTTTTTCCTCAGGCGATAGCGATTGCGAGCACATGGGATCCCGCGCTTGTCGAGCAGGTTACGACAGCGATATCGGATGAGGCGTGGGGAGCGATTAACAGGGCGGTGCCTGAAAACGGGTATCCCGGCGCATGGCTGCTGTCTTTCTGGTCGCCGAATGTGAATATGGCGCGCGCCCCGAGATGGGGGAGAACGCCGGAAACGTACGGCGAAGATCCTTTCCTTACGGG
>DAOSYA010000017.1:0-39866 GCA_035380865.1 bacterium
AGACCTGATTTACAACAGGCTCAAGGATAAGAACATGAGGCGCAAAATTCTTTACGACATCAAAACGGGAAAAATGATATGGCCGCACACCGGGCGAAACACCTGGTCGCTCAACCTTCTGAAAATCCTCGGCTGGGAATCGCTTGCCATCATGTCTGTTGTCACGGATAAAAACAAGCATCTCGAAGGCAAAACGATCCCCGAAATTTCAAAGCTCTGGGGCAAAGAGCCTTTCGACTGCATTTGCGACCTGTTGCTCGAAGAAGACGGCAGGGTTCTTGTATTTTCAGCAATCGGCGAGCCGGAAGACAGCCTGTCCGAGCGGTCTCTTTTCGCCGCCCTGAAACACCCGGAAGTCTCGATCAGTACCGACACGATCCTTATGGGGTTCGGCAAGCCTTCCTACCTGTTTTACGGTGCTTACCCGAAATTCATCAGCAGGTATATCAACAAAATGAAGCTGCTCGATCTCGAAACGGGCATAAGGAAAATCACCGGGCTCCCCGCGGAATACTTCGGCCTGAAACAGCGCGGGCTTGTCAAAAGAAAATACTATGCGGACCTTGTCGTGTTCGACCCCAAGACGATCAACCCGAATTGCAACTTCGTGAAACCGGAAGGCGTTCCGACCGGGATCGACCATGTATTCATCAACGGAAAACACGTTTACAGCGACGGCAACCTGGCCCTGAAGGGAATGCCGGGACAGCTTCTCAGGCACAACTGATATTTGTCGCGGGACCGCAGTTCGACATAACGAATCCACATCGCTTCAGCCCGTATTTCGCTGTTTGACCGGGATAAGGGAATCATAATACTGATCGTCATAAATAATATGGAATCCGGAATGAATGGCTTTTCAGCCCGAGGCTTTTCAGCCCGAGACTTTTCAGCCCGAGACTTCCTATCAGAGAGCCCGCCTAACCCGGAAATGCTTCCCCCGGTCGTCCTGAGCGGGCAACACTACATTCGGATTACCCGTAAAATGTCGAGTGAAGCGCGAAGCGAGGCGACAGCCGCGCGAGCGATTCACGATCGAGAAGTTTTGGAAGGTCAAGGAAACCTTTTTCAAAAGGTTTCCTTGTGTTTTCAGAAACCGACAATCAAAGTCTGCAACGGCTGAAGCTCGAACTTGTACCGTCCTTCGGCGAGACTTCTTCCGCCGATAATTTTGTGAGGGATCTCGGTATCAATCTCGAACTCCTTATAGCTGTCGAACACCACCTTCAGCCCGTATTTCGCATTGTCGTTCAGATCGAGAAACTCCAGTCCGAAAGAAGCGTCCCTTTCCCTGGCGGGATCGAGATTCGCCATTAATAAGATACGGCTCTCGCCCATGTGCCGCACAAGCGCATATACCCTGTCGTCATTGTCGGGCGAAAGATTATTCCTGAGATAATAGACTTTGCCGGTGCATACAAGATCGAGCTTCTTCTTCAGCCTGTCGAGATGCCTGTAGGCATGATGCAGCATGGAACTAACACCCTTTTCCCTCAGCGAGAAATCGAGCAGTGTCTTATTCTCGAAATCAGTGCGCGTGCGTTCCGCGTAATCGGTCCCGTTCTCAATCGCATAGCAGAAATTGACGCCTTCCGCCGATCCTGAAATCATGTTTATCACACTGCACTGAATATTCTTGAGCGCCGCAATTTCGAGCGCGGTTTCATCATCTGATTCCCTGAGCAGCCCCTTCCACTTTTCCGCCGCGACCGCATCATTCGCCAGCATCTCGCCGTATTTTTCATACCAGCGGGCCGTCGCCCTCTGGCTGTCATGGTTCTCGAAATACGCCATCGCGTGCGTTCCGGGCGAAAACATCCGGTGATACTGCTCGAACAGATTGTAGTACGGCCCCGCGTTTTCAACGTTCACATGATGATCCACCAGCAGCGAATAAATCATGTCGGTCGGAATATCGACAGCCTCATCGAGCGCGCAAAGCGTCTCGCCTATCACGAAAGCGCTCGACGACACATCGTTTATCCTGTTTTTAATCTGCTTGAGAAACGCCCTGTCAACAGTCTGGCTCGCGTCGATCCGGACACCGTCGAACCCGCAGGCGCTTATCCAGTACGGCGCGACCGAGCTGAGGTAATTCTGAAGCGGCCTGTTGAAAAGCAGCCTGAAAAGCGCGACATCCGAGTAATCGAGCCATGCTATTTTATGTCTCTTCGGCGCACCTTCCTCATCCAGCTCGTACCAGTCAAGATGCTTTTCAATCAACTCGCTGTCACGGCTCGTCTGCATCAGCACAAGATCGAAAACCACTTTCTTCCCGGCGCCGTGCGCCGCCCTTACCAGCTCTCTCAGTTCCGCCCGCCCGGCGAGCTGCTGCGCGCTCTCTCTGCCGATCTTCTCTATCACGCACGCGCTGTCCTCGAGCCGGCAGAAATCCGACAGGTTCTGTATCTCCGAAGACTGCTCCGCATGCAGCACTTCGATCAGATCGTAATTCGTCAGCAAATCCCTCGAAACGAGATCATTGAAATCCACTTCCTCCGGCGGTGTGCAGATCGCCGGATCTATCCTGAAAAAATCCCTGACCGCGTAAACGCTCCCCAGTTCGCCTTTCCTGACATCCTCGCCCGTCAGAATATCGCCCGTGCCCGGCTCGAATATCGGCAGCAAATACAACACATCGACGGGAATGTTCTCTATGTCAGCCGTCACATTCCTTATTCTGCCGCTCACGAACTCACCGTCCTTCATGCTCGCTCCGTATTTGCGGATACATATCTCGATCAGCGACGGGCAACTGTTAATTATTGTCGGACTCGCAACCAGCACGCCGTCCCTGTTGTGGGCTATCTCGTTGATCGAAATCCAGTTCTTTGACGGATCGTCGAACTTCTTTCCGTCCGCGGACAATTTAACCGTATAACTGAACACCCCCGTTTTGCCGAGAGGCATTTTGTCGCTCTTGAAAACATAATTGTTTCCCAGCTTCACCGGCTCCCCGGCTTCGCTCCTGACAATGTGCATAGGCACGAGATAACCGAAGTCGGCATAATGCATACCCTTCTCATCGGTTTTCCCGTAGCGGTTTATATCCGTCCACAGCGCAACATCCAGATCGCCGTCGTCCAGTATGCCCGTGTCCGTAAATCCTCTGAAATAAAGCTCGAAAGTAACCTGCAGATTTATGGTTGTATTTTTATCGCCGTTGTCCAGAAAAACTCTTCCCACCGGCCCTTCGCACTCTTCGCCTTCCGCATACAGCCTTTCATTCCCCGCCCATATCTGCGTATTATCAAATTGATTTAACTTGAATTCTTCGTGAAGTTTTGCCCGTACCTGTTCTTTTATATCCGATCCGCGACGCTTTTTCTTCATATATGCTCAACTCCAGTTCAATCGGGAAATATTAACACACCATGAACCCTTAATCAACAGAGTTCAGCCCCGTGCTTTATTCCGAAGTTCATTGAAATATGGATCAAGTGTCCACCGCAAATATAAATTCTGTTACAGATAAAAGTTTTTTAACAATCGCTCGATTGCGCACTGCTTGACAAACATAAAGGGCGGGTGATAGCTTAATTATAATTTCAAGCTGTGGCAGGAGGAATAATATGCGTTTACGCGCCATGACCGTTTTTTTATCCCTGTGCTTAATTCTAACTTCTCAAATAATCCTCGCCGAATCAAAAATTGAAAGTGTGTATCCAAACGCTTTCACCTTTCTTACAGGCAGTTCCAGCGATTTTATGAGAGGCGACGCCGTTCTTGTCATCCGCAAAGAAAATGTTTATGTCGCAACCGGAAAAGTGAGCTATACAAGAAGCGGCTATGTTTACTGCGATATCACCGAATCTTTTCTCGGAAGAACTCCCTGGCACGGCGACAGCGTTATCAAAGCCGATGCCGAACTGATCAAGATCGCCAGGGCGGTCTCCGCGCGCGAACAGGATATGGATGGCGCTTCGCATTACCACAGCCCCTCTGAATATAATCAAACGGCTCCCGCCGCAGCAAACATCAGGAACAGTTACAGCTACGTCAATTCCGTTCCGGTTGCTTCCATGGAATACCGCAACGCCTCCCCCGGTGAACTGAGCATTTTTACGGCGGATGACAACCGGGGCCTCGTTTCCCTTCAGGCGCGAGAAGTGCCTCTCGACAGGCTGCTTCGCGAATATGCCGAGACGACGGGCATAGAAATATTTGTCGAGCCGTCCGCCCTGCCGCAGATCGACCGCTCGATCGTCACTTTTTCATTCGACCGCGAATCCGTCGAAGCCGGTTTATCAATGGTGCTCAAAAAATTCATGCTCATGTATTTCAAGCAGAACAACGAATTCCACATAATCTCCGAACACGCCGAATCCCACGAGGACTATCTGGCAAAACACGAATATGTGATCGAGAAGATCAAACTTAATTTTGCGGACGCCGAAACGGTCCGCGACCTGATAATATCCATGGATCTTCACCCGGCGCCGGAAGTAGTTAAAGCATACGTCGGCCCCATTCATCCCGGCGCCGGGCAGTCTCTTTTTACAGGCGAGATGATAGATTACGACAGCAGCCGGGTGCTGCCCAACGAGCAGATCGTAACAGCGAAAAAAGACATATTGCTGATCAAGGCGACAGAGGAGACGATGAAGGAAATCCACCGGATAGTCGAGCTTATCGACGCCGCGCCGAAGCAGGTTATGATCAAGGCGCTGCTGATCGAAGTTGATCGCAGCAACAAGGACGACGTCGGCGCGGACCTCGCACTGTTCCCGTCTTTCGGTCGATACGGGGGCAGCATATTCAACGGCAGCATGGGAGACGACGGCAAGCTCATGGTAGGCGTGGCTACCGAAAAAATAATGAAAGAGAGTTACGACGAGTTCATAACCCTCCTGCACGCGAATCTCCTGCGGCGAAAAGCAAAAATCATAAACAATCCTACAATCGCGACGATCGACGGACAGCCCGCCCTGATCCAGGTCGGGAAAGAAATCCCGCTCAGGCAGACGGATACCACCGTGAACGAGGGCACAATGTTTTCCTCTTCGGAAATCAACTATCGCAGGGTCGGCATGTCTCTTTATGTTTTGCCGAGAATACACGACTCCGATGGCCGGAACGATATCAGCCTTCTGCTGCACCCGGTTGTCAGCCAGCTCGAATCCGAATTCATGGATCAATACAAAGACACGCAGCGCGGCGGTCTGCTCGGCGCTTTCGATATGATTCTCGGCACGTCACGCGCATCGAAAACCGAGAGCGACGGCGGCAGTTACCCCAACATCATCGTCAGGGAAACCAACTCCATCGTCAGGGTCGGCAACGGCGAAGAAATAATAATCGGCGGCCTGATCAGGAAAGAAAACAAAACAAAGGTCAAAAAAGTCCCGCTGCTCGGCGACCTGCCGCTGGTCGGAAACTTCTTCCGGCACCAGCAGGATTATATCGACGAACAGGAACTCGTCATTATTCTCGTGCCTTACCTCCTGGACGAACTCAAGTCGGACGAAAGGGTGAAAGCCCCCGCCTTCGACTTGCTCTACGAAGATTACGACAGGATCAACGAAAAGAAAATGTACGAGGAACGCGAACGGCTCAGGGAGAGATAAGCGGGATAATATATTGTGAATCGGTAAAATCTCGAAATCGGCAGTCGGAATACCGCATGCCCGAACCTTCGGAGATCTTCTGCCGCGCCCTGCAATGAGGCTGAGTCCCCATAAACGACATTCCAAATCGAGCTCCATCGCCGTGTACTTCGTATTTTATGTTAAAATACGCGCAACCAGCATGCACAATGGAGGCATATAAATGGAAGTTCGCAGAATCGGTGTCCTCGGCGCCGGAACCATGGGAGGCGAGATCGTTTTTGTCGCGACTCAGGCCGGCATCCCGGTAACGATGAAAGACATCGAGCAGAAATACCTCGACGCGGGAATCGAAAAAGTTAAACAGATATACTCGTTCAAAGTGAAACGCAGGAGAATGAGCCAGGAAGAAATGGATCAAAAGCTGGGACTGGTTCAAACCACGCTCGACTACGCCCCTTTCGAAGATGTGGATTTCGTGATCGAGGCGGTGCCGGAAAATCTCGAATTGAAAAGGAAGGTTTTCCGTGAACTGGAGCAGGTCTGCAAACCCGGCGCGATACTCGCGAGCAACACCTCGGCGCTCAGCATTTCACGGATTGCCGAAGCGACAACCTGCGCGGAAAGAATTATCGGGATGCACTTTTTCAACCCGGTCTCGATGATGCGGCTGGTGGAAGTGATCGCAGGAGAGCAGACCGGCACGGAAATTGTCGAGAAAACCTGCTCGCTCTCCGAGCAGATAGGTAAAACGCCGGTTAAATGCAGCGACAGCGCGGGGTTCATAGTCAACAGGCTACTCTGCGCGGCGATGCGCGAAGCCGTCAGGTGCGAGAGGGAGGGGCTCCTGACCAGGGAAGAAATCGACAACGCCCTCGTCAAACCCGATGCCGGACTGCCCACAGGTTTGTTCAAAATGGCGGATCAGCTCGGTATCGACCTGCTGTACAGAGTTATGTCGATTCTGGAAGAAGCGTTCGGCGAGCGGTTTTCCGTGCCGCCTGAAATATCAGAGCTTTACAACAAAGGAGAATTCGGGATCAAATCCGGAAAGGGGTTCTATAACTATGGCTGATAATCGGGAACTTGTGATAAGCAGAATTCTCACCGCCGTTGTCGCGGAAGCCCTGAGGATCGAATCGGAGGGAGTGGCCGGCGCGGATGATATCGACCGGGCGATGCAGTTCGGCGCGCTGTTCAAAAAACCGCCCTTCGCATACGCGAAAGAAAAAGGAAAACAGGAGATCGACGCCGTTATAAAAAAATATTTTTAAAAATGGGTGAACAGACGGGCTTGAAATCATTATAAATAACTAAGCGCCGGTTTCAGGCATCGAGGGGGAAGACATCTTTTGAAGAAACCGGCGCTTGTTCATTTCCGTGGATTGAATATTCTGCTTGACTTACTTATCGCCTCTTTTGACTCGCGAATAATACTCATCATCCTCTTCAGACGAGCATTTTCCTCGTCGATAAGAGTGTCCAGTTCTCTCGCGTAATCCGAAATCGTGATTATTTTCTTTTCATTTTCAATGATGTTGTTCATAATAATCACTTCCTTACTACTATTGACGGATATTTCTCTATAATGTTAACACGAAATCGAAATAATTGTCCGTGATATCAGTCACACAAAAACAACTTTAATAAAAAAGCTTTTATTTGAAGGGGATATTCAGTAAACAAGCATATTGGGCATCAGAATGCGTTCAGCCCTGTTTATTCACGGCGACATCCGCCGGCTGCCTGTGCTCGCTTGCAAGCAGCGTCAGCGCACCGCCGCACCCGAGAACAAGCACCGCCCCGATTATGAAAACCGCGTCGATCCGCTCCGAGAACAGGAAATAGCCGATGAGAGTCGAAAACACAACCTGCGACATGATGACTACTCCGCCATCCGATGCTCGCGCATATTTATAAGCATAAGTCAGAACCATCTGGGCCGCGTTCGCGAAAAAGCATACCCCGAGGATCGGCAACCACGCAGCCGGTGCGGGCCACACCGGGTCCGCTATTACAAAGCCGCCCACGACAAACATTCCGATCCCGTTGAGATAAAGCAGAATCGTCCAGGTGTTATTCCTGTATCTCGCCCGCCTGAGCACCAGGATCGCAAGCCCTGCGAGAACAGCGGAAACAAGCGCCATAACATCAGCAGGCTCCACATGGCCCGGCTGCGGCTTTATGACCAGCGCGATACCCACCAGCGAAACCACAAGCAGCGGGTAAACATAACCCCTGACCTTCTCGCCTATGAACAGCGAAGAAAACAACACGATAAATACCGGGTAACTCGAATTGAGAAGCACCGAGTTTTTCATTGTGCCGTTGCTCAGCGCGAAGAAATAACACACCATCGCCGCACTGCCCAGCACTCCCCGCAGATACAGCCATTTCTTCTCTTCAGGCTCTATTTTCACCACGCCCAGCAGCGCGAACACACCCACCGTAATAAACCCTGACGCGAACCTCATGAACGTGATCTCGCCATGAGGCACCCCCGCCCTCGCGGAAAGTTTCGTACACATCGCCATGAGGCTGAACAGAACTGCCGCGAGAAGTATCAGCAGCAAGCCTTTCGACGTTGTTCCGCCCGGTTCTTTTACGGTGTTTTTTTCCATAAACAATCCCCGTCAACACCACGGCATCAAGATTTATATTCACTCAGGAGTATATCAAATGAAATCCAATTAATCTCAATTGAATTTACCCATGAACGCCCCGATACATCCGGCAAGCCTGAATGCCGACGACGATGTCGCATCCAGCACCGCGCAATGATCGGCGCCGTCGTCATCCGCTCCCGGCACATTCGCTATGCAGGACACCCCGAGCACCCGCATGCCAAGCCTCGCGGCCTCGACCGCCTCATGCACGGTGGACATCCCGACAGCACAGGCCCCGATGCGCTTCAAATAAGAAACCTCGGCGGGCGTTTCATACTCCGGCCCCGCCATTCCCGCGTAAACTCCCTGCGTACACCTCACACCTCTCTCAAGACACGTTTCCAGGAATACTTCCTTATATTCGCCGTCATAAAGCTCCGGCTGTCCGGGCTGCCGGTCCCGGTCATGGAACGCCCGCGCATTCCGCATCAAATCGACATGATCGCTGATGACCATGAAATCACCGGCGCGCATTCGCCTGTCCAGCCCACCGGCGGCATTCGTAAGTATAATATTTTTAATCCCGAGCGCAGCACACAACCGGACCTGAAACAACAGGCTGTCCCCGGCAACCGCCTCATAAGCATGCAGCCTGCCGCTGAACACCGCCGCCGGAATTCCGCCGAGCAATCCGATGGAAAGCACGCCGGCATGTCCCTGAACAGTTACATCACCCATGCCGTGCAACATTTCATACGGAAATCTCGCGGCCCTTGAAAGCGAGTCCGCAACCCCGCCCAGACCCGAGCCGAGCACCACGGCCCATACCGACCGATGTGACGTACACTCTCTTATAAAAGACACGTTTCTTTGCATTTCAGATATTTTTCCGCCGCCGCTGTTCATGCCTGAAGAAATTATTTTGTTATGGAGCCTTCATCACCATATCGGTTCTGGGATCGACCATATCGTTTCCCAGATAATGGTTAAAGAGGAAAATCATTTTATGCTTATATCCTACATCCGACGGAAGTGAAGTTCTTACGAAAACGCCGCTGCCGGCTTTTTCCGGAATGATCATGCAGGATGGATCGGTTTCCGTGAAACCCACGCAGAACAACAATGCCGAGTCAGCATCCGACTGCTCACTTTTTCCGAGCGCGCAGAGACATCCCGGCGTCACCCCGGACAAACTGTTCAGCCATTGCCTTACCTCCGCGGTCCCGGCTTCCTTTGCAGGCGGCTCGACACCCTTCAGCAATACGACCCTGCCCTTTATCTCCGGCGCGTGCCTGAAATACTGAGCGCCAAACCAGACGCATACCGCAATCAACGCGAGCGTGCCGATAATGCAAAACACGAATACCAGTCTGGACATCAGGCTGCTGCCTCTCTCTTTTCCGCCGGATCGATTTATCATTTGACATAAATTCTACTTGCACTTTTTCTATATAGCAAGTGATGACTTAGAGGCTGTTGAAAAACCCCCATTCAGTCATTCTGAGGAAGTGCAGCAACCGAAGAATCTCTGACTAATCGCTCCCATCGTCTCGGTGGGAGCGCCGAGATCCTTCGCGCTGCTCAGAATGACAAACTCTCTAAAATGCAATTTTTCAACAGTCTCCTTCGCCTGAGTCGCATCGAGATTTACTACATTCACAATAAATGATAGACTATCCGTAGATTTTTTATGATGAATCTTATTGCCCGGCTCAATGGTGACACATAATGAAAACCCTGAAATTCGGAATACTCTCCACGGCAAGCATAAATAAATATGGTTTTCTTCCTTTTATCGACACGGTGCCCTGCGTGGAGCTGAAAGCAATAGCATCCAGAAGCATTTCCACCGCCCGGAAATACGCCGAAAAAAATAATATCCCCGTCGCTTACGGCAGCTACGACGAACTTCTATCCGACCCCGAGATCGACTGCGTGTATATTTCGCTGCCCGTTTCGATGCACAAGGAATGGTCGATACGCGCAATGAAGGCGGGCAAACATGTGCTATGCGAAAAACCTGTCGCGGCAAACGCGAAACAGGCGGAAGAAATGGCGGAATGCGCCGGAGAAACGGGGCTTGTTTTCGCCGAGGCGTTTCATTACCGATACCACCCACTGTCAAAAAAGATCGAGAGCATCGTCAGGTCGGGCGAACTGGGAGAAGTGACTAAAATCTACGCTCAGTTCGGGCTCGCGCTTGCGGACAAAAACAAGGTCCAGTTCAAACCCGAGCTGGCGGGCGGCGCGCTGCTGGATATCGGCTGCTATCCCGTAAGCTTCGCCAGATGGATCGCGGGTTGCGACAAAGTAACAGTCGACGAAACGCGGGTACGGGCAACCAGCAGCGGCGTAGACGGCACACTGCGCGCGAAACTGATATTCGAAAACGGTGTAACCGCGAGGATCGGCGGCAGCCTGATCGAGTTCATGCCGATGTCCGCGTTCATCCAGTGCTCACGCGGCTCGATTTTCGTCGTCCTGCCGTTCAAGCCCTCTTTTCAGGCCGGCCCCCTGACTATCGACGCATACCTCCTGATAACCCAGAACGGATTGAGAATAAGAAATATCAGAGTGCCGAAAAAAATAACCTATCAATGCCAGTTCGAAGCTTTCTGCAACGCGGTCCGAAACGGCGAGCCGATGATAACCGGCCCGGAAGAAGCTGTTGCCAATATGAGAATCATAGACGAGATATACAGCAAGACGAATATTCCAAGACTTGATTTTGATTGGAACGCGGCGAACAGTGACCGATAGAAAAGTCAGAATCGGGATTATCGGCTGCGGCAGGATCGCGATGCAGGGGCATCTGCCGCACCTGAAAAGCCACCCGGACGCGGAACTCGTTTCAGCTACCGACACCGACCGGCACAACTGCGAAAAAGCATGCTCAGCATTCGGGATCAAAATCCGCTGCGAGTCGGTCGAACAACTTCTCGATGATACAAAACCGGACGGCATATTTATCTGCACGCCCAACTGGGCGCATCGTGAAATAACCACAGCCGCGGCGCAGCGGGGCATACACGTTTTCTGCGAGAAACCGATGGCCACAAACGCCGCCGAAGCGAGGGAAATGGTCGATGCCTGCTCAAGCGCGGGCGTCGTTCTCCAGATAGGGATGGTGAAAAGGTTCGACGCCGGGATAGTCAAAGGAAAACAACTCGTCTGGAAAGGCAGGCTCGGCAAAGTATCGCAAATCCATACCTCAGCGCTCAATCCTCCTGCGAGGCTTGACAGCCCGTCGATGGATTTTATCAGGAAAGCGGGCCGCGTTTTCGGGATAGACGTGGAGAAAAAGCTCGGGCTCTGGCGAATGACCGAAAAAAGGACCGGCGGCGGGCAACTGCTCGAAATGGGCACGCACATGCTGGACCTCGCGCTTTATTTCGCCGGAGAAAAACCCGCGTCATGGAGCGGTTTCAGCAACAAAAAACGTGATGACATGGTCTGGGAAGACCAGGGAACCATGATAGTTAAATTCCCGTCGGGAACCATATCGACTACCGAGATAAACATGAGCGTGACATCAGACAACCTGATCGGGGAGAATGGAAGAATTTACGGAGACGCCGCTTCGCTTGAATTCAAACATATCCACGGAATGTGGTTCGGACTCCCCTTTTATGAATACATACCGACGCGGCTTACCCTTTACGGGAAGGCATCACCGTATTCGGGGATCGGCCTGCCGGTTTCCGTGCCGGTGGGCAGGAAAAGATATATGCACAAGCTTCAGGTGGATTATTTCATAGACAAGATACTGGGCAGGGATACGGATTATTTCGGGTTCGGGCCGGATTTTGCGGCTGACGGAGAAGACGGGCTTTCAGTGATGCGCATAATCGAGTCGGCATACGGTTCCTGACTGTTGAAAACAAAGCTCCCATGCAATTCTTCTTAATAAAAAACCGGAGCAAACCGCCCCGGTTTATAAATATATGCTATTCGTATTTTGTTATTGTTATATAAAGCGAATCTGATTTTATTTCTTCAGGAGTTCCGCTACCTCGCCATCCCGCGGGAAACGATAAGTGTCGAATTTCGAAAATATTTTCGTTCCATCGACAACAACATCGAATATTCCGCCTGCTCCCTTGATAAGATCCGCTTCCACTCCTGTTACTCTGCTGATTTCAGCCGCCACCCTGACGGCCTCCGGCCTGTAGTTTCATTCACCGCAATAAGTTATTCTTACTTCCACCAGGAATACCTCCGCATTTTTTGTTATCCGAGCTATTATATATCAGATGTTCTGATACTGTGAGGTATCCTTTTTAGAACCTTCAACTATCGGAGTTCTTTCCGAAGGCAACTCTTCTTCAATCTTTTTGAGCTCTTTTCTGCGCCCTTTAACAATACTGTAATTGATCCCGGCTGCTTCCACAGCTCTCCGCCATGAACCGTAAAACTTCTGTCCGGCAGCCAGCAACCTTGAATCTTCTTCCAGCATATTGATCTGCGAGATATCCTGTCCCTGGTCGAAAAGCTCGCAAATCCTTTTTTTAATCTCATCCTCGCTCCATGAATACCGCTTTTTAATATCCGTGTATTCATAGCCGGCCGCCTCGACCGCTTTCTCGATTGTGTCGAAAAGCCTCCGGGCCGCATTCCAGAGCCTCGGGTAGTTCGATTCGAGATTCAACGTGTTGATGGGCTCTTTTTTGTCTGCAATCTGCTGGATTCTTCTCACCACTTCATCATGGCTCCAGTAATTGATCAGCTTTGTTTTCGGATGCAGCCCCGCCGCTGAAAACGCCGCCCGCCAGTTACCGAAATTCTCATAAACGGCATCCTCGAAAGAAGTATCGTCTCTTTCCGGGCTGAACCTCAAAGAGCCGTTCTCCTCACTCCGTTTTTTTAATTCTTCGATTAATAATTCTTTTGTCCAGTTTTTGTCTTCCGTATGCATAATAACGTACTCCCTGATGATGATTATGATCCCAGTTCTCTAAATACCCAATATTTTTCATATTTAAACATAATTTTAATATATTTTTTAAGGTTTTTTTAAAAAACTTTAGATTATTTCCTGCGCGCCGATATAACATCTTCTATACCACTGATTTTCGGAATTATTCTCCTTAAATCTTCAGAACTGTCAATATCGAGTTTGAGCGTGGTTACCGCTGTTGAATCCTTGAGCGTTTTCGACTGCACACCGGCAACATTTATCTTCGCCTCGCTTATAACCGAAAGTATTTCCTGCAACACGCCCACCCTGTCGATTGTGAGCAGTTCTATCTCGGCGATATACTGTTCTTTCGACGATTCATCCCATTGCGCTTCAACAATCCGATCGCCCGATTCAATATACTCCTTCACATTCGGGCAATCACGTCTGTGTATCGTCAGCCCCCTGCCCAGGGTTACATAACCTATAATATCATCGCCCGGAACAGGATAACAGCACTTCGGGAACGTTATCATCATATCCGGCAGGCCTTCCACGATGACGTCCTGTCGTTTTCTGCTCCTGATAGTCGTTCGCGGGCGCGCGGGCTGCTCTATCTCCTCTTTGGAAAGCAGTTCTTTGTATGATTTCCTGATTCTCGAAACAGCCGAATCGATAGACACATCACCGCAACCGATAGCCGCGTGCAGTTCTTCCTGCGACCTGACATTGTAAGCCTTCAGGATTTCATTCCATGGCAATGCGTCGAGCAGGTCTTTTCTCTTCAGTCCCGCCTTATTCATATCGCGCTGAAGCATGAGCCTGCCCTGTACGATATTTTCCTCGCGGTCCGCTTTTTTGAACCAGCCCCTGATTTTATTTCTCGCCTGCGCGCTCACCACGAACCGGAGCCAGTCGCGGCTGGGCGAGCCTGTTTTCTGCGTTATTATTTCCACCACATCGCCGCTTCTCAACTTCTCATCAATCGACGCAATGCGCCCGTTTATCTTCGCGCCCCTGCACTTATGCCCGATCTGCGTGTGTATCCTGTACGCGAAATCAACCGGCGTGGATTTCGCCGGAAGCGATATAACCTTGCCCTGCGGGGTAAGAACGAACACATTGTTTTCTTCAGACTCAAGAACGATATCGTCTATCTGTCCCGTATGTACTGCTTTGCCGCTCTCGTCGGCTATCTGCCTTACCCAGCCGACCGAATCCTGATCCACACCTTTCCTGTCACCCGTGATCTTTTCCTTGTACGTGAAATGCGCCGCAACCCCGTACTCGGCGATCATGTGCATCTGCCAGGTTCTTATCTGCACCTCGACCGGCTGCTGTTCCGGCGCGACAACCACAGTGTGAATGCTCTGATACCCATTCGGCTTCGGCCTCGCTATGTAATCATCGAACTCATCCAGCACAGGAGTCCACAAAACATGCAGCAGCGCGAGCACCTCGTAACACTCTTCCACCGAATTCGTGATTATTCGCAACGCCGCCAGATCAAAAAGCTCGTCGAACTCCTTGCCCTGCCTCAACATTTTCAGGTATGTGCTGTAAAGCCGCTTGGTTCTGCCCGTGATATGAAGCTTCAACCCGCGCTCCCGGAACAACTCCTTGAGAAGATAGCTTACACGCTTTACCGTCTTTTCCCTTTTCTCTGAAGATTCACTCGCCTGGCTCCTGAGCTTTTCGAACTCTTCGGGATACAGCACGGCGAAACAGATATCTTCCATTTCGGATTTTATGTGCGAAAGCCCGAGCCTGTGCGCCAGCGGTGAATAAACATCCAGCGTCTGCTGCGCGAAATCACAGGCTTCCTCGCTGGACACGTCACGCAGGTTCCTCATGAGATCCAGCCTGCTCGACAGCTTGATCATCAACAGCCGCAGATCCTTCTGCAGCGCAATCATCATATCCCGAAGCTGCCCGGCCTGATCGCGCTGCTCTCCTATGAAATGGAGAACCCTCATTTCGGACAGATCCCTCACCATGCCCGTTATGGTTTTGTTGAACCTGGGGCGGCCTTCGTGAGCCTCGATATCCGCAAGCGCGTCCATCAGGATAGCCGCGATCACGGTTTCAGCATCCACGTTCAGAGTGGTGAGAATATTCGCCGTCTCAAGACAATGAATAATCAGCGGCCTGCCGTCGGGGATTCTGCGATCACCATAGGCTGAAAACGCAACCCTGTACGCCCGGTCTACAAGACCCGGCGCGGACGGCAGATCATCCCTGATGCCGGACTTGATTCTCGATAATAATTTTTCCGCTGTCTTATGTTCAGTCATTTTTACGACACATCAAAATTAACTATATTATATTTATATATATTTGTGCCTCTTGTTCAATGAAGAATAAATTAAATGCAAACGAGGCCGGCTTCAGAAATGCACAATCGTGAAAACTTTTTTGTCTCCCAGCCTTGAACGGCCTTTAAGCGCATCAAGTTCAATTATGAAAGCAAACCCCAAAACATCCGCCCCGAGCTTCCCTACAAGCTTCAGCGTCGCCTCGGCAGTTCCCCCCGTCGCGAGAAGATCATCTACAACAAGCACTTTCTCTCCGGGCATCAACGCATCTTTGTGGATCTCGACACAATCCGACCCATATTCCAGAGCATATTCAACTTTTTCAACTTCCGCCGGCAGCTTTCCCGGTTTTCTCACAGGCACGAACCCACAGCCGAGCCTCAGAGCAAGCGGCACCCCGAAAATGAACCCACGCGACTCGATACCAACTACTTTCGAAACTTCTTTATCTTTAAATTGCTCATAAAGAGAATCAACAGTTTCCTTCAGCGCGTCCGCATCCTGCAGCAACGTCGTAATATCGCGAAACATGATACCTTCTGCCGGAAAATCCGGTATCGTTCTGATTTTTTCTTTGAGATCCATTTATACCCTCCGATTTTACGGTTTTGAAACCCTCATATCTTTCAAATGGGCCTTGACCCTGGTTCTTCCTCCGTAATTATCTTCCTGCAGGTAATAAGCTATATCTATCATTTCTCCCGCAATTTCCTCGGGAGACCAGAAATTGCACATTCCGAACCCTATACAGTCTATCACACGGGAAGCCTGCCCAACCTTTACCTGGAGATGTTTTCCGTCCACTCCGACACCCCTGCACTGCAAAACCGTAACATCCCCGGTGGAAAAAAGAGGCTGCGGATTACCCACACCGAAAGGATTCATTCGCCTGCTCTGCCTTACCAGTTCCTGGCTTGCGCCGGCAAGCGAAATATCGTCATCGATTCTCAGCTCGGGCTTATCGAGCATCTCTCCCGTTTTCTCTAATATTATACTATTCAGCCTGCTGCTCAATTCAGGCAGATCGGCCTCATATATTTTCAATCCCGCCGCGAGCGCGTGTCCCCCGTATGAAATAAGTATATCGCTGCACTCCTGAAGTGCCTGATACAAATCGAAACCTTTCACACTTCTTGCCGATCCCTGGAGTATCCTTCCTTTAACCGGATCTTTTTTCTTCATCTCGTCGGGATTCCTCGAAACAGTGGTCAGTATAACCGGCCTGTGATGCACCTCCATGATTTTCGATGCAACCACTCCCAGTATTCCGATCTGCCAGTCCTCATCGAAAAGCACTACCGATCGCGTTTCATCGTCCATCCCGGTTTCGGACAAAGCTTTTTCTGCACCCCTCATTATCTTTGCTTCCTGAAGCATTCGCCTTCTGTTTTTGGCATCCAGCTTCCTTGCAATCAACCTTGCCCTCTCGGGCGACTTCGACAGGAGCAGTTCTACACCGGCGCGCGCGCTCCACACCCTGCCGGCCGCGTTTATCCTCGGCGCGAGCCCGAAACTGATATGATGCGTATCCAGCGTCTCTCCATCACGGATATTCGAGACCTCGATCAGGCTGTACAATCCTATGTTGCGGCTCTTAGACATCTTTGCAAGCCCGTAATTCGCAAAAAACCTGTTCTCATCCAGCAACGGCACCATATCGCTTATCGTCCCCAGCGCCACAAACTCCCCATATCTTTCAAGCAGTTTCTCAAGGCTTATCCCGATTCTCTCGCCGACCGCCGTCACAAGCTTGAAAGCGACACCAACCCCCGCAAGCTCTCTGTATGGATACTGCGAATCCGCCCTTTTGGGATTAAGCACTGCGACTGCATCCGGAATCTCATCATGAGGCTCATGATGGTCTGTTATAATAAGATCGATCCCCATATCGTTTATCAGTGCGGCTTCTTCCAGAAAACTTATCCCGGTATCAACCGTTATGATCAAATCGTAACCGGCCTTGCCTGCTTTACGAATCACCTTTTCCGATAAACCATATCCCTCCGTATCACGTTCGGGTATGTAATACCTCACATGCCCACCCTGCGATTCAAGAAACGACACGAGAAGAGCGGTTCCCGTAATGCCATCCACATCATAATCGCCCGCAATGAGTATTCTCTCGTTGTTTTTGACAGCTTTAAGCACTCTATCCACTGCCGGTTCGATATCCCTGAAGCTATCCGGCGAGTGCAAATCATCTATCGTTGGATTAAAGAAACTCAGCGCATGTTGCTGATCAGTAATACCCCTGTTGACAAGGCTTTTTGAAAGAGGCATGGGCAGATCAAGCACATTGCTCAAATGCGCCGTAATACCCGGGTCAGGCTCACTATATATCCATCTGTAAAGTGACTTCATTATCGTGCATGCGGCACAGGGGCATATTCACGATGATAAGAAAAAAACATATTAAGAGTTAATATAAACGCCGGATCGCAGGCGAACCGTTAATCTATCAGACAACCATCAATCCAGAGAACTCGTGATCAAGGATACCCCCGATAACAAAAGGAACCTTTCTATATGTTAAAAAGTGTCTTACGCAAATTCAGCCGGGCACGGAACACATCAGCGGCGACGCTGCTTTCCCGAACCCTTTTTCTTCTTTTTGCCGCCCGATGAAACTGCCGGGCCGCTGCCCGCCTCAGGCATATCCGCCGAATCCTTAGCGCCGGCAGTTGCTCTTGGCGCAGGCTCCGCTTTCTTAGCTACTTTAGTCTTGCTGCGCTCGGAAGGCTTAGTTGCTTTCCTGGCTTTCCCGGCAGCCTGCGGGCCTGTTTCAGTACCAAAATGCTTGTCAAAGGTTTTGAACACGAAAGCAAGCGGTGCGGCAACAAGAATCGAAGAGTAACACCCACTCGCTATTCCTATGCTCAACCCGAGTACAAAATCTTTTATACTCTGCCCGCCAAGTATCAATATCGCGATTATTGCGATCTCTGTCGTCAGAACCGTATTGATCGATCTCGGCATCGTCTCCCACAGGCTGACGTTTATCACCCTGTCCAGAGGCGCTTTCTTGTCCTTGCGGACATTTTCCCTTATCCTGTCGAAAATAACTATCGTATCATTTATCGAATAACCGAAAACCGTCAATATTATCGCTACAAACGCGCTGTTGACTTCGAGCTGAAGCAGCGAATAAAACCCGAGCGTCACCAGCGTATCGTGTATCAGCGCGATTATAGCAGCCACCGCATACCAGAACTCGAACCTTATTGTTACGTAAATCAGGATGCCGAGCGTTGCAATAATCAAAGCCCATGCCGCATTTTTCTTAAGCTCGATTCCAAAAATCGGGTCTACCTTGTCTTCTTTCAAAAACGGCCTGTAGCCCCTGAAGCCCTTATATAACGCGTAAGCAAGTTCTTTCTGCTTTTCTTCCGTATCCACCCCTTTGAACTTCAGGGTTATATTGTATTTTGTCGGTCCGCCCTCCTCCTTCGAAGGAACTTCCTCAAGCCCGGTCATCCCGACATTATCCACTGAAAAACCGGCTGCGGACAGAACTTCATCAAGTTCGCTCTTTTTCAGTTTTTCATCAAGCATCAACAACTGGAAATTTTCAGGATCAATATCATACAGCTCGACATTGAAAGCGATCAGCAGATTCGCAATCTTTTCAGCAAGCGCCTCCGCCTTTTCCTCGTCGGCAAAATCCTCGGTCTTGACCATAAACTCGCGACCGCCCGACAGTATCTGAACCGGGTTGTGAATAATATTGAAAGGCGCCATCACCTTTTCAACATCATCAGTTTTGATATCTTTGCCTGCCTCGAACCAGAGAACGCGGCCTCCTGTGAAATCAACACCATAATTCAGATTACGGACTGCCAGAGAGGCAATTCCAACGCCAATCACCGAAAGCGAGATGATTAACCAAACCAGTTTTTTTCCTACGATATCGAATCGTACCTTATTCTGCACGGGTCAAAGCCTCCCTATTATCCCTCAAGCTGTCGCTGATTTGCGGCATGTTCTTCACTGATCGGCTTCACGCCGTACCAGCCGTAAGACTGGAAAACTTTCATTTTAGCCACAATCATCAGGAACAAACGCGTAATCATTATCGCCGAGAACATACTCACCACAATACCGAGGCTGAGCGTTACCGCAAAACCGCGGATCGGGCCGGTTCCGAACGAGTACAAAGCAATCGTTGCAATAAGTGTCGTAACGTTTGCGTCGAGAATCGCCGTAAACGCGCGGGAGAACCCCGCATCAAGCGCGGCAAGAAAAGTCTTGCCGATTCTTATCTCTTCACGCAATCTCTCGAATATTATGATATTCGCATCAACCGCCATTCCGATCGACAGAATAAATCCGGCGATACCGGGCAGCGTGAGCGTCGCATGCAAAAGCGTCATCATCCCGAATATAATCACGATATAGAACACGAGAGCAATATCCGCGATAAATCCCGGAAGCCTGTAGTAAGCCGCCATGAAAACCAGTACCAGGAAAACCCCGAGCATTCCCGCGAACAGGCTCTGCCTTATCGACTCGGCTCCAAGCGTGGGGCCGACCACCCTTTTTTCTCTCACGACAACCTTGAGCGGCAAACGTCCGGCATTCAGCCTGTCCACCATTTCCCGGACTTCATCTTCTGAAAAACTGCCCTCGATTATTCCCCGCCCGGTAAGAATAGCCGTCTTTATCACCGGGCACGAAATAACAACTCCATCAAGCGTAATCGCAAGATACTTATTCACATTTCTCGAAGTGAACTTGGCAAAAACTTCGGATGCGTTCTTCTTGAATTCGAAAGCGACAACCGGTCTGCCGTACTGGTAATCAACAGACGCCATCTTGAGATCATCTCCCGTGAGCATGATCTTCGCATCCTCGGCTATCCTCGCCCCATCTTCAAGGAACTGACCGCGCGTGTCCACGAACTGCAGAAAAGCCATAACCGTAAGGTTACGCTCGGCCTGCTCCGCGTCCTGCTCGCCCGGGATCTCTATCAGAACCCTGTTGGTGCCCTGTTTCTGAATCACAAGCTCTCTCACGCCTTCGGGATCAAGCCTGTTTCTCAGGACCTCGACAAGGCCTCTCATTTTCTCTTCCGTGAGCACCTCGCCCTTCGGCGCCAGCGCTTCCACGAGGAAATGCACCCCGCCCTGAAGGTCAAGCCCGAGGTTTACCGGGAACAACTTGTGTTCCACCGTTCTCTCGACCTGCTCACCATTTACTGTTATCAATTCCGTCCGGAGTTCCGTTCTGGACTGATATGTCCATATCAAAAGCGCACTGAATAAAAATAGAACTCCAAAGACCAGGACCAGCTGCGGTAATAACTTCTTTTGCATGAATCCTACTCCCGTTTATTTACTGTATCCAATCAAATTTCGTTTCAAGCTTAAAAATGGGCCTATACCCGCCCACAACATCGGAACATTCTATTACAAAAAAGGAACTTCCGCAATAAAGAAACATACAAAAAAATCTGAAATATTTAATCAGTTATTAAATTACCCTGTTTTTATTTATATATTTCGGCTTATTCAGCACAATTTCCGCCCTTTTTGTCCTGCTTAACAATTCCTGTTACAACCTTGACGATTTTATCCGCTACCTCAAGCTTTGTCATAAGAGGCAGTTCAAGTATCCCGTATCTCCCGCCATCAACCTCTTTCACTTTCCAGCCGGCTTCTCCCGCGTCATCATTGTACGGCCTGATCAACACCACCCTGTTGGTATCCACGGCGAACCCCGCATCAACCGCCCTGACATCGTTCAAAACTATCATATCGAGCTTTTTCTTTTTTAACTTGCCCGCCGCGTTTAAAACATGGTCATCCGTCTCGGCGGCAAACCCCACAAGAATCTGCCCCTCTTTCTTGCGCTCCGCTAAAGTCGCAAGAATGTCGGATGTCCGCTTCAACCGCAGAACCATGCCGTCGCCCTGTTTTTTAATCTTTGAATCATTAACTGTTTCCGGCGTGAAATCAGCCACAGCCGCCGCTTTCACTATAATATCACTTTCATCCGCCCTCGATAGAACCGCTTCACACATATCGCTTGCGGAATCGACCCGAACCAGTTCCACATTCGCGGGACATGTCAGTCCCGCCGGGCCGGAAACAAGCGTAACATCCGCGCCGTAAACTGCAAACGCCCCGGCAACCGCGTATCCCATCTTTCCCGACGACCGGTTGGAAATAAACCTTACCGGATCAATAGCCTCGCGGGTCGCCCCCGCGGTCACGAGCACTTTTTTGCCCTCCAGCGCCGATATATCCCTTAACAGCAATTCCGTCCTGGCGCAGATCGTCTCCGGCTCGGCCATCCTGCCCGTTCCTGACGCGCCGCATGCCAGCCAACCGCTTTCCGGCTCGACAATATGCACACCCATCCGCCTCAGCTTTTCAAGATTCTCCTGGGTCACCGGATCGGAATACATCGCGTCGTTCATAGCCGGCGCGACAACCACGGGACACTTCAACGTCAGATATGTTGTCGAAAGAAGATCATCCGCAACGCCGTTCGCAAACTTCGCGATAATATTGGCTGTCGCCGGCGCGACAACAAGAACATCCGTCCAGCGCGAAAGCTCTATATGCCCGAAATCCGACTCTCTTTCTTCATACATCCCGTGGTAAACAGGATTCCCTGAAAGAGACTCCAGCGTTAAGCGGGTCACAAACTCAAGAGCATGGTCTGTGACAATTACCTTCACATCCATGCCCAGCTTCTGAAATAACCTGAGTAAAAATGGGGATTTATATGCTGCTATGCCCCCGGTTATGCCGAGGAGAATACGGCGTTCCATTTTTAATCCGTCGTATCAATATCGTCGTAATCGGCGAACTCGTCTTCAAGATCCATCGGCTCGATATCAAGAGCTTCTTCGTCTTCAAAATCAAAATCGCCTTCCAGATTCACCATCTCATCGAAGCTTACAATTTCATCTTCCATCTCGTAAAATTCACTTTCAGTGTCTTCATAGCCATAAGCAAAATCAATAAAACCCTCGGATATCTCCTCAAGAGATATCTGCAACGGATGCCTGCTTTTAGCTCTCACATACAACTCGACACCATCATTGACCTGGCGTGCCCTCATGGCCGCGACATTCACGAGCATATATTTATTTCCACTGAATTCCTTGAAGCTCTCATCGGTTACAAATTCTTCGAAACCCATATCACACACCTCTGTCCCCGCATCGCTTATTTGCGCACAGGTAAAATTCGGCAACGTTCAGCCAATATAATACTTATAGCGGATTTTACAGCCTCGTCAAGGTCTTTGTTAATAATACAATAATCATAAAAACCTACTTGCCGCAGTTCGCTTTTCGCCGTATCCATCCTGATTTCAATCTCTTTTTCAAGCTGGTCCGGCGAAAGGTTCGAAGGCCGCGCAGCGAGCCGTTTCCTGAACTCGCCCGGCGGAGCCGTGATAAATATCAGCACCGCTTCCGGGAAAGATTCAATAACATTCTTCGCGCCCCTTACATCTATCTCCAGCAGCAGATCTTTTCCCGCCCCGAAAGATTTCTCCACATTCGACACAGGAGTTCCATAACGCGCATTGTGAACCTTCGCCCACTCTAAAAATCCGCCTCCGCTCACAAGCTCGTCGAATTTTTCATCCGTCAAAAAATAATAACTCTCGCCTTCGGTTTCGCCGGGCCTCGGCCTGCGTGTTGTCGCCGACACGGAATATGCAAGCGTCCCGGCTATATCCGGATGAGAGAATACGGCATTAAGAATCGTGGATTTGCCCGCGCCAGACGGCCCGGACACCACAAACAGCCTTTTCTGTTGTTCAGGTAAAAACTCGTTCATCAAGAAGATTTTTCCGAAGATTCCTCTTTATCACCAAACCTGTTTGCGATGGTCTCGGGCTGCAATGCCGAAAGCACAATATGGCCACTGTCCATTACGATTATTGCGCGTGTCCTTCTGCCGCAGGTCGAAGCTATCAACGTGCCTTTTCCCTTGGCCTCCTGGATAAGCCTTTTGATCGGCGCCGATTCGGGTGAAACGATAGCGATAACTCTTCCGGCGGATATAATGTTACCGAACCCGACGTTTATTAACTTTGTGTCCAATTTACACCCTCCTGTTTATTCAGTCATTGCATTCGACCGATAACACTGCCTCATTGAAAAATACACGAAATTATAACAATAATATCGCCGTTTTTGTCAATTTATTTTCAATATTATTTTTAAATCATAAAATGGGAGCTTTATCGGGAAGCCTTCAGTCATATCCGGTCATATTCAGCTCATAAACGCTGTTTATTGTCGAATATCATTGAATCATCAGTCCGGGACCACAAGCCGCTCATCTCTCTCTTCCAATCCCTTCAGCGGCGAATCCATATCTATGAAATTATACCCGATAACCCTGTGCGTCACGGAATCAAGCCTGTATGCCATATTGTCATCAGGACATGTAGGCACCCCGCTCGGGAAATAATTTATATCACGCCCGATATCACTCAGATCATCCTGAGGCCACTCTCCGTCGTGCTGGATATACCACAGCTCGACAAGTGTGTTTATGACCTGCGCGTGATGCAGGCATACCGCCTTCTTTGTGTACTCGATAACATATTCCGGATCAACTTCGATGTCACCCTCGAGCTTCATCACTATTTCGCCGTTCGAATCAACCTCGTAAGCATCCCTGCCGTCACCATAAAGACCGGCATTAACCAGTTCCGGGCCGCCCGGCTCCTGTATCAATGCCGCTGGAAAACCAACAAGATTAAAAAACAATATTCCCAGGATCGCCAGAACAACACCCCAGAACAACCACCATCGGTTGCTCTCTATCGATAACTCATGTACAGGGGGTTTTGTGGACATCTTTCACCTTTTTACTACGGATGAGTAGGATCATTTCTCTGATGCCCGGTTACCCTGTGCCCCGTTGGGAATATATAATACTGAGCACCATCTGTAACCGGACAACTCGGCAATCCTTCAGGAAAATAATTTACGTTTGCCCCAATATCACTGAGATTAATAACAGGCCACGTGCCTTCTTTTATATAGTAAAGCTGTACCAGTGCATTGATATTCGCAACATTTGTCCTGCATGCTTCATATTTTGCACTGTCCGACACATTCAAAAATCTCGGAACCATAATTATTGAAAGTATAGATATCAACAAAACAACAAGTATCACCTCAC
This sequence comes from bacterium, assembly GCA_035380865.1. GTDB lineage: Bacteria > UBP15 > UBA6099 > UBA6099 > UBA6099 > DAOSYA01. The sequence continues at coordinate 24,520 of DAOSYA010000017.1, forward strand.
CCAGCGAGATGCCCTGTTGCGATTCACTCTTTTTAATTAACTGTTCATTCATTTAACATCACAAAATAATTGTAATTCAATTTATGTGACAGTGTAAAATATTATTCATTAAAAAGGCCACGCTCATACAAAAACGTGGCCTTTTATGATTCTTAGTAAAGCGATTCGCTTGTTAAAAAACGTGTGTGCCTGAACCTTCCGTATGTGACGTAACACGATGCTTCGGCGAAGGCTTCAACTCGTATGACGTCTCATCTATCGGACATGTAGGTATTCCGTCCGGGAAATAATTATCATTGGCCTTGATGTCCGTGAGCGAATCAAGCGGCCAGGTTGCCTCTATAAAATAATACGATTCCACCTGTTTATTAATTATTGCCCTGTTCATTTCACATGCCTGAACTTTTGCCCTCATCGTCGATATTGCAAACCTCGGTATGACTATCGCCGCAAGGATACTTATCAAAATTACTATTAATAATACTTCCAGCACCGTAAATCCTCTTGCTTTTGCCATAGCTGCGCATATCCCCCGGATAATTTCATTCCTTGCTGCACAAGTTCAGCTTTTTTGATTTTAGAACGTATGCGTACCTGAACCTTCCGTATGCGACGTAACACGATGTTTCGGTGAAGGCTTCAACTCGTATGACGTCTCATCTATCGGACATGTAGGTATTCCATCCGGGAAGTAATTGTCATTGGTTTTGATGTCAGTCAGTGAATCGAGCGGCCAGGTTGCCTCGATGAAATAGTACGCTTCAACCTGTTTGTTTATAATCGCCCTGTTCATTTCACATGCCTGAACTTTCGCTCTCTGCGTCGATATCGCAAACCTCGGTATGACTATCGCCGCAAGAATACTGATAAGTATTACAATGAGCATAACTTCGAGAATTGTGAATCCAGCTGTTTTTTTCATGGCTATTCGCTCCTTCTTAGACTAATTATTATCTTAATTTATGTGTTCCGGATCCTTCCCTGTGTCCCGTTATTCTGTGATATGGTGACGGCTTCATCGAGTATGAAGTCTCATCTATCGGACATGTGGGTATCCCATCCGGAAAATAGCTATCGTTAGCTTTTATATCCGTCAGAGAATCAAGAGGCCAGGTTGCTTCTATGAAATAATAATTCTCAACCTGTTTGTTAATTATTGCCCTCTGAATCTCGCATGCCTGCACTTTTGCTTTATGTGTTGAAATCGAAAACCTGGGAATTACTATCGCCGCAAGTATACTGATCAGTACTACTACCAGTATCACTTCCAGTAATGTGAATCCTCTTAGTTCTCTCATTCAAACTCTCCTGATACCTGATTCAGCAGGTATTTACGGCCTCCTCAAATACTCAGTCCAGATATGAGTTCCCGAGCCTTCTCTGTGTCCGCTTACCCTGTGGATCGGCGAAGGCTTGAGAATATAAGACGTTTCATCAATCGGACATGTCGGTATGCCGTCAGGAAAATAGTTGGCGTTCGACTTGATGTCAGTCAGCGAATCCATCGGCCATGTCGCTTCAATGAAGTAATATGACTCAACCTGCTTGTTAATGATAGCTCTCTGTATCTCACATGCCTGTACCTTGGCCTGCTTGGTCGATATGAAGAACCTCGGTATTACTATTGCCCCCAATATACTTATAAGAACAACTACCATAATTACTTCGATAAGCGTAAAACCCCTCTGCCCTTTTTTCATGAACACATCTCTCCTTTCGTGTTGCATTACAACAATACGTGCGTTCCCGCTCCTTCAACGTGACCGGTTACCCTGTGCTTCGGAGACGGCTTCAACTCATAAGATGTCTCATCAACCGGGCATGTGGGTATTCCGTCCGGGAAATAATTATCATTTGCTTTGATATCTGTCAGTGAATCCAACGGCCATGTCCCTTCCACAAAATAGAAGGTTTCCACCATGGTATTGATAATTGACCTGTTCATCTCGCAGGATTGTATCTTCGCGGTTCTTGATCCGACACTGAACCTTGGAATGAGTATCGCCGCAAGGATGCTTATCAGGATCACTATCAGGACTGTTTCAATTATCGTGAATCCTCTTGATCTCATTTCTTCCACCTCAATTCATTCTTGGCTATTCTTTAAGGCAATCATCATGCCATATTGATTGGTTTTAATTTTTTATTTAGCCGTTTTGTTCTTATTTCTCCCGGCGCTACCTGTGCCGACCAATAAATTTACGTTATTTTAAAGCTTTTTTATATGTCGTAAATAATTTAAAAGCTTCCTGCTTTTCTTATAATTTCTCCTTTTTTGGTTTTCAATTCATCCGTACAAATTTTCTCTCCAATCAATAATTAGACAAACTGGCACAATTTAATAAAAAATGTAATATATGTAAAAATTTAAATTTCTCCCGGCTGTTCTCTATTGATCTATATGTGCATTTAAATACACATCGGGTTTTGTCGCGTGTAACAAATTACCCGAATATCGAAATTACAGACGATATGCACCCATAGTTACCCGGCCCGCTTTCTTTGCCCAATAACAACAGAATCGCCGCTATTTCAGCGCGTCACACTCAATAACCTTTTAAATATAGCGTTTTTATATCCTTCTCTCGTCCTTCCTTGACCGCTATTCCTGTTTCCTCAAATGAACTTGCAGGCTCACATCTCATAATGTAAAATGTCTTTCGAAAATATTTTGGAAGTTATCTTCCGGAAATTATGGAAAATTAATGAAAAAATTTCTTTCGATCCTGCTTATATTTGTTTCGATGTCTCTTTGTTCAACAGTTTTCTCAGAGACTCCAATTGAACAACTCGATGTTCAATCTTTCCTTGATTTACTCAAAACCAACCCTTCCATACAGGTCATAGATGTCCGTCCGCCTGAAAAACGGGCAGCGGCATATCTCACGATTTCTAAAAACATTACCGTCAATACTCTCGAAGCGAGACTGAACGAAATCGATACCGGCAAACCTGTTGTTGTCTGCTGTCAGAGCGGCAGAACCAGTACGGCGGCCGCTCAGATTCTTGCCGGACATAATGTTGCAAGAGTGTTAAACATCACCAAAGGCTTGATGGGATTCTTTGAATACCTTTCGAAGGAACCGGAAACAGTTGCGGCAAACCCGGCCCGGAAAGCTGATTTCGATAAAATCCGCGAAATCATTAAAACAGCCAGGCCCTTCGTGGGTCTGAATATGCCTGCCGTATCTCTTGAAAGCAACTGGAGCAAGAGAGCATCACTCTCCGAGTATGCCGGAAAACCGGTTATTCTGTCTTTTTTCAAGTCTGATGATAAAAATCAGATAGATCTCGTTGAAAAAGTTCTGAAATCATACCAGCTTTCGTTTCCGGGAATTGCTGTTGTGCCGATCGCGACAGTAAGCTCGGATTCGGAAAAAGCCTCTTTTGAACAAACGATTGCCGGCAGGAACTGGTCCGGGCCTGTTTACTTCGATATCAACAACTCTCTTGCATACAGGCTGGGCCTGTCCGCGCTTCCGAATTTCTGCATTATAGATTCCGATGGCATCATTCGCGCAACAGATATAACAGATCCGGTCAACAGTCTCGATGCTTTTGGCGGAAAAACTCTCGACCAGCTCGCCGCCATAGTTGCCTCAGGCAAGATTCCCCCTTTTCCACTTTCGAATTATGAACTGGCCGAGCTGAGACAAAACCGGCTTATCGGCAAAACCGCTCCGGATTTTGATTTCAAGGATCTCAATGGAAAAAGCTTCAAGCTCTCCGAACTGAAAAACAAAAAGAACGCATTGATAATTTTCGGATCGCTCGGGTGCCCTTATACAAGAAAAGAAATGGAAATCGCGAGCAGTTGTTATGAAAACCTGGATAAAAAGAACAATGAAGTAATTGCCGTTCTGCCGGGCAATAACTTCCAGGTGGCCGAGCAGGCAACACAATTCGCCCAACAATCGAGAATCGGCTACCGGATTCTCATGGATTCCAAGCAATCTTCTTTTAAAGATTACTTTATAGAATCAGTACCTGTCTGGTGGATTGTGGACAAGAAAGGCAATATCAGGTATCACCAGGTGGGAATGGACCAGAACACCTGCACGCGGTTTAAAAGCGAAGTCATGTGATTTCCGGTTTTTTTATTTTTGTTTTAACCTTTTGCTATTTCCCGCTTCTAACTTCATAAATACAAACGAAAGGCGGGGAAAACAATGTCATCCAAAAAGAAACTGATCGTCCTGACAACATTAATATTCGTTTTTTCCATTTTCATGATGGGAAACGAAGCGCTGGCGCGTAAAGGCGGCTCAAAAGCTAAAAGTTCATCCAACTCCACTGCGACACAATCCGGTAATCAGAGCAAAAAGCAGAAACGCGACGAACAAAAAGAATGGTGCGTCTCGAACCCCGAAGAATGCGCCGCCCGGAATGAGGAAAGACAGCAGAAAAGAGAAGAAGCACAGCAAAGGCGCGAAGCACAAAAACAATGGTGTACCGATAATCCCGAGGAGTGCGCGGCAAGAAAGGAAGCCGCTCTTCAGAAAAGAGAAGAGTTGAAGCAGTGGTGTACCGACAACCCCGAAGAATGCCAGGCCCGAAATGAGGAAAGACAGCAGAAAAGAGAAGAATTCCGCACATGGTGCAGCGAAAACCCGGAGGAATGCGAACAGAAGAGACAGGGAAATGCAGACGATCCGGGCTACGGACTTCTCGACGACGAAGACCTGCTTGACTATGAAGATGAATCCACGGAATCAACAGATGACGCTGAAGAAAGCTCAACTTCCGACGACGATTGATCACCGGCCCGGTTTCATCATAACTATACAGCGGCTTAAGGGAAACTTTTGAAAAAGTTTCCCTTAAGAATCCCTTCAAAACTTTTCGAACGCTTAAAGCAAAACGGCGGCCCAGGCCGCTTTTTGTCCTCTTATGTACTCACTTCGTTGAACAGATTGTTTTCGTGAACATACCTTAATGTTATTTGGGTTGTCACTGCTCGGCGGGCACCGCCTGCTCTTTGTCCTTCCACGCTTTAACTTCGTGGATGACTTGTTCTCAAAAACACCTTAGCGTATCTTTTGTCGTGTCATTGCGAGGAGTGAGCCGGGCCTGGCGGCTACCAGCCGCTTTTTTCAACGGCGAACGACGCGGCAATCTCGACTTTTCACAGGTAATCCGAATGGCTCGCTGCCCGCAGAAGAGCCGCCTTATTTCATCATATTTACGATTTGGATTGATAAAACCGCTTCAATTAACTTTAATAATATTAAACATGATCTTACAAAATCAGAATGGAACCGGGATGAAAGAACCTGTCGAGATGGGCCTTCAAAAAGAAAAGTGGCTGAAACAGGCAGAGGCGACCTCCGGAACCCCCGTAGAAAACAAGAAAACTCTGTCGGGGCTCGACTCGCCGCCGCTTGCAACACCCGATGACGCGCAGCAGGACTACGCGGATAAAATCGGTTTTCCGGGCAGCCCGCCTTTCACCCGTGGAGTTTATCCGACCATGTATCTCGGTAGACCGTGGACCATGCGGCAGTATGCCGGGTTCGCGTCCGCCGACGAAACGAACGCCCGCTTCAAATACCTTCTCGATCAGGGCCAGAGCGGGCTCAGCGTCGCATTCGATCTGCCGACCCAGACCGGTTATGATTCCGACGATGAAGAAGCGGAAGTCGAGGTTGGAAGACTGGGCGTGACAGTCGATTCGCTCCAGGACATGGAGAAACTTTTCGACGGCATCCCTCTCGATAAAATCAGCACATCTTTCACAATAAACGCGACCGCAGCCGTGATACTCGCCATGTATATCGCGCTCGGCGAAAAGCAGGGAATTGCGCCTGAAAAACTTCGCGGCACCGTCCAGAACGATATTTTGAAAGAATACGTCGCGCGCGGGACCTACATCTTCCCGCCCGCGCCTTCAATGCGCCTCGTTACCGACATAATCGAATACTGCGCCACCGGCGTTCCGAAGTTCAACACTATCAGCATTTCCGGCTACCACATGCGCGAGGCAGGATGCAGCGCGGTCAACGAGGTCGCCTTCACGCTCGGCAACGCGCTCGCTTACGTCGATTCGGTTCTCGAACGGGGCATAGCGGTCGACAGCTTCGCATCGCGGCTAAGTTTCTTTTTCGCAACCAACAACGACCTGTTCGAGGAGATCGCGAAATACAGGGCGGCCCGACGCATCTGGGCGAACCTCATGAAAGACAGGTACGGCGCCACGGACCCGAAATCCCTCCTGCTGCGGTTCCACTCCCAGACTTCCGGCTCGTCCGTCACCGCCGAGCAGCCACTCAACAACATTTCGAGAATAACGATCCAGGCGCTCGCCGCGGTGCTCGGCGGATGCCAGTCGCTGCATACCTGTTCATACGACGAAGCTTTCACGATCCCGACCGAAGAATCCGCGCGTATAGCGCTCCGCACCCAACAGATCATCGCTTACGAAAGCGGCGTGACAAATACAATCGACCCGCTGGGCGGCTCGTACTATGTAGAGAACCTGACCGACCAGATGGAAGCTCGCGTGCTCGAAAAACTGGACTCCATTGAACAGAACGGCGGAATGGTGAAGATGATCGAGCAGGGTTCGATCCAGAAGGAAATAACGTCGGAAGCATACGAACATGAAAAGAAAATAGAGAATGGAAACCGGGTGCTGGTCGGCCACAACAAATTCAGGCTCGAAAATGAGCACACAAATGTGGAACTGCATAAACATGACCTGAAACATGTCGAAAAATGCAAACAGGGATTAAAAAAACTGCGGGAAAGCAGGGACTCCGAACGGGTGGCGGCCTCGCTTTCCTCTCTCGGAGAGGCAGCCGCGGGAAAAGAAAACCTTATGCCGTTTTTTATAGACGCGGTAAAATCATACGCTACTATCGGAGAAATAACCGGCACGCTTAAAAAGGTGTTCGGCGAATTCCGGGATGATACAATCCTGTAACGGGAGCCGGTTTGAACATGAGTAACGCAACCAGAAGAATAGTTATCGCAAAACCCGGCCTCGACGGTCATGACCGGGGCGCAAAAGTGGTCGCCATGGCGCTTCGCGATGCCGGTTTCCAGGTAATCTATCTCGGCAGGAGGAAAACGCCCGCGCAGATAGTTCAGGCGGCTGTCCAGGAAGACGCCGATTATATCGGGTTGAGCATTCTGTCCGGCTCGCACGTTCCGCTGACTGAAAAGCTGTTCGAGCAGTTGCGGGCAAACAATGCCTCCGACATAAAAGTCCTGGTGGGCGGCACAATACCCGAACAGGATATCGGAACCCTGTTGAACCTCGGCGTTTCGAAGGTATTCCCGACCGGCGCAACCATGGCCGAGATCGTTGAGTTTATAGATAATAATTAATAGAGGTGAAAAATGGACCTGAAAAGAAAATGGAAGCAACACCCCTCAAACCCGATCATCAAACCGCCGTTTTACACGTGGCTTATCGGAGACCCCGTGGTTCTTCTTCCCGACGAGGGTCCTGACGGGCTCTGGCACCTTTTTCTTAATACTGTTTTGTTTGTCCATCATTACACTTCCGACGACGGTATCAAATGGAAAAGAGAATTCCTGCCGGCGTGCCGCGGGATGCGCGCATTCATCCTCCCGTGGGACGGCGTTTATTACCTTTTCAACGAAGTACACGCCTCAATAAATAAATCCGTCATCAAAGTCCGCAGCTCTTTCGATCTCAAGAGCTGGCACGATGAAAAAACTCTCATTACCCCCGAATATGACTGGGAAACCAAACCTTTCAGCACCGTTTCCTGCCCCTGTGTTATCTGGACCGGCCAGAAGTTCAGAATGTACTACAGCACAAACGGCGTCTTTCTCAAGGACATGGGTTTCTGCGAGCCGCTCAACATCGGTATCGCCGAGTCCGATTTCATTACCGGGCCATACGTTAAAAACATCGAGCCTTTCATGGTTCCGGACGAAAACGATCCATGGATGAACCGGGGCTGCGGCTCGATAAAAGTTTACCCGGACGAAGAGAACAACAGGTTTGTAGCTTTCAATAATGGAATCTACGCGGACGGCAAAGGCCGCTCCGGCTCAGCGATAAGGGTGATGACTTCGAGCGACGGGCTGGACTGGAAGCTTGAATCGGAAGAGCCGATTGTCAAACCGGACCGCGGATGGCGCAAAGGCCATGTGTACGCGATGGACGTAAAACAGGTAGGCGATGAACTGTGGATGTATTACAACGCGCGCGACGGCTGGCGCATCGGCTGGGAGCGCGTCGGGCTTGAAATAGGAACAAAAATATAGACCGAAAAAAAACGCCGGGCTTTAGCCGCCCGGCGTTTTCGTTTTTCCTGTTACATTATTTCCAATTCTATTCAGGTATAATCTCCGTCCATCCATAAGGATCTTCGACAAGCCCGTTCTGTATCGCCGTGAGAGTATTGTACAGCTCGGTGGTTATCGGACCCGGGTTCTGGCCGTCTCCGAACACTATCTTCTCTCCGTTATCGGTTATGGAGCCGATCGGGGAAATAACGGCAGCGGTTCCTACCGCCCCGGCTTCCGCAAAATCCTTGAGCTCTTTGACATCAACCGGCCGCTCCTCCACCTTGATGCCCTTGTCGCGAGCTATCTGCTTGATGCTCATGTTCGTAATACTCGGTAGTATCGAGCTGGAAGCCGGCGTTACATAAGTTCCGTCCTTCGTTATCCCGAAGAAATTGGAAGACCCTGATTCATCAATGAATCTCTTCTCGACCGAATCGAGGTAAAGGACCTCGCTGAACCCCTTTTTCTTCGCCGGAATGGTTGCGCTCAAACCTGCCGCGTAATTGCCGGCGCATTTTATATTCCCGGTTCCATGCGGAGCCGCTCGCTCAATGTCCCGTTCTACTACAAGATTAACCGTCGAAAGCCCCTTGCCCTTATAGTACGGTCCTACCGGCGATACAAAAACCATAAATGTATATTCATTTGACGGATTGACTCCGAGTTGAACCCCCGTTCCCATTTCGAACGGCCGTACATACATTGTCGCTCCCTGGCCGTGAGGCGGAACAAACCTTCGATTCGCGTTAACCGTCATCCATACCGCATCTTTGAACATCTGAACCGTAACCGGCTCCATAAGAAGCTTTTCCGCTGAACGAATAAAGCGCTTTGCGTTCTCTTCCACTCTGAATGCCTGAGCTTTCCCGTCCGGCCTCTCGTATACTTTCAAGCCCTCGAAAATCAACTGTCCGTAATGCAGACAACAGGCCGAAATGTGCATGGTGATGTATTCCGATTCAGACATCTCGGGCTCTCCCCATGCGTCGTCCTTGAAGACACACCTGTAATTCCTGTCGGTCTTCAAGTACCCGAACGACAACTCCGAATAATTTAGATCAGCTTTCTCCATAATATTCCATCCCTTTTCCCGTTGCCCTGCCATGAAGTGTCTCAGGGCAACTTCCTTAGCAATAAGAACCGATTATAGCATAATAAATGCTCTCAAAAAATACAAAATATTTAATATGCATTAGCTATTTTTTTCACAAATCCGTTCCTGCTTTCGTGTGGCGGTTCGTTACATATTTCTCTTTGTATCGTCTGTTAATAAAATACTTTCAATTTATTATTTTCGCTTTTTCGTGTTATTCTTTTGTATCACGTTGTTATGGAGATGCACGAATGAGATTCAACAGAATTTTCCAGGGTATATTCCCCGCACTGATTGTGTTCGCTTTGATATCAACTTCCGCAATCGCTAAGAGTTCATTTGAAGTAAAAAATCTGCACTCGGGCAAAAACGCTGCGGACTACATAGCGATAGCTCCGAAAGAATTCCTGGGCGCGCTCGAGCCGCTTCTTGAAAAGCGAAGAGCCGACGGCCTGAGAGTTGTCGCCGTGACACCAAAACAGATCTACAAAGAATTCGATCGCCGGCCCGCCGGCCCGAAGGCCATACGCGCTTTCATAAATTATGCCTTTAACCACTGGGAGCAGCCCGCGCCCGGATACCTTCTTCTCGCGGGCGACATCAACGTGCGCGAATTCTACGATCCCAAAGGCGTTCAGATTCCTACTTTCATCGTCCGCATTGACGAGGTCGTCGAGGACGAGATCGAAGACCGGGACGGCACCTTCATCGCGTCGGACGCACCGTTCGCAGACATCGACAGCGATGAAATCCCCGACCTCGCAGTTGGAAGGCTTCCCGCGGATAATGCTGAAGAACTGAAAAGCATGGTTGAAAAAATAGTCGGTTTCGAGACCGCCCCCGAGCCCGGCCCATGGCGGCGCAGGATCAGCATGTTCGCAAGCACCGGCAACTTCGGAATAATCGATTCCACGATCGAAGAGATAACCAAAAAAATCGTCCGCAATAATTTCGATATGGCGTTCGACATAAATATGACCTACGGCGGCTCCAAAATGCCGTACTTCCTGCTGCCCGAGGATTTCGGCCCGAAAGTGAGAGACCGTTTCAACGAGGGCGCCCTTTTCATGACATACATCGGACACGGCGGCGTTACCGGGTTCAGCGATGTCTGCTGGGACGGAAAATGCAGGCGCATCATGAACAGGGAAGATATCGACCTGCTCGAAAATAATCTGAGAAAAACATTTTTCTTCAGCATCTGCTGCCTGACCGGTAAATTCAACGTCGAAAAGGATTCGATCGCCGAGGAACTCGTCAAAAATCCGAAGGGGCCGGTCGGCGTCTACGCGGCCAGCGACGTTTCCCATCCCTATCCCAACGGAATAATTTCAAAGGACATGCTTTACGCTTTCATCATGAAACGCCCGCGAACCATAGGGCTCGGGCTTCTCACTATGCAGAAGGCCATGATCAAAAGGCGCGACGACGACCGCAGGTTCCTCGATAAGCAATTCACCATGATGTACGCGGATTCCGATGTCAATAAAATCAATTTCGATCACATTTACATGTACAACTATATAGGCGATCCAGCCACGGTCATCCCCTACCCCGCGCAGAATATAAAAATCACCGCGCCGGATTCCGCCGCCGCGGGCGATACCTTCAGGGTCAATATCACCACAGCCGACGGCAAACCCGGCAGACTGATCGTTTCTCTCGACGCCAACCAGACCGAGGTCATCGGGAGCATCAAAAACATCGAAAACCTGCTCGGGGACGAACTGAAGAAAACCGTGGAATCGAACTACTCGACTGCAAACAATAAATCTGCGTTCCGCGTCGAAACCGAACTGGACGCGAACGGCTCCGCAGATGTGGAAATAACCGTTCCGGACTACATCCCGGGCGACACCTATTTCGTCAAAGCCTACGCATGGGAGGGAACCCCCGACTCTTTCGGCGCGAAACCCATCCTTATCGAGAACGAACCTCTCAGGCTCGCCAGGGAAGCCGAAGAAGCGGCGAACGCGAAGAAGCCGAAAAAAGAAAAGGACAAGGAAGACAGGCTCGGGAAACTCATCGCCGGGCTGAAAGAACCAAAAATAAAAAAGACGGATATCACTCCGCAACCCGCAGAAGAGAAACAGGCCGGCTTCAAGGCGCTTGAAAAGCAGGCTTCAGGGCCGGGCAACATCAAAGCCAAAATCGAATTTGCTGAAATGCTGATTGAAAAAGCCCGCTATAAAGAAGCTGCTAAACTGCTCACGAAGACCGTCGCCGGTTTCCCCGGCTGCGCCGACGCATGGCTGCTGCTTGCCGAAGCGCAAATGAAAACAGGCAGCGCGCAAAAAGCGGCGACCACGCTCAATGCGGCGATTGATTCAGGACTGAAAAGCGTGAGACTCTACTCCGCCCTGTACAGGGCCGCCATGTTTATGGATAACAGAGAAACGGCGGAATCATATCTGAAGGATGGATTAAAAATCGTACCGGTTGCGATCGACGATCCTTACGATGTTTTCATGTACTGCTACCGTGCCCGGCGGCTGGCCGACGACAGAGATATAGCTTTGAAAAAAGGTCTCGAAATACTGGACAGCGTAAATGCCGCAGACCGCGACGATCTGTATTTCAACCTCGCTTCGCTCATGCTTGCGGAAAAGGACGAGGCCGGTATCAAAGATGCGATCGAGCTTATGTGGAGGCTGTTCAAAACCGAGCAGGAGCCGAGAGCAAAAGCGCTTGCCGTCGCGTCCATCGGCGCCGTTTACGGCTCACGGCTCATGAGCAAAATCAAATCCGATATCTATTTTGAAAAGTCGCTCGAAGTCGATCCCGAATGCGTGGAATGCTGCACATACAAATGGGAGTCGCTTCCCGCCGAAACCGCGATAAAGCGGTGTGGCCGGGCGATGGAGATAGACCCCGGGAACGCAACGGCATACACCTGCCTCGCGGAAAGTTATTACAGGAAAGAAGTTTTCGACAGGGCGATCGAAAACTTCGAAAAAGCGCGCGGCCTGTCGCCTTCGGCACCGGGCGAGGCGGAAATCCTGGCATATTTCAAAACGGACAGGCGCGACGCGGCTATCGAGTTGCTGAATAGAGCCGATATCGCAGCGAGGATAAACCCGGATATCGACCCCGCGGAAAGAATCGCATCACGGATCGGGCTGCTGGCGGAAGCTGGCGAATACGAAATGGCGGAGAAAACATACGATTCCGCGAAGAACAAAAATTTCCTGATCCACCATTCGGCGGCGGAAGCGCTCGTGATCCGGGGCGAAGAAGCGATGGAAAAAGCAATCGAGGAAGCGGACGGAAAGCCCGTCGACGACATCGCTCTGCCATTCTATGAAAAAGCGGCGGCGCTCGAAAAGAAAGCTGTCCGCGACAACCCGTACTGCGTGGACTGCATTGCGAACCTCGCGGACTACGACATAAGAATCGGCCAGTTGAAAAACGCTGAGAACAACCTGAAAAAGCTACTGAAGCTCAAGCCGGCATCAGACACTGAAACGCTGTCGCTGCTCTGCACGGTAATGATCGACAGGGGAAAAGCGGAAGAGGCTCGCAAGCTTCTTGAAAACATGCAGGGAAGCTTCTGGCACGGATCGGTGAAGGAAGCGAAAGACCTTCTCATAAATCCTGACTTTTACTTTGAATAGCCCGTTTCACAGGCCGGAGCCGTTCAACAACTTTCTGTTTTTGTAATCGTTCACTCATGCGAGGATAAGTGTTGCGCGTGGTTTGCCGCATCCGTTACAATAGACTCATATTCCGCGGAGGGATACTTCCCGAACATGATACTTGACGGCAAATGGAAAGCGACATCAGTAATAACTTCCGAACTCGATTTCATAAAACCCGGTTTCGACGATTCAGGCTGGACGGATATTGAGGTTCCATCCCACTGGCAGACCGCCCCGGGCTTCGAGGACTATCCTGAAAAGCTCCTTTACAGGCATCACTTCGAATTTGATAAACCGGTCCCGGAAAAGCGATACTTTCTCAAGTTCAACGGCGTTTTTTATTTCTGCCGGGTATGGTTCAATGGTGAATATCTCGGGGAACACACCGGTTATTTCGATCCGTTCGAATTCGAGGTCACAAAGAACCTGAAAGAAGGGAAAAACACAGTCTCGGTTTTCGTGCGCTGCGAGATCGAGCGCGACCTCAATGAAAAAAGGCAGGTTCTCGGTGTTTTCGGGAACTGGGACTGCAAGCCGGACTCGATACAGCCGGGTGGTATCTGGAATTCCGTGGAACTGACGGAGCGCGGACAGTCGTTCATCAAGAAGCTGGATATCGGAGATTTCGAATTAAACGGCGGCGCCGCGCTGGCCATGGCACGCACGAAAATCGTGATTGAAAAACTCAGGCGCAAAAACGACCTGAAACTTTTGTGGAACGTGACGCCGGATAATTTCACCGGGCGGGATTACGGAGGAGAACTTCTGTTGCCCGCTCCCGATTCGGAAATAAAAGAAATTGCGTTCGAGTTGAACATGCCGGAAGCGCGGCTCTGGTGGACATGGGACCATGGCGAGCAGAATCTCTACAGGCTGACGTTGAAACTTTTCAACGGAGACGAGCAGCTCGACGCCGCGGACGTAAGGTTCGGAATCAGAACAATCGAGATGAAAAACTGGATATTCAAGCTTAACGGCAAACGAATATTCTGCCGCGGTTCAAACTACGCGCCATGCAATATCAGGATTTCCGATGTAACGAGACAGGATTACGAACGTGATGTGGAACTGGCGCTGGGCGCTAACCTGAACATGCTCAGGATTCACGCGCATGTCGAGCGCAAATCGTTTTACGATGTCTGCGATGAGCGCGGCATCCTGATATGGCAGGACTTCCCACTGCAATGGTACTATTCGCGCGACATACTCAACCCCGCGATCGACCAGATAAAAGAAATGCCCGCAATGCTCATGTCACATCCGTCGATTGTAATATGGTGTTGCCACAACGAACCTTTCAAGATCCCGCCGGGGTTATCTCCTCAGGAAATCATAAAAAGCGGAAATATACGTGATTTCGTAGCGTCTATGTCGAGCATGCTCGGCCCGAATTTCAACAAGGACACTCTCGACCGCAGGCTCGAAACCGCGCTGCTGTCCGTAGATCGCAGCCGTCCCGTCGTTCGCTCGTCAGGCCTGATGGGGCTTGTCGGAGAAGGATCGGATTCGCATCTTTATTTCGGCTGGTACTTCGGGAAAATGAGAATGATAAAAGCGCTCCGGGGCCTTAATCGGAAAGCGTTCCGTTTCATAACGGAGTACGGCTCGCAGGCTTACCCGTCGATGGAAAGTTTCAGGGAAATGAGCGATGCAGAGCGGATAGAAGACGTCGATTGGGAACTGCTCGAAGAAAAAAACAAACTGCAAAAAGATTTCATGGACAGGTTCGTCCCGGTCGGCGAGGGAATGACACTGGAAGAATATATCGAATTCTCGCAGTGGTACCAGGCAAAACTCATAAAGTTCCACAACGAGCTTTTCAGGCAGATAAAATACAGGCCCTGCGGCGGCGCCGTTCATTTCATGCTGACGGATTGCTGCCCGGCAGTCACATGGTCGGTCGTAGACAACAACCGGGTCCCCAAAAAAGGATACGAGGCGCTGAAAGAGAGTTTCAGTCCGCTTCATGTAATGGCGGATTTTCCGCGGAGCTGGTATCCCTGCGGCGATTCGATCAGCCTGAGGCTCTATGCCGTGAACGACACATATAGAAAATATGAAGCCGTCAGCCTGCACTGGACGATATTCAACAGTGACGGCGATTGCATGGCGGAAGACATGAGAGTTTTCGATATGCCGGAAGACAGTCTTGTGAAGATCGAAAAAATGTGCTGGGATACGGGAGAAGCGGTTCCCGGCGGCTACGCTCTTGTTCTGGAGATCAAATCCGAAGATATCCGGAGCATCACAAATCAGTATGAATTCGAACTGCGCAGATAAAAAGGCCGGGAATATACAGTGATTCTCAAAAATAAACTTGAATACATGCACAAAGGAAATAGCTTTGTGCA
>DAOSYA010000017.1:39876-45176 GCA_035380865.1 bacterium
GTATTTGTGATTTCTGATCGAGTTGTGAATCTGTTTTTATTATGAGAATTACTAAACACATGGATTCTCCGGGCACGAAAACCGGAACAGTTTTTCCCTACAGGGCGTTCAGTTGCAATATATTGACCAGAATCAATATAAATTGATAAAAAATAGTTTTCCGGCGCTTTTTGCTTATAACGGCAGGCTTTGAAAAAATTTTTGATAATACATAATAATTCACTAAAATAGTTAATATATTGATTTTTTTTGAGGATTGTTAATATAATAAACGCGGCAGAGATTGAGAGAGGCTTTTTTTTTGATCCGCGCATGTTAATATTTTCACAATCGTGAGGACGGAATATGGCACGTCGTAAAAAATATAAATTCCCCAAGACAACAATCGAAAGACTGTCATTATACTTCAGGGCCCTCGAAGAACTTTCGACACGCGGCATCGACACAATTTCTTCCGAAGCGCTCGGCGGAAAACTGAATATAAAATCTTCCCAGATAAGAAAAGACCTCTCATACTTCGGCGATTTCGGAAAGCGCGGCATGGGTTACGATGTAAAATACCTGCTCAAGGAACTCCGTTACATACTCGGGTTGGACCGCGAATGGCCGGTAATAACAGCAGGCGCGGGGCACATGGGAACAGCGCTTGTGTATTACGAAGGGTTCAAGAAACGCGGATTCAACATCAAAGCAATTTTCGACAACGACAAAGCGAAAATCGGACAGAAGGAAAACGGTATCCAGATCATGTCGATAGATGACATGGCCGGTTTCGTCGAAGAAAACCAGATCGAAATAGGCATAATCGCCGTTCCGCCGGCTGCCGCCCAGGCCGTGGCGGATAAAATGGTGGAATGCGGCATAAAAGCTATTCTAAACTTCGCGCCCGTGGCTCTGCAGATCGAAGGCGATGTCCGCTGCCTCTCGGTTGATCTCACAACCAAGCTGGAAGCTCTCGCCTACTACATGAGTTATTCGAAAGACAAACTCTGGAAAATCCTTTCCTGATCTGCGCGAAACCATCTGATTCATACTTCCATGATTGCAGAAAGTATTTTTCGTGATATTTTGCTATAATGCTTGAGTGGCAAAATTATTTTTACCGGACCGGATTCCGGAATCGGATGATTTTTGTGAACAGATCATTTAACATGATAATCGCAATTACGGCACTCGTGCTGATGCTTTCAGCTATGGTTTGCATGTGCGAAGAGATCGAAGTCGCATCCTCGTCGGAGGTGATCGGCCAGGGCCTGCCGCAGATGGTTCCTGAAACACCGGCAGAGAAACAAATCAACGGTGTGCCGGTCGATTACCTGATATCCGAGATCGACAGAGCGCTCGACGATCAGAAACTGGCTGTTGTTGTGGACACGGAGATCGGCACCCCGCAGGATACCGAATCCACGACCGAAACTGATGAAACGGAAACTGAAGAACCAAGAGTGCTCAAGAGAGGAAAGCGCCCCACGAGAAAACCGGACGACGAAATGCAGCCCGTGACCTCAGGGGACGATGCCACGTCGGAAAAAGATACAGCCACAGAAAAATCGGACAAAACTGAAATTCAGATAATAAAAATAGACGAAGCTTTAGATGAAGCATCCACTGCGGAAAAAACAAATGTGAATGAAGAAAATACGGATGAAGCGGCTGCAGAAGAACCAGCCGTGGAAAAAGAAACACCTGTCGACAGGGCACCGGCTGAAGAGCCGGCGGCGGACAAAACACCTGCTGAAAAGGCCGCCCCTGCAAGTCAGGAATCGACTTCGAGCGAAATCACGCCGGCTGAGGAAACGATAGATACCCAGCCTGTTCCTTCGAAAAAATATCTCGTGCGCTCTTCGCCCATCCTGACCGAAACAGATGCTCAGGAACGGATGAAAGCGCTGGAGGCCGAAGGATACCACCCCATCGCGCGGGAAGAACTGATTGGAGACAACGACAAGTTTTTCGTACTCGACATGGGAAGATTCAACAAGATTGAGCTGGCAATCAACATGCTTGAGAAAGTCCGCGAAATCGATCCGGACTTTTTTATTGTCGGCACAAGATTCGTAAGGTCGGAATACAAAGGGCTGTTCTCCAATATGGAAATGGATACAATGTTCCCGCACATAAGCGGCGACGGCGGCGAAGATTCCCTCGCGCTGCTTACGGGGCAGGTCGCGGGTCCGAAGACTGGAGCCGCGGTTGTTAAAATGGAAGGAGACAGCCAGGAAAAGCTCATCGTCAGAAAAAACATCAACGGCGATGAAGAGGGAATCGATCCGAGTGATAATAATTTCAGGCTCATCGCAGGTTCCGCCGAACAGAATCTGGAACTTGATGAGACTGAAACAGGACAAAAAGAAAATATTCCCAAAGAGCACGACTCTGTGAAACAACGAATGCTGGTTCACGAGAAATTGCAGGAAATGGCGTGGGACATGCGTGCGCAGGGATTGTCCGTGTACCTCGAAAACGAAAGTTTCGACGGCCCGGAAGGAACGCTCGCGGGAATGTTCGACGACAAAGACAGCGCCCTCGAATTAGGAGAAGAACTGCGCGGGTATGGATACTCGGTCAACGTGATCAGGGAAACAGGTATCAATGACATGTATTATGTCTACGCCGATCCCGACAGCACTTCAAGAGAGATGATGGTTATAACACCCGAAGACTTCCAACAGTATGAAAAGAAAAACAATTTCAACCCGCCCCCCAACCCGGCACTGGATACACTGCTCGGCCTCGTAAGAACAACCAGATAAAACTTTTCCGGGTTTTGATCAAAAGAAACTGCGGCAATGCTGGAGTCATATAGTGATTCTCAAAAATAAACTTGAATACATGCACAAAGGAAATAGCTTTGTGCATGGCACACTATCTTTGTATTTGTGATTTCTGATCGAGTTGTGAATCTGTTTTTATTATGAGAATTACTATAAAACAGCGGTTGTTACTTTATGAAGTTTTCTGGAGTCCTGCCGACTGCATGCAGGAATGACAGCAGGCGCTTCGTGTCGTATTCCATATTATTTATGATAAACAGTATATTACAGGCTCATCATACGGGCCATGCTTCAATATGATTTTTTTCCGGGGTCTTCTGATTCTTCGCTTTCGTTTTCTGTTTCTTCGTACTCCCCGTCTTCTTCGTCTTCAAGTTCCTGCGGCGTGTATTTTCTTAGCGTGTCTTTCTCGACCCTCTCAACAAAAGTTATGCCGTTAAGATGATCGATCTCATGCTGAAATATCCTTGCCAGGAACCCTTCCGCTTCAATTTTAACTTTTTTCATTTCAAGATCCTGCGCATGCACTTCCACGGAACATGATCTGCCCACCGTTCCAAACATCAACGGAAAACTCAGGCAGCCTTCATCAGAATATTCCAGCTCTTCAGATCTTTTTACAATTTTTGGATTGATATACGGCCTTATATCATCTTCCCCGTGCATTACCGTTATCAACCTTATAGCTTCGCCAACCTGGTTTGCCGCAAGCCCCACCCCGTTGTACTTTATCATCGTTTCTATCATATTTTCCGCGAGATCACATATCTCATCGGTTACTACCCTTATTCTCTTAGCTGCTTTTTTCAGTACCGGATGCCCGTCCACTACAACTTCAATTATTGCCATAATGATTTCCCCAGATTTAATTTCAATGTCATTATATACAATATAACCTCATTTTTCATTCATGTGTTCATATTTGAGGTTTTCGAATATGAACTTTCAGTCTTGGATTGATCGCGTTAAAATGCTACGATTACTTCATGCCGCAACGCAAAGTGAAAGACGATACAATTCAGAAATGCCAAAAACTCTGGGAGCGCATTTACCCGCAAGTTAAGATGCCTCATACCTATTACCGTGAGATGTTTTATGAATCAAAAAAAGAAAAAGTTCTTGAAATAGGAGCTGGAAACGATAGCGCGCTTGACCTCAGCGACACCTTCAGCGTCGGCATAGACATAGATGAAGAAGCGCTGAGAAACAACAGCAGCATAAAATACAGAGTAGTGGCCTCCGCGCACGCCCTGCCCTTCGCGAACAGTGTTTTCGACACCGTAGTTACACAGTACGTGCTAGAACACATCGAAAAACCGGATTCCGCATTCAGCGAGATATCAAGAGTCTCACAACCCGGATCGCAATTCATTTTTCTGACGACAAACTCTTCCAGCTATCTCGGTTTCATTTTCAGGCACACCCCGCAATGGATTCACAACCTGGTAAAAAAACGTTTCATCGGAATGGATGAAAAAGAAATCTACCCTGTTTACATGCGCTGCAATACACCGCGAAAAATAGAAGACTTGCTTGTAAAAAAAGGTTTTGACAGACCTGAATATGTTTTCGTCGGCGGCCCGTTTTATTTTCAGTTTTCGTATGTCCTGTTCAGGCTGGCCGTGCTTGCCGAGAAACTGACCGACGGCAGGCTGAAAAGAATGAAATTTTATATAGCCGGCAGAGCCGTGAAAAAAATATAATTCTTCTTCATTACGCAACCATACAGATCATCATAAGTAATATAATATATTTTAAAAGGACAAAAACAGGATGCTCAGTCGGGATTGCCGCGTCGTTCGACATAACATGACAAGAAATACGGCAGGTTGTTTTCGAGTTTGAGCTATCCACGAAGTGAATATGTAAAAGGGAAAAAAGCAGGCAGTGCCTGCCTCCTCGCAATTACAGTACAAAGTATACGCTAAGGTGTTTTTAAGTCTGAGCTATCCACGAAGTGAGTAAGAAAGGAGAAGCCTTTTTTGGAATGTTGCGATTCATCGCTGCATTGTTTTATTATGTGTCGGGAATAAATTCCCAGCTATGATAGCGAAAATGAATTTTCGCACTCCTAATTAAATACACATACAGCAACAATGCCGGGTGGCGCGCTTGAGTTCAGTTTGTGTGTGTGGTCAAAAGGATACATTGAGGTTTTGCACGCACAAAGAACGGCGCTTTGTACGTGGCACACCAGATAATAATTTTACATTAAGGATTGGATTCCCGCCTCCGCGGGAATGACAGCGGGAGAGACTTTTGAAAAAATGTATCGTTAAGAGTTTGTCATCCTGAGCGTAGCGAAGGATCTCACTTTTCCTCACTCGCACCGGGTACGATAGGAACGATTATATTGATTATCAGAATAAATATAGAATAACTAAACGGAGTTTTCTGGATTCCTGCCTGCTGCATGCAGGAATGACGACAGACGCTTCGTGACGTATTCCATATTATTTATGATAAACAGTATAACAATACCCTGTCTTCTCTGATGTTGTCATCCCTGAATGTCTCTGTCAGGGA
>DAOSYA010000018.1:0-44565 GCA_035380865.1 bacterium
GAACTCGCGGACGATGAAACCATCGAGAAAGTCACCGGCGCGCCTGTCGGGTTCGCGGGCCCGCAGAGTTTCAAAGAGAATATAAAGGTAATCATGGATAAAAGCGCCGCTCCGATGACCAACATGGTTACGGGCGGAAACAAGGTGGATGTACACACTCTGAACGTGAACAGAAAAAGGGATTTCAACCCTGATATCATCGCGGACATCCGCGAGGCTGTCGAAGGCGATCTCTGCCCGAGATGTATTGGCGGGCTCCAGTTTTTCAGGGGAATCGAAGTCGGGCACGTTTTCAAACTCGGCACGAAGTACTCTGAAAAAATGGATGTCGTTTACTCGGATGCGGACGGCAAGGATATCCCGGTCGTCATGGGTTGTTATGGAATAGGGGTAGGCAGAACCCTCGCCTCGGCTGTCGAGCAGAACTTCGACGAAAACGGCATAATCTGGCCCGTGAATATCGCTCCATACCAGGTATATGTTATGCCTGTGAATATGAAAAATCTCGAACAGTGCGAAGCCGCGGAAAAACTCTATGATCAACTAAATAATGCCGGCATAGATGCTATACTTGATGACAGAAATGAACGCCCTGGAGTAAAATTCAAGGATGCCGATCTTATCGGGTTCCCGGTCAAGGTTGTAGCCGGAAAAGCCCTGGCCGAAGGCGAGTTTGAAATGCAGATAAGAAAAACGGGCGAAAAAAGAATGATAAAGGTCGATAACGCGCTTGAAACAATAAAATCAGTTATTGATGAGCTCATATGAAAATTGCCGCGATAGTTCCAGCACTGAACGAAGAAGCCACGATAAGAAAAACCATACATGTGTTGCAGCATGTGGATATTCTCGACGAGATAATTGTTGTTAACGACGGTTCAAGCGACAGGACAGCCGAAATCGTCGCGGAAGAACTGGGCGTGGTTCTTGTGAACCTGATAGAGAATCGAGGGAAAGGCGGCGCGATACGCGCGGGTCTGGATCGCACAAAGGCCGATATAGTCGTGCTGCTGGATGCCGATCTCATCGGGCTCAGGCGACAGCACATCATCGACATTGTGAAACCGGTTATGGACGGGCGGGCAAAAACAACGATGGGCGTTTTTACCGAGGGCAGGGCCGTTACCGATCTCGCACAGATAATCGCGCCGAAGCTTTCGGGGCAAAGAGCCATCCTTAGAGAAATACTTGAAGAGATCGACATCGCGGACGTGAGGTTCGGGATAGAGGTCGCCATTAACAGGCATCTCGAAGAAAATAATATAAGTATTTACGAAGTTGAGCTCGAAAATCTCACCCATCACACCAAGGAAGAAAAAATGGGGTTGCTGAAGGGGATCGCCGCAAGAGCCATGATGTACTACGATGTCGCCAAAACCTTCATAAAGAGAGATAAATAATAAGGGCAAAAACCCGGCATCGTGCCGGGTTTTCGTATTCATTTTTCTACATTTGTTCAGTCGAGCCGTCGGTACGGTCTGCGTTTCCGATTAACCCGGAACCACCTCAAGATTTTCGTCCACATGTTTCTTGAGCAGTCTCTCGATTCCCATCTTGAGAGTCATCTGTGCTCCGGGACAACCCTGGCAAGCTCCCTGAAGTCTCACGGTAACTGTGTTGCCGTCAAGTTTGATAAACTCAAGGTCTCCGCCATCCGCCTGAAGCTGAGGCCTCACTTTCTCAAGAATATCTTTTACTTTTTCTTCCAGTTCCATAATATCTTAACTCCCTCCGAGCAATTAGCTCCTGATATTATTACTCCCTTCATGTATTTATTTAACCATTATTAAAAAAAAAGGTTCCATTGTATTTTTGCGCTCGAATATTTTTGTTCTTCAATAACTTTACAGACATTTTATTCACTCTATAATCAATACATGCTATTCAAAGGTTATGAACTGGATCCGTTCCAGGAACAGGCGATAAATGCTCTCGATAAAGGGCATTCTATAATTGTTGCGGCACCTACCGGAGCAGGCAAAACCGTTATCGCGGAATATGCTATCGAGAAAGCTATCCAGGAAGGCAAGCAGATTATTTATACTGCTCCAATCAAGGCTCTCAGCAACCAGAAGTTCAGGGATTTCTCATCGGATTATCCGGACAAAATCGGGATCATGACCGGAGATGTAATTATCAATCCGGAAGCTCCCGTTCTGATAATGACAACCGAGATTTTCAGAAATATTATTTTTGAAGCCGAAGAAACAAGGCTTGAAAATATCTATACCGTTATTTTCGATGAAATCCATTACATTAATGACATTCAGCGCGGCACGGTCTGGGAAGAAAGCATAATTTTCGCGCCTCAGCATATCCGCTTTATTTGCCTGAGCGCCACGATTCCCAACTTCGAAGAATTCGCCGCATGGATGAGAAGCGTCCGCGATATCGAAATTCAGACTATATCCGAATCCAACAGGCCGGTTCCTCTGAAAGTTCATCTCTGGGTTCCCGGATACGGGTTCCGCAACATATCGTTCCTGAAACAGCTAGAAAAAGAAGACCTTTCACGCAGAAAAAAACAAAAAGGCGGAAACATAGATCTTGTCAAAATCCTCAAGGAGGAAGACAAGCTTCCATGTCTTTATTTTCACTTCAGCAGAATGGGTTGCGAGGAATACGCGCAGTATTTCCGCGGTATGAATCTGCTCACGAACAAAGAGCGAAGAAACTCGATGAGACTGTTCGATAAGTATGCCGAACAATTCGGCGTCGAGATTAAAGGGCAGGCTTTGTTCATGAGAAACCTGCTCAAGGGAGGCGTAGCATTCCATCACGCCGGGGTTCTGCCTGCAATAAAGGAGATCATCGAGAGACTCTATACGCTGGGACTGATAAAACTCCTGTTCACAACAGAAACGTTCGCGGTCGGTATCAATATGCCGGCTAAGTCTGTTATATTCGATAACCTGCTCAAGCACGACGGCATAACCTTCCGGTTTCTCACAGCGCGAGAGTTTCAGCAGATGGCGGGCAGGGCAGGGAGACGCGGCATCGATGAGGTGGGCAATGCCTATGCCTGTATCGACCTCAGAGACATCAGCTACGAGGGCGTGAGACAAACCCTTTCAAAAGACGCTGAAGATATCGAATCCCAATTTTCGCTTTCATATTCCAGCATTTTGAACCTTTATAACAATTTCGGCGACGGTATCTATGAAGTTTGCGAGAAAAGCTTCAATAATTTCAAATCCATAGGTCAACTGGAACAGTTCAACGGTCAGGCTGATCGTATCGGAAAAAGTATTGAAGAGTTGAAATCCCGCAAATGTCATCGCGGCGGAACAATACATGAAAAAATTGCCAGATTCCTGGACCTCAGAAACGAATTCTTCAAACTTAAAAATAATTTGCGACAAAAAAGCAGTAAAAAATCAATGAGATTCAAATACACCGAAAGAATTACTCAGGTCAAAAACGAAATTGAATCTCTTGATTGTTCACACTGCAAAAATCTGAAAAACTGCCGTAAAACAGCTGTGAAAATAAAAGCTCTACAGAGAGAGATCAGGGATATCGGCGATTTACGCTTCGAAGCGGAAAACTCTCAGCGCGAATTACTCAAGAGAAGACTCGAATTCCTTGAACGCCTCGGTTATATCGACAAAAACGGTTTGCTGCCAAGAGGCTTGATTGCTTCCCAGATATTCGGGTACGAAATTCAGTTTACGGAATTGTATTTCGACGGCGTTTTCGAGGAACTTACCGAGGAACAGATTAATGTTCTCGTCGCATCCATTGTTTTCGAGGCAAGGCGCGGCGTTAAATCCCGGAAGACCAACGATCCTTTCCTTGATAAAACGATCAGGCATGCTGATAGAACCATAATGAAGCTTAAGGAATATGAGCGAGAATCCCATGTTCCAAGTCTCATAAAAGCGCTTGATCCCAAGCTTAATAAAGTTGTGCTAGAGTGGTCCCGAGGCTGCAAATTCGAGGATTTGAAGAGTTTTGCATCAATAGACGACGGCGATTTCGTACGTTCATTCAGGCTCATCGTGGATTTCCTCAGGCAGATGAAAAGAGCTATAAATTCACCTGCATTCAGGGATAAAATGGATAGATGCGTGAAACTCATTTATCGTGATGTCGTCGATGCCGAATCCCAGCTTCAAACAGATCTCGAAGTTGCAAATTGATTTATTCTTTATCCTGATTGTAATATAATTCTATAACTGATTATACAAATATTATTATTCTCTTTTTCTAAATATAAATCTCTTAACCAAAGTTATACATTATTATTCCATATTGTATTAAATATTATACCGAACCTTATTTGCTTTATTGTATAAAGTATTTTTACTATTATATTACGCTATACTTATACACATATACAATGAAGCCGTTTATCACTACCGTTTTAATTATTGAGTTCACAATAATATAATATTAATAATTAACATCAGAAATAATTACCGTATTAAATTCCGCATAAACAATGATAAATTTATTTGCTAACAAATATTCTTGCAATGTAGTACAAGTATAAGCCTTATACATAATAATACCTGTAATATTCTCAGTATTTTATGCGATATTATTTAATACATAGTAATTCGTATATATATATACTGCATATCAAGGATTTCATGTGATATTTTCAGGTTATCGACATTGTAAATGGAAATTTAAATATGTCTGGATTCCATGCTTGAAAAATTTCTGAAATTGGCAGCTTTACTAAAGTGAATATTAGTGTGTTCTAATGAAATCTAATGATAACATCTAGAATATTTCATTTTCATGATACTTTACCCTTAATGAGCGGCTGAAAATGCCTTAGAACGCAAAACCTTAAATATCCTTGTTGTTATGGGCATTTTTAAGATATAGCCCGAATATACCGTTATTCGACCAGACTTTAACGTACATTATAAACATTAAGACACAGGAAAATGAAATATTAGTGATGCATGGTCTGAGTTCTGACCGGACAGTATTTGTAAACTGAATTTGAAACAGGAATTTACACAATAAGTATTTTCGTTATCAATCTTTGCAACCGTACAAATTAAGTTCAATTATATAAAATAACTGCGACCTGAAAAAAAATATTAACTGAAAGAATGATAAGAAAGCGAACCAGGATATAAAAGATAAAGATAATGATACATGAAAATCAATGAATATATAAATAGTTGATGGAATGAATAGTATTCGATGAATAACGAGAAAAATCATAAAAACCTGCCCGGAATGTATTAAAGGAGCATTTAATACAATTTGTGCAGCGCTCTTTCTTCTTATATCTCTTAGTATTGGATTCTTAACATTGCTTATCACCTTCCCGGGCTGCTTTTTCATATAATGATATGCGACTGTTAACAGTCTTAGTAGAAATTCGTATGGTGAGAATCCGGACAAAAAATTTGTGGACGGCAATTCAAATAAACATGAAAAAAATGTTCGTGAGGAAAATATTTCATGAGAATAAAACTGAGATATTTATGTATAGATTTACAGAACAATATTATTATAGTTATTATATGTGATTAATTTATGATGGTACTTTTGAAAGAACATTAATAAAAACTAAAACAAATCGGGGCAACAATATGGCAAATAGTGATTTTCCTTCATTGGTAGAAAAAATCAGCCGTGATCCAAAAGAACAATTTAAAAGTTTGAAGAGACAGGATGAATCGGTTTTCCTTTACAGTTGTTCGTATGTTCCTGAAGAGTTTCTTTATGCGATGGGAATAGTCCCTTTCAGGATGCTTGGAAGATCGTTGAATATCCAGGCTGCCGACAGGCATTTTCAGACTTATTGCTGCTCACAGGTAAGATGCATGATGGAAGACTTCATAAACGGTGATTATGACGAAGCCGATGGAGTAATATTTGCTCACACATGTGATACCATGCAGCAGTTTCATGATATATACAAAAAAAATTTCCCTGACAAGTTTGTAAGGAACATGAATTTCCCGGCACGAATAGACGGGGATATCCCCTTCCGATATGCAAAAGCCGAAGCAAAGCGTTTCCTGAAATCGCTTGAGGAGTTCACCGGAAAGCCGCTTGATGCTGAAAAACTGGCGGAAAGCGTAACTGTTTATAACAAGAACAGAACACTTCTTGAAAAGCTTTATAATCTGCATCTCAAGCATCCGGAAAAGATTCCAAGCAAAATGCTTTTGCAGTCGGTCATTGCCTCGATGTGCATGGACAAACATGACTTTAACAGAAAGATATCAGATTATCTCGAAACGTTTGACGCAAATGCCGGGGAAGACACGAAACGCAAGCGGATAATGCTCGTCGGGAGCGTTAACATCAGCGAAGATGTTTACGACCTTGCGGATGAGTATGGGGCCATGATTGCGGATGACGATATGTGTACGGGGCACCGGTATTTCTCGACCCAGGTATCCGAGCCGTCGGTTGACGGGGTGATTAAGAGATACTTCAACAGACCTCACTGTGCGGCAAAACACAGGGATGTGCATTCGAGAGAACGCTATCTGCTCGAGATGATAGACAAGAAGAAGATCGATGGGGTTATATTCCTTTACCTGAAATTCTGTGACCCGCATGGATTCGATTACCCGGACCTGAAGGTGGCGATGGAAAACAAGAATATACCGAATCAGTTTGTCGAGATCGAGCAGTCATCAGCGCCTTCGGGTCAGATCAGGACAAAGCTTCAGGCTTTCGTCGAAATTTTAAGCTAACGATTAATGCGGGGAGAAAAGCATAATGGCAAAGCAGGAATTTGACAGGCTTAGAGACATATCGAGTAACATAAAGTTAAGAAATATAATGTTGAGTTATTACATGAAAGCCAAGTTCGCATGGCTGTTCAGAAAAAAGATTGCATGGATAACGAGCGGCGGGCCGGTCGAGCCGCTGATCGCCATGGGGATCACGCCGATTTACCCGGAGAATCACGGCGCGATGATCGGCGCCCGCAAAATGGGACCTGAACTTTCGGACGCGGCGGAGAATCTCGGGTATCCGAGAGATCTTTGCTCGTATTTCAGGTGCGATGTTGGCCATTCTATTCTCGAAAAAAGCCCTATCGATATCAGGCCGAAGATTTTGAAAGGCCGGGCGCTTTTCGGCGGCGGGCTTCCCAAGCCGGATGTGCTGGTTTGCTGCAACAATATATGCGGAACGGTTCTTAAATGGTATGAGGTTCAGGCGCGCTATTATAACGTGCCGCTTATTCTCATCGACACTCCCTACAATTACGACGGCGCGACAGATGAAATTCTCGATTATGTTACGGAACAGTTCAAAGACATGATTCCCCAGCTTGAAAAAGTCACAGGAAAAAAATTCGACGAGAAGGAATTCGAGCGTGTCGGGCTTCTCGCGAACGAGGGGATTCAGCTATGGAATGAGATATTGCAGCTTTCGGGATCGAGTGTCCCCTCCCCCATGACATGCTTTGACGCTTTCTTCTATCTCGCGCCGATAGTTACGCTGCGTGGAACTCAGCTTGTCGTTGATTACTACAAGACCCTGAAGGAAGAGCTACAGAGCCTGGCAGACAGGAAAATCGGGGCGGTCAAAAATGAGCAGTTCAGACTTGTCTGGGACAATCTGCCAATATGGTTCAAGATGAGAAGGCTTTCCAAAACGCTCGCGAAGTACAACGCAGTGCTTGTCGGCGATACATATACCAATGCATGGGCCGATAATGATATTCAGGTTGATAAACCTTACGAAAGCATGGCGCGAGCGTATTCGACTGTGTTTTTAAACAGAAACACACAGGCTAAAATAGAAAACATGATCGAGCTGATGGGCAGATACAAAGCAGACGGGTTCCTGATGCACTCGAACCGGAGCTGCAAGCCCTACTCTTTCGGGCAGCTCGATATAAAAGACGAAGTGGCGAAAAGAACCGGAAAGCCGGGCCTTATGATTGAAGCGGACATGTGCGACCCGCGCGCGTATTCCGACGAGCAGATAGAAACGAGAATTCAGGCGTTTATCGAAACTCTGAAGGAAAGAAAAGAAGTATCATGATTACACTTGGAGTAGACCTCGGTTCGAACACGGTAAAGACCGTCATTATTGAAGACGGTAAAAAGTTCCTTGCGGGAACAGTAAAAAAAACCAGTCATGATGCGCAACGGGTTCTCGATGAATGTCTCGGCGAGACGCTGGATAAGGCAGGCGTTTCGAGAGACAGCATTGAAAAGACGGTTGCCACTGGTTACGGGCGAGTGAGTTGTAAGATGGCGGATAAGGAAATCAGTGAAATTTCATGCCACGGGAAAGGCGCTTACTGGTCATTGCCGGGCGTGAGGACGATCATCGACATAGGCGGACAGGACAGCAAAGTGATCAGCCTGAACGACCAGGGTAAAATCATGGACTTTGCGATGAATGACAAATGCGCGGCGGGGACCGGGCGGTTTCTTGAAGTTATGGCGCAGGCATTGCAGGTGCCTCTCGATGATTTCGGCGACATATCATTAACGGCGTCGCGCTCGATAGATATTTCGAACACATGTACCGTATTCGCCGAATCGGAAGTTATCTCGCTGCTTGCCCGTCAGGAGCCGAAAGAGAATATTATTGCCGGGATTCACCAGTCGATAGCAAAGCGCGTGACGGCGCTCGCAAAAAGATTGCGGATCGAAGATGATCTCGCCCTTACGGGTGGCGTTGCGCTTAATATGGGCGTCAAACGCGCTCTCGAAGCGGCTTCCGGCAAGGTTATTAAAGTGCCTGAGAATCCCCAGCTCATCGGCGCTCTGGGTGCCGCAGTCCACGCTTTCGAGATTGCAAACTGAAGATTATAGTAATTCTCATAATAAAAACAGATTCACAACTCGATCAGAAATCACAAATACAAAGATAGTGTGCCATGCACAAAGCTATTTCCTTTGTGCATGTATTCAAGTTTATTTTTGAGAATCACTATAGAATATATATTCGAACTGAATAATCAGACGCGGTTTTTATGCCGCGTTTTTTTATCCGGAATGATATTTCCTTTGAAATCCGGCTTGTTACTGTGGATTGTGGAAGCTATTCTATTAAAAAAGAACCGAAGGTGCTTTCTTGTATAAGTCGGGCTGGGATCCATTGGGCAGAGCTGTTTCCGACTATTTCAATGGTGATAAAATTTCAAAAATAAAGGTTCACTGCGATATATCGGAAACTGAGATATGGCCCGTGGAAATGTTTTTCAGAACACCCGATAAATTCTCCGAGCAGGAATCAACAGCAATCGAATATTGTCGGGGCAACGTGCTCGATGTGGGAGCCTGCGCCGGCTGTCATTCGCTTGCGCTTCAGGAAAAAGGGTTTAATGTATGCGCTCTGGACATTTCGCCCGATGCGGTTCAGGTAATGAAAGCGCGGGGCATAAAAGACGCGAGATGCGCGGACATTTTCGAGTTCGACTCGGCGCCGTTTGATACCATCCTGATGATGATGAACGGTATCGGCGTTGCGGGTGACCTTGTGGGCTTGAACCAGTTGTTGGAGAGAGCGCACCTGCTCGTCGAAGACGGCGGACAGATTATTATCGACTCATGTGATCTAAGGGCTGATCCCGAATATGATATAAATGACAATCAAGTGCTGTATGACAGAAAGCGTCTCTATTTCGGCGAGGTTGAGTACCGGTTTGAATACAAGGGCAAAACAGGCGATGCGTTTCCGTGGCTTTTCATCGATCCCGACACGCTGAAATTCAACGCGAGAAGAGCCGGCTGGCAGCTCCAGATCGTTTACGAGGATACCGAGGTACAATACCTCGCGAGATTATACAAAAAATAACTACGCGGTTCAGTTTTTATTTACAGCTATATAATTCCGAATCATCTTTCCGAAGAAATTGAAATATCGAAATGTATATGACGGGAACATTATGTTTTGTGTTTCTGTTATAATTAAATTTGTATATTCAAAATAAATTCGAAGGAGGTGAATTATGGGTGAGGAAGTTCAATCCTGTGTTGAACCTGCAGGAGGTCCGATTATTCAGGAGAAAGACATTTCTGTACCAGATGAACCGCAGACCAGGGAGGTGAAAAAAATTATGGCGAAAGTCGGAGGTGCCGCGCCTGATTTCGAAGCGGCGGCATTCATTGATGGTGGTTTCAAAAACATAAAATTGTCAGACTACAAAGGCCAGTGGGTCGTTCTGTGCTTTTATCCGGGCGACTTCACATTTGTGTGACCGACCGAACTGAGTGCGGTCGCACTCAAATACGATGAGTTAAAGAATCTTGGAGTACAGGTGCTCGCAATGAGTACCGACAGCAAATTTTCCCACAAAATATGGCAGGAAGAGGAATTGTCAAAGATGGTTGAAGGCGGGGTTCCATACCCGCTGTTGTCGGACGCTTCGGGTGAAATTGGAAAGATATACGGTATATACAGCGAAGAAGGCGGAGTGGATATGAGGGGAAGATTCCTGATAGATCCGGATGGCATTATACAGGCGATGGAAGTTTTGACTCCGCCGGTCGGCAGGAATTTCGCCGAGCTTGTAAGACAGGTACAGGCGTTCCAGCATGTTAGAGAAACAGGAGAAGCCACACCAGCCGGTTGGAGACCTGGAAAGAAAGCACTGAAGCCGGGGCCGGACCTTGTCGGCAAGGTATGGAAGGAATGGAAACCTGAAATGGCTTACGAATAAACAATTTAAGAGAAACAAAAATAAACGGCCTTCGGGCCGTTTTTTTATTTTAAATCCGACGGGATGATCGAAAACATGTACCCGTCGTGACTCACGCCGTGCAGCCTGTGTGAATTTCGCATGATGCCTTCGAGCTCAGCGCCGCCTTTTTCGGCGGCTCGTTTGCTTTTTTCATTTTCCACCGCAATTGTTATTTCGATCCTCTGGAAACCCAGATCGTTAAACGCGAATCCTGTGAGAAGTTTTATCACCGCCGTCGCCGTTCCCTCCCCCACCCTGCTTGTTCTTACCCAGTATCCAAGATTCGCGATAAGGTTCGTTTGAGATATTATATTAAGCCCGCATCCTCCAAGAATAACGCCGGTTTCTTTTTCAGTGATGAGAAAATTATATTCCACTCCCATGTCCCAGTTATTGATTGAAGCGGCCGTCCAGTAGCGCGTATTCTCCATCGAATAATCGTCCGCCATCCAGTTCATCCATGGTCGCAGTTCTTCGCGGGATTCCATCACCGCATCATAAAGAGGCTCGACATCCGCCGAGTTGTGCCTCCTGAGTACAATCCGCCCGTCGGTAAGCTCATCCCTTATATCCATGTGTTCATCCCCGACCGCATCGACACCCGTTGCTTGATGAGTACCCGCGGTCTAAAAAACATTTATTTCCTTCTTTTTCATCGAGGCCCACACCGACGGAAGCCCGCCTTCAAAGATAGTTACCTCTTCGGCAACTTTATTCTGCGTGAATATCCAGCCGCTTATTTCGGAATCCGGAGCCGATACATCGAACGAAACGGAACTCTCGCCCTCGGGCAGGGTCACATTGTAAACCGTCCATCCGTCGTCAGGCTCGAAGTCGAACGTAGGATGCTCTTTCCCCATGCAGTTTCGCATTTTATCGACTGACACTTTTTCCCCGTTAAGCCTGAATTCGGCCTCGAACGCCGTCGAGTTCATGTAAAGATCATTTTTCACAAACACGATGAACGTTGCATCTGTCCCGGCAGGAGTATTGATAATATATTCGCCTGACGCCGCGTCGTGGCTGTTGCTTAAAGACACTTCATTAACGGTCGGCTCGCCGGCGGTGACAGGCGCTTCATCACCCGCTTCGGGCAGTCCGCCGATTCCCGCCTGCTCGACTTCAAGCACCAGGACCTGTCCACGGTCCAGTTCGAGATTGATCCTGTCGCCATAGACAAAATCCGATCCGAGCGATTTCTCGTAAGGATAACTTATCCGCACATAATGCTTCGCGCCGTTTTTATTGAAACCGATTTTTTCATCCAGTTTCAGTGAATATTGAGAAGCGAACATGAGAGGATTGCGCGCGCTGATGATCCCCCTGTTGTCATCTCTGAAATGAGCATACCCGTAAACATCGCCGTCGAAAGGCATGCCTCCGAAATATCGGGATTCTGCAAGAATGGTTTCATCGTTGTTCCTTGCCCAGTCCTCGATTCTGCCCCATATCTCGCGTTCAGCCGGTTTCAGGAGAAAAACATTGTAGTAAAACTCTATCAGTCCGTTGCCCCTCATGAAATTCGAGACGATCGCGTTAGAAAAGGAATCGAGCGGCCCCTGGTAAGTCATTTCGAAATCATGGTTCCAGTGCCAGTTGATCGGCGCATGGTTCATTAGCGCGCTGAGCGGGAACTGCGTTTCAGGCTCTACGATGTCCCTGTATATCACGGAATCGCGCCATGTCACCTGGAGATCGTTCTGCGTGAGCGACGGCGGCCCGACCAGCGCGACATTATAATCGTCCTCGCCGGAGAAAACCGCTTCGTAGTGCATGAGCCACCACGGGCTGTACCATCCTGTGTTGTAGAGGAAAGATTCCGGATCGGTTTCATGAAGAAGCGTGAGCTGCCTGATCTGGTTATCGGTTATCGCCTCGCGCGCGTATCGCTCACCGTAAATGTGCCCCCTGTGATCCGACTTTCTGCAGGTGTATCTTCCCCAGTCGAATTTATATGCCGCTACTTTATGTTTCTTCATAAGCTCGGCGAGATTCTTCATCTGGAGATCGGCAGCCCTGTTATCCGCGAAACAGTACGCATCATCATCGATCATGTCGAATCTTTCTTTCAGCCATTCCTTGTCGATGGAGCCCCTGATTCCGTGCGCGATGACATGCAACCCTATCGGTGCGCCGAGAAAATGCTTCGACATTTTCCTGACCAGTTCCACCCTGCCCGGCGCACGGCTGTCTTCCTCCATCAGGCTCCGGCTTTCCGCCCAGCCCCCGTCCATAAGCAGGCAGTCGAGCTGCACACCGGCATCGGTAAACGCTTTAACACCTTTACTGAATTTCTTTTTCAGTATGGATTTATTGTGCGTATCAGCCATGTTGTCGCCCTGGTACATATTGAAGTAGCCGTTCCACATGATGAAGCGCCTCGGCTTTTTATATCTGATCCTGTCGAGATACCGTGCGAACGCTTCATCAACCCTGTCGTTGATTCCGCCCGATGCAACTCCGATGATTGCCGGTTTCGACTCCACAATCCCGCTGCGGCCCGGATAATGATGCAGGAAAAACATATTCGTGAATTCCTCGTTGTAGCCCGCGGGATACTCGAGCCCCATGAATATCTGCCTGTCCACGAACAGCGGCCTGCCGCCGGGCCAGTGCCAGGGAGGTTTACTCTCGTGCCCGTAATCGAACCGCTTGATTGAAAAATGACGGTATTCAAAACGCTCGACCTCGATCTCGTTGAGAAGCAGACCACCGGAATCCACCACAAGTTTTTTCCGTGTCCAGAACTCATTCGGCGACTGGGTATAATCCACTTCGACTTTTATTCCGTGCCCGGCGTTCTCAAGCTCATAAACACATTCCGTTGCAGAAACTTTTGAACCGACCAGCGCGAAATCCTGTGATGTAAGATCAACCTTTCCATATTCGAGTATCAGCCTGAAATTCTGTGACTTCAGCTTGAACTCAGTGCCGCTTAATTTATTCGTAATCGAGACTGTTCTTAAACCCTGATCATCTGCCCTGACCACACGTTTCATGTACTCGTTTTCGAGAGTGCAGTCGCTGATTTCAGCAACAGCTTTACCGGCACAAAATACAACACAAAACACAAGTAAGAAGAGCAATGCTTTTTTCATGCCGCCTCCTGTCATTTTTCTTTATTGGCCCCATTTGCCTTTTTCATTTTCGCGATCACTTTCAGAAGCGCTTTCTGGTGATCCGTCTGGATCGCGTCCACTCCCTCTTTTATCGCAAGCTGCATCTGAGGAGGCGTGTCCAGAAAGGTAAGAGTATTCTTGAACACCATGATCCCCAGTTCATGGGCTCGATCCACAAAAGCTCTTTCCACTGTATTCGACCCGATATTGAACGCCGTCGGGTGCGGTAGTTTCTTCAGCATCTCATCGATATCCGGGATTTTGTACACCCCCCACGGCATCACTTCAATCATCGGGTCCAGCTCCCGGAACGCAAGCAGGATATCCAGATCCGAATAAACGATTAATCTGGTTTTTTCGAAAGCGTATTTATTTATCAGATCAACTGTTATCTTTTTCGGCATTTCTTTATGATCGAGATAAATTCCCATTCGCCCTTTGAGCGCAATCAATACTTCTTCCAGAGTCGGCACCGGAGTTCCTTTGAAAGAGCCGTCTCCATATTTTGCGCCCGCATCGAGCTTCTTCAACTCTTCGAGCGTCATATCCGCGACCTTTCCTGTCCCGTCCGTTGTTCTATCGACAGCGGGATCGTGCATCAGTACAGGAATCCCATCCTTCGTGTACCTTACATCTATTTCAACGTAGTCGAAACCGATTTCTATTGCCTTTTCGAAAGATGGAATTGTATTCTCAGGAGCAAACTCAGTCGCTCCCCTGTGTGCGATTTTCATAACTTTCAGATTCGGTCTCACAGTTTCGATCGCTTCGCCCAGGGCTTCCGCCTGAAGCGCGAAAACAACCGCGAAGAGAATGATAAATGATGATACCAACCATGCTGCTCGATTCTTCATTACCGGAACTCCTTTATCTTTGTGTCAAATCATATTATATCAACTTGCGCAGGACAGTGGCCATGAAATAAAATGTTAGTGATTAATAGATTTGCACCATCTAAAATTTCGATACGGAGCTTTAGTATTATGAGAGAACACAGGCTGTTGACAGCATTTCTTATTTTGCTTGTATCAACCATGATATCAGGAATTGCAAAATGCGAGGTAACACCTGAAGCGACGGAACTGTTCAGGAACATCAGAATCGCCTACAGCGGTATCGAAAGCTATTCATGTGTTGTTCACAGGTATGATCTTGAAGATGAATTTATCAAAAGCAGGATCGAAGAAAGCCAGGAAACATACAAAGCGGTTCTTAATATGCTCAGCCGTTTTGACCGAAAAGGCGGTGACGAGCAGCAAAAGCCGGGCTACATGCAGAGCCTTTCGCAATGTATTTTTGTCAAACCCTTCAGCATACAGGTATCGTTGGACATCAATGATTATGTGCCGGGATTCATTGAAGGCGGCAAAGTGTTGTACAGGCCCGAAATGAATCCATACGAAATATTCTTCAAAGAGCCTAACATAGGGATGATGATAAGGCAGCCGGCAGATTCAGACAGTTCCGTGGCGCTCATAAACAACTGGACTTACGACCTTATGGAAGTTGACTGCGTGATCGCAAACGGTGGCGACATAACAGCGGGAAAAGGCGAAGTGCAAAACAATGAAAATGCGTACATAATCGAGATGACGCTTGAAAACGGAAAGCTCCCATGGTCTGTAGACTGTTCGTCGGAAGATTACGGTGTGCCGGAACAGGTTAATTCGCAGTTGAACCGTGAACTGAAGATGATGAGCGACAGGATAGACAAATACGCGCCGTTAAAAGGCGTTCTACGGTTGCAGGTTGATAATGAAAACATGCTCATTGTCAAAAAGGAATTGTTATTCGGCGATGAGTTGATTATCGAGTCGGACATTAAGGAAATAAAGCTGAATCAGGTGGATTCGAAAAAGATGCTGAAAGCTAAAAAGCCGGGTAAAAAATGGAAATAAGGATATTCAAAAATTAATTCTCGGGAGCTATAATTTTAATATGAAATACGGAACGCCGCCGGAAGAAAGAGACAAACGAGGACGCAAGTTTATAGGCGTCAAGTTCGAGTGCTGCGGCGTATATGGCAGGATATATTACAGTGAAGCAAACAACGGATACTACGGTTACTGTCCTTTATGCCATAAAAGAGTGAATGTGAGGGTTGATCCCGAAAAAGGAACCGACGGGAGGTTTTTCAGGCTCAAAACCGATTAAACTCTATCAGCCGTCAGTGTTGATCTGCCTGATAATGTCCCTGATAATCGAATCGGATTCTTTTACCTGAACCTGGCAGGTGCCGACACCGCGATGCCCGCCGCCGCCGTATTTCAGCATCAAAGAGCCGACATCCGTTCTTGATGTTTTGTTGATTATGCTGTGCCCGCATGTGATCACGATGTTCTGCCGCTGGAATCCCCACATTATCTGCATCGAAATGTTCTGATCAGGATACAGACAATAGATCATGAACCTGTTGCCGGTGTAAATCTCGTCCTGGTTTCTCAGGTCGAGCACAACCAGATTCCCGTTCACCGCGGAGTTCATTCTGATCATATTTCTAAACAGTTTGTCCTGCTCGAAGTATCTGACCACTCTTTCTTTTACATCATCTATCTCCAGGATTTCATCTATGCTCTTCGCCCGGCAGTAATCTATCATGTCCATCATTAACTGGTAATTGCTTATCCTGTAGTCTTTATATCTTCCGAGCCCGGTTCGCGGGTCCATTATGAACGAAAGCAGCGCCCATCCTTCCGGTTCCAGAATATCGTCTTTAGCGAACAAAGCTGCATCAGACTTATCAACCGCATGGAGAAGATCCCTGAAATGCCGTCCCGGGAACTTTTCTTCACCGCCGTAATAGTTGAAAATAACCCTTGCTGCGCTCAACGCGGACGGATCGCTCGCGCCCTCGAAACTGCCGTATTCTTTTCTCTCGCGCTCACTCGAATGATGGTCGAACCAGATGCCGCATCCCTTTACATAGGGCACATTCGCCAGCACATCATCGGTAGAAACATCAACCTTGCCGTCCTGTATATCTTTCGGATGAACAAACTTAATGTCGTCTATTATGCCCGCTTCTCTGAGGAGAACAGCGCATCCCAACCCATCGAAATCAGAACGAGTGAGTAATCTCATCTATCATGTTCCTCCTGGATATCGCGATTGTATTTTCGATACCAATCAAAGCTCACCACATTGTTTCAAACAAAAAAATAAATTTATATAATCAAGATCTTTTTCGTTTTTTGCTCAAATGGAACTCGACTTCGAGTTCGGCCGCCTTTTCGCTGTCATCATTGAACACGCCGACTTTTATCTTTGCAACCGTTCGGCCTTCGCTTTCAACTTTATGCTCGATTTCAAATGCATCTTCATCCGTAAATGCAGCCCTGGCTTCCGCGTCACTTTCAATCGGTCTGTGAAAAGTTATCGTTGCGGTCCTCGCCAGAAGCACATAATCCGATAGTTGGGGGTATATTAAAAGCGCGACTCCGCCGGTAATTTCAGCAAGCGTGAAAATCGCTCCGGCCTGCATTGTTCCATACTGGTTTTGATTGCTGCGCTCGTTGGGACTTTTGAGCCTGACGTCTCCGGGTTCCGCTTTAACTACTTTTATACCGTTCTTCTTAACAAACGGAATTGTAGAATGAAGTATTCCTTCGACCTGTCGTGAATTCAACTCTGGCCTCCTCGCGTAAAGATTTATTGCAACTATTCGCTATATCAACATGTTATATCATTTAACCATCAAAGAGGTGTACTATGCAATTTAAACACAATGATTCCGAAGTCAAGGCCGCTACGTATAAACTTATATCCCGTTTAACAAATATCATTGTTCACAATATCAGCATAACAAAATAACCGAGAGAATCAGTATGGGCCGAGAACTATCTGATCATTATTCTCGTAGAAACTGCAATGGTAACTTTCATCCCGGATAACATAAGATGCATTGGGTGTCAGTATTTTGACTCCGGGATGCGCCTTGCCCCTGATGCGGCATCTGCCCGGCTCCATGGACCCTATCTTGTCCATAAGGAAATTCAGACGCTGTCTTTTTTCATCGATCGCCGCATTAAGCTGGTGGAACGCCGGAACGAGTTTTTTCATCAGCTCTTCATCGTCACCGCTCAGCGTTCCCTCATTTTTTCTATTTCTCAAAGTATTCAGGTTAAGCCTTATCTTTTCCTTATTCGCTTCGATCTCAGCAATCTCCGCTTCGAGTTCTTTTCTTATTTTGATTGTTTTCGGCCCCAGCCCCAGCTCCACTATGGTTTGCGTGAATGAAGTCGATCCCAGTTCGGAAACATCGCAGGTTTTACCACATATCAGCCTGCCGCCGAGAATGCTTCCTTTGGGATTATTGAGAATAATATCCTCGCCGGCCATGAGACTGCTGTGCCTCGATGCCTGGAGTATCGTTATATTCCTTTTCGCTTCAATATTCCCGCTTTCAACAGACCTTATGATCACAGAATCGCCGGCCGAAATCCTTCCTTCGTTCAGGCCGTAAAGCCCCCCGTTTACGATAACATTGCCCCCCGCCTGAACCACGGCCTTTTCGATATTCCCCTTTATCTGAACATCATCCACCGCACGAACTACAAAATCGCTCAACACGCTTCCATGGATAAGAACCGAGCCGTCGAAATCAATATTTCCTATTGCGAAATCAACATTTCCCGCGACCTCGAAAACCGGCTTAACGAACAATTTATCATCACGTAGAATCGGCTGGCCGCTTATCTTCGAAATGACCGTCAACCCATCTCCGCTCAACTCTGTGTTTTCACCTGTCTCCAGAACGATATCACGGCCTTCCCTCGCCGGGATTTCATCGCCGAACACATCCATGCCCGGCTCTCCTTTGCCGGCCGGTATCTTCACAGCCACCGGCATATCGCGCTCCACGCTCTGGACAAAATCAAGCTCGTGGAAATTCACCTTGCCCTTTTCGTCCTCTTCAAAATCTATATACTTTTCTCTCTTGACCTTGAACTTGAAATCAATCTCCGCATCCTTGCCCGCAGTTGGCGGTTTGCCGTGAGCGACAGGCACGAAGTATCCGAAAGAACCATATCTGAAAATTTCCGTAAGCTCATTTTCGTCGATCCCGAAAACGACTCCGGCGCCCGCAAGAGCTTTTTTCACGTCGTCTTCGGAAAGATAAGTTTCGCTCTCCGGATCGGGGTTCACCTTTACGGACGCTCTAAGCTTATCTTTGCTTATATTCACGACCACAGGCGATGCGTCCTCATGATACTTAATTTGTTCCCTGTCGAACTCTTCAAGGCTTTTCAGTATTTCATCTTCACGATTGGAGTTATCCATGTTTTTCATAAGCCTGCACCTCTGCATGATCCGCTCAAACGAATCTGTTTATGCTATGAAATATTTAATACCCACTACTGGTGATTTTATAACATATATTCCATCAAATGTAATCGGGCCGATAACATGTTCACAAAAATATTCTCATGTCACTCCGCGCTAAATTTCGTGTTTATATAATCAAAAAGCGTATCGGAGACAAGCTCATGGCCGGATTCCGTAAAATGGCCGTCATAAGGGAAAAACAGTGATGATTCCTTTGAATCCCTGAATGGCTCCAACAGATTCAAACACTCAATATCATATTCATCTGCAAACTTTTCCATTATTTCAAATGGCTTTGAAGAAATAGTTGTGCCTTCCTGAAACAGGAATTGTTTCCTGCCTTCGCCCCACTCATCGCCACCGACATGTACGCCATACGGGTACAGAACCATCATGAAGGTAATATCATTCTCTACGGCGAGTTCTGAAACCATCCGTATATATTTTTGTGTCCTGTCATACAGTTCACCGGCGGCTTCCGGCGGCGGGTCTCTGAGAATCGCATATCTGTCTGTCACGGGATCACCGGGAATAATATTCTCAGTTGCAGAAACTGCCGTTTTTCTTAATCTGTTTCGAACAAAATGGTAAAGATACGTTTTCTTCGAAGCCTCTATCACCGGGCCGAGAAACTCCAGAGATCCTTTTGCGGGGTTTTCCGCAGTTGTCATCACAGGTCTTTCCGCATCGTCGAATACCGTCCGGCGTTCATACGTCATATCGTCCTGAAAATCAGACCAGTCGAGCATCAGGATTACCATATCAGGATCATATTCAAGCCCGTAATTTTTCAGGGCAATGTACTCGATCAACGGTGAATAGCTCTGCATTCCCAGGTTTATAACCTCGAACTTGCGTCCTTCCGACGACCACGCATTATTGAGTTTGTTTTCAAGAAGAGACGTAAATACTGCTTCTTCACGCACGCCCTGCCCCATGGTAAATGAATCCCCGAGAACTACAATCCTTGTGACACGCCCGGTTTTGGCGATTGCCCTGTCACTTCCACGGAATCCTTTTGAATTTGCTTTGTAAACAACCCGGTACTCGGGTGTAACGACACGTCCCCTGTATCCGGGCCTGAGTTTGTGATGTACTGCATCGTCACGGCATTTATAAAACTGCGCAGGGGTGCTGCCGATGAGTCGCAGAGCAACTTCGGAAGCGACGATCACAAGTAACGCTGTTACGAATATAATGATTGCAACAAATAAAAACTTTTTCATTTTTTCATCAATTCAATCAGAATCCTTCCGGTCGCCGTCCATTTTAACAATAACAGTCTGAAAAAGAAAGAAAACCGGGTTATGAAAAGAACAGGCGATTCACCGGGATCAAAGGCCGCACAATGAATGTCATTTCAAAATAATCTTTGGTTAACTTATAATATCATCGGTTTGGAAGGACCGGGAAATGAAACAGATTCTGAAAATCATATTCATCGTCTGCCTGCCAGTTTTCATTGTGTCTTCATGCGTTAAAGACAAATATCCGCACGCATCGGGAATTCTCGAACAGCTTCATTATGACCCGGTGCAGGAAGAAACTTACGTGGAACCGTTTATCGTTGAAAAAAAAGATGCCGAGTATACAGTGAGTCCTCTGTACGAGTACGATCTTTACGGACTTGTCGTTTCATATCACCACAGCGACAGTATTCTTGATTACTACCATAAGCTCTGGGGTGACACGCTTAACATAAAAGACCTCTGCGTGCTGTGGGGTAACAACTTAAAAACAGATCTCTTCAGGGAAATAAAATTTAAAAACGCAAACTGGACCTGCTATTTCAATACCAGAAGCAACGAGGCATGGAGCAACTTCCATCTTAATGAGGTATCGAACAATCACCTGCTTTCCGATGACAAGAAAATTTCAAAGAAAATAATGAAAGCGCGGCGTGGAGATCAGATTCATTTTCATGGATACCTTTCCGAGTATTCGAACGACAAAGGTTTCCGGAGAGGAACCAGCATATCAAGAGAAGACACGATGGGCGGCGCGTGTGAAACGGTATATGTGACCGAGTTTGAGATTCTTAAAAGCTCAAATCCCACATGGGATTTTATTAATACAACGACACGATATTTACTAATAGTATCTGTTATTCTCCTGATAATCATTTTTTTCCTGGAAGCCGCGCAATCAAGCAGGCAGGCATTCAAAGATGAAAAATAATCGTTAATTCGCACTAAAACACATTTCAAATCAATTTATTACTGAAAAACTGGATGAACATATCCTTCAGACAATATAATAATTCTAATTACTGGCCGATCTTTGCAGATTACATCGGCTAAACCGGGAGAATATGTTTATGAAAAGATTTATTTTACTTTCAACGGCAATTGCGATTTTCGCCTGTTTCTGCGGTTGCTCCACATTGAATCATTCGGCGAATATCATTTCGCCTGAAAATAAAGCCGGATGCGTGAGTCACGGGATCGAGGTTATGGCAAAGGCGATAACCGGTGCCGGTATTCCCGCATCGACAGAAAGCGCCGAGCCGCAGGGGGTAAAAATAGTCATATCACCGCTTGATTCGCTCGGTCAGCTTGATCCGGGAATTGTCGATGAAGTTAAAGAAGCAATGCCCGCCGCCGATGAGTCTTTCGTGATTCTGAACAAAGGGAAAACTATATACGGGATTGGCAAAGACGATGTGGGTGCCATGTACGCGGCGTATGACATCGGCGAACAGTTCGAGTTGATGAGCCCGAAACCGGACGCAAGAAAAATCAAGGATAAAGCGCTCGCGCCTTCCATAGAAATCAGGGCCGTCAATCCTTTCCTGCATGTAACAGCGATTAATGACCCGAAATCATGGTTTCATGACGAAGAATACTGGAAAACATATCTAGATGAACTGAGCGTTGACAGGTTTAACCTGATAGATATCCACGCGATGTACGAACTGGTATCGACATTTTTTCCGAATTGCTATCTGTACCTGACACACTCGGATGATTTCCCTGATATCGGCGTTTCGAAGGAAGAAGCTGACAGGAACCTTGCAATGCTCAACAGGATAATAGATCTTGCGCTCGAACGCGGTATCCGGATATCGCTTATGAGCTATCACGCGAGCTGGAGAATGACAAGTGACGATGAGACGGAAGAACCTTCCGATGAAGATTTGCAGAAATATACTGCGGATGCTGTAAAGACAATTATCGACCGATGCCCGAAATTATGGATGATAGGCTTCAGGATAGGCGAATCCGGAAGAAGCGCTGACTTTTTTGATAAAAGCTACATGAAAGGTATAAAAGAAGCCAGCCGGGATATATATCTGTTCACTCGAACATGGCATACATCAAGGGAACAGGTGCTTGCAATACCAGAATCATACCCGAACAAAACATTCCTGGAAATTAAATACAACGGCGAACAACTCGGACTTCCATATCTTGCAATGACGTACAACAGGCACCACGCATCGCCCGATTACACCTGGGAGTATTACTCCAACTGGCCGAGAAAATATAAAATCATCTGGCAGATCAGGGCCAACGGAACACACAGGCTGTTCAGATGGGGCGACCCGACTTTCGTCGTCAGGGCATCAGAGGCCACAAAACTTGCGGCGGGCGCGGGTTTCAGTCTCGAATCCATGACTTCTTATTACCCGAAAACTGATTATTTTTACAATCCCGAAAAAGGATTCGACTACTTCAAATGGGATCACCAGAGAAACTGGTTCTATTTCATGCTCTGGGGACGCCTGTCATATAACCCGAACGAGCCGCGCGAGGTATGGATAAACAGGTTCGCAAAGCATTACGGCGAAAAAGCCGCGGACGATGTTTATGAAATGATGGTCCAGTTGAGCGGGATAGTTCCTTTCATTTACTCGTGGAGATGCATAGGGGTCGATCATCGCTCGACGGCTCCGGAGTACGAAACAGTCGGCAATCTCCGAGAATTCGCGGCCAACCATCCGCTTGACCCGCACTCGATTTCTTCAATAGACGAATACGTTGATAATATATTTTCGAAAGATGAGTTGATCGATGCCAAGCTTAATCCGTTTGAATCCGCCGACCTGATCGAGTCTTACGCTGAAAAAGCGCTGGCCGCCGCGGACCGTGCGGCGAAAAATGTCGCGGGGGACAACAAAGAGTTCGAGAGCCTCTGCGTCGAGCTGAAACTTCTCAACGAACTTGCCCTGTACTACAGCAACAAGATCCGCGCTTCGGTATATTTCAATATTTTCGAAAAGAAACTCACGTATCCCGAACTTAAACTCGCAAGGGAATACACGCTCAAAGCCCACGATCACTGGGATAAGCTGTCAACGCTCGGTGAAGAAAATTTCGGTCAAATTCTCGATACGCTCGTCATGAGAAAACATCTGGCTAAACCGACTTTCACATGGAGAGAGGTCCAGTTCCAGTTACAGGAAGACTTAGACCTGCTCGATGCTGCCGAGGCCGAGTTCAACAAACGGCAGGAATCGAAAGGAAAAGTTCTCTTCATCGGCCACTCCCCGAAGCTGATTGCTCAAGAAGGCATGCCGCTCGAAATAGTAGCTACTGTCGCAACAACTAAAGATGCGGATGTCGAAATCACATACAAACCTGATGGATCGAAAGACAGCAGAAGCATCAAAATG
The DNA here is from genome assembly GCA_035380865.1 of bacterium. Lineage (GTDB taxonomy): Bacteria > UBP15 > UBA6099 > UBA6099 > UBA6099 > DAOSYA01. The sequence goes on from DAOSYA010000018.1 coordinate 23,696, forward strand.
GAATACTCCGGCGACGATAAATCCTACAGTGCCTCGATCCCCGCCGAAGATGCAAAGGGGGATATACAATATTTCATCACGGCAAAAGCAGGCGGCGCCCAGGGGCGGTATCCCGGCAAACCGATTAAGAGTTCGTCGAAAGATTACGACATAATGGATTACTACTACGGGAATGCGCGCGACGACAGCGTTAACGAAAAACAGAGACTGAAATTCGAGAGCAAAAAATTCGTTCCCGTTACTTTCACCACCGACAACATCCCGCCCGAAGTCATGCTCGAAAAAGCTGAGGTGGCAAAAGGCGGCGAGAGTGTTGAAATCGTAATATCCGTGAGGGATGCAAGCCCGGTCGCAAAAGCGGTGCTGCATTATAAACCTATGCCGACTTATTACACATGGCAGAAAACGGATATGGAGGACATCGGTGATGGGAAATTCTCGATTACTATGCCGCTCGATTCCGAAGGATTGCTGTATTACTTCAATGTCGCGGATAAATTCAACAATGCCGTTGCTTATCCCGATTTCCTTCTGGAAACACCTTATTTTATTATCGAATCATGGGACCCGGCGAACAGTCCGTATTGATCTCCGGTTATTTGAAAATCACAAGGAGCGGCGGTGGAAACATCGCCGCTTTTTTTATACGGTGAAATATCTCGCCCGGGGATGATGCACGACTATCGCAACCGTGCTCTGTTCAGGCTCCATCATGTAGTTTTCCGTCAATTTCAATCCGATACGGTCACCTGCATCGAGCAGGTTTATCAATTTACCCTGCTGGGACATATCGGGACAACTGCCATAACCGAAACTGTATCGCCTGCCCCGGTACCTGAGGCGCAGCATGTCACCTGCCGAGCCTGATTCGCCTCCCGCGATCCCCATCTCCCGCCTGATTATCGAGTGAACATATTCCGCTGTAGCTTCTGCGGCCATGACGGACAGGCCGTGCAGATAAAGATACTGCTTATATTCGCCCGACTCGTAATAACGCTTTTCGGCTACAGAGGCTTTCCCGCCGATAGTGACCGCCTGGAATGCTACCAGGTCCCTGCCGCCGTCTTCACCGTCGATGAAATAGTCCGACAGGCAAAGTCCCGGGGTGCCTGCGGATCGCGGAAATTCGAGTTCGCATATAATCTTCTCCGAATCTTCAGCCGAATAAATGATTAAACTATCGCCGTTTTTCACACACTGGAAATAGCCTCTCACAGCGGTCGGCGCTATCCAGCCCTCTTCGAGCGCTTTTCTCTTCAGCAACTCTACTTCGGAGCGTATTCCGGCGTCCCTTTCTTGATGCTTTCCCGACCCGTACCCGTCTACTTTGAAATGTTTTCTGTACATCACTTTTTCATTCAGGTAATCGAAGACTGTGCCGGCATCCGGGATATCGACGGTCGCCGCGCCGTAAAACGGCGGCTCAGGTATCGAATGCTCAAACGTAATGATATCAGAATATTCTTTTGATCCCGGCTCGACATCATACGGTTCACCGCCGCCGCCGCCGGCTTTCTCAACCTCGTTTTGCCCACCGTCGGAATTCATTATACCGTTCATTATCTTCATGCTTTCAAAAGCATCACCCGCGTAATAAACACCGGCGCTGTGAACCGGCGCGATATCGTTCTCAACATATTTTCTCGTAAGCGCCGCGCCTCCGCATATCACGGGCACCGCAAGCCCGTTCTCCGCAAGATGTGCGACAATGTATTTCATCTCAAGAGCAGATCTCACAAGCAGCCCGCTCAATCCTATAACGTCCGGCCTGTTAAGCTCGAAGGCTGCGGCGATATCCGAGGCAGTCTGCCTTATGCCGAGATTGATCGTTTCGTAACCGTTGTTCCGCAGTATGATTTCGACGAGGTTTTTTCCTATGTCGTGAACATCGCCCTTCACCGTGGCGAGCATAATCTTTCCCCTGCTCACCCGGTCTTTCTTTTCCATCTTCGCCTCGAGATAATCAACCGCAGCTTTCATGAACCCTGCGCTTTGTAGGACAAATGGCAACTGCATTTCACCGGCGGACATCAATTCCCCGACTTCCTTCATGGCCGGAAGCAGGTGATCGTTAATAATCTGCATGGGGCCGAGCGTTTCAAGCGCGGCTTCGAGCACTGCTTCCATCCCATTTTTATTGCCGTCTATCAACATTATTCTCAGCCGCTCTTCAGGCGGCTTGTCCTCCGCCGTACCGCCGGTTTCGCCGGCGCCGGCTTTCCTGCCCGAAAAATGATCGAGAAATTCAACAAGCGCTGTTTCACTCTCGTTCAGAACCAGCCTGCGCGTCATCTCGAGATCACGGCTGTCTATCCTGTTCAGCGGAATAATCTTTTTCGCATTCACAATAGCCATATCAAGCCCGGCGTCGAGCGCGTAGCTCATAAATACGCTGTTGACAATAGGCCTTATGTCCTTACTCAGTCCGAAAGAAATATTGCTCACACCGAGTATTGTCTGCGCGCCCGGCAGCTCCTGTTTGATTCTTCTTATCGCTTCGATAGTTTCCACCGCGGCGCTACTCAGAGTCTCATCGCCGCTGCCGAGCGTGAATGTCAGCGCGTCGAATATCAGGTCATGCGGGGGTATCCCCCATTTATTTGTGCAGATATCGTATATCCGCCGGGCTATCTCGAATTTACGTTCGGTCGTTTTCGCCATTCCATCTTCATCTATGGTCAGCGCGACCACGCCGCATCCGAACTCTTTCACGAGCGGAAGAACCTTATCGAGCCTTTCTTCCCCCTCTTCCAGATTTATTGAATTGACGACCGGCTTGCCGGGAATCAGCCTGAGCGCAGCCCCGATCACTTCCGGCGAAGTGCTGTCTATCATCAGCGGCGCTTTCACCTGGAGCGCCATCCTGCCCACGAGCTGTTTCATGTGCCCGGTTTCGTCCTCGCCCACCATCGCCACGCAGACGTCTATCATGTGGGCGCCGTTGTTCACCTGGCTTTTCCCGAGATTGACCATCCCGTCATAATCACGCGCGACAAGCATGTCCCTGAAACGCTTGCTGCCTATCGCGTTGGTTTCTTCGCCGACGATCAGCGGACCGGGCTTCTGAAAATACGGAACCGGCATGTAACAGCTCGCAGCGCCCGGCGGCATCTTCGCAGTATGCGATTTAGGTTTAAGAACGGAGCACATATCATAAGCCGCCTTGATATGTTCCGGCGTCGTGCCGCAGCAGCCACCGACGTAATTAACGCCGAAATCCTCGACGAACCTTTTCTGGTACATCGCGAATTCAGTCGGCTTCAACGGAAAATAAACATCGCCGTCAACGTTTTCCGGCAGCCCCGCGTTAGGAAGGCATGATATATACCTGTCGCTTATCTCGCCGAGCCTCCTTAAACTGTCCACCATTCCTTCGGGCCCGGTCCCGCAGTTCATCCCGATCACATCCACGCTGTCGAACGAGCCGATAACCGCAAAAGCGGTCGCTATGTCGCTGCCCAGCAACATGGCGCCCTGTTTTTCTATCGTCACCTGAACCATGAGAGGCAGTTTTTTTCCTGCGGCGGAAAACGCGTTGTCGCAGGCTGAGATCGAGCTTTTGACCTGTAGCAGATCGAAACACGTTTCGATGAGAATTACATCCGCCCCGCCGTCGATCAGCCCTTCAGCCTGCTCCCTGTACGCCGTTTTCAGTTCATCGTATGTTATGTGGCCGAGCGAAGGCGATTTCGTGCCCGGGCCTATCGACCCGATAACAAACCTCGGTTTCTCGCGCGTGGAATAATCACCGGCGACTTCCCTTGCGAGTTTGACCGCGAGAACATTCAGATCATAGGCCCTGTCCTCTATGCCGAAATCGCGCAGAACCGTCCGGTTCGCTCCGAACGTGTTGGTTTCGATCGCGTCCGCGCCGGCTTCGAGAAATTGAGCATGAACTTCTTTTATCACTTCGGGCCTTGTCTCCAGAAGGATTTCGCTGCAATTCTCAAGCCCTCTGAAATCATCGAGTCCCAGGTTATATTTCTGCAATGTCGTTCCCATTGCTCCGTCGATAAACACGATCCTCTCCGAAGCGATGGAAAGATATTCATGATTCACGTTGAAACTCATAACCTGCCGATCCTCTGCTCTGCCCTGTAATTCTCAGTCTCGGTATTCACATATTACCCACCGCATATTCTGCTCTCCCGGTGCGAGTATTTCAACAACTGTTCATTATAATAAGCTATTCATCTTTCGTCGCGGGAAAAGCGTCGGAACATAAATATGTAAATGTCTTCTGTATTATTATACAACTCCATCTTGATATCGCACCATCGCGCAATCAACCAAAATCCGATTATCCTGATATGAGTTAATATTAAATCAGGATTAACAATACCGCATCATTTATCCCCAATCGATGGGCATGCAAGATCAATCCCGGTATGCTGAACATACATTGCAAGTCATAAAATCCTTCCACGATATATGTTTTTGCACTAATATGACTCTAATAAAATTAAAATAATGAAAAAGAAGGTCGAAAATGAGTAACGAATCGAAATGCTTTTCAAAATCACTTAAACCGCGAATAAATTATTTATTTCTTTTAATCTTTTCTCTGCTTCTAATATCGACATGCTCGATCGCAGGAGCAGAAAACCTGTTCAGGGTAAAAAACGGCAGGATAAACGAAATTACGTCTCCGTCACTCTGCAAACCGGAGATTGTGGCCGCGGGCGGGAAATTCAGGATACGGATAGACTCGCCGGATGCGGGAGAAGTCGAAGTAATCGAATTACTGCCGTCGAACGGAACCGGCGAAACGGTAGAGCCAGTAAAAACCATTTTCAGTATTAAAGACACGACGGCATTATACGATGCGGCTGTGCCCTCAACGGCGGCAACCGGTCTGTATGATGTCAGGGTTCGGTTTATCGGCGGAAAAGTCGATACGCAGCCGCACAGCGTTAAAATAATCGATTCCTTCAAAAAAGATTTCGTCTTTTCCGTTATCGCCGACATCCATTTCGGTGACACAAGAGGCGATTACTTCGCCCCGGGCGCCGATTTCGACAGGTTGAGGCGAAACATACTCGTCGCGGCGAGCGAAATCAATCCGGAGTTCGTTCTTATCGCCGGCGACATAACAAGCATGCCCAACGATTACACGCGCGATTTCAAAAAGGCATGGAATTATTTCACGCAGTATTGCACGGCGCCGCTATTCGCGGTTCCCGGCAACCACGACGGCTACGGGATCAGACAAAAGAAGAATGTATTCAGGGATGGGAAAATATACTGGACATCGTTCCTCGGACCCGCATATTTCTACTTCGATTACGGGAACCTGCGCGTGATCGGAATAGACAACTACGAGTGGCCGGCGAAATTCAGGAGTTCGAGCGACATAGGCCTGATGAGCCTGACGGAATCGATCAACACCGGCAACATGGGGCCCGGGCAGTTCGAGTGGCTGAAGGAAACGCTCGAATCCGCGGAAGGGAAAAACAAGATTGTTTTTGCACATTTGCCTTTTGATAAAATGAAAGGCGGCATGAAATCGCTCGACGGCAGCGTCACCATCCCCGGCGTTCCCGCGGAGAAAATCATTTCTCTGTTGAGCGACGCCGGTGTAAGCCACGCTTTTATCGGTCACATGCACAGAAACGAGATCAGGGATGTAGGAAGATTCTCCCAGGTAATGACGAACACCGCGGGAAGCGTGCTTTACAACCCCGAACAGCTATGGGGATTCAGCACGATACACGTCAAAGACTGGAAAATCGACAGCATCGAATTCACTGAAATCGGGTTCGACTGAAACAGTCCGTCAACCGCGCAGTATCAATCCAGATCGAGCTTTTGAAGCCCCGGCGAAAGCGGGTATTCCTTTCCATTCCACACGAACACTCCGGGCAGGCCCGCCGGCATTTCTATTTCAGCCGATGCGCCGCCGGAACCCTCGGATATCGAGACGCTGAGCATCCCTTTCGGATGCGGAATTTTCCCTTTAACCCACTCAAGCCCGGACATGTGCGGCTCGATTCTCACGCTTGAGAACCTGCTCGCGGACGGTTTGATGCCGAGAATAACGGCGAGCATGTCGTAGGTCGGAGCAGCACTCCAGCCATGGCAGTCGGACCTTGTAGGCTCCGGGCTTTCGGCCCATGTGGTAAGCCCCAGGTCCAGCATATTTCTCCACGGCCCGAGAAACGACGTGTATTTATACGAAAGACCCGCCTTCTCGATCGCCCTGTGAAGGAAATACCTGAACTGGTACGTACACTTCGAAATATCGGGATCAGCAAGCGCGCGTTCCATAACTTCAGTTGTCTGGTCCTCCGGCACCATTCCCGCGAGAACAGCCATGAGCGTTGCATGCTGACTGTAAGTCCCCTTTTCAGGAGTATCCGCGACCAGCCCTCTTCCATCGTCCCAGCAGTGTTTTCTCACGGCTTCAATGATTTTATCCGCTCGTTTCCGGTAATCTGCGGCAATCGCACTCGAGCCCAGGTCATCTTCGAGCTTTGCGGCTTCCATCAGCGCCAGCGCGTATTCGAGCGAAACAACTGAAGAACCGCCCTCGGTCGCGCCCGGCGGCACTCCGCCCTTCCATGTCGTTACCCAGTCCACGAAATTCCACCACTCCAGCCCGCCTAACAGACCGTCATCGCGCCTGTGTTTCTCGAACCAGTCGAGCACTTCGTAGATTGATACCATGTATTGTTTAACAAACTCATCGTCGTCCCTGTGCATCCAGAAATCATGGACCATTCCCACCCACTGGAGCGAAAATGTCGGAATAATCTGGAGTACCCTCGACGGGTATCTGCTCCGTGTTATCCCTTCCGGGATTATCGATTCATAAAACAGTTCGATCGCGTTTCTCATCAACCTGTCGTCGCCTGACACATATAAAGAAACCATCGACTGTATCCGCGTGTCGCCCACATACTGCAACTGCTCGTAATACGGGCAATCCATGAATGTCTCCGCCGAGCACATCCTGACCGTCCGCCATCCGACCTGCCAGATCTTTTTCATCAACGGATCGTTCGAGTCGAATTCGGCTACCTGCTCGAACGGATAACCGGTCGCCTTTATCCTGATATCTTCTATAACCAGCGGTTCATCACCCGTTTCAATATTGAGCTGCACATATCTGAACGAGCGCCACCACAGCGTCGTGTACAACCTGTGATCGCCGCCTTCGGGGAAAAATTCATCGAACTTGTAGCCTACACGTACGCCCTGCCCTTTGACTTTGTCCCTGTTGCCTTTAATGTTTATCCCCACGGTAGCTTCGGGATATTTATAAAGAGCCTCTTCGTATACAAGGCTCATCTTCGATCCTTTGCCACCGCTTACGATTATCTCGGGAAATCCGTTAGTAATCTGTTTTCTGTCAAAAAGAATGCTTGTTTTTTTCTTTGCAGGCACCACGACCGGCGCTTCGCCTTTAAGAAATTCCCTGGTGACTTTCACCTTCGGCTTCCTTGGAATCGATGGGAATCTTTCAAGCTTCAGTTCCATGAATGGGATATTTCTCGGCACGAGATGCCAGAGTGAACTTGCATCTCCCGGAATCCCGGCAGGATAAGCGTTGTCGATAGCAATCACTTCGTTCCATGCCGAATCGTCGAACCCCGGCATATTCCAGCCCCACGGATGCAATTCTCCTTTCACCCTTTCAGCAGGACCGGTTACACACGAAATTTCATCGACACCCATTTTCGACTGGAAAGGAACAACGCTTTCGTCCTTATAACTCTTCCATCCATACGGCGTGTCGAGAACCTGTTCGGCGCTGCCGTCGCCCTGGAGTATAAAAGCGGTCTGAACCGTCATCTGCGCCCATGGCGCCATGTTTCCGAACGACCATACCCGCGCCGCGATAATGTTTTTTCCGGCTTCAAGATACGGTGCTATATCAACGGTTTCGAACCTCCAGTGGAAAACATCGCCTCTCGCCGGCCCCCACACGACCTGTTCGCCGTTTACGAATAACTGGTACCGTTGATCCGCGCTGACATGGACAACAAACCTGTCCGGCGCCGACGCGAGTTCTATATTCTTCCTGAAAAGATAAACCCCTTTGTCTGTTTCTATATCTGAATCGTGCATACTCCAGCGCGCCGTCCACTTCTCGCTGAGCCATCTTTTGGAAATCAATGGATTCACGTTCGTGGCGGATTCCGCTACAACCGAAATACAGAAGATGAAAAAGATCAAACCCGACACCGCGCTTTTCTGCCTCAATGTTCTCATAAACCGCTCCCGTAAAATTTTTGTCCGCTTCCGACCGTTCCAGCCGGTTGACCATTTATTATAACAATCCTCCGGGCCGCTGAAGCTGGTATCAATAATATTTTAACAGTTTTCTAATATTGACCCGGCATTGCATTATATACTGTTTAATGATAAAAATTCATGACTGAAAATTCGACCGCCGGCGGCGCGGAACGAAAAAAGGGTACTCAATGGAATTGGACTGGACAAAAGTAATATTCAATCTGATCGGCGGACTCGGCATTTTCCTGTATGGAATGAGGATGATGTCGGACGGATTTCAGCAGGTTGCCGGCAACAAGATAAAGCGTATTTTCGAACTACTGACAAACAATAAAATAATGGGCGTTTTTATAGGTTTGTCGGTGACTGCAATTATACAATCGAGTTCAGCAACAACAGTAATGGTCGTCGGATTCATCAACGCCGGTCTCATGGAACTGTCGCAGGCGATCGGTATTATCATGGGCGCGAACATCGGTACGACTATCACATCATGGATAATCGCGATAAAAATCACGAAATTCGCGCTGCCCGTCCTCGGAATCGGCGTGGCGATGCATCTTTTCTCCAAAAACAGAACGGTTGTTAAATGGGGGCAGATACTGCTCGGGTTCGGAATGCTGTTCTTCGGACTCAAGCTTATGGAATCAGCGTTCAACCCGCTTCGTGAAAGCGAAGATTTTCTCCGTTTCTTCGCGCAGTTCGGAGCGGATAACACTTTTCAGATCATCAAAAGCGCCTTTGCAGGGTTTGTTCTTACGCTAATCATCCAGTCGAGTTCGGCAACGATAGGAATCACTATCGCTCTGGCGAACCAGGGTCTCCTGTCATACCCCGCGGCGGCGGCGCTGGTCCTCGGCGAAAACATCGGCACGACCATTACCATGGAGCTTGCCTCTATCGGCGCGAATATCGTTGCCAAGCGGGCTGCAAGGGTTCATACCTTTTTCAACCTGTTCGGCGTAACCTATATGATATTCCTGTTCCCTTTCTTTATAAAATTCGTCGACATGATCGTTCCGGGCAACATGAACTCCACGTCTCATATCGCGGCGCACATAGCCGCGGGCCATTCGACTTTCAATATTTGCAACACAATCATCTTTGTCCCGTTATCATTCCTGTTAGTTAGACTCGCGACATGGATGATTCCCGGGAAATCGGATAAAGAAGAAAAACATCTCGAATTCATCGATTACAATTTCATATCCGCACCGTCCATCGCTCTGGGACAGGCTAAAAAAGAAATTCTCAAAATGTCTTCTCTCGTTCTCGATATGTTCAAATGGAACGGAGAACTGCTCACACATAAAAAAATTGATCCCAACCTCACAGATAGATTATTCAAATATGAAAACATAACAGACGCTCTACAGGCTGAAATATCAAGATTTCTTGCCGAACTTCTGAGACGGTCCCCGGGGCCGGAAGATGCGGACGATGCGCGATGCTATCTCAGGATCGCGGATGAATTCGAATCTATAGGTGATTACAGCGAAAGCCTGGCAAAATACAGGCTGCGACAGGAAGATCAGGATATCGTATTTTCCGATGATGCCATAGAAGGGCTCGGGAAAGCCCACAAGGAGCTCTACGAGTACCTTGAACTCTGCACACGCTGCTTCATTGAAGAAAAACCAAGGGTTCGCCACGAGGCGGATGCAAAAAGTAAGTCGCTCCAGAAACTGATAAAGAAGCTTCTCAACGATCACATAATGAGGCTCAATCAGAGCCAGTGCGATGTTGTTCCCGGGCTGCTCTACAGCGATATTCTTAACGCTTTCCAGAAAATCAGGTCTCACGCCCACAACATTGCCGAGGCCGCCGCCGGACTGAAATAACACACAGACAGAACTTACACCACGGCTGAAAGGCCTCCGGCGGCTAAAGGGGAACTTTTGAAAAAGTTCCCCTTTAGAATCCCTTCAAAACTTCTAGAACGCTGAAAGCGAAACGTGCCTTCGTCACGTTTCGCTTTCAGCTCGACTTTTCACGGGGAGGCCACATGTAGCGTTGCCCGCTGAAGTGAGACCTTCCCAGTTGTCATTCCTGCGAAGGCAGGAATCCACTCCTTAATGTAAAGAATACTATTTGTTGTGCCACGTACAAAGCGCCGTTCTTTGTGCGTGAAGTAAACTTTAACACGACAGAACAGGCCTTACCGCGATTCCCCTGATTTACCTGTGAGAACTCCGGTTTACACCCTGATGAATATTTCTTTTCGATACATTATGTAAAGCAGCAGCCACAACGCGCCGAATGCCGACAGCGCCACTCCGGCGACAACCGCCGGATGCATCGTTTCCATGACAATCACGATCCCTTTTGTTATATAGGACCCCATGAATTCGGTGAACGAATAAACAAAAAGCGCATTCGAGCCGATGACAACGAAAAAGAACGACCACTTTTTCAGACCGGCGATATCGATTATGCCGTAGAAAGCGGCAAGAAGTAGAAAACACCATCCGCCGGCGCACAGCGCGAACGAGCTCGACCAGATATGCTTGATTATCGGGAACCATATTCCGGATATGTAACCTGCGGCAAGGCAGCCCAGACCCGCTCCCGCCAGCATCCAGAAACGCGCAGCCGGTTTGTTCCCGGATTTTATTATGTAACCCGACATGACGCCCATGAGAACCGTGGCTGAAAACGTCATGCTGCTGAGTATCCACGTATAGGGCGTCCCGTCACGGAAACGGCCCAGTATCAGTTCATCGATATACAGGGCGAGATTGGCCGAAGGCTCCAGGACGCCCGCTCCGTATCCCGGCACGGGAACCAGCATCATCAGCGCCCAGTATCCCGCAAGCAACGCGACGCAGGCCGCTATCTGCCATACCAGCCTCAGGTTGAGGATCACGACCGCGGCGACGACATATCCGCAGGCTATCGCCTGAAGCGTGTTGCAATAAAGGTGAAGCTGCGCCGGATCGAATTTGAACAGGTTGCCCTGTATTGCTATTCCAAGAATAAACAGTATGATGAATCGTTTCGCGAGTCTCCTGTAGAAAAGTTTCCTGCCTCCCGTTTCCTTCAGGTATCCGGACATGGAAAAAGGCATGGAAGCACCAACGATGAACAGGAACAGCGGCATTATCATGTCCCAGGCCGTGAACCCGATCCACTCGGCATGCTCGAACTGCCGGGCCACCGCCTGCGGCAGAGGGTTCCAGACCGCTTTTATGAACTGCTCGATGATATCGCCGCCGCCGATTATCCAGAACATATCGAAACCGCGCAGAGCGTCTATCGAAACCAGCCTTTTTGACTTCTTTTTCTCAGGAATGTCGCCCGACATGGATTTTTCACCGCCACAGTTTACAGATAATTATATTCTTTCGTTTATTTCAGACAAACTCCGCGGGACGATCCTTTTCGGGTTACCGCCCGGCGGCTGCCGTTTCAGATAAACGATTCGGCCATCCTGTTAATTATGCTTCCGGCATCCGGCGGGAGCGTGCGCGGCTCGATTCCGCACCCGGAGATTATGAATTCACCCGCATTGTTCATCAGCAGATATTCATTCGTCAACCTTTCGAACAACGTCCGGATAATATCGGCGTTACCCGTTTCGGCGCCCTCGCAGGTAACGAGAAGCGCCGTCTTTTTGCCTTCAAGAAACGATTTGTGTCCGCCGGTCTCGAACCCCTTGACGAGACAGACGTGGCGGTCGATGAGCGCCTTCATCTGTGCCGAGAAAGACCAGCAGTAAAGGGGCGTGGCATAAATTATCCCGTCAGATTCGATCATGCTCGAAAACACGCCGCCCGCGTCGTCTTTCTGCGGGCAGCCGGGCTCATCGGTGCTTTCCATGCATTTCCAGCACGACACGCACTGCCCGACGTTCACGCCGGCAAGGTTGATCCTCGTCACCGTATGGCCGGCATCGCGGGCCATATCCTCGAATATCGTCAGTGCGGCGTCGGTGTTCCCGCGTTTTCGCGGACTACCCATAATCGTTATTATCTTCATGAAATCGTCCCTTCCCGGAATGTTTATACAAAGAGTTCTATCCGAAACCGGAGATAGTCTTTTTCAATAATGTAGCAATTGGATGAAATCAAAGCAATATAAATCTTAATCCGCAGACGAAAAAAGCCCTTGAAACAAGGGCTTTATACATTGCCGAGGGACGGTGTTGAACAAAACGACAAAACAATCGTCCTGCCGTTTCAAATTAAGAAAAAAAGCAGTAAATAAAAGGAATATTTCATGACATACCGCTTATCTTCTATTTGTCACTCCGATATTGGTCAATTGTCCATATTTGCTTTTCAAAGTCATATTCCAAATCTATCTCAGTGTCAGTTTTTTTTCTCCTCTCTATGACTCGATTTGCCCAATCCAACGATTGTTCCCAAAGATGAACAAGGTCCTCATCGCCGTTAACCATGGCGGAGATAGTTATATCTTCAAATTTAATTGTAACCATTCCTTCAGCTGTTTCCTTGCTTTTGAATAGACTGACCAGCTTGTTTTTTGTCCACCCATATAAATCCTTGCCCAACTCACCGAAAAAGCCTTGGCTTACGGCAGCCACAATACTTCCGGTTATTACAATAACCAGAGTGAAAGAATATACTCCCATTACGCTTGGTGCCCAGGATACTCCAGTCAATATGTCTCTTTCTGTTTCCAATACCCCTGGCCTTGCCTGATCAATATCTTCTCCTTTGTATCCAGTGGAGTTTAGACTTAACGTGATATGTTCAGTGATTTTGCTCATTATTCTTTCCTTTCATCAATTATCCCACGCGTTTCTAACCTCAGGCAGCACATCGGTCTTAGACAATTCCTTCCATTCGGTGATTATACCTGGTATGCCCTTTTTCCTATTCTTCAACTCGACCTCAACTCTGTTTGCAAGAACTGCGGATAAGCTTCTGCAAAAAGGTCTTTCATGAATCGGGATATTCTTATTCTTATCTGTCATCATTTCACTATCAATACTACCAGACAACGAAGTATCTTTTTTCAATCCTTCTAGAGCAAACAGTAGCTGATCGATCTGCTCATCACTGAAGACCTCAGGGTATTTCTTGATAATGTCGCTTGTTCTATATATTGCCACATTAAGCTCTGGCTGGCTTCTCAGGGCAATCTTGTGAATTATCATGTCCAATAGCAAGACAGGCATCTCTGGTAAAAAGGCTTTTTTAGATTGGACAGTCCAAGAGTATGTAGCATTTATCGAGCTCCTGACAATGAGTTTTTCATGAGATAACAATCCCTTTTTTATTTTATCTGAAACAATATCTATCTCTGAAGGAGCATATAGTAAAACAAATGGTTCCGACTCAATAATTGGTATATTGTAGTCCTCCATGTCTTTTCGAAGGTTCTCAATTACTTGTATCGTTTCTTTATCGCTTACATCAATGTTTACCATAATCACATCGGCAATGAATTTACTCAATCCGATAAAAGCCCTTTTTACTCGATTGACCGTACCAAATATGTCAGGATAATCATCTCCTTTGAGTTTATTCTTTTCATCTTCCCACCAATTCACTGCTTTTCTTAGTATTTGCTTTATTTCTTGATGAGACCATTCTATGTAATATTCTTCTTCATTAAAAATAGACTTTGATACCTTGAACAAATTTCTCAGAAGGTCTTGCGTGAACTCTCCTCTAACAGAATCGGCGACCCTGTTAAAGTCCATGTTTAAAAGACACTGGCGTACCAATTCCACTGCTTTCTCTCTATTTATTGAAGGCAACCATATAAAACTTGATATGAAAAAGTAGGTGTCTGAGGGTAGTTTTGTATTATCATCAATTCTTGACCAAAGCGATCTCGCGAAACTGCTGGTTTCAGTTTTATTCAACGCATTAATACTATAGAGTTTAGCTAATCGTATTGACGCCCTTTTCCTGGCTTCAGCACTGCCATTCTTCACTATCTGGTTAAGGTGGGAGATAAAATTGCTATAATCTGGGAACTGCTTTCTCAGATCTCTTTCATATCCTTCGCTCCATGATATGAATTCAAATGGTTCCGGCCAATCTGATGGGAATGGAACATTGTAGCTCCCTTCTGTTAATATCGGGAGCGTTATAAGCACGTCCATCTTTTCACAGATATTGTCACAAGAAACTTCAGCAAGGACTCTTCTAAAGAAATTCTTGAAGGGCTTTATGTAATTTGAAGCCAAAACATCAGGGTTTTTGTATATATGAATTGCAATTTCAAGCAGTTCCAGCAATTGTTCTTGATCGAGCCTAATAGTGAGTCTGGATAAGAATTCAAGTAAAACGCTAATGCGCTCACCAATCCATCCATTATTTCCCGTTTTTGTGTATAAGATAGTCTGTGATAGCGAATTTTTGATGAGAGGATATATATAGTCAAGAGTATCATCAGGCAAAACAGCAACGTTAACTCTGTTGAACATATCTTCAATTTCTTTAATCCTGCCAGCCCTTAACATTGAACAGATTGATAACAATGGCACAAATGGTTCAATCCATTCTGCAGCGGTAGTATATGTTTCTGAAAACATACTTTGTATACCGCATTTTACTGGCAAGGCACCTTCTTCAAAAGATCTGATGAAAGCAAATGCTGGAAGGAAAGAAGAAAAAGTAAATCCGCTCGTAAATGTCTCTGTGATCGATAACGAGTGTGTGTCAAAATCTTGCTTTACTTTTTGAACATTGCCTATTGCTGGCTTGTTTCTTCCTAATACAGATTTCAGAGAATCAATTACTCCAAACGGATTTGAGCCATATGTTGAAAGCTTTTCCCATCTGTCTCTGTACTGGCTAACCAATAGTCTTTTTTGCTGGCCGTTTTTATTCACACTCAGGGCTTTGGACAACAGCATTGCCCATCCTTCCTGGGACAGAAGTTCATAGTTTGGAGCATCCGAGTGCTGAGAAATTCTTATCTCTTGCAGCGACTCTTCAACTATGTCTTCTGCCTGCTCAAAATTACCAATTTCTGCTATTATTGCCGCTCTCTTTATCTCCCAAAAAGGCAAATCTTTGTCTACTGGCCATCTGTTGATTAGCTCTTTTACCTTGCTGAAATCAAGAGTGTTCAAATAAAACAAGCACTGCTCATGAAACCATTTAGCCTGCCACTCAGGTTTTTGCAAGACAACACTTTGTATTTTATTGAGCCACGAAAAAAACCTTTTTGAGTCCAAATCATCTCTAGATTCTCTAATTACAGAAAAATGCAGTTCAACCCAGCATGATCCTATTTCGTCCCAATTAAATTTATCGCTGTTTTCCTCATTCGGCACCATCTTTGCCCCAGGAACCTCTCCCAAGTGAGGATATGGATTATAGTCATTTAATGTCTTCACATAGTATTCAATCCATTCAATAAATAAGGGCGACAGCGCTCTTTGCAGCCTCCAATCAAGTTCATACAGAAGAAATAAGTCATATGGCGGTTCCAGTTCATTAAGGTATTGAAAAACTGGATAAATCCAATCCTGTGTGTATCTCCAAAGTTTTTCTCTGTTTGAATTGGGTGTAATAATCCATCCAGGATACTCGAAACGCACCTGTTTCCAATATTGCAATAATTCTCTTATGTCTTCTTTTGATATTGCTTTTCCTATCTCAGGGCCAAAATCGTAATCAGACTTCTTGGGCTGAGGTTTTGGTACCTTGGGCAATCCGTGGCTTTCCTTCCACTCCACTGTCACACCCGAATCAGGCCATGTCATATATTTAGGTATATATCCGTACATGAGATATAAGAAAAGCCATTCGTATGCTTTAGAGTATCTTAGTTTAGTGTTTGGCCATTTTGCTTTAGGGAACAACGAAGACAAATCCACGGGTATTACCTTTCTATTTATCAGCATCTGTCTTTTTGAGGGGGGCAAATCAAAAAGGCCAAGTAAGTAGATATTTGGAGTAGCAGGCCCGAGGTTATCTCTGACCCAGCCCGTCCACGCCAAAAAATTGGGGTCATCTCCTGAAAAACCAATCAAGCAAAACGCGTTTTCCATTAAAGATTGTTGGACCATGTTAACGAATGGAGCAAACTTCTGTGGATAAGTCCTGTAGTCTTCTTCAGTTATGATGAACGGCCTGTGCGATGGAAGACTCCCGTGAAGCTTTACTAGCCTTGGCTTCATATGATATGGAATATCTTCTTTGGTCAGAACTACATCATACTTCCGTTCAATAATGAAAGGCCTTGTTCTCTCAAGAAGAGTGTCGTAATTGGTTGTGAATATATCAGACCAAGGCAATGACAAAAGCATCTTGTGAAGCTTTCCGGGGAAAAAACCATCGTCCGGAATACTCTTTACAATCAAATCGTCCAATGCTGGCTGCCCAAAAGCAGTCGCATATTCACTCGCTAATTTTACAACTCCTAAGCCATATGTTTCCTCTTCTTTTTTCTCTTCTCTAGATTTATCATCCATTACACCTGGAGGATACAGCATGTCAAACATTTTTTCCCCTAGTTCCTTCCACAATGGAAAATCCATTGTTTGGCCAGGTGCCTTATACGCATTCAAGCTGAAACCAGCTCCAACCATTACTGCCGCTTGACCATACTCACGATCACACCACAAACGGTCTCTTATTTCATCTAAATAGATTTGATCTTGAAACATTTGATTACCCCCCTCCGACCAAATATCTCTAAAACTCCCAGAATACACCTATATCACAGAGTATAGTTTCTCTAAAATTAATTGTTAACAAGCTAATTGTATTATATCAAGAGAAGCCATCAGAAAGTAAGATTGTCTCAAACATTGCTAATGCGCATCTATGACGATAAATGAAGCCATAAAAGCAACACGGAGTATTTCACCCCACGCAAACCTCTTTATTTTATCCCTTTCCCTCTCTGCGAGAGGTCGCCCGCCGGTGGGCTAAAGGTATAAATGAGAGGTTCGCTTGACGGGGTGTTTTATACTTTGGGTTTCACGTTGTCTGTATGCACGTGAAACCAGCCAGAAAGAGTTGGCTTCTGGAGGTGCGTAGAATGGCAACAGAAAAACAGTTGCAGTATGTGAAAGCATTGGCAAAAAGAGCCAATGTCCAGATCGATCCGTCTGAGGTCAAACAGATGGATGTGAAGAAAACCAGCAGCTTCATAGAGGACTTGCAGGCGAAGCTCAGAAATGGCCGCCCAAGCAACAACGGGCAGAGGCCTTTTGATCCTGTCCGTTTCGGCCTGTCTTCGAAGCTTGTTAACGAAAGGTGGACCTCGAAACAAAAAAGTCCGCTTCACTTCGAGCAGGCATTCATAAAAGAGGTCGAACAGACATACAACCTCTTGCAGAGAGCCGAAGGAGTCTTTTCCCCGGCGTGAACTGAAATATTTTTTTGCCGTATTTTCCTGTTTACAACTTCATATCCGCAGTATTCAGATTTTCTCTGTTATTTTTCTGGTAATCCTTTTCAACTCGAACTCAGAAAGCTCTCCAGGTCTTTCTTTCTCAAGCATCGCTCTTACTTCTGGAGTTGAATTTATTTTACGCAGAAAGTCAATGTATTTACTGTCTTTAGACCATATCATCCAGTATTGTCTTCTGTATGCTGCTGCCTGATCTTTACCTCCAAGCGAAATAAATTCTGTAATCTCCCTGAACTCATGACCCGGATACAATATCTCCGTGAGCACATACTTATTTACTGGAATCGCCTGAAGAACTGCTTTGACCGCTTTATCGAGCATGCCTTCTTGGAAAAACAGGTATACAAGGTTCCACGCGCCGTCCGGCCAATCACTCGCTTCCTGATATCTCTTTACCGCATTATCAAAATCTCCAAGCTGATGATAAACATGACCGATTAAATACCTGATTCCCTGATGATCAAGGGGATTAAGTCTCAATAATTCAAGATAACATTCAAGTGCGTTCTCCCATTTTTTCATTTTCTCATACGTCAGGCCAAGATTATGCAGTGCTCGCATGTACGGTCGGTTTGTTTCAAAAACCCATCCATCGCCATCAGCTGGCACGCCGCTTTCTTGTTTCCATAGTTCAATGCCTTTTGCAAAGCAGTCTTTCGCAAGTTTCAGCCAATGTCTCTTAAAAAACAGTATCCCAATATGCACATGTATATCTGTAAGGCTTGGACATATTTCCAATGCACGGCGGTATTCCCTCATGGCGCTTCTATAATCTCCGATGTCATAATATTCCAATCCCATATCAAAAATATCATTTGCCCTGCCTTTTGCAATCATATTCTCTACCTGTTCGAGATTTTCCGAGTTTTCTTCACACCACTTTTTCTTTGCTGTTTCCCTGTCATCATCTATAAGCCAATGCTCTTCGGGAAAGATTTCATCAAAAGCATTGCCAATGGTTTTTACCGTATATTTCCTTTTCTTCTTCCGAGGCGTTATGTTAGGATATTTTCGCGGTTCAATCTCTTTAATAATCGTTTTTATATGCAGAGGGATTTCTGAGATAAAAGAATCAAAAAGTCCTGGCGCTCGGATTTCTGTATTGTCTTTTTTCCAGAGCTTGAAGCGCGATTTTTTCTCGCCGCTTTTAGGCATTCCGTTGTAGAATTGCACCAGCCATGAAACACAATAGTTGTTTAATGCTCTTAGGTCGAGAGGCCAGTTTACGCTGTTTGTTATCCACATTCCACCGTCAATAAGATATATGTCCTCAAACTCTGATATAGAACGGAAGACACGAATACCAGATGCAAATCCTGATTCCGGCTTTAATGCTCTTATTTGATTGCTTTCCAAAAGATCTAAAAGTGTTGTATCAGCTAGGCTGGGCATTACAACAAGCGATTCAGGCATTCCGCAGAACGGAAATTCTTCGCTTTTTTCACTCCATGCACGATGAAGGAAAGCATAAAGGTATTCCCTGCAGCCATAAGGTAAATACTCAAGATATAAACAACCAGTGACAGCATCCATTATTGCATAGCGGTCTAAATATTGCTTATTCCCCTTTTCTGCTTTTGTATGTTTGAGTTTCATCGTTGAATATTTAAGCACATTTCTTTTATCAAGATAGAGACGCGGAGATGGAGAGACAAGTAAATATTGCATTTTGTGAATTTTCGCATATCTGCTTATAGGTCTCATTAATACATTCTCCTCTACAAGATTTTGCTCAGATGCTTTTAGTAATACTATAAACATATTATTTATTAATTTATCATATTGTACATACCTATGAGAACATATGGTCAAATACTATCTTGAGGTAAAAAAAGCACTTGTTGCATTGCTCAACATCTACAAGATGCTCAATAATAAACAGTCTATAAACAAGGATAAAGTTGTAAAACATCTGTCCTGAACTGAAAACCGCACATAGTTCATACACGAAAAAAGCCCTTGGAACAAGGGCTTTATACATTGCCGAGAGACGGATTTGAACCGCCGACGCAGGGATTTTCAGTCCCTCGCTCTACCGACTGAGCTATCTCGGCATTACATCTGTTGTCTTTCTAAAAACTCAGGGCCTTCTTGACTTCTTGGCATTTCGTCGCTGACGTTCTTTTATCTTGCGGCGCCTTTTTTCACTGGGTTTTTCGTAGACCTGTGACCTTTTGTAGTCTTCCAGAATTCTTGCATCCCGGCAGACGCTCCTGAATCTTCTCAGTGCGCTGTCGATTGATTCTCCATCGTTAACTGTGACTCCCGGCAACTAAAACACCCTTCCCTGTTACTGTATTTTTGTAACGGAGCCGACGAGATTTGAACTCGCGATCTCCGGCTTGACAGGCCGGCGTGATAACCGCTACACTACGGCTCCTTAATATGGGCGAAGTGGGGTTTGAACCCACGACCTCTTGCGTGTGAAGCAAGCGCTCTTCCGCTGAGCTATCCGCCCGGCAGTTCATCCCGCTGCTGCACTACTACACCCCCAAGGGGATTCGAACCCCTGCCGCCGCCGTGAAAGGGCGGTGTCCTGGGCCTCTAGACGATGGGGGCAGTAATGAGCCGTCCGGGATTCGAACCCGGGACACCCGGATTAAAAGTCCGGTGCTCTGCCAACTGAGCTAACGGCCCTGGTACTGCTGAGCTTGGCCTCGTGCATCGGGATTTTAATCCCTCGCTTAACTTTCAAAGAACAGCGAATATTTATTATAGTAACACTTCAATAACTGTCAACAATCTAGTAAATAAATAAATTTATACGAACTTTCTCAGTATGACGGTCTGGGCTCTTCTTGGTCCCACGGATATGATCGAAATCGGCGCCCTGATGATTTTTTCAACGAATTTAATGTAACTTTTCGCTTCGCCCGGCAGATCTCTGTACTCTTTCACTCCGCTCGTGTCGGTTTTCCAGCCCGGAAGTTCTTCGTATACCGGCGTGCATTCGCGCAGCTTTCTGAAATCTGTCGTGAACTCGCTGATAACTTCGCTACCGACACGGTAACCGACACACACCTTAATTGTATCAAGATCGTCGAGAACGTCCAGTTTGGTCATCGCGAGCGCGCTCATGCCGTTGATTCTCACACTGTACCGAAGCAGCAGCGCATCCAGCCATCCGCACCTGCGTGGCCGGCCCGTCGTCGTTCCGAACTCGCCGCCTTTTTTGCGCAGATTCTCGCCTATTTCATCTTCAAGCTCCGTCGGGAACGGCCCTTCGCCGACCCGTGTCGTGTATGCCTTTGTTATACCAAGCACACGGTCGATCTTGTTCGGCC
>DAOSYA010000019.1:0-44121 GCA_035380865.1 bacterium
GGCTTGAAAACATGCACAGGGAGTTTCACCATGAAATGACTTCAAGAGCCCTGAAGATGATAAGGGACCTTCTGATAAGAACCCTTGATATATCGGATGAACACGAGAAGGTATTGAGAGAGACGGAGAAAATACTGGCAGGATTGGGCGTAAGAGTTAAGGCGGATGAGATAAAAAGCATAGCGGACAGAGAGCAGATTGTCAGGGAATCGATGCAGCCGCTCGCCGAGGATGTTGCTATGCTCTCTTCGTTTACGATGTTTGTGTCTCCCCGGGTTTTGCAGATGTCTTCAGAAGCATATGAATTCATATCTGAAGCGATGGGGCATATAGCCGAACAGGAAATCGAGCAGGCATTCGGCAAGCAGAACACAGCTGCTCTGAGATTGAACCAGTTAGCTGTTTCATTGCTCGATGCCAGAGAACTCGCATCGACCCCGATGGGACAATCCGCCCTGGATTCCTTCATGAAACAATTGCAGAAATTGGCCGAAAGCCAGCAGGCGCTTAATGAAGCAACGATGAGAATGGGAGACTCGGGCTTGCCTTTGCCTCAGCTTAGAAGTCAGTTGCAGCAGCTTGCGGCGCAGCAGAAAATGATTGGGCAGGGGCTTTCCGAGATGATGAAGGAAATGGGGAACATGAGTGAGATATCCGAGAGGCTCGGGCAGATCGGCGAGGAGATGGAAGCTATTCAGAGGATGCTCAACGAGGGCAGGGCCGATGTGAATGTTCAAAGAAAACAATCGAATGTTTTGAGGAGGCTTCAGGATGCAACTCTTTCTTTGAGAAAAGAATCGCTCGAAGAAAACAGGGTCGCGGAAAAAGCAAAAGATTATGAAGCGGCAGCGCCGGCGGATATTTCGGAAAAGCTTGAAGGTGCGCTGCCTGATAAGATAAGAAAGCAAATCGATGAGCTGATGAACGAAGCCGCTCCTGATGGATATGAACGAATAATTGAAGAGTATTACAGAGAAATCCTGAGAGGCAATAAGTGAAAAACGCCAGAGTTCATATTCAGATATTCATCTTGCTGGTTATCATTGCATTGAGCAATATTTGCGTGTCGGAATCTGTTTATAAACCCGACGAAATAAACAGGTTGATAAACCAGGGACAGCTTGTGCCGGCCAGAAATAAATTAACGGAATTTGTCGAAAAGAATAAAAAAGATCCAATGGTTCCTGAAGCGCTGATAACATTGGGCAGGGTATATGAGAAGATGGCCTTGTTCTCACAGGCGGAACAGGCGTACAGAAAGCTGTATATGGATTATCCGTCGGATTCAAGGGCGCTTGATGCCGTTCTCGCAGCGGGGAACGCTGCAAGAAGAGAAAAAAGATTCGGTTCTGTAATAACAATTTATGAATATGCGATCCGGAATTATCCCGATAATCCGCGGTTATCATCAATACAGTTCGAACTGGCCGGGATATTCGAGCAACAGGGAAGACAGGAAGAAGCGATAAAAATATTCAAGGATTTAGCTGAAAGCAAAGATAACTCTGTGGCTAAAAGAGCTCGAAGGGAAACCGTTTTTTTCTTAAAAAGAATAAAGAGATATTATGAGGCTGAAACGTATGCAATCAATTATTTAAACGGGAATCCCGATGATAATTCAATAAGAGCCAATCTTGCAAATATCTATCTCGAAACGGGTGCGTATGATAAATCCATAGCAGAAATAAAAAAATTGATTGAACTTGATCCGAAAAATCGGAGTTACGAAACAATGATGTTCACTGCTTATCGGGCAGCCGGCAAAATTGATGAACTGATAAGTGAAATGGAAAACAGGAAGAAGAAGCAGCCGGAGAATCTCGATCACGTACATATCTTGAAACGCTTGCTCATCTGGGACAACAGAACAATAGAGGCAATAAGGGAATTACAGATAATTGTAAAAAAGGAGCCTGACAATCTGACGGATGCTGTGACAATGGCAAAGTTTCTTGCTCAGAATCAGTGGGTGAACAAAGCGGTTCGAACCCTGGAAGAGATAATTGAGAAAAAACCTGATTTTGAACCGGCGCTGAGGGAACTCGGTGACATATATTACCGTGATAAAAAATTCGGCAAAGCCCGGGAAGCATGGGAAAAAGCAGCGAAATTCAACCCGGGGGACTTGAACTCGTATCCGAGGCTCGCAAGATATTACAGGCTGAATCAGGATTATGCCGGAACAGTGGAAATTTTAGAAGAAGGCAGGCGTGTTTCAGGAGATGGAAGCCTGTATAGAAGAGAACTGGCAGCGTATTATTACTACCAGATGCGGTTCAAGGATGCGCTCATGGAAAACATCGGGATACTGTCTGAAAATCCGGGTGACAGCAACATAAGAAAAACAATCATTGAGATAGTTGAAAGAGAAGAACTTGCAGGAGAAGGGAAACTTCTCATCGAGAAAGAACTCGAAAATCAGAGTGGAAATGATGAGCTTAAAATGGTTTTTGCCGAACTGCTCATGATGGAAGGAGATTTCGACAGGGCAATATCATTATTGGAATCGATGTATGTGAAGGAAAACAAAGCAACTGTAACAGGGCCTTTTGTGGAACTGGCTAGAAGAATGTTGAGCAGGCCGGAGTTCGTGTCTGCGGCTGTGTTGTTCGAGAATGCATGGAAGATGGGACAGGGTGATCCGGTTGAGAATTTGATACAGGCCGGGCGGGCATGGATAAATGCGGGGAAAACTCAGGATGCGTTGAGAGATTTCAGATTAATTGTAGAGAACAATCCGGACTCGGGCATTGCCGATGAAGCTTTGTTACGGGTAGCTCAAATCGAATCGGAAGCCGGGCATTATAAAGAATCAAGGGAACTTTATTCAAGAATGGCTCTGGATTATCCCGCGAGTTACTATTATGGAGATGCAATGTTGGGCGAAGCAGAGATGGCTTTCTATCTTGGGGATTATGATCATGCGGAGAAGGCGTTCGAAGCTTTGTTGACAGGTCCAAAAACAAGAAAAAGAGCAGACGAAATACTTTTCTATATAGCTGAAATCAACTATATGAAAATGAGACTTTCAGATGCTGAAAAACTGTATAGAAAGATAGCCGATCAGTATCCTGAAAGTTTATTTATCAATGATGCGTTAAGAAAAATGGTGTTTATTGAAGATATGAGAGATCAGGACTCTCTTGGAGTTCAAGTGTTGATAAGCGCTGAAAAGAAAGTGAATGCGGGGCAGAATGAAAAGGCGCTGGAAGCTTTAAGGAAAGCAAGCACGGTTCTGGGTGACGGTAAATTAAAGCAATATGTATTTTTCAAGATAGCTGAATTATTGTTGTTATCGGGTGATGATAATGAAGCGATAAAATACTTTTGTATGGTTGCCGATTCGGGGAGCGCAATGGAGATACAGGCAGAAGCGAATATCAGAGCGGCAACCCTGATGATGAAGAAAGGGAAAGAAGAGGAAGCATTAAAAAGATATCAAAAAGTGATATCACAGTATCCAAGAAGTATATGGGCTCAAAAAGCGCGTGCGAGCGCTAAAAACCTGCTTTATGACAATCAGTGAAACATCATTCAGAAATATTGCCTGATTTTGGTATTGTAAGTTTGAATGTAGTTCCGGAATCCTTGCTTGTAATAACTTCAATATTGCCATGGTGTCTTTCAAGTATTTTGTAGGTTATTGCCAGGCCGAGACCTGTCCCTTCTCCTTTTGTTGTAAAGAAAGGTTCGAATATATGATCAATGTCAGACTCGGATATTCCCGTCCCTGTGTCGCTTATAATCACGGAAGCATTGTTTTCGTCGTTTGAATATATGCTTACAGTAAGTGTGCCTTTCCCTTTCATTGCCTGAACACCGTTAAGCGCAATGTTGAGAATCGCCTGAATAACCTCTTTCCTGCTTCCCCTGACAACTGCGGGCTCGGGCGGATTGTTTCTAATCACGTCGATATATTTCATTTTCTTATGGAAGGAAAGAATCCTCAAAGCCTCATCGACGGCTTTCTCAAGAGAAAAATCCTCGTCTTCTGTTTTTGATGGACGGGAAAATTCCAGCAGTTCTCTGATTATAGAATCTATAAAACCAACTTCTTTTGACATTTCTTCAATAAAATGAGCAGATTTTTCAGGCGATGCTTTACCCATGAGTTGAAGATATCCGAATATTGCCGCAAGTGGATTTCCAATCTCATGTGCAACTCCCGCAGCAAGTTCTCCCACCGCGGCGAGTTTTCCTGACTGGATTAACTGTTCCTGATTCTTTCTGATCTCTTCGTCTCTCTGTTGAAGAGATTCGGACATCCTGTTGAAAGCTGTTGCAAGATCTCCCAATTCATCATCGCTTATCAGCCCTATCCTGTGACTCAACTCTCCACTCTGTATTCTTTCCGCGCCTGCAGTTAACTCATTGAGCGGATTGACAATAACCCGCGACATTCTGCGGCTCGATAACACAGCTACAATAAATGCAATAAATGAAGCAAGAAGGATCGCAAGGAGCCCCTGTTTTTGAATGTTCCTGATTTTCGCGACTGGATACAATGCTATCAGGTTGGCAATATTCTTTCCGCCGCTGACTATTTCAAGTTTGTTTGAGAGGAATCTGCTGCTCAGTGAATCGATTTTTATTGGTTCACCCGTCTCGGGAAGTTTTATCGAGGCTGTTATAATATCATCTCTATATTCAATGGCGAGGTCCGTATGCGCAAGTGACCTTACGTTGCTTATAAACCGTTTATCAAGATAGAAGCCGATTCTTACATAGCCGATAATTGAACCATTGTCAGTTTCTGCGGGCGCAATAGCAATAATCCCGATACTGTTTGGATAAACAGGTTCGATGCCGGATTCCGCTTTCATTGACTCCGTAACTTTTTGGAATACTTTGCTCAGAAAGAGTGGTTCCGACTGTGAGATCGTGGCAACTTCTGCAGACATTTCGTTTCTTGATGCATGAGCAAAGACAATGCCTTTCGAGTCAGCCACAGAAATAAAATCTGCCTGGATTGAAAGAAGCTCTTCAGAAAGCTGTTTCTGAACCAGCTCTGAGTTCTTTTCCTGGAGACCGATCCTGATATTGTAATCTTTTGACAGTAACAGCGAGGTCAACGCCGCATTATCCATATTGATCTGAATAGCGTTGAAAGCGAGTTTTACTGCCCTGTCCATATCCTGCCGTGCAGCTATTCCAAGGTAATATGATGTAAAAAACAAAAATGTCGTAACAAGAATAAGAACTACGACCAGTACAATTGCAAAGTTTGTCTGGATGAGTTTCGTAAAAAGCTTTTTTTTCTTATTCTTTGACATAACCTGTGTATAACTGGGCAAAAATCCCGGTTTCGTTCAGATAAACAAGAATTTCATCAATCGCATCTGAAAAACTTCCTGAATCTGATGTGCAAATAATTTTCCACCCGTTATCAGCACCTGAAAAAAAGAATGGATGAGAACTTTCTTGGGCACACAGCTTTTTATTATCGGTTATAATCATATCAAATTCGTTATCCCATTTACCGCTCGAAAATGTTGATATCAATATATCATCAGGTATTGTTATATTAGGTTTGACTCCAATGATTCTTGATATTTCGTATATGAGCGCAGGGTGGAAACCGTCCGGTATTCCATATTCCGGGTCGAGGAACTGGAACGGTTTTTTTTCAGCAGGCAGTGCAACACGAAGAATACCCCTGTTTTTAATTTCCTCGAGTTTTCCGGAGATTTCGATATGCCCGATTACTTTATTTGAAATTTTTGTTATTACCTCATCAGTTATAGTATCGGCTTCATTAACAGCTGTTGGTGAAGTGTCCTGTTTGTTGACCAAAGTTTTATTGCAGCCTGCGGCACACAGGAAAGCAATCAGGAAAATAGATATGAAATGTTTCATAATACTATTTCAATGGCCTCACTATGGCCAAAAATCTCGGATTACCCCTGAGAAGGTCGAGATCGGAATCATTTTCAATCATCGGCAGTATATTTTTCTTGCCCCACCTGGCAGCCTCTTGAAGACAATCCAGTGCTTTCTGATCATTTTTTAACGAAGCGTATATTGTCGCGAGATGATACCATGCAAAGTAAATAGAAGGATCCATTTCCACAGTGACGGTTAATTCTTCCAGAGCTCTTTTGTAATTAAACTTTTCTTTGCTGTACAGCCCGGTTTGATAATGGTATTCAGGATTGCCGGGGTCTAATTCAAGAGCTTTATCAAACTCAATTCTCGCCGGGATGTTCTGCCTCTGGAAATAATATGTCAGCCCAAGTAAAAAGTGAGCCTTAGCGTTTTCAGGATCGATCTCTATGCTGTGTTTCAGGTGCTCTATAGCTTCACTGAATCTCGTTTTTTCAAGAAGGATTTTTCCCTTCATAATGAAAGCTTCAACATAACCGGGATCAAGTTCAGCAGCTTTTTCAAAAAGGGAATATGCCTTGTCTATCATCCCGTTTTCATACGAATACATTGCCTGCCAGTAACGCGTGTAAGCGATGTCGCTTGATGTTGTTTCGATATTATTTTCAGAAATAATTTCGGATAATGAATATTCTTCAACCAGCTTGTTCAAAAGGGATTGTTTCAAACTGTGCAAATCGAATTCCTTAATTGAAAAAGAAATGTCTTTGAGAATACCTGAGTCCGGATTTATTATTGTTCCAATAAAATGAATTCCTGACGGGTCTTCGTTTATTTCACATTCGATAAGAGAAACGGCTCCGGCATGAACACGAATCGCGTCTTTTGTTTCGAATGAAAGATTATTCGACTTTCCGGATGTCCATCTCGAGATGATTTTTTTCAATCTTTCCCGATCCATTGCTTTTCCCGATTCACTGGAATTCAGAATTCTTATTGAATAATCGGTAAGAGCTATTCCTACCCATTTTTCCGATACGGAATCATCTGCGGTGTAATCAAAGATAAGCACTTCTGATGAAAGTGCTCTTGCGCTGAAAATAGAGCACAGCAAAATCAAAAGTGCCGCTACAAAGTATTTTTTAAGATGACAACAGTTCACAATAATTAATTATCTCTTCAGTATTAAAAGTCGAGTTGCGTTCAATAAAAAGCTTTGCAAAATTAGTCGTTTCACAGATATCACATACGAATTTAAACCATTTTACCTGTGCTTTTTTAGACAAAGGTGTTTTAACAGACTTTAAAAGTTTTAATGCCGCCTCCTTTTTTGTCAATGAAACGATCTTTTGCTTTACTTCCACTATTTCTGGGAAAAAAATAAAATTCAACTCAACAGACTCCTGAAAATTTATCGGAGGCATTAGAAATCTGTCGTCATTTGCGAAGTCAAAGCCTCTTTTTAGCAGAGATTCGGTTTCGTCTGAACTCATTTCAAGACAGGTTATCGATTCCGGATTCGGGATAATAATAGTTTTTTTGGAATTTGACCTGATTAAGCAGGCATCGTCCGATAAATAAGAAGCGTTATGTGACAGGAGTGATCTCAACAGGCTCGATTTTCCGGATTCGTTAGGACCGGAAAATATTATTCCAATATTCCTGAAAGATACAGCCGATGCATGGATAAAATAAATATCATCGTTCAATAGAGATATCTGTATGAAAGCCGATACCGCGCTCAGAATCAAACGCAGAGTGTTTCTGCCCGAGTCGTCGGGAAGGCAAATTGAAAACGACTTTGAATCTTCACAAATGCTCATGCATATTCCCGGCTCAAGCTGAATTGCTTTTTCAAATTTCTTATCATCGCTGGAATATTGCGTATTTGAGGCTCCGTGGTTAATAGTCAGATTGTATATTTCGTCTGCATTGTCGATTGTGCAAATCCGGCGGTAATTTCTGCTGAAAGTTGCATCAAGACACAGCATAAGCGGTTCAATTCGATTAGTTTTTAAGATGAAGTTTTTATTGAAAAGGGAGAGTAGAACAAAAGAATAGTCGCAGTTTTTCTTGTAAGTTGTCATATTAGCGTTCCGATAGAAAAAATAAAATATCTGTTTTGCAAAAATGCCAGGTCTTAAAGGCCGATTGAGCCTTGTGAACCTGGCGATTATTCTGTCGGGCCACTATCAAATGAATTGCCTCAGCCGGTCTATTTATCGGCTTCAGAGGTCAGGACCGCTTTGCAGGAAGGTCCATTATAAACATCTTTTACTGTTCCGTATTTTATTAACTCTGGTTTTAAATACTGTTTCTTTTCCTTATCCTTCATCCTTATCCTCCTGCTTTTTGATGAAGAGACTGACAATTCTACATATTTCACGCGGTGCGGAGAAAATATCTCCATGCTCTAAGTATGCCAGTCCGGGGCATGGTTTGCAAGCAGGAAAGTTTTCGCATCTTGAACACTCGAAGTCTCTGATTTTGAATTCCCTGATTTTTTTAAAGAGATCTGAATTTTTCCATATTTCTTCAAACGGAGTTTCACGGACATTTCCGGCAGGAATATCAATTACCGAGCAAGGAAGAACATATCCGCACGAATCGATATAAGCTGTGGTTCTTGCCATGCTGCACCAGGATTCGATACTTTTGTCAGGATAGAAATCTCCTGGTTCTGTCTCCCAGAATTCATTCATGAAAGTTTCCCATGGCCTGGGTAACGCAAGAAGTTCTTCGTCGCTCAGTCTCAGGTTCGTGATTTTTCTTCGTCTATCTCTGCTTGGAGCAATAATAGAGTTGAACTGATGTTTCAAATCCCAATTCTCACACATCGTTTTGATAGCTTCGTATTCATGGTAGTTGGATTTCATCATCAAAGAAATGATTTCCACTTTGAAGCCTTCTTCGTCAAGCTGTTTGATCGAATCGATTGTTTTCTCGAAACTTCCTTTAACCCTTGTAATATATTCATGTGTTTCAGCCGTAGCGCCATAAAGACTTATAGCAAACGAGCGAATTTTTGTTTTGTGTTTTTTGAAGATATTCATTATTTCATCATCAATAAGGGTGGCGTTTGTTTGGAGTGATACCCATAAATCTGAACTGAAGATGCATTCCAGAATTGGAATTATTTCAGGATGAACCAAAAATTCTCCGCCTGTAAGATTGACGTTAAACACTCCGGCGTTTTCAAGTTGTTTTACCAGAGCTGCATAATCACCGGCTGCCATTTCGTTTTTCTGTTTTGTATCACCTCCAAGCATGCAGTGACGACAATTCAGGTTGCAATGGCGGGTAACTTCTATTTGAACACGCAAAGGATTTGTCATCCCAGACATTTTCTTATAAAAGCTTCTTTTAGTTGATTGTTTCATAAAAACTCAGGAATTTACTGTTGAGATCAAATCTTCATTCAAAAGATCATCAATGAATTCTTTTATGTCGGATATCGCCTGTTCCCGTGGAACGTCATATTGTGATGTTATGAAGTCAATAATTTGCTGCTCTGAGCATTTTTCACTGATCTTTTTCCAGATATCTATGGCAATTTCATTGTTGAAACTATAGTAAACGCCGCTTTTTTGACACAGTATTATTATCTCACCGTTGAGATCTCGTTCAATAAGATCAGGTTTTTTTTCCAAATACAATTTTTTGCCCTTCCGTAAATTCACTTTGACATATTTTAACATCAGGGGTTGTCTAAATGAATACACGTGAAAAAAATAGTGAGAATTATGGAATTTATAATAACATTGATATTAATTTTTGTTTATAACTGTAAAGAGCAAATTAAGAAAAGGATAATTGAAAGCAAATTATCAATAGGGTATAATAACAAATTGAAAAAAAATCAGAGACTTAAGTTGAATGTCAAAAAAATGACATGGGTGGGCTAAACAGGTGTATCATTTAAAAAAAGCGATAATAGAATCAGGATTTATTTTTTGTCTGCTGGTTGTGGCTTTAACTGCCTGCTATGCACAGGGAGAAAAAAGTTCTACAGACGTTCTGCTTGGAGTTGGAGATACTATTCAGATAAGAATACCGATTGAACCTATGTTGAGCGGTGAATACACGGTAGATCAAACGGGGAAATTTTATTTGCCAATCATCCAGGAAGGACTTGATCTGGGGGCATTTTATGTGGAAGGAAAAAATTGTGCCCAGGTTGAGGTAATGATAAAAGAGCGAATTGATAAGTATTACGCAGAATCTGATGTAAAAGTTGATTTAGTTGCTGTTGGAATAAGACCCGGACATTCTATTGGTGTTTTTGGGGCGGTTACAAATTCAGGATCATACAAATACTACGATGGAATGAGAATAATCGACCTGATAATTTTGTGTGGCGAATTGAAAGAAGGAGCCGATCAATCAAGAGTTTCCTTGTACAGAGGGGATGATCCTGTCAGGTATATTGATATCAGGAAGATTATTGACGGGGAAGATTTTACGAACAATATTTTATTACATGAGGGCGACTATTTAATATTTCCATATCAGCAAAGCAAGATGAAAATGAGAATAACGGTTCTGGGTAAAGTGGGGAACCCGGGAACAATGTTTGTGGAAGAAGGAACGCAGATCCTGGACCTGATTGCGAGAGCAGGTGGTCCATTCGGAAGGGCTGCTGTTGGAAAAACATATATAATCAGGATGTTTGAAGGCAAACCTGTGGTTATTCATTCCGATATCAAAAACCTGATTAACAGGGCCGACCTGAAAGAGAATGTTATGCTGATGGATGGCGATATAGTTTTTGTGCCCGAGTCTTCAAAAATCGATGTTTCAAAATTGCTTAGAGATCTTGCCAGCTTAAATCTATTAAAGGATTTTATTGATGAGATAGAAGAGCATGAGTGAAAGATACAAAAAGCAAATAGCTACAAGCGCCAGGAGGCGCAAAAAACTGAAGGTTAAAAATCTTCAGCCTCATAGAAAAATCTATATGTCATTATTTATCGTTATTATGCTGTATGTAGCATTATATTTTGGCAACCTGCATTATCAGAATTATATATTTATGGAAAGACAACTCAGCCAGGTGCTTTCAGAGAGACAATATAAACATGATGAAATTAAAAGATTGAATGAAGAAAAGACCAGATTGAACGATCCTGATTATCTTAAGGATTATGCGAGGGAGAATTTATATCTTATGGATCCCAAAGAGGTCCATATAAAAATAACGCCAAACCCGGCAGTTAATGAAGACGAAAACATAAAAGGGAAAAGATCCGGAAAGAGGAAATAGGAATAAAAGTTTTTCTTCTGTTATTGAAATGCGGGGTGAAGTCTTAAGCAATGAACAACGAAGTCGGGGATCTGGTTGAGGGGACAGTAGTTGATATTGCGAAGTTCGGGGCGTTTGTAAAAATCAAGGGCGGGAAAACAGGACTGGTCCACATATCTCAGATAAGTGACAAGTTTGTCAGGGAAATATCTGAGTTTGTTGCTATTGGGATGCCTGTTGTCGCGAAGGTTATCTCTGTAGATGACAAAGGGCGGGTTCAGCTTTCAATTAAAAATGTAACACAGGAAGAGAAGGAGAGCTTTGATTCGGGCAAGACGGAAGCAGTTGAAAAAGAAGTCGGAGCAGAAGAAGCGAGTGATAAGCAACGGCAAAGCGGAAATAGAAGTGAAAATCAGGAAGAGGACAGCTTCGAAAAAAAACTCAAAAACTTCATGCGACAGAGTGAAGACCGGCTTGTGGATGTAAAAAGAAGCATCGAATCAAAAAGAGGCTCGAGAAAAAGAAAAAAATAGAGTAGCAAGGTTAATCCACTAATAATTCAGCCGAATATTTCTAAGATTAATGCCGGAATCTCAATGTTGAACCCTTTTTGTTTAATAGTTTTTGAGGCGTGTTACTGAATATAAAATGATTTAATCTGGTGATAAACTGAATGGACAGGCTTTTTTACCCCGACAGCGTGGCGGTTGTAGGTGTTTCGGAACGCTCGACCAATCTTGGCCGAACCGTTGTTTCGAATATGCTGAAGTGGAAGTTCAAGGGCAGCATATATTGTGTGGGTCCGGGGGGAGGGACAGTTTTCGGGCATACAATTTATTCGTCCTTAAAAAATGTTCCCGGAGATATTGATGTGGCGGTAATATTGTCTCCCGCCGGAACTGTTCCCGACATTATTGATCAGGCGGCTGAGAAGGGGATCGAATATCTTTCTATTGAAACAGCAGGTTTTTCAGAGCTTAGCGGAGATGGGCGGAGACTGGGAAGGGTTATAACGGAAAAAGCGAGTGAGTATGGAATCAAGTTCGTAGGTCCTAATGGGCTTGGGATAATAAATGCTGAGAATGGCGTATATTTCCCATTTTCTTTTGTATCGCCATGGGAGCCCGGACCAGTGTCGATAATGGCACAAAGCGGCGGCGTTGGGCTTTCTGTTCTCGTTGCCCTGCAAACACACAATATCGCAGCAAATAAATTTATCTCGATGGGGAATAAATACAGTCTGGATGAAGTGGATTATCTGAAATATCTTATTGATGACCGGGCGACGAAAATTATACTTGCGTATCTTGAAGGAATATCTAGAGGCCGTGAGTTTGTAGAAACTGCGTCTAAATCGAAAAAACCAATAATTCTCTTTAAATCGAACACGACAAATGCGGGAGCAGAGAGAGCGCTTTCGCATACAGCGGCTCTGGCAAATGATGAGGCGATTTTGGATGCTGCTGTGAAACAGGCCGGTATTGTAAAAGTAAATTCCATCGAAGATCTTATCGATTACTGTATTACTTTTCTTCAACCCGAGATGAAAGGCAGAAATGTTTCTATAATCTCGCCGGCGGGCGGTTTTGTTGTTATTTCTGCTGATGCGGCGGAGAAAAAAGGATTCCGCTTCCCGCCATTAGCTCGCGAGACCGAAGAGGCGATAATCGAAAAATTAAGGGCGGGTGTAATAAAGATTTCAAATCCGCTTGATCTCGGCGACGGACTGGCTACGGATACGCAGTTGCTGGCTGTTGATAAAATGCTCTCGCAGAGCGATGTGGACGGGATGTTTTATTTTACAACAAGGCGTCCGGCGGGCGATTATCAGGGAGCGCTGAAGACGTTGATAAGGAATCCAGTTCCTGAAATTGAAAAGCTGGTGAATAAGCATAACAAACCGGTGTCGTGTGCGCTGATAAGCACGCCCGAGGTTGTAACAGAATTCAGAAATGATGCGAAAATTCCGGTATATGGCTCTATCGAACTCGCTGTGAGATCCATGGCTGCTTACAGGGATTACTGTATGAAATCGGGCAGGATGGAAATAAAGAGGAGTGAAGGCATCAGGGATATAAATCAGATTGCTCTGGGTTGTGAACAGGGGATAATCACGGGCAAAAAGGCTTTCGAGATGATATCTTTGTCGGGAATACCGGTGGCGGATTATGGAGAAGCCGCTGACATAGGAGAAGCTGTGTCGATAGCGGAAAGGATCGGTTATCCTGTAGCTTTGAAAGTTGTTTCGAAAGAATTAGTTCATAAATCCGATGCCGGGGGAGTCAAATTAAATAT
Organism: bacterium; assembly: GCA_035380865.1. GTDB lineage: Bacteria > UBP15 > UBA6099 > UBA6099 > UBA6099 > DAOSYA01. The sequence goes on from DAOSYA010000019.1 coordinate 13,361, forward strand.
AACAAGCGAGAGCCGGTTGGAAAAAGAATTTGCCGGGCTTAAGTTACTTGCTGATAGTTGCGCCGACAGCAGGATTCTTGTGCAGAAGATGGCGGAGAAAGGGATTGAAATTATCATTGGCGGGAAAAGAGATCCGGCATTCGGGCCTGTTGTAATGTTGGGAACAGGCGGGGTTTTTGTAGAGGTATTTAGAGATATTGTGTTTAATCTTGCTCCGTTGACCAGGGAATCTGCGATGAGAATGATTGATTCTCTGTCGGGTAAAAGATTACTGGAAGGGTACAGGGGTGCTCCACAGGCAGATATAAATGCGCTTGCAGATGCTGTTGTTGCGGCTGGTGAACTTGCGGTATCAAGCCCGAGAATTAAAGGATTTGATATAAATCCACTGATAATAAAAGAGAAGGGCAAAGGGTGTATTGCTGTAGATGCAAGGTTTATTATGGATTAACATGGTTTCTCGGTTTAAAATTATCCTATCAAAACAATAAATATTAAATTAGAATTTAACTGTAAGATATGAACTCGAATATTTGTCAGGCACTGATGACATGTAAATAACAGGAGAATTCCTTTGCTGCAAAGAAGTATAGGCTTTAAACTCGTGGTTCTAATAGTAGCGTTCTCAATGATATGCGTTGGATTTTATGTCTTCATTTTATATAAAGAATTGAGATCGCAATATGAAAATGACCTGATGTCTGAAGCTTATGAAATAGCGTCGCGAGTCAGCCGGGATATAAGGGACGGTATGTTGCTCCATGGGGCTGAAGACACAAAGAAATCTCTGGAGAACATCGGCTATCAGGCGGTAGTAAGAAAAGTAAGGATACTGGACAGTAAGGGAAAAATTGCTGCGTCTACGGACGGCAGTGAAGTCGGAAGAATGATTGTTGTGGATGATCCGTTCTGCAAGAAATGTCATTCTTCTGTAAGTGATAACAGGAAATGGCTGTCGGAAGCAAAGAAGAAGACGGAATGTATTTCGGTTCTTGATTCCGGAGAGAAAATAGCAAATGTAACAATTGGGATATTCAACAAGCCGGACTGTATGACTTCAGAATGTCACAGGCATTCTCAAAATGAAAAAACGCTGGGACTTGTGGATGTTGAAATAACACTGCAGAGCGTGAGAGACAGATTGGCGTCCAGGATGAAGAAGAGCATTGTTTTTGCTCTTATCCTGATTGGCGGTCTGGCGTTGGTTGCAAGCTGGTTCACATACAAGATAATTTATATGCCGCTGAAACAGATAATCGAAGTGACGAAAAAAGTTACAGAGGGTGACCTCGACAGCGCAATTCCCACGCGGGGAAACAGGGACGAGATAAGTTATCTCGCATATTCATTTAATAAAATGATTTTCAGAATAAGGAGAATGACCGATAACCTGAGCGAATTGAATGCCGAACTTGAAAAAAATGTCGAGGAACGCACGATGGAGTTGAAGAAAACCCAGGACAGCGTTATCCAGTCGGAAAAGCTCGCCTCGCTGGGGCTTATGGCCGCAGCGATAGCGCATGAGATTAATAATCCGCTTACCGCGGTGCTGACGTACAGTTCTCTGCTTCACAGGCAGGCGGAGGAAGCTTCGGAATTGAAAGAAGATCTGGAGGTTATTGTTTCCGAGACGTCCAGGTGCAGGGATATAGTAAGGGGATTGCTTGATTTTGCGAGGGAAACCGATGTGAAGCAGAAGTCGGTAAATATCAATTCTTTGCTCGAGGAAACGCTGACGCTGCTTGCGCACCAGGTAATATTTCAAAATATAAAAATAGATAAAGTCTTCGCAAAATATCTGCCGGATCTTGTGATGGATGCGGACCAGATTAAGCAGGTTTTTTTGAATATCATGATAAATGCATCGGATGCCATGCCGAATGGAGGAAGGTTAAGGATTTACACGGCTTTTGATTACGAGCGCAATGAGATCGCGGTTGAATTGCAGGATTCGGGTCTTGGTATACCGAAAAGGGATCTTCAGAAGATATTCGACCCGTTTTTCACGACAAAAGAAAAAGGTAAGGGAACCGGCCTTGGATTATCCGTGGTGTATGGGATAATTCAGCGTCATTATGGGACAATCGATGTAAAAAGCGAGGTGGGAAAGGGGACTACATTTACAATGACGTTTCCTATTGATTCGCCAATTAAAGAGAGTGATCGGTTGATATGAGAAGCAAACCAAAAATATTTGTAATAGATGATGAGATAACAGTTTGTAAGAGCTGCCAGAAAATACTGGCGCTCGAAGGTTATGAAGTCGAGTATACAACAGATCCCAGGAGTGGTTTAAAAAAGGCTATTTCCGGAGAGTACGATCTTGTAATAAGCGATGTGAAAATGCCGGAACTCTCTGGCATGGATATATTGAGAATCATCAAGGAAAAAAGCCCGGCTACATGCGTGATAATTATAACCGGTTATTCAACTGTACCGTCTGCTGTCGAGGCAATGAAAGAAGGGGCATTCGATTATGTTCCCAAACCTTTTACGCCTGATGAACTGTCTCTCGTAGTGAAGAGGGCATTCGAGAAAAAAATATTGCTCGAAGAGAATGAATATCTCAGGGGGGAAGTCAAGGACAAGTACAAGTTAGATAATATTGTCGGCAAAAGCAAGGTTATGCAGCATATATTTAATTTGATAAGAATAGTATCTCCCACTAACAGCACGGTATTGATATATGGAGAGAGCGGAACCGGGAAGGAACTGGTTGCGAGAGCGATTCATTATAACAGTCCCAGAAAAGGAAAGTTTGTGCCTGTGGATTGCAACACTCTTGCGGATACATTGTTTGAAAGCGAAATATTCGGTCATGATAAAGGAGCTTTTACCGGAGCTGTTAAAGATAAAAAGGGTTTGATGGAGGAAGCGTCCGGAGGTACTTTGTTTCTCGATGAGATATCTAATCTCAATCTGGAGGCTCAGTCGAAACTGCTGAGGGTTCTCGAATCGCGCGAAGTGAAACATGTCGGTGGGACAGAGATCAAGCATGTCGATTTCAGACTGGTTTGTGCGACCAATAAAGATTTGTTGACAATGGTTAAGAATGGAGAGTTTCGAGAAGACCTTTACTACAGAATCAATGTGTTTCCGATCAACCTGCCGTCGCTTAACAGGAGACCTGAGGATATTCCGCTGTTGACACATTTTTTCCTGAAGAATTTCGCCTCAGAAACAGCAAAGAACATCTCGGGAATTGATAAAGACGGAATGGACCTGCTGGCGAGTTATGACTGGCCGGGAAACGTGCGGGAACTGAAGAATGTCCTCGAGCGGCTGGTAATCATGACATTTACGGAAACAGTCGGCCGGCAGGCGATTGCGAATGTGCTGGGGAAGGGTTCCATCGAAAAGGATGAGGTTCTGGATATACCCTCGGACAAAGAGGAACTGAAAGAGGCGAAAAAAATTGCACGGGAAAAGGCTGTTGAGGAGATAGAGAAGAATTTTATTTTGAATGCGCTGAAAACAGCGGGATGGAATGTTTCTCTTGCGGCGAGAGAAACCGGGATGCAGAGGCAGAATTTCCAGGCAATGATGAGGAAGTTCAAAATCGAGTCGCCGGAGATAGATTTGTCGGAATGATTATCAGTTCAAATTAAATAATCCGGTTGAAAAACGAATAAATATTTTATGCACCTGTCATTATCACAGGGGGTATAAGATTTTAGTGATTAAAAAAAATGTCTATTATAAAGCCATAATTGATATTTCGACTTTCGAGACCAGTGTCTGGCAGGGAAATTGATACTATAAATATCATGAAAAATAAGTCGGTTGAAAGGATGTGCTGATCATGGCGGAGATAAAGAAAGTACTGGTAATTGACGACGAGCTTTTTGTGTGCAAAAGCGTAAAAAAAATACTAGCAACCGAATCGATCGAGACAGAGATATCCACAATCGGCAGGGAGGGGCTGGTAAAGGCGAGAACCTGCAGCTATGACATGGTAATGGTGGATATACAGATGCCGGAGATGAACGGTTATGCTGTTGTGAGAATGATACGAGAGATTCATCCTGATATGCCGATAATTGTCATATCAGGTTACAACACGCCGCACACAAAAGAGCAGGCATTCAAAAATGGAGCAAGCGATTTTATCCCCAAGCCGTTTTTGCCGGAAGAAGTTCTTGAAAAGGTGAAATTATTCTACAGCGGCGACGTGCCGAGAGTTGTCCCTGTATCCGACCAGGAAAAGACGGGAGGCGTGGTGACGGAATCATCTAAAGGAAGGGATTCCGGGCTGGGTGTCGGCTATACATGCAGTTATGCCGGCGGCGAGGCCACGGTCTCGATTTCTGCGTCAAAAGCCGCGATAGAAGAGTTCGCTGCGGGAAATGAACTATCTATAAAGTCGTTTTACGAGGATTCCGATTCGAATGTTTCTCCTGTGAAAAGACCTGCCGTTCGCGAGATACTCAATAATGAAAGAGAAATCGGGACAGTGGTTATAGATACTGTCTGGTGTATTTCAAAGAACAGGAAAGTTCTGAGAGAGTTTCTCGAAATAATGGATGCGGAAGGGATAAAGTTGGTGGTTGTGAACGATAGTATGATGGATTGTGCATCTCAGTTTGTCAGAAGATGGTACAGGGACAGGGATGAAGCGTTGAAAATGGCATGGGACGAATCTGAAGTGATGTGCGGCATCAAAAACATCGATAAAACTGAACCGGTTGAAGAAAAAAACTGAAAATACATTGACTGAACATAAAACGTACTGATAAATAGAGGTAGAGCTAATGTTCACACTGGACCCGGAAAAGAAAAAGATGATATTACTTGACTGTTTGAGCTGTGGAATACCATGGCCTGAATCCAGAAAAATGGCATATAGAGTCGCGCCTGAGAAATGCAGGAGCGAAATAAGCGACACGGGAGATTTTTTTGAAATCGAAGAGGTCAGCGATGCGGAAAAACAGGCGCTGAACGATCTGCCCAAGCTTCATCGTGTTTTTGAGGATATGGACGAGTATGTAAAAAGCGTCAAATCCGGGATAAGGGTTGATGATGCGAAGCTCAAGTGGTATGCGGGGCTGGACCGCTCGGGGTCTGCTATGAAGTTTTACTGGGCGGATTTGAGAGAAGATAAGATTAAAATCCTTTTTTATAGGGAATTCTGGAGTTCTTACCAGAAATCGGATCTTTCAATTGATCAGGTTTCCGAGGTTTTCAGATACTACAACAGGATCCTGCAAACATTCAGAAGAATCCGCCATCTGAGATGGATAAAAATGATTGTAAGGCAGGGTCGGTTGAGTATTTATTTGTATGATGAGAAAGAGCCGTATCCTAATCAGAGGTCGAAGCTGGCTTTCGACAGGTCTTTTTATTCCGGAAACCTGGTTCCCGACTGTTCTCTGCTGGATAGTGAAAAATGGGAAGATGCGCCGGCTCACATCAAGAAAAGAATAGATTTCTGGAAGAAAGAGGAAACGGGCGCGCTGACAGATGAATTTTTGAGAGAATGCATACAATCGGACGATGAAATTCTTGTGTCCTGGGCGATTCGCAATCTCAGAAGAGCAGACGATCCTTATGTTATCGATCAAATAAAAAAGAGGGTTGAAAGCCAGAAACTGGATGAGGCGAAAATCTCGGTTAGGGTGGCGGGCCGGCTCTGGTTGAACCAGCTGGAAAACGAGGTTATGAGTCAGTATAACCGCAGAGGCAATTCAATGGGGCCCGCCGTTGCTGAATACATAGGTTCGATAGGTGTGACCGGCAGGTCGTTTTTGCCCAAGATATTGAGATCGCTGACAAGGAGAGGCGATTTTGCGACTCTGATTTCATCAATAAGGGCGCTGGGTTCTTTCCCGCACTCGATGGAAGCCCGCGCTCTTCCTGAGGTTATGGATTTGATGCTCAATATGGCAGGCAATATCGAACCCGTGCTCGAACGTTTCCCGGGTGTCAGAACCGATATTTTTGGACCACAGGACCCGCCGGTTATGATAACGCCCCTGGCGCTTGAATTCCTGAGCGCATCTTCAGTGAACGCTATCATTGAGACAACAGCCCATACCTCGAACGGCGAAGTGCTCGAAGAAATTGTGGGAAAATTCGACCTGGGATCACCATTCATAGAAAAAGTGCTCGAAGAAATTGAATATAATATCAGGACGGATATGTCCGATTATGTTCTGCGTCTTGTCGGCGATGCTTCAAGTCCTGAAAAAAAATTCGATCCGGATGTGCCCGTGTCCAGACGGGTAATCATTGCGACACGGACTCTCATGAGGATAAACAAACCGGGCGAAAGGGTTATGTGGCTTTTAAAAGCGCTTCCGCTGATTTCAAATCATGTTGGCACGTTCAAGAAGGATTCGGAGCTAAAGCATACTTTTCATATAGAGAATTACCCGTTCGAGCCGTACATAACAATTAAGTCCATACTGAAAAGTCTCCCCGACGAACATGAAATTGTAAATAACATACTTCGTCATAAGAACTTCTCGGATAAAGAAAAGTTCATCGTTCAGGAACTGGCGAAAGACTGATATACAAGAATATCCGTAACACAAAACATAAAAAAGGCCTCATTAACAGGGGCCTTTTTGGTTATAGAATTTCCAGTATAATGGTTCCTGCATGCACCATCTGCTTTCAGCCATTTTTACAGGATTGCCGGAATATGCGGACTTGCCTTGTGTGTGTTACCTGTGTCCCCGAACATCTGTAACCCATGTGCCCGGTCTATACAAAGGGTTGAGCCACACAGTGTATATACCCATTGCCATTCCCGTCGCAGATCCGGAAGCTGCGGCAGGGGAGTGTGACAGCCGGGGGGGGCGAAGTGTTTCCGTGTTGGGCAGGCCTGCAGGATTCTACATTATTTATGATAATCAGTATAAGAAGATAAGAAGCGGGAGCTCAGGGGAGATCGCCCTGCGGGAAGACATCTTCCAGGTAGAATCCGGCTTCACGATTTTCAGTTGCACCGGTGAGAAATGCAGGCCAGGGGCAGATGTGATTTGTTCTCGAATCAGTAATATAGTTGCAGGTGAATATTAGATTTGAAAAGGAACATTTTATAACATCAAGATATTGATATATTAAGATACCGTAAGTTGAATCTGTATTTGCAGGCATCTTGATTACTGGATTTACTGTCGTATATAATTACGCTTAATATTATTACTAAAGCATTAATCTGGAACAATAAAAAAGCGGCTCTTGTGAGAGCCGCATAAGTGAACCGTTGGTAATGCGGTTCGAACAAAAGATAGGTTGGAGAAAACACGGAAAAGTCCGCGGTTGTTGAAAACCGCGGACTATCCATGATTGAGGCTTTATAAAATCAGTTTTACGATTCTACTTTTTCTCCTTCTTCGACCTGGGCAGTTTCCTGAACGGGGATTTCTTTCCCGGTCTTGATACCCATTGCTTCGAGAACGATTGTCGAAATATCTTTCAACTTGAGCTTGTCTTCCATTTCAATCAGCTTGATTCCGTCTTCGAGCATCTGCATGCAGTACGGACAGGAAACGGCTACAGTGTTAGCGCCGGTGCCGGCCAGTTCTTTCGCTCTGCGGACGTTAAGCCTTTCATCGCCGGGCACGTCAAGATCCATATCCATGAAGTAGTTGCCGCCGCCGGCGCCGCAGCAGAAACTGTTGATTTTCATGTTTTTCGGCTCGACTACATCAATGCCTTTTATGGTCTGCATGAGAGTTCTCGGCTCATTGAATACGTTTGCGTAGCGACCCAGATAACAGGGATCGTGATAAACAACTTTGTTATTCACATTCTCGCTGAGTTTGATTTTGCCTTCTTTAACGAGCCCAAGCAGGAATTCAGTGTGATGAACTACCTGGTAATTACCGCCGAACTGTTGGAATTCATTTTTGAGTGAGTTAAGGCAGTGCGGGCATATAGTCACTATCGTGTTGAATTTTCTGGAATTCAGAATTTCAACCTGTTGTTTTCCCATCGCCTGGAAGACATTTTCATCGCCGAGGCTTCTTGCGGGGTCGCCGCAGCACATTTCTTCATCGCCTAGCATTGCGAACTTGATGCCCGCTTCTTTCATTATTGCGAACATATTCTCGGCAATGTGCTGTTTCGCCTGGTCGTAATTTGCTACACAGCCAAGCCAGAACAGGACATCGGTTTCTTCGCCTTCGCCTAATATGTCAGGCATATCCCCTTTTATCCAACTGAGTCTTCCCTGCTGTGGGCCGAACGGATTTCCGCGTGTTTCGAGCGCTTTAAGCGCGTTTTTGGCATCGGTTGGAAGCCTGCCGTTCATCATTACTTCCGAACGCCTGACATCCGTGAGTTGATCTATGTGTTCGATCATTGCCGGGCACACTTCCATGCAGGCACGGCAGGTTCTGCACAGCCAGATTCCGTGTTCATCAAGAACATCGCCGATGAACGGGAGTATTTCCAGTTCTTCGGGAGCCTGCGCCCCATCAGCTTCTGAACTTTCTTTTGCTTTGGCTTTTGCCTCATCCATCTGTTTCTGAGCCTTGTACATTGATTCCTTGAGAGACTTCATAACTTTTCTCGGGACAAGTGGATATCCGCACTGTGCCACCGGACATACCTCTTCACATCTACCGCATTCTATGCATGCTTCGTAATCAAGAGCGTTTTTCCATGTGAGATCTTTAGCTGAAGAATGCCCGAGACTGAATTCTTCCAGATCGTCACGTGAGAACAGTTCTTCCAGATCATCCCGCTGAAGAGTTCCCTTGGGCTTTGTGTTGGAGAACATGTAGTTTGCAGGAATGAGAAGGAAATGGAAAAATTTTGTGTATGGAAGAGAACCCATGAGCAGGAATGTAGCGCCTGCGTGTGTCCACCATGTTACCTGGTACAAAGGAGCAACCATTGATTCGGGAACAGCGGCCATCAGCTTCGACATGGCAAGACCGAACGGAGTATAAGCAGCCCACTGGTCTCCAACATGTGCTATGCGAAGTCCTTCGAGAGCAAACCCGCCGACACCAATGAAGAGCAAAAGAATAAGCATATAAGCATTTTCCCAGTTGCTTTCAAGTGTTTTCGGTTTCAGGACATATCTTCTGATTATTGCGATGGAAAGGCCGATTATGAAAAGGAATCCTGCGATATCTGCCAGCGCGGAAATGAGAAGATAGAAGCTGCCGTAGAAAAACTTAACTCCGAAGAGGGGTTTGGTAAGGTCTATTTCAACAGTTAATATAGCTGTTGCCAGCATAAGCATAAGAAATGACCAGAAGATCAGTGAATGAAAGGTTCCGGGAAGAATTCTGTTTCTCACTCTGCGCTGAAGCAGAACTTCCGAAATCATGTTAAATGCTCTTTTAAATATGTCGGTGAATCTTTCTTCCGCCGGTTTCATATTTTTCCAGAGCATAATCTTTCTGTATATACCGTATGCAAACACTGCCATCGATATAACCAGGAAGACGTACATTACCCAATGGGGATGTATATGCCAGTAATATTCTCTGTGTGCCTGTTCCATTTTAAGTAGTCGCCTCCTATCAAAATTTTTGAGAACGGACAGTTCTATATTTAATCAGATTCAAGCTCCTGCTATTGTTGCAGACTTTTCAACTTCGATAGCTTTCTTTGTTGATACGTAAGTCTGTCTGCCGGGTTTGCGATACCAGAATCTGGCGTACTGAGAAGTGATGTCGAAACAGATGGTAGCTGTTTCAAGCCTCATGCCCTTGCTGTCCAGCACTTTCATCAAGGGTTTTAATGCGGTTCTTGTTCTGCCGATGCTCCATACTCGATCTACAAGTACTATGTCGGTGTCGACACATTCCTGAATAAGATTGTTCAGTCCCGGGCGCTCCATAACCGAGTCTGATTGTTCAATATCTTCATAAATTGCCTGAAGAGTGATGCCATTCTCAGATGCGTACTTCTTAATTCGTTCTTTCTGTTCTTCATGGTCCACGATCTCACCCTTGTGGTCCACGTACATTCCGGCGACATAACCAACAGCGGTTGCCGTCTTCTTTTCTTTGCCTTCGTTTTTCATTTTATTTCACCTCCGGTTTTTTCAGCCTGACGCTTCCTATTAGTGCAAGCTGTATGCCAGAAGCAACGATCAGGCACGAAATCGCAAATATCCTTTATATTAAAGGTAAAAAAAGATGAGAACATTTATCCGGAATCGTTTTCGCCATATTAAAAACGGGTGGGTGCATGAAAAATATATTCGCTTTTTCTTTGCTTTATGGGATTAGGGGTGCGAAAGCCGCATTTATGGTGCATAAAAAATATATTCATGCTTGTTCAGGATCATTTTTCAGAGGGGATGATAACTGAAATAAAGCTGTTTTGCAGGAGTCAGTTTCTTTTTCCTGTTGCCAACCGACGATATATCGAGGTCAATTATCTCATGATACTGTTTAAAATAAAAAGCCCCGGCATGAAGCCGGGGCAAAATTCTACGTAATCTCTATTTACAGTGATTTTTCAACTATCTGACTGATATCCATTACTTTGATATCTTCTTTTTCAAGATCTTTCATACCATCGACGAACATGGTTCTACAGAACGGGCATGCCGTAACCATAATGTCTGCATTGACATCAACAGCCATTTTCGCGCGGGTGTTATTGATCCTGCTTCCGAGATCTTCTTCCATCCACATTCTTCCGCCGCCTGCGCCACAGCAGAAACTCAATTTATGGTGTTTTGACATTTCGACCGGGTCGGATCCCGTGGCTTTCTTGATAACATTCCTTGGCTCTGAGTAAATGTTGTTATATCTGCCAAGATAACAGGAGTCGTGCCATGTAATCTTGCCGCCGTCGAATTTTGACGATAGTTTCAGTTTGCCTTCATCAATCAGTTTACTGATGAATTCAGTGTGATGCCATACTTCATAATCGCCGCCGTATTGAGGATAGTCACATTTGAAAGAGTTGTAGCCGTGCGGGCAGACGGTAATGATCTTCTTGATATTGTATGCTTTGAATACTTCGACATTGGCTTCCATCATTGCCATGGACAGGTATTCGTTTCCTATCCTTCTGGCGGTTTCCCCGCAGCACATTTCCTCTTCGCCCAGAATCGCGAAATCGACTCCGGCCTGCTTCAGGACTTTTGCGGTGCTTATCGCAATCGCCTTGTTGTCCTCATCATAAGAGGCTGAACATCCGACGTAGAAGAGGTATTCCGCATCCGGTTTTTCAGCGAATGTGGGGATTTCAAGCCCTTCCGCCCACTCGGCTCTCTTGTGCTGGCCTATACCCCATGGGTTGGAGTTCTTCTCCATATTGCGCAGTGTCAGCTGTACCTCGGGACTCATTTTCGATTCTGTCAGAACAAGATAGCGTCTCATGTCGAAAATAAGTTCCGTATGTTCGATCATAACGGGGCAGACCGTCTGGCAGGCCTGGCAGGAAGTGCATGCCCATATAAAATCTTCGCTGAATACATCACCGATAAGGTTCTTCTTGAGAACATCATATTTTTCCATTAAGGTTTCCATGTTCTCATCAGTTATCGGGCCTTCTTTAATAATCACAGCGCCTCTTTCAAACAGGTGCTCCTTTAATTCGTGCGTGAGAGTTTTAGGCGACAGAGGTTTATCCGTATTGAATGCAGGGCATGCTTCCTGGCATCTCCCGCATTCGGTGCATGCGTATGAATCCAGTAGTTGTTTCCAGGTGAACTGTTCTACGCGATCGATTCCGAAAGTCTCAAGAGTTTCATCCTCAAGATCCATTTTGTTGACTACGCCTGTCGGCCCCAGATCTCTGAGGAATATATTGGGTATTGCTCCCAGAAGATGCAGATGTTTCGAGTGGGGAATGTAAGCAATAAAAATGAACAGGTCGATTACGTGAATCCACCATGCTATGGCAAAAACGGTTTTAGCGGATGCTTCACTTGTGTGGGGATCGGGCATGAATCCGGCAAAAAGATTGGAAATCGGTGCCCATGCAGCAGGAATTTCTCCCTGGTTTATGTGTATCCCGGTCATCATGAAATAAGTAATGATCAGCGCTGTGATAAGTCCCAGGATTATTACAGCATCAATAGTTCCCGACAATGGACCTTTGAGACGTACGGGTTTTATGATGAATCTTCTTAAAAGCGATATTACTATAGCAAAAATTACAGCCAGGCTTATCAGGTCTACTATCAGGCCGACGATGTTGAACCCCGGAATAAGCTTCCAGAACGATACTGATGGAAACAGCGCGTTTGTCCACAATTCCATTGTGACAAAGCCGATCATCAGGAAGCCCCAGAAGATAATGAAGTGGCCTATGCCGCCAATGAACATGACAACTCGTTGTTGTCCGAAAACCAGTTTAATAACGCCGATAATGCGTTCGGTTATATCGTTTGTTCGTGGGCGCGGATCCGATGCGCCTAATTTGAGGCAATTGAAAAGGAAAAGCACCCTTTTCGCAAACACGGCCAGCGCTGCAATAAATAGAACAATGAAGATTACCTTAATTACAGGATTTGCTGAGGGAGTTAATACAACGTGTTCCATATACCAACCTACCTTTTGTTTTTTTTTAATTCTGGTGAGAAATTTATATTTCCCCCGACGGGATATTTCCCGTTTTATGTCATCTGAGAAAAACTCTCAGCTGAAAAGTATTGATTAAACCCTCTGATCCAAAGACAAAAACTGTTTTTGTCTTGTTATCAGGATGTTTTTCAAGATACATTTTTACCGGAATGCTTTTTCTATAACCTTTATTTACTTTTCCATGATGTCAATGATTTGGCTTGTGAAATCAGTCACAATATACATTACCGGAAATTATTTTTCTTGTCAATATGTTTCTTTTGAGGATTATTTCATTAATTACTTTGTCTAAATAGGCCATTCACTCCTCAGTTTTTCCATGTTTTCCGAAGCTTCTTCAGCCCATTCACCGTCCGGTTCAAGTTCCAGATATAGTTTGAAGTTGATTAAGGCTTCCAGCCCGTCATTTTGCTGCATCCTGATTTTTCCTATCCAGAAGAAGGGTTCAGCATATTCTTCATCAAGAGAAACCGCTCTTCTGTAGGAATTGAGAGCTTCTTCTAGGTCGGCCAGCATGAAATAGCAGTTTCCTATGTTAAAGTGGGCGGTGGCTATTTCCGGGTTCGCCCTTATCGCGTCTTCGAAGCAGTCGATAGCTTTTTTATACTGCTCATCTTCGTAATATATTTCTCCGAGCCCGATATGGGCATCCGCGTTTCCGTGGTCGAAGCGGATCGCGAGTTTGTACTCGTCTTCCGCGTCCTGAACGGATGTATCCGGGTGATCCAGCAGGCTGTTTGCGAGATTGAGGTGCGCGTTTGAATATGTCGGATCAATCGATAGCGCTTTTCGCAACGCCGCAATTGCAGAATTCAGATCCTCGTTATCGTGATGCAGCATTCCCAGTGCGTTAAGCGCCGGGGCATGATCCGGGTTAAGTTCAATGACCCTGTTGTATGCTTTCATTGCTTTTTCAGGATCATCGTTATCATCGTATAAGTTACCTAAAAGATAGAAATTGTCCGGGTTGTTATCTTCCAGTTCCGCAGCTTTGACCGCGAATTCAATTGCTTTTTGAGTGTTTTCTTCGGAATAAATATTCGCGAGAAGCGAGCAGGCAGGTGCGAATTCCGGATTTTCGACAATTATTTCTTTAAGAATTTCAATGGCTTTTACATCGTTGTTTTTATTAAGATGATACGTTGCAAGCGCGTATTTAACAGCGGGATTTCCGGGGAGCAATTCCAGTACTTTGCTGAACAGGAAACGGGCTTCTTCGAACATTTGCATATAGAGATAAAGATCGCCCAGTTTCTTCAAAGCTTCGGCATCATTAATGTCCTGTTTTAATCTCTCTTTTAATTCGTCAATGGCGATTTCAAGCTCATCCTGTTTTGGCATTTTTATTCCCCCGTGCGCATAAGCTGTCAGTGAGGTAATTATTAAATAAAGGCGATGCGTTTTGCAAGGATGGCACGTATTTCATTGACATTCGATTGCTTTAGATGTTAAAATCGGCACCGCTGATTTTGGTTTTTCCAGTATTAATTCAATAGTTCATTTTGTTGAAGGATTTTCATAACTTCCGTGAGGAATAAAAGCATGCCGTATGAAGATATCATGTTCGTTAAAAGCAGCGGGGTCGCTAAAATTACCATAAACAGACCCGATACCTTTAATTCATTCAGAACATTGACGCTTCAGGAAATGAAGGAAGCGGTCGGGGATGCAGCCGGGGACGGGGAGATCGGTGTGATCGTAATAACGGGAGCCGGCGGAAAGGCATTCTGCGCGGGCGGCGATATTAATGAGATGCGTGATTTGAATCCTGATGATGGCCGGGCTTTCCTGAAAATCCTGCTCGGGCTTTTTATGGAAATCAGGTCTGCTCCCAAGCCTGTGATCACCTCAATCGATGGATATTGCCTTGGAGGCGGAAACGAGATCAATCTTGTTTGCGACATGACGATTGCCACGGAGAGATCGGTGTTCGGGCAGGTTGGGCCGACGGTTGGAAGTATACCGGTCCTGGCAGGCACGCAGATGCTTCCGCGGCTTGTGGGGGATAAAAAAGCTAAAGAAATAATATTTCTGTGCGAACGTTATTCGGCGCGACAGGCGATGGAAATGGGCTGGATAAATAAAGTCGTGAATGACGGCGAGCTCGAAAAGGAAACATCTGCCTGGTGCGACAGGATACTTGCCATGAGCCCGCAATCTCTGAGGATCGCGAAAGTATCACTGAATTATGAAAGCGACCATCTGTATTCATCGTTCATGCACGGGATAGAAATGTTGTCGGGAACTTATGGCAGCGATGAGCTGGTGGAAGGCATGTCCGCGTTTCTTGAAAAGAGAAAACCTGATTTCGGCAAGTTCAGAAAAAAGTAATATTGTTGACAAATATCATCTGGAGGAACGATATGGAAACTAAAGATGTGAAGAAGGTGCTTGTTCTGGGCGCCGGTACCATGGGGAACGGAATCGCCCATGTTTTTGCGATGAACGGAAGGGATGTTCTGCTTAAAGACATAAGCAATGAGCTTCTCGACAGGGCTGTCGGCACAATTTCAAAAAATCTGGATAGAATGGTAAAAAAGGAAAAGATTTCGCAGGAAGAAAAGGATTCAACGTTATCCAGAATCACAACGACTACGGATTACGACGGCGCTGGAGATTGCAATCTTGTGATCGAAGCTGTCAACGAGAACATAGAACTGAAGAAAAAAATATTTGCGGAACTCGATGAAATGCTGGGGAAGGACGTTATCCTTGGCACAAACACTTCTTCGCAATCGATTACTGTTATTGCGGCGGCGACGAAAAGGCCCGACAAAGTTATCGGCGTTCATTTCTTCAACCCGGTTCCCATGATGAAACTGATCGAGATTATCAAAGGACATCTGACCAGCGATGAAACGGCAAAGCTTATCGAGGATTTATCCATTGAACTCGGGAAAACCCCGATTGTCGTTAACGACTTCCCCGGATTTGCGACAAGCAGGTTTATCATGATAATGATCAACGAGGCGATAATCGCGCTCTCCGAAGGTGTGGGAAAAGCGGAAGATATCGACACCGGCATGAAGCTTGGAATGAATCATCCTATGGGACCGCTCGAACTTGCCGACCTGATCGGGCTCGACGTATGCCTGAATGTTCTGAATACTTTGAAAAACGGGTATGACGATCCGAAATACAGGCCGGCTCTGCTGCTGAAGAAAATGGTTGCCGCAGGTCTGTTGGGAAGAAAAACGGGCAGGGGTTTCTACGACTATTCATAAGATAAATCGAGGGCGGTCGAGAGGCCGCCCTCGCTGTCTGTTCCCGCAGTAAATTCACTTGATATATAATTTAAAAAAAGTTCGGGGGTATTCGCGCATGCTTGCTGTTTTTACGATAATTCCGATAGGCGGGGATGAAAGTGTAAGCCCGGTCGTGGCTAAAATGATTGAGGCGGTCGATGCAAGCGGTCTCGATTATAAATTGACTGCCATGGGAACAATCATCGAAGGGAACTGGGATGACGTAATGGCGGTTATAAAGAAGTGTCACAATATCGTTAGAAGGGGTTCGGCGAGGGTGAGCACAAGCATAACGATCGATGACAGGAAAGGCGCAAAGAAAAGACTTTCCGGCAAGATCGAATCGGTGCGGCAAAAAGTTAAAAGGGATATCAAAACGTGATATATGGCTGATAAAAAATTATTGTTCGGGCCGGGCGGGGTTGCGAGGAGTGCCCGTGGGACAAGGGGATCGGATGGTGTTCAAAGATGTGTCGAGCTCGGGCTCGGCTGTATGGAGCTCGAATATGTGTACGGGGTAAGGGTGTCGGAACAGCAGGCTGCGGAAATCAGGAGAATTGCGGGTGAAAACGATATCAAACTCAGTGCGCATGCACCGTATTACATAAATCTGAATTCGAAAGACCCCGAAAAAAAAGAAGCGAGCATAAAGAGAATTATGGACTCTGTGAGAATGGTCTCCGCATCCGGCGGGGACAGGGTGGTGTTTCATGCCGCTTTTCTGACGGGCGACCCGCGGGAAAATGTGTATAAAGAAGTAAAAAAAAGCCTGATGAGAATTAAAAAAGAGATGGCGGATGAGAACCTGGATCATGTTTCATTGAGACCCGAGCTTACAGGCAAGGAGTCTCAGTTTGGGAATCCGGATGAACTGATAAGAATAAGCCGTGAAGTCGAGGGCGTTGCCCCATGCATTGATCTGGCTCATTACTATGCAAGGTATTCAGGCTTATACAACAGCTACGACGATTATTGCCGGTTGCTTGAAAAGATCGCGGAAGGCCTGGGAGAGCAGGGGTTGAGGGACATGCATATTCACATGTCGGGAATCGAGTTTACGGACAAGGGCGAAAAAAGACATTTGCCCGCGCTGGAATCGGAGTTCAATTTCAGGGAGGCTCTCAGGGCTTTGAAGAGCTTCAATGTGACGGGGCGCGTAATATCTGAAAGTCCGCTAATAGAAAAAGATGCGATGTTATTTAAGAATTCTTTTAAAAGGCTGAAAGTTAAATAAACTCTATATTTGTTAATGCAAAATAATATTTTTCATAATATTGACACTTCAAATATAAGTGAGTAAACTTACAACTGACAGGTTTATGTCCTTTTTGTTATTGCAATCGGGGCCCACTACTTCAACTCAAAGTAAAAATGGGCCCTTTTTTTCTGCCCGGAATTAAATCCCCTGAAAATATATTCCCGATGATTTTGTGAATCTGATCAGCCCGTCGAGAAGCAGAAAACGTCCCAGCGGTATTGTATCACAGGAGAAGCTTTTAACGAATGCTTTGTTCTCGCAAAGCCCGCCGGAAAGATAGAGCTTTTCCGGTCGCCCCACGAGCGTTTCGCAGTTAAACGCTATTCCTCTGAGAAATCTTGCGAAAGCCTCCTCATGAGTGATTCCCTGTGATATCAGATCGAACATCTGGGTCATGCCGAGCACTCCGCAAACCACGGGGATTTTCTCATCGGTTTCGGGCAGGTTGCCGGGATCGATGTCGAAGTATCCCGTCAGTAATTCGATTACCTGCCCGGTGAAAGCTCCGCATTCAGTGTTCCAGTCCATGCCGGTGACTTTGCGGTTTTCGACTTTTATGTATTTCACATCTCTCGCGCCGCAATCAAGAATTGTAAAATCATTGTCTTTTATAACTTCGAGTCCACCTTCGGCGAGCGCGACAAGCTCATTGATTTTCGTCTCGGTGTTATGGAATTTGTTGTGGCCCGTGGACGCTACGATATCGTACTGATCGAGATTTTTGATAAAGTGCCGGGAAGAGATAATATCTCTTTTTGAATCTTTCAGATAATGGATTTTCGCATAACTCGTACCGCAGTCAATTAAAACACTTGCTTTCATGTTTTCTCTCTCCTTCGATAAACGTTGAATTCGAGAAAAGCTTCGATCTTCGCCTTTGTGGAGTGAGAAAGTTTTTTATCCACCTCAACGTAAAGCCCGCCGTGCTGCCTTGCAAGGTTGAAAGCGAAAGAAGATTTCTGGCAGAAGGATTGCGTGAAGAAAAGAGTCGGGACGTCAGGGTCTATTGAACATTCAAGCTCAATATCCGCCGGAGTTTTGTTTTCCATACATCGTGCCCAGCCGTAAATGTGCGTCCGGTCGGGGAAAAGATCGAGGATTTTGAAATCGAACGGCGGAACCCCCCAGAATCCGCATACAGGCGGCTCGTATTCGATATTTATATTCTCCGGCAGCGGGGAGAAAACCGAATCGGTAATCAACTCCATTTTTTTTACAAGTGGAAGACCGCTCGTTGAGATCGGGTATCCATGTCCGTTCATATTGCTGTTTTCAAATTCGATAATTTCTATGTCTGTCGTTCTTTTCAGCCAGCTCGATATGTTTCTCATCCCGTCGCATTTGCATTTGCCGACGGTGGCGAGTACGCAGTCGAGCCTTCCCTGTTCCCTCAGACTGAAAATATTGGAAACCACACGTTTCAATATCGAACAATAGGCGTTCGGAAGATAGATGTCTCTGACGGGTATATTGTCATGCGGCTCATCGAGATCGATTATCTCGGTGCCTTTTTCGATGTAGCTTTTCATCACGTCCCACGGCGGGACTCCTACTATTCCTACAATCATAGCCAGCTCCCTGCTGAATAATCATATACAAAAATCATTAAAGTTAAAGTCAGTGGAACAACTGTTGTTATTCGTACCTGAGGCTGTCCGCGAGATTCCGTTTCAATATCATGATCGCTGGAATTATTCCCGCCAGCGTGCCTATGAGAACGGCTATCAATATTCCGGTTATAAAAATCCTCGGTGATACGAGTGTCTTTACAAATGTTTCCCCGACGAAATGGCCGATTAACAGATCTATAAGTTTCGACAGAACGATTCCAAACACGCATCCGAACACTCCGCCGACAGCGCTCAGCAGCACGGATTCGGACAGGATCATTTTCATAACGAAATTTCTCGATGCTCCTATCACTCTGAGCATGGCGAATTCTCTTATCCGTTCGGCTACGCTCATAACCATTGTGCATGCTACAAAAAGAACTCCTATAACAAGGGCAAAACACGAAACTCCGAAGTGTATAGCTCTTGCAATGCTCATCATTCTTTTTGCTTCGCTCACGAGCTCGGTCACGGTTTGGATATCAAGATTCGGGAAAGCTTTTTCCAGCAGCGGCGCGACGTCGCCGGGGTCTTTATCGTCATCAGATTTAACGAGGAAATAACTGACCTTATCCGGGTCTCCATAGAGTTTCTGCATGCTTCTTATCGGAGCATAAGCGAAAAAATCAAACGGATCATCGGCGGTTTCCAGTATCCCGATAACTTTCAACTTATGTCCGGAAATAAGTTCCAGCTCATCGCCGATTTTCTTTTTTGTGTTTTCTGCAACAAGTCCACCCAGAACGACGACATTGCCTTCGTCGTCCGAATCAAAAAAACGGCCTTCCTTCAGTTTTGCGTTGGGCCTTATATTAAAGAAGTTTTCATGTGTATGTCCTGAAACCATAGTCATCATTGACCCGAAGCCTGCGCCTTCGCCGTCTACCGAGAAAACCATATAAATCGGTTCAGCATAATGAACACCGGGGATACCGCGAATAATCTGGATCAGATTTTCATCGAGCAGCGCCGTGCCCTGCATTCCCATCGGCATTTTCGATCCGCCTTTCGGCATCACGAAGAGATCGGGGCCGGAGCTTACGAGAATTTCATCGAGTGATGCCATGAAACCTTCACTGATCGAGAGAAGACCGACTGTGAAACCTATAGCGAGAATTACTCCCAGCACAGTAAGGAAAGACCTGCTACGTCTTCTAAAAAGGTTTCTCTGGCCCAGCAGAATGTAACTTTTCATTGTTTTCGCAAATTATATATTTGTGGTTGTAATTATATCAGTTCTGAATTTTACCGACATATTTAATTATACCGTTTGCGATTCCTTCCGCACTGCTTTTCAGAAATGACGACTCCTTGAAAAGATTTCCTTCCGTCGGGTTGGTCATGTATCCCATTTCAACAAGCACTGAAGGTATTCTCGTTTGTCTTATAACGGCGAAAGAACCGAAGGGAGTCAGCCAGGTCTCTCTTGCGGTGCTTGCAGCCATTTCTTTTGCAACCGATTCCGCGAGCAGCCTGCTCATGGGTTCATACCAGTATATTTCTATTCCGCTGATCTCCGGGTCCACATCGCCGTTTGCATGGATTGAGACAAACAGGTCGGCATCGGCGGCATCCGAGTATTCAACCCGTCTGTAAAGGTCCATCATATCCGTGGAATCGCCGTCTCTGGTAAGCAGAACTTCAAAGCCGTTGTCTTCGAGAATCGTTTTCACGTATCGGGCGGTTTCCATAACAATGTCTTTTTCCAGGATTCCATCCGGCCCGTGAGCTCCTTCAGCGTATCCTTTCGGGAAAGGTTCCGGCGCGCCGTGTCCCGGATCAAGAACGATTTTTTTGATTCTTTTTTCGGAAGTATCCGCTAATTCAATAACGAAACTGTTTTCATTGTAACCGGCACTGAAACCGTAAAGCTTATCTGGAGGATATATATTGCCTTCAAGAACTGAAGTGTCCGCCGTGCATCTGCACCATCCGCCTGTTTTTTTACAGGCCGAATCCCATCGCCATCTGAGCTTCGTGCAATCTACTCCGTACAGTTTGAACTTAACGAGGTCGGGATCGATGTTACTTGATACCGAGTAGGGCAGATAACTCGAAAGCTCAATACTGATTTTTTTTGCGGATTCTTCGTCGATCAACCTGATTTTTTTTACGCGAGCCTGCTGAATACCGATTTTGTGTGAGGTATATATTGGTCTTGATGGTGTTAACGCTTCGTCACATACCCAGCCTCTTTCCGTGGCGCTGAGCTGGACTTCGAACCAGTGCGATATCCGGTCGGTTAGCTTGAGAAGGCTTCCTCGCGGTATGAATCCCCCCCTGGTGTTGTCACGTTTCGCGCTCAATCCGCCGTATGGGGTAACCCTGAAAGTCACATTGTCGGATGTTACCCTTGCATAAAAAGGTTCGTCTGTCGTCGGGAAGTCATCGTCTTTGAAAGCTTCGTCGATCGAGGCCCATTCTGGCGCGGGGCGGGACAGCCATCCAGCCACCCAGCCTTCCTCACCATTTCTTGCGATTACATTGTACCAGCCGTCTTTTTCTTCGCCGGTCCATTTTACGAGCGCCCTGTAAGTGAGCCTGTTGTCGGTCCAACCCCAGCCCGGGTTCTGGTACAGCACTGTTTCCATTGTTGAAATTTCGATTAACTTTTCCGGGTTATCCGCAATTACCTGAATCGAAATGAGCAGTATCAGACAAAACAGAGAGTATGTTATTTTTCGAATCATTATCCGATTGTGCCTGAAATATCACCTTACTACAACCCCGTGTTGGAATTTAATGATTAAAACATTCACCTGTAATAAAAAAAATAATGTTATACTTATCGCCGGGAGAAGGTATCGATGGACATAAAATTCACAG
The DNA here is from genome assembly GCA_035380865.1 of bacterium. Taxonomy (GTDB): domain Bacteria; phylum UBP15; class UBA6099; order UBA6099; family UBA6099; genus DAOSYA01. The sequence goes on from DAOSYA010000019.1 coordinate 34,812, forward strand.
ATGAGGCAAAAATATATAAATCGGCTAAGAAACCGGTGTATGTGCTTCATGGCGGGTATGAGTTTCTTCAAAAAGAAATGGCTGAAAAGATAATAAATTATCTTATGCCGAAAGAGGAGCAGCAAACGGGTCTCGTAAGGATAGATGCCGCCGGAGATGAATCGATTTACGAAGTTATAAACACGGCGAATGCGCCGTCGCTTTTTTCGACTGATCAGGTAATACTTGTGGATAACGCCGATCTTTTCACGCTGGTTCGCCGGGAGGAGAATAAAGGCAAAAAGAATCTCAGCGAATCGGAAAAGTACAAAAATTTCAAATTATTTGAGAATTTTGTGGGAATTGCCACAAATCCTCCAAAAGGAATTCACCTTGTATTTATATATAACTCGGATTTGAAGAAGGTGACCGGGCGGACCGCCTCGCGATCCGAAAAGATGATACAGAAAGCATATAAGGAATTCGAGAAGAACGGAGTGATGATATCGTTTCCGCGCATGTTCGATGATGATCTCGTAGGATGGTTGATGGTAAGAGCGCGGAAAAACGGGATTCAGTTTACCTCGGAACAGGCGGAGATGATCCGTGAGCTCGGTGGTGCCGATGTCAGGCATCTTGCGAACGAGGTTGAAAAACTTGCAGCTTTTTCCGGTGATAAGAGTCAGTTGACTTCAAAGGAAATCAAGAGGTTGGTTAGTTCCTGTGAAGATATTTATGTATTCCATGCAATCGATTACATGCTGAAAGGAGAGGGCAGAAAAGCGCTTTCGATGATTCAGCGTGCGATGGATAGCGGAGCTGCGCCTGTTTATATTATCAATGTGATATCAGGCAGGCTAAGGCAAATATGGCAGGCGAGATATTTGATCGATAAAGGATATTTCAGAAATGTATCGGGGCTCAAATACGATAAGTTTGCAGTGATAAACGGCATTGCTTCGGTTTCAGACGGGGATAAATCGGTTTTATCGATAGATAAGAAAAATTCGATAATGAGCAAAACGCCGTTTGCTGTTTACCATCTTCTTGTTCCGGCAAAGAATCTAACGCTTGACGAAATCGAAGAAGCGCTCAGAATTTCACTGGATATCGACAGAAGGCTGAAGGGAATTGAAAAGCCAAGGCATGGAACCGATGAAATAATGATTGAAAAATATATTGTGGATGTATCGAGAAATATCAGATCGGCGGGAGTCCCCATGAAACAAGGATCTCGTTCAAGTTATCGTTGATATCAAGTACGTTATCGGCTTGCAGTGATTTTATTGCGGCCATGATTTTGGGGTTTATGCCAAGGAATTTGATTTCCTGTTGAGATCTTGAAAATTTATGTACCATCGTTATCAGAGCGCCGATCCCGCTGCTGTCTATCCAGACAACATCAGATAAATCGACAATTATGTTTTGGTTGCTGATTTTTTTGGTTAAAGGACTGAGATCTTTGCTGTTTTCAAAATCTATTTCTTTAAGATTTATTTTAATGTACACATAATCAACTTCATCTATAAGAGTGAAATCTGAAATAAGGGGTGCGCTGCATGCCGCGCAGAATTTCGCGCTTTTATTATTAATGTTTCCGCAATTTGGGCATGTGATTTTGTCTGTTTGAGATTCGGTCTTTTTCTCAGGCGAATGAATACGCGATCCGCATTTTGAGCAGAACTTGTTTTTTGCGGTGTTCTGAGCTCCGCAGTTGCTGCAAAAGTTGGCTTCTTTAATATTGCCCATTTAATTTTCCTGTCTATAGATATATCATGAGTATAAGAGTTTGATTTAGAATGTGTCAACTGTACAATTGACGCTTTAATATGCATAATTACGAAAGGTTATAACAGGAAAAATATAAAATGCCCAGAAGAAAAGAAACTGCTGTACTATTAGATTCGCTGAGTATTCGCTACGCCGATAAATATCTTAAAAAGTTCCGGGGAAAACATTTTGTAATTAAATGCGGCGGAAGCCTTATCGAGAACCCTGAAACAGGAAAAATCATACTTGATGATGTTGCTATGCTAAAAAAAGAGGGCATTCATCCTGTGCTGGTTCACGGTGGTTCCGTTCAGGCTAATAATGAAATGAAAGCTGAAGGCATAGAACCGAGAAGGTACAAAGGGCTCAGGATTACATGTGACAGGACTATAAAAGTGCTGGAGAAATGTTTCGGTGAATTGAACAAAAAACTTGTAAATGAGTTAAATAACAGAGGAGTAAAAGCAATTGGGTTTTCAGGACGTGACGGTGATCTGATTCAGGCTGAGAAAATGAATCTGCTGGATGGAGTGGATTTAGGGTGGGTAGGCGACATGACAGGAATAAGGCATGACGCATGGTCAACTGTCACAAACAGGCAGATTCCTGTAATTGCTTCTCTGGGGGTAGGCAGTGAAGGCAATGTTCTGAACATAAATGCGGATTATATTGCGACGAAACTGGCGCTTGTGCTGAAGGCACAGAAATTGTTCCTTGTGACTGATGTAAACGGAGTTTTGCTTGACCCCGAAAATCCAGACACATTGATATCCAGCCTTACGGTTGAAAAGGCGAGGGAATTGATTGAAAATGGGAACATCGGAAGCGGAATGATACCCAAAATTGAATCCGCCATAAATACGATAGAGCAGGGATTGCCGAAAATCCACATGATTAACGGTAAGATTCCTCATTGTATTTTATATGAAATATTTACTGATACAGGGATCGGAACCGAGATAGTTCCATAAAGGAGGCTGTTGAAAAATCCTGATTTTGTAGTTCTGGGGAAGTACAGCGACCGAAGAATCTCAATAAATGAGGTCCAAAAGCGAGATCCTTCGCATTGCTCAGGATGACAAACTCTTTACGATACATTTTTTCAACAGCCTCGTAAGGACGGAAGATGCAACCACAGATACCATTTGTTTTCATGTTATTTGCAATCGCGCTTATGCTGGGCGCGGTTTTTGTGGCTATCGACGCGCGTGACAACGGGGCGAGAAAAGAGATATGTATTGCCTGGTACTTCGGCATATTGATTTTTCCGCCTGTTGTTCTTGTGTATGTTTTTATGAAAATGTGGAAATTCAAGACGTTTGTGGATAAGGAAGTCAAACCCGCAACAAAAAAGTGCGGATACTGTGGGGCAATTGTATCCTGTGTGGATAAGATTTGTCCCGGGTGCGGAAGGTTGCTTTGATAATATGAAAATTCCCGGAATGGTTATAGCTAATTATCGTTTTATTAACTATATCGATGAATTTGATCTTGAAAGAGCGGAATTTCTTTTGATAGAAGAAGAAAACCGTAAAAAGTTCGAGAATTTCCTGAGTGAAAGGAAAATTCCGTTCAGCGCGCATGCGCCTGTTTTTATACCGGAAACACATCCTGACAGGACCGGACTGCTGTCTTGCATTGTTGATGCTGATGGAGAAAGAAGAGAAAAATCAATTGATATGATGCTTGTCACTCTTAAAGAAGCTGCCCGGCTCGGAGCTGAATATGTTGTTGTGCATGCGCAGAGGCCGGAGAATTTCGGCGGAGAGAATACAGCGGGTTTTGATCAAAAACAGGCACTGGATTCCGCAAAGAGAAGTTGTGAAGTCTTAAGCAGCAAATCGATTGAATATTCTGTTCCGGTGTACATAGAAAATCTTTTCAGAAACAGGTCTTTTTATTCTCCTGAGTCGTTCAATAATTTGTTGGAATCGTTTCCTGAGATGGGATTTTGTCTTGATGTCGGACATCTTGCGGTAGATTCGAGGGAACTGGATTTTCCTTTCGATGAATTTGTCGATGCCGTGCTTCCTTCGATAAAAGCAATTCATCTTCAAAACGCTAATCCTGATTATGATAATGGCATGAACAGGCCATGGAAAATTCCGGTTCACCCATCGCAGCGTAAAGAAGACGGGTGGTGTGATATAGAAGGATTGCTGGGAAAGGTATTGAAATATAATCCCGATTGCACCGTGAATTTCGAAAGCCGTACAAATGTGCCGGAAGAGCGCCGGATGTTGATTGAAGGTATAGAGTGGATTAAAGAATTAATCCCATCGATATTGGACGAAGTTATGTTGCACTGATTTACGGATTTTTCGCCGATCTGGCTGCAAGACATCCGCATGCCGCCGAAATATCCTGCCCCCTGCTGTTTCTTATCAGAACATCAAATCCGAAATTTCTCAAAATTGCCTGAAATTTAAGTATATCTTGTCTGCCGGGTGACTTGAAACCACAGCCTTCGAATTCATTGAATGGAATCAGGTTGATTTTGCATTTGATTCCCGAAAGGAGTTTCTTAATGTTTTCAGTATCCTGTGGCGTATCGTTGAAGCCTGACAACAAAACGTATTCGAAAGTGATTTTTTCGCGGGGGTTCAGCGGATATTCTTTGCATTTTTTAATGAGAGCGTTCAGGGGGTATTTATTGTTGACAGGCATAATGGAGCTTCTTTTTTTGTTGTCTGCCGCGTTTAGAGATATTGCAAGTTCAGCAAGTTTCAGTTTCCCAAATTCCTCGAGTCTGCTGTAAATACCGGAAGTTGAAACAGTAATTTTCGATGGAGAAAACCCGATTGCATTTTCTGAAGTCAGGAGTATAAGCGCTTTTTTGACCTCCTTGAAATTCAACAGTGGTTCGCCCATTCCCATGAAAACAATATTTTTGATATTGACCCCGGGTGGCAATTCTCTTGAAACAAATATGAACTGGTCGATTATTTCGCCGCATGTGAGGTTCCGGTTGAAGCCGATTCCACCGGTTGCGCAGAATTTGCATCCCAGGGAACAACCCGACTGGCTGGATATGCAGAGCGTGAGAAGTTCGTCGGAAGGGATAAGGACACTTTCCACCAGCAAGCCGTCATCGAGTTCAAAGCAGAATTTTTTTGTGCCGTCAGAAGAAGATTCAATTTTCTTTATCTTTACAGTGTCAATTTGAAATTCATCGGAAAGCAGATTCCTTGCTTTTATAGGAACATTTGACATTTCATCGAAAGATTTGATTTTCTTCGTGAATATCCAGTCCGATATCTGCCGGTACCTGTATTCGGGCAGAGCCATCTGTGAAACAGCGATTTCAAGCTCCTCGGGCAGCAGATTTTTGATTTTGTTTTTTTCATAAGCATTCATAGGGCATAAGCATTATAATGAGTAATTACTCGAAACGAAAGGTGTTGATTAACACGGAATTACCTGGATTGTACCTGATAACAGATGACAGGCGGAGCAAAAACCGGCCTGTTGAAGAAATAGTTTCCGAGGCTCTGGAGGGCGGCATCAAAATGATACAGTATCGTCCTGACAGAATTAAGGATGAACAGTTTCTTGAAAAAGCAAGGTTGCTCAGAAAAATGACGGCTGAATATGGCTGTAAGCTGATTATTAACGACAGGGTTGATATTGCGTTGCTAAGTGATGCGGATGGTGTGCATATCGGGAAAGGCGATCTGCCGGTGGGGGATATCAGGAGTTTGCTGGGGGCAGATAAACTGATCGGGTATTCAGCGCATGATGCCGATGAAGCTGAGGAAGTGCAGGCATCGGGGGTTGATTTCATGACGTATTCGCCGATATTCCCAACTACTTCAAGCTCGAAACCAAGGGATGTGGTAGGGGTGGAAAAACTTGTCGAAATTTTAGATAAATTCAGAATTACTATTCCAGTATATCCTCTCGGAGGCATAGGGCTGAATCAGATAACAGCGCTTAAAAAGTCGGGGATAAACCGTGCCGCTGTCGTGACGGCTATCACGGAACAGGGTGATATAAAAAGTGCGGTTGAAATTTTAACAGCGGCACAAAAGTGAGAATGATTTACTGATAATTTCCGAATAAAGCAGGATAATCAGGATACCATAAAAATTCTAAGTGAAATTATTGATAATATACTGTGGGAAAATCACACACAGTGAGACAAAAAAGCAACAATTTTTTTGTTTTTTAAATAGATAGAGACTTGACGGCAGGTTTCCGAGATGTCAAAAAACCTTTTATTAGAAGGATTATTTGGCACATTGTCGATTTTATCTGATTTGCGATAAAATGGCAGGATTTTTGATGCTAATAATCAGGAAATGAATTCAGTGATGATTATTATGAGTGTTTTCCCTGAAACGAAAAAATCATTCCGGAAATTACTAGTATCGAAAATGGTTGAATCCCAAGGTGCTTAATGATAAACTATTGTTAATTTTTTAGATATATATATGGATATTAAATAAGGAACAAAATATGAATAAAACTGATATTACAAAAAAAACTGAATGGGTTAAAAGAAAAATGAAGAGATTTTTCATTTTAATCGGAGTAATTGCAGCGGTATTTTTGTTTGGTGCGCGCGCTCAGGCGGCATGTACGCTGGGAGCAGGTTCAATCTGCGTTGTTTTGCAGGATGAACTCGGCAATTCGGTTATCGGCGATTCAAGCACGCGCGTATACGTCGTTACCGAGGGAGCTGATAATAATATTACTGATCTCCCTCAGGAATATTTTAACGACATGAGGGACGGCGGCCCACTCGATGAAGATCATCTGATTGATGGTGATATAGAGATTTCTTCATCGAGCCTTTCGGGGCGAGTCGATCCTTCCGGCGCTTTCGATTTGTACTACGAGGTAAAAAGCAGTTCCGGTTTTGTGTACTATTACTCAGGATATCTCGAATATGAATCAGGAAGTGTGAATGAATTTACTGCTCAACTCCAGTATACGATAAAAGTTACGGTATATTCACAATCACCTTTCTTCCAGCCAATTGTTACAGGTGCTCAAATTACAGTCCAGAATTCAAACTATTGCGATGGTACTTATGAAGACGGAAGCGATGATGACAAAGATGGCCTTGAAAACGGTGAAATTTATGTGAAGTGTCCCGCATCGGATCAGCCGGATCAGGTTACTTTTACAGTTGAAGCGGTAGGTTTTGTCGATGTAGAAGAAACGACAATGAATCTTGATAATGCGCTTCAGATAGAACTGGATACGATGCATGATTTCATCCTGAAAATCCCGGCCGGGAATATTGAAGATAATCTTGCTGTTCCGAATCAGATTATTCCGGATGATATGGATCCGATTACATATTTTGATATAAATGACGGGCGTTTCGGAAAGACTGAAGTTTATTATGCGGTATCAGATGATGGAGATATATATATTGCTGCGGATGGGGATGGAGATCTTTACATAAGATATCCAGGTTACCAGGAGCAGGTGGTTGCCGTAACTCCGGATGACAGCGCACAGGATGATACAATTGCTTTCAATGCGGCGGGGGGCAATGCGCTCGAATACCAGATAGAGATTGATGACGGCGCGGGGAACCTCGAAGATGAACTTGGCAATGCAATCACTTTTGATTTTGATGATGAACTCGAATATGTATATATCTGTACAGACGATACTTCATGGGATACATGTGTAAGCACGGCAGTGTCGATTACGATGAAGAACGATGGGGCGAAATGGTATATTGCCCCGAACGCTGAAGTTGGAACATATTATGTAGGTCTGTACAAAAAGGGCTTTGTTCATGTTCTGGATGAAGATGAAATAGTCACAGAGTGGGATTCTGTTGTATCTCCTGATTTTACAATGGCAGATGGAGATTCGCTTGTTTATGGATTGAAGGTAAAGCTGAGAGACGAGCTTGGGTTGGATATTGATCCGTCAATGTTCGGAACATTTACTTTCGATGGTGATACAGCTGCACAGAATGACGGTGTAAACACCTATTATTTCGCCAATACGACCAGCACAAATGAAGAGCTTGTAATTAAGCCGACCGGATTCGTCGAGGGTAAATATGTGAACTCCGGGCTGGCTACTGTGAATGTCAGTGATTCCGGTCAGACTTATATTGAACTTGATTCAATGTATGCATCTCTTGTGTACGTGACTCCGGGTGCAGTTAATCAGGGGGCCGGAATAAAATATCAGATAAAGATTGTCGGCGGCGCAGGCAATATCGAGAGTGAACTCGGGTATCCACTTACTGTCGCTTCCGGCGATTCAGTAATACTGTGTACGGCGTCGGATTGTTCCACGACTGATACTATTGAAGTTGATAATTATTATGAAGGTGCCTTGTATGTGGCTCCGACAAATACCGGCTACAAGTGGGTCCAACTCAACAAAGAGGGATACATTACGGAGATAGACGGGTCGAGGATAGAGGTCACAACGACAGCGCAGATCAGTCCTGCATGGGTAGATACCAACGGCGGCGATGAACTCGTTTATACACTCAAGGTTCAGGTTGAAAATCAGTTTGGGGATGCGGTTGCTTCAGCAAGCGCAACGGCAAATGTGGTTGCCGGGCCGGCTGTAGATTGTCATGAAGACCTGGAAAACGAAGGTGATTATTATTGTCCGGTGCCGGATGGAGTGGCAACCGATGTCGAAGTATCGAAAGCCGGATATATAACGAACCGCGCGGCTTCAGCCGGTCTGGCGGATGAATCGCTGGGTGCGGCTCAACTGGTGAATACGATGCTCGATGGTTCAGGTGATGAACTTGAGTACCAGATAATGGTCAATGATACAGATCTTGAAACCGAAATCGGCGAAGCGCTTACTCTGGATGGAACGGAGGTATTAACGGTTTGTCTTGATGATTCCTGTAACGAGACAGAAGAACCTCTCGAGGGGCCGACGTGGGATGGAGCGAATGACGTCTGGTATATCGCGCCTGCAACCGAGGGCGAAAAATTCATTATGTTATATAAAACCGGTTATGTGAGCACGATTGACGCGACGGAAATAGATGCGGACGCATCATTCGGCTCGGCACAGGCTGTGCCGAACTACACGGAAGCCGGCGGAGATGGGCTGATTTATCAGATAAAGATAATTGATGATATTGGATATTTGCAGGATGAACTGGGAAATAATCTCGGACTGGACGGCACGGATGAAGCGTTCACGTTGTGCCTTGACAGTTCGTGTCTCGATGAAGAAGTTCCGTTGAACGGACCTGATTGGGATGCCGGAACTGATGCATGGTATATCGCCCCTGCTGCAACGGGAAGCAAATGGGTTCGCATTGAGATGATGGGGTACGTTGGTTCTACGGATCTCACGGCGGTTGCCGCCAACGAATATTCTCAGATGAAACCTTTATGGCAGGATGGCGCCGGCGATGAACTGAAATTCATGATCAAGGTTCTCGGCGGATCAGGTTACCTTGAAGATGAGATAAACAATATTCTTGAGTTGGATGGAACGGAAACTCTCACTGTATGTAATGCGGTGGATTGTCCGGGTGGATCGGAAGAGCCGTATATCACCAGTGAATTTGATACTGAAGAATCAATATGGTATATCGCCCCCAGCG
>DAOSYA010000020.1:0-40333 GCA_035380865.1 bacterium
GAATATGTATAAAAGAATGAATCGCCGATTGAAGAAAATAATATTTGTTTCCGATGCCGTAAGGAAAGGCGTTGAATCCAGAGAAGGCTGCGTCGGTGACAAAGGAATTGTTATACCGAATGGCGTAGATATTCTTGAAGGGCCTTTCAAAGAGGGTCTTCTGCCTGAAGAAATAGATATCATAAGGGACAGGTACGGGGTTCCGCCGGGCAGGAAATTGGTTGTTACGCTTTCGAGGCTTGTACCTGAAAAGGGGCTGGACTGTCTGCTCGAAGCGGCGGTTGAACTCAGGAAAGCGGGCAGGGATGATTTTTATATCCTGGTTGCGGGAGACGGGCCTTTGCGCATAGAGCTCGAAGCAAAGGCAAGAAAACTATATGTGAACGATATGGTGAGGTTTGCCGGTTATATAAAAGATGTCAGGAGTTTGCTTTCCGCCTCGGATATGTTTGTTTTATGCTCGCATGCCGAGCCGTTCGGTATTGCTGTTCTGGAGGCGATGTCGGTTGGCGTGCCGGTTATTGTAGCTTCTGCCGGAGGCCCTCTGGAAATTATCAGGGAGGGTGAAAGCGGCCTTTTTTTCAGGCCGGGCGATGCGAAAGGGCTCAGCGATAAGATACTGAAGGTTGCAGACGATAGATTATTATGGAACGAACTTGTACGCGGTGCGAGAAATCGTGTTATGGATTACGACGAAAAGATAGTGGCGGAGTCGATAATGAAAGTTTACGATGAGGTTAGTAAGTAAACAACATGTTTATCAGGATGGATTATTCCGGTTGTTGATTCTGCGCAAACGGAAAATGATAGAATATCGATATCGGGAATAGAGCAATGGACAGGAACCTGAGAGAGATTCTTTTAAGGGAAGGCGATGTGTTCAGACCCAGCCTTGAGAATCGTATAGCGTATCAGCATGAGCGTGATTATTCCCTGTTGACGATATGGATGGATAGAGACCGGAATAAGAATATATTCAGGATTGTTAAAGATGAAGTAAAAAGGCTCAGAGAAAGCGGAGTGAAATATATAAGGATTCTTGATATAGGGTGCGCATACGGGAATCATATATTCATGCTGAATTCAGAGCTTGATAAAGACCCGAACGTTGATTATGTGGGAATAGATATAAATCCCGGTCAATTACAGTTTCCTGTATCCTTTAAGAAATATATACCGGGATATGACAATTGTGATTTTATAATAAGCGATATTGAGACGGGGCTTTGCTTTGACGACGCGACATTTGAGATAGTGCTGTGTTCGGATGTGATGGAGCACCTGGAGGATCTCCCTGCCGGGATGTCTGAGATTTCGAGAGTCTTGAAAAGTGGGGGCAAAATGATTTTTACGTCTCCGCTGAAAAACGGAATATTCAAAAGTATTTCAAACATAATGGATAAAATCAGTGGAGGCAGCCTTAAAAAGAGATATTATGACGGCGGTACGAAACTATCATCTGAAATCAGTAAATATGATGATCCTGAATACGGGCACGGGCATGTTTCGGAAATGAGTCTCCGGGGATATATCAAAAGCGCGGCGGAATCGGGGTTGTTTCCGATTGAAACGATAAAAGCTTCGGTATTCAGCGGAAGCATGATTTTCGACAGGCATCCATTCCTTCTGTCGGCGCTGGTTTTTATTGAGTCTCTGCACAGGGTATTCAAATTTACTTCATGGGCTCATGGAGTTCAGATTGTGTTCGAGAAAAAATGATAACGGCCATTCTGATGACAGGGTAGCGGTTTGGTATTCAATTCACTGATATATTTTGTATTTTTCGCAATAGTTATTTTATTGCACAATATACCTTTGCCATGGAAAGTTAAAAAGATAAATCTTGTTGTTGCAAGTTATATTTTCTATGCCGCATGGAATCCACCGTTTGTAATCCTGCTCTGGATATCAACAATGGTTGACTGGTTTGCTGCAAGAGCAATGGGATCAACGAACTCGGGGAATAAAAGAAAGGCTCTTCTTGGATTGAGTCTTTTTACGAATCTCGGGTTGCTTGCTTTCTTCAAATACGGCGGATTTCTGCTTCTCAACTTTCAGGCTCTGGCAAATTCACTGGGATTCACATATGCTCCTGCGCCTTTTGAAATATTTCTTCCTGTCGGTATCTCATTTTACACATTTCAGACTTTGTCATATACGATTGACGTGTATCGGGGAAATTTGAAACCGGCTTCGTCCTTGCTGGATTTTGCATTTTTTGTCGCTTTTTTCCCGCAGCTTGTGGCGGGCCCGATTGTTAGAGCTGCTGATTTACTCCCGCAGTGCGAGCGTCGGCCTTTGATTTCCATAACACACATCGGCTGGGGATTTGTATTGATTATAATTGGCCTTTTCGAAAAAATAGTTATGGCCGATGGGCTTTTCGCGCCTGTGGTGGACAGGATATACAATTCAAATATTGCTCCGGGATTTATAGATGCATGGACCGGCACAATGGCTTTTTCAGGCCAGATATTCTGCGATTTCGCAGGTTATTCCACCTGTGCTATAGGTGTCGGGATGGTGCTCGGATTCGCGTTGCCGGACAATTTTCGTTTCCCCTACGCCGCGGTTGGGTTTCGTGATTTCTGGAGAAGGTGGCACATTTCTCTTTCGACATGGCTGCGGGATTATCTTTATATTTCGCTCGGAGGCAATCGCAGGGGCGCGGCAAGAATGTATTTCGCGCTGATTGCAACAATGCTGCTTGGAGGTTTATGGCATGGGGCGGCGTGGACTTTTGTGATCTGGGGCGCGCTGCATGGTTTTTATCTGGTTGCTGAAAGATTATCGGCAGGGTTGTCGCGAGGAATAAAAATATTCGCAACTACGCCAGCGAGGTTTGTGGGCGCGATTATTACATATCTTCTCGTGTGTGTCGCATGGGTGTTTTTCAGGGCTCAAAGCTTCGGATTCGCAATCTCGGTTATCAGGTCGATGATTGGGCTGAATGGATTCGGGGCGACGATTATATCGGCCAGGGATTCTCTTCTTTGTATCGCTATTGTGGTATGTATGCTGGTTTCGCAATGGTGCATGAGAAATACAACAACCGAGGAAGCAGTGAAAAAGGTTCCGAGCTGGTTGCTTGCATTGATTCTGGCCGTGGCAATAGTACTTATATTTACAGCGCCGGGGGGAGATCGTGCTTTCATCTACTTCCAGTTCTAAGCTGAGGATTGCAGAAAGGCATTATCTGAAGATAATCGCGGCAGCGGTTGTTATCGCGATATTATTTATGACCACTCTTGAACTTGCGTGGAGGTATCTCGGCTATCTTCCATCGGTCCCGGACAACGATGCTCTCTGGGTTGTCCGGCGGGCGAAGGCTGTTCAGGATGAAAACGTGATCGCTATTGCCGGCTCGTCCAGGCTTCTGATTGGCATTAATACAGGAATTATGGAAAAAGAGTTGCCTGACAAAAGAATTGTTCAGCTCGCCATGAATGGAAGTTCATCAATACCTGTATTTATCGATCTTGCGAATGATGAAAGATTTACAGGAAAAGTTATTTGTGAAATACAATCACCATGGATATATTCGGATGTTTCCACGATGGAAGCGGGCCCGCTGGAAAGGATTGAGGTATACAGGCATCATTCGTATGTGTTGGGTCCTGAAACAGCGATGAGGCTGTTTTTACAGAAGAGATTATCGATGATGCGAACCGAATTGTCTCCTCTGAAAGTTTCGCGACGAATTCTTGCAAGGAAATCTCAAGATACGGTTTTTATGCGGTTTAACGGCGATAGAAGTTACGACATAGAATTTCAGAAACTGAGATGGGCCGCGTTTTTTGCGAGGAAAGGTCCGCTGCTCGATGAAGACAGGGTGGAGGCGGTTCTAAACGCTGTTAAGGACGCGACAGCGAAATTAAGAGCGCGTGGCGGCGATGTTGTTTTTATTAGAATGGTATCTTCCGGTGAAGTATATGAAAACGAGATGATAAATTTCCCGAGAGAAAAGTACTGGGACAGGTTTGCGGAAATTGACGGATTGACTACTATTCATTTCAGGGATATTCCTGAACTGGAGCATTTCGTTTGCGCTGAAGGTTCACATCTGGATTACGTAGAAGCGGAAAAGTTTACAGAGGCCCTGATGAGAGTTTTGAGAAAATCAGGATTTTTGGATAAAAAAATCTAAAATCTGTTAAAATGGAAGCGATGTCGTTTTTCCAGAATTGAAGATCATCTTTGCAGGGGCAGCGCCGGAAATGAGAAAGTGCAGTATTCTTATACCAACATATAACGGCAAGGAAATTCTTCGCGCCTGTCTACCTTCGGTTATTGAAGCAGTGGCCGGAAGAGGAAATATAGATGAAATACTTGTGCTTGACAATGCAGGCACCGATGGGACAGCCGATTATCTGAAAAGCAATTATCCTGATGTTAACATATTGAGACTGAATGAGAACAAAGCTATTTTCGCATTGAATGACGGAGCTCGGGCGGCGGCTCACGATTATTTGTTTTTTCTTAATGACGACATGATAGTCACGTCCAAGTGTATTGATTCGCTCCTGATGCATTTTGATGAGCCGGATGCTTTTGCGGTTACGGGAAAAGTGTATCAATGGGACGGTAAAACAGTGCAGGCGGCTAGAAGGAGGCCGGCATATCACAGGGGATATTTCTGGTATCTCCCGGCGAAGAATCCCGATGACGCTGGGATAACGCTGCATGCACTGGGAGGCCAATCGGTGTTCAGCAAAGAAAAGTATCTTGAACTTGGTGGGATAGATCCTTTGTTTTCTCCGTTCTATCACGAGGATCTGGATATATCATGGCGTGCTTTGCGAAGGGGCTGGAAAGTTATATTTGAACCCCGGGCGGAAATGATTCACAAGGGAGCCGCAACTGCCGGCAAGATGTATTCACAGCAGGACATAAGGACTATAATGCAAAAAAACATGTTTCTTTTCATGTGGAAAAATATTCATGACGATGGCATGATAAAGGAATACAGGAAATGGATTATCCCGAGGATATTGAGGGCGGCTTTCAATGGAGATGCGGTTTTTTTGAATGGATTCAGGCTGGCGCTCGGACAGGCGGCACAGGCAAGAACCGCCGCAGGTTTGATTAAAGATACAAAACTTACAGATTCAGATGTTTTCAATCTGTTCAAATAGGAAAAACGTCTTTATGCATGAGAATAAAAGTGTTGCGCATATAACAGTGCCTTATTTGAGGCCGACTGAAACATTCATCTACGACAGGATAATGAATCACAAAAAATACAGGCCTTTTATTCTTACTGATGAGCCTTTGCAATCTATGGACATATTTCCCTTCGGCGGAAGGATATATACGCTTGCGGGCAAAAATATATTTTCGAGGAAACTGGATGCCGCATTCAAAAGGTTTGCCGGAAGATCGGTTTATTTCGCCCGCGTGCTGGGCGCGAAACGCCCCGATGTCGTTCACGCGCATTATGGTCCGGTCGGCGCAGCGGTCGTCCCGGTTGCGAAATCACTTGGGATTCCACTGGTTGTCTCTTTTTACGGGGTGGATGCTTCGGCTTTGCTTGATCATCCCGATTATATCGATTCATACAGGAAAATGTTCAAGGAGGCTTCGATCATATCCGTACTTTCCGATGATATGGCGAGAACAATATCGGAGGCGGGGTGTCCGCTTGAAAAAATAAGGGTACATCATCTCGCGGTTGATACAGGCGCAATTCATCAAAGAGAATTCACGGAAAAGGATGATAAAAACAGGCTGCGAATATTGAGTGTCGGAAGGATGGTTCCCAAAAAGGGAATGTTGTATCTAATAGAGGCTTTCTCCATGCTTCTCAATTCGGGTGTAGACGCGGAATTGTCAATTTACGGATCGGGCCCGCTTGAAAACGAGGTCAAAAGAAGGACCGCAGACAAAGGGATGCAGGATCATGTGAATTTCAGGGGACACAGGAGCCGGAACGAGGTTTTCGCGGCTATGAGGCGTTCCGACGTTTTTGCGCTTTTTTCCGTAACAGCGCCGGACGGCGACAGAGAAGGCACACCGACGGTTCTGATCGAAGCGGGAGCCGCGGGGTTGCCGTGTGTTTCTACCAGGCATGCCGGTATTCCGGAGATAGTTATTGATGACAGAACCGGTTTTCTGGTTAATGAATTCGATGTGGCGGGATTCGCGACAAGGCTTATTCGGTTCGGAAATGATATCGAGCTGAAGCGTGCAATGGGAAAAGCCGCAAGAAAGAGAATCGCGGGAGAGTTCGATATTAATAAGGTGATGAGCGGAATAGAATTCGATTATGATTCTTTGGCGTAATACGACTCTTGCAGTTTCATTGCTGATATTTCCCCTTTATATTATGTCTCCGACATCTTAAGAATTTTCAACTATTGATAATTGTTGGTTTTATGATATGGATGGTTCATTAAAAAAGGACCTGTCTGGCTAATGCATACTGACTAACATAAATAATTATATATTGATTATCAGAATAAAAATAGAATAACTAAGCCGGATTTCTCACGGAGAAATGCAGGCTAAACGGAGTTTCCTGGATTCCTGCCGACTGCATGCAGGAATGACGGGCGCGTGGGCAGGAAAGCCATTCATGCAGTATTCAGTGTTATTTATGGTAATCTGTATGTATGATGAGTACATATTCGGGATTATTATTTACTGAACCTTCACCCGGCGCGAAGGGCTGGTTTTGTTATAGTTGGATTTCGAAATAAGCAGCAGACTGAATAATGTTGTCAGAAAGCGCCCTGTATTCTGAAGATGGCGCCCCTGTATGAGTAGCTGTTGGAGACGAATTCGTTGTCCGAATACGATGAAAAGTTGTATCCGGCTCCGAGCCTTACGTGTTTCGTAATGTAATAGCCGGTTTCAGCCGAGATGCCGTTGCTGTAATTGAGTTGGGACGGCTGGTGCCGGGTTCTGAACTCGATTTTCGTGTCCCATTTTTCGCTGATCCTGTATTTCATTCCGGTGATCCACAGCGTGGTGTGTACTTTCCCGGATGTGCCCGACAGCCTGCTCAATGTTGTTTTGGATGCTATCTTTTCATTGATCTGAAGCGAGTCCGTTGCATCGAATAAGCCTTCGAACGAGAGCACGTTCGAAACTTCGTCGGGGAGAACGCCGCTGTTGACGGCTGATGTTCTGAGTTCCCGGATTCTCGCGAGTTTGACAAAAAAGTTCACTTTATCATTATGGTCCGGCCTGAGAGCGAGTCCGAGCAGCCCCTTTGTGTATTTGGATTCTGTGGTGTCGAGCCCGAGATCGGTGGATGCGGAATAGAGATATTCCGAAAAGAGTTCGGCGTCATCGAGGTAGATATCGTCTATTTGAAAATTGAAGGCGAAATGTTCTTTCTCGATGGAACCGTTGTTCCTCCTGTATTCGGCGCCGGTGCTGATTTTCGAGTCGCCCGGTAGGTTCAGGCCTGCGGATATGCCTGCCGTATTGGTGAAGTATCTTCCGTTCAGAGAAGACCGTTCCTCGCTGCGTTCCGCGGACATTGAGATGCCGAGCTCTCCGCCTGCGTCGTATCTGTGGTTGATCCCGAGTGTTCTCGATATCGTGGTTTCATCGTCGCGGCTGACCGCGCCGTATTCGAAGAAGCCGTCGGAACTGCCGGACAGCGGAGCGGATGCGCCGGCGTTGATGATGTTCATCTTCTCACCGTAGGTTCGCGACCAGTCGGATGACGAGTTTATGTAAAGCTTCCTTCCGCGTTTCAGTTCTTTCTCGAAACCCAGCTTCCCGCCGCGGCCATAGCTGCTGTTTACAGCTTCCACGCTGAAGCTGATGTCTTTTCTCATTTGATATTTAATTCCGAGCATCGACCTGTGGTAGCGTTCGCTGGAAAAAGAAACCTGTTGACCCAGGCCGGCGCTCATTCTCTGGTTAATGTATTTTATGTACCTTACTATCAGACTGTCGTCGGTTCCTTTTTCGATGTTGTAAGCAGGGGCTTCCGTTACGTTGTGCTTATGAGCGTATTCGGCCTGAAGATTGCTGTTTTTATACTCTTTCCCGATGGACAGTCTCAACGCCCTGTAGCTGCCGCCGCCTGAATTGAGCAGGGCGGTTTCATCGGAATTCTCGAACGAATGCGCCCTTGTGTATTCGGCTTTCATGACGAGATCGCCGTCATCGAACAGCAGGCCTGCTCCGCTTCTCCTTATACCGCGTTCCGAATAGGAGCCTCCCTCGAATTCCGGGTCGATGTCGCTGTACTGGTAATGCCATTTAAGCTTCTGATTCAAATCCAGGTCAAGATGTCCCTTGAATCCCGATCCTGCGGAGTCGTGCAGATTGCCGAGTTCAGTGAAAGAGCGGCCTCCGTCGAGGCTCGCGTATCGCGCGAAATTGCTCTCGGTGCTGCGTCCCAGTTCGAGTCCGAATATCTCTTTGCCGGAATCGCCGAGGTGGAAGTCGACGGCTCTCAGTTCGTGCGTTCCCCCGTCGTTGTCTTCCCTGAGAAACGAGGTTCCGACAGATACGTTTTTATCTATTTTGTGCAGCACGCGCGCCCCGGTGACGCCTGCCATATTGCCGGGAGTGTAATAGCTGTATTCCGCAACCAGCCAGACGGGATCTCCCGAATGGACGGCGTATTCCGTCGAAAGACTGCTCGAATCCGCATACATCGCAACCGGTCTGTAGAGCCTGATTCTACCGGTGATGCAGTCGATGTCGTAATCCGTGCCGTTTATCAGCGTCAGGGATTCCGAGACATTCTCCGGCATGAACGAATTCCTTATCTCGACGGTTATCTTCTCGCTTCCGGACACCACGTCGTTGTGGGGCAGGTAGTAGATAGTGTCGCCGTTCGATCTGAACTCGGCCCGTGCCTGCATCTGTTTCTTTTCTGAAGTGAAAACGATCAGGCTGTCGTTTCTCGGGCTGCCTTCGATGTCCCATTTCCTGTTAAATTCGAATTTAACGCCATGCAGAGTCCGCCTTATCCCGGCGAGGCCTGTGTTCGCGAACTCGACGGAGTAGTTGCCGTAGAGCAGGTTTCCCGAAGCAGATGAGGCGTTCAAATAAAATCTGCCCTGGCTTCCGGCAAGGAACCTGACTCTGCCGTCATCGCCGTATGTCGGGTAATACAGATCATTGTCCATGTCGGGACCGAGCGTAAAGGAATTCCTTTTCTGCGAATCGAACGAGGTTGTGAGCTCAAATTTCTTCAGGACATTGCCTTTATAGAAGAAGGCGTTTCGCCCGTATGCAAGGCCGCCCTCGGAGAGGGATTCGAGATTGGGGCGAAGCTGCTCGCCCGCGCCGGATTTGATTTCACCGGTGGCTCCGTCTATGACAAAGAGGGACAGGGGCCCGCTTTTGCAGTTGTTTTCTCCGCCATCTCCGGTGATGATTCCGAAATTGGCTTTCGAGAGTCCGCCGGGCGTGAGTTCGACAAACAGGGTGTCTCTTGTCGTAGCGATGCTGCCGCATGGAAGCGTGTTCATATCGATTTTTACGGCGCGGTAGCGTGAAACCTCGGATTCGACCGGGATTCCCGGCACGGAGTACTTTCCATTTTTATCCGTCGTGGCATACGTGCCGTTATCGAGGAGAATCCCGGCATCGGGAATCCCTTTTTCACCCGGGTCCTGGATTCCGTTGCCGTTGATATCGCCGAAGACTTTGCCAATCAGCGTCGCCATATCAAGCAGCGGATCTTCGGTGATCCTTATCGTCACGGAGGATGTGTTGGAGAGAACGACGGTATTGATTTCGGCGAGCGCGCTGTTTGTGATGTAGGTGCCCGGAATCGAGGCGGTATTGACTGCGGCCCGGTAATAGATTACGGCTCTGTCGTTGCCGTCGATGTCGCCGACAGGGAGAAGGCGGCCTATTTCGAATTTCACACTGTTTCCGTTCCTGTATGCGGTTACGGGCCTGCCTTCGGAGTCGAACGCCGAGTTGTCGATGTAAGACAGACCCTGTGGCAGCGTGTCTGCGACAAGAACGGGGTGGTTGGGATCGGTTGCGCTCGTGCTGAGATTCATCACTGTCAGGGTGAACGTGATGATGTCACCGACGGAAGCGTATTCCTTGTCTGAATTTTTAACAATGTTGATAGGCACCGAAAGGTCGATCGGGGTGAGGGGGATCCTCATTCCCGTCGGCTGGTTGTCCTGATCGACAGGGAATATCTGTCCTCGGTAAGGTTGACGGATTCCGCTCCACGTGCCGGAAGATTTCTCGACGGGCAGATAAAGATTTTCGAGCGAGGATGAGTTTTCGAATGTGACGGTGATGTAATAATTGCCCGCGGTAATATCGCTGCCGCTGCTGTTCCCGATGAACTCGAATCCGCCCGCGATTCCGGAAGCACCGCTGAACTGTGGGTTCGTCTGCAACTCGGAAGGAGCGTTTGTGTAGAAAGAGAACGGGCCGGAAACCCGGTAGCCGTCTTCATGATAGAAGGTAACGTCGGCACCGTCGATTCTTTCCCCGCTTATCGCGTCATACACATAACCTGCGGGATCGAGAACTATGACGAGCGTTTTCACGCCCCGGGAGTCCGGGGTAATGCTCTGAAGCTGAGATATTCCGAATTCGTCGCTCTGCGAATACGGGTAGCTGTTGAAGCTTTTCTTCAGCAGAATCCGGTATGACATGCCGTCGTACATCCTGCCGATAAATTCTGTCGGTATGTTGCCGTCGGCGGTCGTTACGCAGTTCTGTATTCTGCCGGTGGGGTTGCCGCCGGTATCGAATTCTATTATGGAAATATCCTGCCCTGAAAGCGGCATGGTTCTGCTTTCCCCGGTTGTTGACAGTATATTCACGTTGATCCTTATTTCGTCGTTGGTAATGAGCGTCTGGTCGGTGATAGTGACATTCAGCAAGTTGCCGGCGGTGATGGCGTCGACGTAGGAGGTTGTAATAATGTCGCCGTACAAAACGGATATCGTGCCCGAATCGTCGCCGTCGGAGACAGCTCTCTCGGAAGTGTTGAGCAGCCCGGTGAAAGTCCTGGAATCCGGTGTGGATTCGATGAGCACGAGTGTTTCGGTGTCGCCGGTTGAAGGGTTATGAACGGAAACGGTTACGGTGTCCCTGGCCGACGGGTTCCAGTATGTTTCTTTGTCTTCGAGGACAATGTAAATCGGGTAGCCGAACACAGTTCTGGAACTGGCGTTGAGAACGGCGTCTACGCCGGAGGACACGACGGTAAAGGTGACGGATGCTTGAACGTCGTCTCCGAAAGGATCCTGCGCCGAAACCGTGACGGTGTTGACGGAGTCGTTGAATGTGAAGCTGCCGAAAGTGTACTGCCCGGATGCGTCCGCCGTCGTTGTGAGCGGGTTGCCTGTCACCGGATCATTCATAGAGACAACGGTGAACGGCGAAGTAAGCCCGGAAACCGCCTGAACGTTGCTGTTCACGATACTTCCGTCGACAATGCTGGTGATTGAAAGGGTGATATCGGGATCGTAAAAAATCGAGTGAGTGGTGGTCGCGGTGTTCCCGGCGGGATCGGTCGCGGTGAAAAGCATCGGGTTGTTGCCCGGATTGAGATTGACGCCTGAAAAAGTGAAAAGGCCTGAGGCGTCGGAGACGACGGAAAGCGGAGCGCTTGTGACGGGATCGATGGAAGTGACCGTAGATAACGGGTCGGTGGTTCCGTCAATGTCGATCGGGATCGTGTCTACCACGCTGTTATTTGCGGGCGACGTTATCGTTATGGATACGGAGCTGTCGATGGTGACAGTGGTGACGGCGGCTGCAATGTTGCCGTAGGGGTCGGTGGACGTGGTCGAAAGCGTGAAGTCGCCATCTTTGAGCGGTATATCGTGAATTGTGTAGTTGCCGCCGGAATCCGCTACGGCGGTGAGCGTTTCTCCGTTGAGGGGACTGACGAATACCACCGTGCTGCCGGGATCCGTGGTCCCCGACAGGTCGATACCGGTGACAGTGAACAGGCCCGATGTCGTTATGTTGTTAGTATTGACAGTATCGACGAAGAAAGAAACCGTGGCGGTGGCGAAGTTCCCCGCTTCGTCGGTCGCGCTTACGCTTACCGTATTGGGGCCGTCGGGAAAACTGAACGAACCGAAGGAATACTGGCCGGATTCGGCGGCGGTGGTCGCAATGGGAGTTCCGGTGGAAGGGTGAACAGAATCAAGCCCGGCAATTGGATCGGTTGTTCCGGCAATTTCATGCTGCGAAAAGTTGTAAGTCGTCCCGTCGGCGATTGATGTTATGTTGAGAACGATGCTGAGGTCGGTTTTTATGACATGGGTTGTCACCGCGATATTGCCGACAGGATCAGTGGATTCCAGCGCGAGGTTGTTTATGCCGGTATTCAGGCCGACATCGGGGAATGAATATTTCCCTTCGAAATCAGCCTTTGTCGTAAGGGTATTCCCCGTGCCGGGCTCTACCATCGTAACGGTGGAGTCAGGATCCGTGAGGCCCGATATATCTGCAAGGAGCACGTTGATGACGCTGCCCGTGACCGGTGAGGTAACGGTAATAAAATTGGAAGAGTCAATGTTCACGGTGGCGATATCGGCGGCGGGGTTGCCACTTGAATCTGTCGATGAGACCGAGTAGGTGGTTATTCCCTGCGGGAATTCTATCGAGCTGAAAATGAAGTTCCCGTTCGAGTCGGCGGAAACCGACAGGACCGCGCCGGTTAGAGGGTGCGTGAAAATCACCGAGCTGTAAGGGTCGGTCGTTCCGGTCACATCGTGAGTGTCGTATGTGTAATTGCCGATCGGTGAAATAATGGTAACCGAGTTCGAGTCGTCGATTATCGACGTCGTATCCGAAACGGATTGAGTTCCTCCCTCCGAATTCAGGGCGTCGTTGTATGTAAACGTGATCGTCTGTCCGTTGAGAACCCAGTAAATCCCATCGTTGTTGGTGCCCGCGGCAGTGTTGTAGGCGGTGGGGAATGATACGGTGAAAGAAGCCGAATTCGAGCTCGATTCGGTAAGTGTGACAGTCTCGGTCTCGCCGGTCGAGATGTTGGTGGACGTGATATTGATGGTCTGAATTGAAGACGGGTTGGTGTTCAGGTCGGCGTCATTCAGTGTTATTACCACAGGCTCGCCGGGAGAAACGGACGGGCTGGCCGTGAGTATTCCGGTGACGCCTCCGGTGACATCCGTGTTCGCGGTCAGCACTGCCGGGTTGCCGTTCATGTCCGCGGCTTCATTATAAGTTGATACGATGATATTTCCGGAAACCACGTTCATGGTTCCGTTGTTGTCCGTGTCCGCTGCGGCCCCGAGCGTCGTGTTGAACGTGCCTGTAAAAACGCCTGAATCAACCGCGGTTTCAAAGCAGGTCACGGATTCGGCTTCGCCTGTATTCTGGTTTACCGCGTTGATTACCACCGATTCGATGATCGCCGGGTCGGTGTTCAGGTCCGGGTCGCTGACGGTTATGGTTACGGTATCTCCCGGTAGAATCGAAGCTGTGGATGCGATCGATCCGCTGTAGCCTGGAGGCGCGGTAATGATTGCAAGCGTGTCGGTGACAGTGACGGGAACGCCGTCGGCTCCCGCCGGATCGACATAAGAAGCCAGTATCGTATCGGTGTCTTTGACGACGAGTTTGCCGTCGTTATCAGGCCCCGCAACTGCTCCTTCTTCCGTCGGCAGCAACGCGGTGAAAACGCCTGTGTCCGCGCCGGTTTCGGTCAGAGTCACGGTTTCGGTTTCCCCGGTGGGGGCGGATACTGAAGCGGATATGACTTCGATGGTGTCTGTGGCAAGATTCACATCCGGGTCGTCGATCCTGATGTAAAGCGTATCCCCGGGTTCGGCCTGGGCAACGTCGCCATTGCCTGAGATGTCGCTCACGAATCTTATCGCCGCCGTCTGTGGCGTGATGCCGTAATAATTGAAGAAATCCGAGTATTCCGAGGCGAAATCGGCACCGCTTTCCTGCAGCACGTTGCCCGAACTCGAACTGCCTTCGAAAATCCGGATAGCGGAACTCTCGTCCAGCCCGGTGATGCTTTTGAAGTCCGTGTATGAAAACCTGAAATCGAGAAAATAATCCGCGTCCCCGTTGAGAAAAGTATCGGCCTGAACAATCCTCAGATTCCCGGGCAGGCCCGTCGATACGTGAAGAACCTCGGGTTTGTCCGAAGGATCGCCAAGCGATTCTTTAACCACGTTCTCCCAGAATCCTATCGCTTCAGGATTGCTTATGCCGTCTATCATAATCAGCCATTCATAGTCTGATGTATCGGCATTGGTGTCGAACGCGACGCCCCAGCCGTTGGGCTTGAGCTCTCCCTGGCCGCCCGTGCCCTGCGGACTGCCGTCCAGCCTGAGCCGGAAATACATATAATCGCCGTCGTTGAAGAAGTAGGTCGTGGAATTGCCGGGATCGGAAACAAGGTTTTTGTAGGTGTTCGCGTCGTTAATGGGGTCCTGTTTCGGAACGCCGTTCACAAGAATCGGTACCCAGTCTGCATCGGCGGGGAAAGCTGAACATTCAGATGAGCAGACCGCGATAAATAATAGAAGCATGGCGGAAAGTATTTTTAGTTTCTTCAGCAAAGGTATTCTCTTGTTCTGATTCAAATTATCGGCAATTATCTATAATTTACCGTAAAATGATTATATATCATTTCAAGGTTCAGATTACAGAAAAACAATAATATGGAACACTGAATATTATTGTTGTAATTGTTGTGTTTCGAATAGAGACAATAAGGTTGTTATGTTGATTTGCCGGATATTTCCTTCACCCGGCGCGTTTGACGAGGTTGAGAGTTTCATCCTGTGAGAACTCGACTTCGACATGCGAGTGGCGGCCCCGGATATCGCCCGAAACCTGCACAGGAACCTCGCGGTCAAAAGAAAAATTCAGTACTGTGGGCCGGTCGATCTTATAGTCGTAGATCAGCCGGTTGGGGCGCTTCAGGAAGTTCCATTTCGTGAGAATGAACATTGTGGGCATGAGAAATGCTCCGTACAGCACGAACCTGATTTGAGAGATGCCTTTGCGCGCGAGCGGGAAGGTTCTGAAACCGTATCCGACGAACGGGATTGCGGAGATGCCGCCGCCTTCGTGTTTGCCGCGGTGGATGTGCGTTCCGTCTTTTTCTATGTCGAGCGTGTAGTTCGCGTCGTTTTTGCTGAAAGGGTTATAGAGCTTGCGGCTGAAAGCGTATTTGAATACGGCTATGAGATATCCGAAGAAACCTTTTCTTTTCTGGTTCCTGTAAATCTCCAGGACTTCAGTGTCGCCGCCGAACCCGACGAACAGTGCGAGCTCCGGTTCGTTGCCGGTTTTGACCTTGAGCAGGTTCAGCGGTTCGGTTTTATATTTGTTGTTGTAGAGATTTTTGAGAGCGACCAGCGGGTTTTTGAATTTCGAGCAGAAGGAAACAGCGTTTCCGGTTCCGCCGGCGAGAAACAGCACGTCCGGCCTGTAATCTTCTCTTTCGAGCGATTTTCTGAGCTTGAAGAATATGTTGAAGAACAGCGTTGCGAATCCGTCACCGCCGTCGATGGCTACTTTCGGCACGTTGTTCGCGATCATGTCCCTGACTATTTTCGTGATATCCTCGACCGAGGATGCGTAAGAGATCATGTTCTTCGCGTTTTGTGTTATTGAACCGAGCGCTGACTCGACTATGTTCATTATCCTTTTCTTTTTCACTTCTTCGGGATCTTTACCCGAAACTGTGCTGTGTACTATTATAAGCTCCGGACTGTCACTCATGTTTCTTTTGCCTTTCCGATGTGTATCTAATTTTCCGAATTGATAAACGACCCTGTGGTTTCAATCTGCTTATAGATATAAATCTTCTAAATAATACCAATTCAAAGAATTTTATTAAATCAGCCCTGCGGAGACAAATTTTAGCATTTCATGGATGCCCGGACAAGAGAAATATTTAACAAGCATTTCTCGAATATTCGAATTGTTTATTTGAAATGGTATTTGATAATCAGGTATTTTAAATCATTAAGCTGTCTGATCTACGGTGTTGGAATTGTGTTTTGTTGTATATCATACTGAGTCCGGCTCGGGAGGTTCCGGAGCTTTACATTTTATGGTATTAACTTATAATTAAGATATACAATTATTTCAATTTTGAAATTGAGACACAGGAACCAAGGTGGTGGTTGAAATTCTGAAAATCAACCTGAATCCAACCCCGGGCCGCTGACGGTTTCGTTTGAGCCATTCCCCAATATAACCAAACAGAAAAGACAGACGGCGGAGCATACTCAGGCATAAGAGTGTTGCTTGAATGTTTTCACATCATTTTCAGCTTGCCAGGTGTGAGCATGAGCAAGTAAAGGAGGTGAGAAAAATGCTGGATGAATTGAGAGAAAGAGATAGTTTCACCAGAGGGTTTGTAGATGAGAACGGGCATTTCGTGGAAACCTGTGTGCCGGACCACGAAGTGCCGGAACCCGAAGAAGAAAAGAATGTGTATGAGTGTGTATCATCGTTTGATATGTGGCCGAGGAGAATAAGCATGAGATACACGCCAAAGCTCGACAAAATTCATTATGTTTCGGCGAAAACGATTCTATTCAGGACGTTTTATTCCGGGCACAGGAGGTGAAATCACTTAGTAATGAGTGAGGCAATAGAAGTCATAATAATATTAATAACATGTTGACCCGGGGGCGTGTCCTCCACGTCCATGGCAAAATGCGTGCATAATTCCGGATCAAAAATATTACAGAACAGTCAATGTATCAACAGTTTTATAATGCTGTACTCAAATCATTATTATTGTATTTGATGTATTGAGCTTCAGCCTGATGCAGATGAATACCGGATCTATTTTGTGATGTTTTGAAATATAAAACGTAACTGGTAGTATTATTGAAAGAGCTTATGCCGTAGTTGATAATGATATATTATCAGAATGAAGTCATGCGGAACTGATATATTTATCAGGAGCAGATACAGCGGGGCAGGGAGATATTAATGAGATATGTGAGAATGGACCCGCCGGGCACGTGGTGTTTGTATTCCGCGCTGGAGTTGATGCTTCGGGGCGTGGCGGGAGGCAGGTTTCTCGAAGTGGGAGTGGGTTCGGGCGAGATGTCGCGGTGGATGCTCGAACGTGGGTTCGAAGGCGAGGGGCTGGATTTTTCGGAGCGGGCGGTAAGCATAGCCGGCAATACTCTGGCGAACTACATTGATTCGGGAAAGTACCGGCTGAGAAAAGCGGACCTGATGGATGATCCCGATACCGGGAGCGATTTCGATATTGTGATGAGTTTTTTCGTGATCGAGCATGTCGAGGATGAAAAGAGATTTATGGATATGCTGAGAGCGAGGTTGAAACCGGGAGGCATGCTTATCATTTCGGTTCCGGGTAGAATGGATTGCTGGTCTGTGGAAGACGACACGGTAGGGCACTTGAAGCGTTACGAGAGAGAAGGGCTCGAAGAATTGCTTGCAGGAACCGGTTTTGTGGACATCGATGCATGGTCCGTATCTGTCCCCGTGTCGAATCTTCTCCTGGGCATGAGCAACCTGGCGATTTCCCGAAGCGGCGAGGAGAAAAAGAAGGACGATCCCATGACCGAACAAACACAGGAGAGCGGCATAAGGGACGTGCCTTTCAAAACTGTTTTCCCGCCGGTGTTCAAACTGGTTCTCAACAGGTATGCGATGTGGCCGTTCATGGCGTCGCAGAGATTGTTCTTTAAAAGCAACATGGGTTTGACCGTGCTTGCGCGTGCGAAAAAGCCGGTGTGAACGCCGGCCGGTTCCGGCTGCTTCCGATTGATTACATAAATTATTCGAGAAGAATACCCCGGTGCTTGCACCGGGGTAAGCCTCAATATTGTTCACTTAAGGTAAAACCCTCCCGCCCCATGAAACCTCCCTGACATCATGTCCCCTGGATTCCGGGACTCGGGCCGAAAGGTCTCGGGCCGAAAGGTCTCGGGCCGAAAGGTCTCGGGCCGGAATGACAAGCTTAAGTTAACGGTATAGCAGTTACCCTGGATTTCTCACAGGGAAATGCAGGTTAGGATTGCCGGTGTTGTATGGTAATATTGCGGAGAGAAGAGAAGCGCGCTTGCCGCGCTTCTCGTCGAGAAGTTTTGAAAGAGTTTGAGAAAACTTTTTCAAAAGTTTTCTCACGTATTTTGATTCCGTTATTACATCATGAAAGATGTTCGG
The DNA here is from genome assembly GCA_035380865.1 of bacterium. GTDB lineage: Bacteria > UBP15 > UBA6099 > UBA6099 > UBA6099 > DAOSYA01. Next base: position 18,115 of record DAOSYA010000020.1, read on the forward strand.
TGCGCTCGATGACTTCTTTCTGGATCTCGTCGCCGAGCTCGGTGAAATATGCGCTGTAGCCGCCGACTTTAACAATGAGGTCGGCGTACTCGCCGGGATTCTCCTGCGCGGCACGCAGCATATCCGCCGAAGCGACGGTCGGCTGCAATTGCGCGCCGCCCATCGAAAAATACGATTTCATCAGCGCGATCCATTTATTTCTTGTCGCGTCGTTTTTCCCGACGGCAGTCGGGTGGAACTTCATGTTCACGGCGCATCCGAGAACGTCGCGGTAGTCGAGCGAAGCGATCGAGCGCAAAGCGCCGGTCATGCCGTTTTTCTCGACATTGAACGGGTTGCAGCTCGCCGCGTAAGGGGTTGCGGCTTTACGCCCGTCGGGGGTTGCCGTTGAAATTCGCCCGTCGATCGTATGGGTGGTCATGCTGATCACGTAAGGCACAAATGCTCCGCCCTTGAAGGATTTGTACCTGTAGGTATCTTCAAAGAGCCGTGAAGTAACGCTTCGCGCGAGATCATCGACCTCTTTGTAGCCATTACCCCACATGCCGTCTATTGCGCGAATCCTGTCATGCAGTTCTTCGTGCCCCATGTAATTATTATCAAGAGCGGCGATAAGCTCGGCGAAGGTATATTTTTTTTCGTCGAAAACGAGACGCTTTATCGAGTAAAGTGAATCGACAACATTAGCAATGCTGTTTATGAACGAAATGCCGGATAGATCATAAGTGGAGCCGCCCGCGGTCATATCTTTGCGGACCTGAACGCAGTCGTCGAGGAATGCCGAAATGTATGGCGCGGGCATTTGCTCCGCGAACACGCGGTCCCTTATGTTCGAAGCCTCGGCGAGCCTTTCGACCTGGTAATGCGCCTGCTCCACGAAAGCGTCGACGAATTCTTCGAAGGTTTTGAATGTTTCCGGATCGCCGGTTCTTTTGCCCACACCTTTTATGGTTCCCATGAGCGTGTTCGAGTCGCCGTTGCGAAGTGTCATATCCAGCACCCGGCAGAGAAGAAGTGCATTTGCGCTCATGCCGCCCGTTTTCCCCGGGCACAGCATTTCAACGCATCCCATAACCGCATAGTTGCGGGCGTCCGGATCGGAGAACCCGCGCCTCTGCATCGCCTCGATATTTACATCGTCGTTGAAAAGAGACAGGTTGGAACTTCCGCTGTAAAGCGTGTCCGCGATCGCGGTGAAAAGTTCGTCGGGCGAATCTTTGTGGATACGAATGGAGACATTAGTTACGGCGCGTGATTTTTCCGCGGCGTCGATGAAAACGTAGGTCAGGTCATTTGTGCCGTCCGCGCCTTCGGGCGTCAGGCCGCCGATAGTGATCGGGGTGGAGCCGAGATAGCGGTGGTAAAAATTGCTGAGAATGTTCGATTCGGGCCGGATATTCTGCGACATGAGCTTGAGCAGCAGTTCCTGGATCAGCTCGCTTGCCTGCTCCGGGGTGATCGCACCGGAATCAATATCATTTTTATAGTAAGGATAGAGTATCTGGTCGAGCCTGCCGAAGCAGTGAAGGTTGACGGGGTGGGCAAGCTCGACGGCTGTTTTGAGCGTCCATGCGGCCTGAAGCGCCTCGCGGAAATTCTCCGCAGGGTGCAGGGGCGCTTTTTTGCAGATTCGGCATAACTCTTCCAGCTCTTTTTTAACTTCGGGATTCGATTCTGCTTTCGCCTTGCGCTCAACCTGTTCGGCGAGCCGCTGCGCGAAAATGATCAGCCCTTCGAGCGCGATCTCTACAGACCTGAGAAAATCTTTTTCGTCTTTTTTCATGCCGGAATCGCCGGATAGCTGCTTCCTTACATCGTCCAGCATTCCGAGCAGGCCCTGTTGAACGGCTTTTTCGTGCGCGAGTATGACATGACCCTGGTACGAAGCAATCGTCGCACAGGTGGAAATCATCATTGTCTGGAACGACGTGTTCGCCGGCAGCGCCATGTTGAAATCTCGCATCTCACCAGTGATGAGATCCGATTTCATAACCTCGCGCTCGACATGTTCAACGACGGATTTGCCTTTCCAGTACGGCAGGAGATCTTTAAGGAATTCGTCCCTGTCATCATCACTGATTTCGAACCTGTTGATTTCCCTTTCCTGCATGGTTTTGATGCCCATGTTCATTGGCTGTGAGCCGGCGGACTTTGTGAGTTTCAGGTTTTTAATAAAATGCCTGACGAACCTTTTGTCTATAAGGTATGAAGAAGTATCAATGAGCGATTTCATCCTGAATTTCATAAGGGTGCGGGTTGTGAGTTCGGTTCGAAGCACATTGTTGAAGACGCCGCGCTCGATGTCGATCGGCATACCGAGAAAATTCTCCGTCCAGTAACCGGCGATTCTGTCGTCGGAATCGACATAGTGCGTCATGTTCTCATAAACATTTTTCATGCACATTGCAATTTTGACGCCGGTCGCGAGATCGGAAGATTCAAGCTCGCGCCATTTCTCCGTATAGTACCTGGCGCGTTCGACTGAGATCACCGGGACATCTATGTGATATCTTTTTTTGAGTCTTTCGATGCGACGGCAGGCTTTTGAAGATGTCGTTGTGTTCATGTTGTTCACTCCTGACCCGGGGCTTGATTATTTTCAGTAATATAACCATCCAGCATGGAGTCCACGATCAGGTGGATATGCTGTCTTCTTTCTGCGAGAGCTTCTTTCCCCATCGGGTCGGTATTGAATATGCTGCCCAGGATAGGGGAGTAAGTATAGTAATTGATGGCCATGCCGAAAAAACTCGTGAAAAAATGCTGTTTCGACGCGGGCCCGCTGTCCGGCAGAAATTCTCCGAATGCATTTGTGCCCCATGCATAAAGAGGTGTCATGTACGCTGCAATCTTTTCAAGACTTTTGGAGCCGGAACAGACTTCGCGCTGGATAAGCTTCGGATAGCCGGGATTACGCTCGACGAAATCGAGATAGGCGTCCACGCCGTTGTGGATAATGGTGCGTATATCGCCTTTGGCGCTTATCGCCGACATAAGAGCCAGCGATTGCGCCTTGTAGTAGTCTTCTAAAACAGTATCAAACAGGATTTGTTTGTTCTTGAAATAGTAGAAAACGAGGGCTTTGGCGACGCCCGCATGCACGGCTACGTCATTGATGCTCACGCCGTCGAATCCCCGCTCGATAAAAAGTTCCTCGGCAGAAGAAAGGATTTTCTCGTAAGAGTCGTTGCTCTTGTTCTTATTGTCATGTTTTTTTATTTTGGTTTTCATCGACAGATTATAATACAAAAAACCTTTCTTGACCGAACGGTCAGCCTGTGTTATTATATTAACCGATCGGTCAGGCCGTGTCAATGTCTTAATGAAAAAGGTGACGAAAATGAAGGTAATGGTAACAGGAGCGGATGGGCTGCTGGGCAGCAATCTTGTTAGGGCGCTTTTGGAAAGCGGATACGAAGTGCGAGCGATGATTTACCCGCAGAGCAGGTCCACGACGCTTGACGGGCTGGATATCGAGCGCGTCGCGGGCGACGTACTGGACGCCCGGGCGGTAGACGGCGCGGTTGAGGGCTGTGACGCGGTGATGCACTGTGCGGCATCGACGGCGTTGTGGCCGCCGAAAGATCCCAAGATAACCGCTATTAACGAGCAGGGCACGGTTAACGTTCTCGCGTCGGCGGAAAAGCACTCGGTAAAGCGGATGGTCCATGTCGGTTCTGCGAGTTCCTACGGTTTTGGCACGAAGCAGAACCCGGGGACGGAGGAATCGCCTTACGCATACGAGGATTCGGGGCTGGCGTATTTTCAATCGAAACACAACGCGCAGAAACTTGTGCTGTCGCACGTGGAGCAGGGGAAGATAGACGCGGTTGTGGTGAACCCGACGTTCATGCTGGGGCCGAATGATTTCGGGCCGAGTTCCGGCAGGCTGATAGCGCGGTTTGTGGACCTTCAGCTACCGATCTACCCGCCGGGCGGCAGAAATTTTGTCGATGTGCGGGATGTCGCGCGCGGCATGGTGCTTGCGCTCGAAAAGGGAAAAACGGGTGATCGATATCTTCTCGGGCACAGGAACATGAATATGAAAGAGTTCTTCGACCTCGTGGCGGAAATCGCCGGCGTGAAAAAGCCGCGTATTCCCGCGCCTGTGCCGCTCGTAATGTTTACCGGCGTGCTCGGCTCGCTTGCAGCGGCTGTAACAAAGAAACCGCCGGAGGTGTCGATTGAAATTGCAAGGAACTCCTGTACCGGCTGCTATTACAGCGCGGGCAAGGCGGTCGCCGACCTGGGATTGCCGCAATCACCGATCGAAACCGCAGTGGAGGATTCATACCGGTGGCTCAAAGATAACGGATACATCAAAAGAACATAAAAGGGGAAATTGAAAATGTCGAGCAGAGCATTCGAAGGAAAAGTCGCGTTGATAACAGGCAGCAGCAGGGGAATCGGGCTTGCGACGGCATGCAGGCTCGCGGGAATGGGAGCAAAGGTTGCTCTTAACGGTCGGAACGAAGAGCGGTTGAAGCGCGCTCTAGAAAAGGTTTCGGCGATATGCCCCGAAGCAATCGTCGTCGCGGGCGACGTGTCCGATCCGGAATCGGCAAAAAGGATGATCGAAGAGACGGTCGAGAAGCTTGGCGGACTTGATATCCTCATAAACAACGCCGGCGTTTCGATGCGGGCGGCGCTTGAAGAACTCGATGCCGAAACCTGCGGAAACGTTGTGGACGTCAATCTGAAGGGTTGCATATACCCGACATTTTTCGCGCTCCCGCACATTAAGAAAAGCGGCGGAAGCATTATATTCATATCGAGCATCGCCGGGCTTATCGGGCTTCCGACGGCGTCGCTTTACTGCGCGACAAAGATGGCCCTGCGCGGGTTTGCGGATTCGCTCAGGTGCGAGTTGGAGCCGCAGGGTGTGCATATCGGCACTGTCTATGTCGGCTTCACGGAAAACGACCCGGACAAAAAAGTGATCGGCGCGTCGGGTGAGATGATCTCCCCGGGCAGATCGCCGCATGGTTCGAAGGATGATGTAGCGCGGGAAATAGCGAAAATGCTGATGAAGCGGAAGAGAGAGGTCAAGCTCACGCCGATAGGGAAGCTTGCGAACGTGATATCGAGAGTTTCGCCGGTAGTTGTGGAGAAGACAATTATTTTCAGCAGGAAACACAACATCAGCGAAAAGCTCGGCATCAGGTAAGCAGTCGGGTTGGAAGCCCTTCCTTCAGATGGCTTTCATGGTACACGATCCGGGCAGGAAAGATAGATACCGGTAATGTTTTCCATTCCATTTTCGTACCCCTCGTGTGGTAAACACTGGGATAACCCCGGGTGACATGCACAGGCCCTGTGCATGAATAAAACACAATACATCGTATTTAACCCTTCTCATATCAGCAACTGCCCCGGGTGGCATGCACAAGCTCAGCTTTGTGCATGGATACCGATCCTTGATACAGCCCGGCGGTTTTCATTTGCATTTAATCATCGGCATTCGGCATCGTCTCTGTTCTGAAGAGGGGGGATGCGGGGAGCAGTTAAAATGAATATTCAAGATTATTAATGGTATCCCGCACCAAACCGATGGCCTCCGATTCCTCTCGCCCTGAGAGACTAATCTTCAGGCTGTTAAGCTGCAATATGTCCACATGGCGTTATTCCTGGAAGTTATTTAATTCCACTGTTAATATTTATTTGAGTAGCATAAGCGATGTTTATTTGCCCCACCGTGCAGGAAGAAAGACCAGTCAAATACTGCCGTCGCCGGTTATAGGCTGGATTCTTTTTCCGCAATTTTGATGGAAACAATATTGCTCAAGGTGAGGACCATGAAATCGGCTACGACTTTGTGCCCCGCAGCGGCCCAATGGCCTTCCTTGAGATACAGATTATTCCCCATGTTTAGTTCTCGCGCTAGTGCCGGAGTTAATGAAAACAATGGCTGCCTCAATCCCGAGGCAATTCCGCCAATGGCTTTTTCATATATGGAAATTTCTCCGCTTAAGCGGTATTCGGCTACTTCCCAGCGCGGCGGAAAATAAAAAACAGCGAAGCTTGATCCGGATTGCAGAGTATCATGCTTGAGCCTTGTAAGGAGAGCACCAGTGGTTTTTACCGACTTCAACGGCACCTGGTTTTCACTGCCGGCGACAGACTCCCCTGTCATGGTGTTATTGACGGGATGCACGAAGCTGTGGTTAACAATTGCGTTTGCGATAAACTCTTTAAGAAAAACGGCAAAATGGGAATTGCACAGAAACCACTTATAAAATGGGATGAAACGCATGACGTTCTTCATTCGCTTAAGTGGATTTTGCGGTGTTCGCGGTTCCAGATCTCCGGCGTCGTTCAGGACATAGTAATCACCTCGCATATTATCCCCGAAATCATTGAAGTGGAAGCCCAATACAACCACATCCGGTTTGAGTTTTTTGCTCAAAGCCGTTAATTCACGAAGCTCGTAATCGGTTCCCTTGCCAGGATTGCCCGCATTTATTACTTCAACGGGATAAGTTGCCGTCGAAAGACTTTTTTCTATCAAGTATGCAAATGTATCTTCGTTGTTCACGCCTGTGCCGTAAGTGTAAGAGTCACCCAACAGCAGGATGCGAATTGTTCCTTTTTGTTTTGTCGACGGGTAATTTCGAGAGCAGCGCAACCCAAGTGAGTTGTGGCTGAAAGTGAAATCGTATGTTCCTTTTAAACACCGCCGGCCATGCTGGTCTGGTACGGGAATCAATCCGCGTTCGTTATCGTAAGTGAACCACGAAGGCCCCAAGGACTGTGGGCGAATGGTTCTCACGATAATTTCACAGGCGGCAAAAGCTACCGTAAGGCCTAAAGCTACAGCCACTATGGGGAATGCAATTTTTCGAAAAGTGGATGTTGAATCCCGAATCGTCCCCATTATTTCTTCCATTATGAATAAATCGTATAAATTATACTACCATATTATCATACTACAGCAACGAATCAAATATGATGACAGTATTTTTATCGCGTGCTCAATTATGATTACTACACTGAACCTTTGTAGAGCGCACTGATTTCTACTCAATTTTCACTCCCAGTTTGTTACAGAAGTCGCCAATTTTATTATTGCCTGTCAGGCAGCTTATTTCCGGTGGCATTGAGTGACAATATTCAAAGTCAATAACCCCGGGTGACATGCACAGGCTCTTTGCATGAATAAAACAAAATGCATCGTATTTAACCCTTCTCATATCAGCAACTGCCCCGGGTGGCATGCACAAGCTCAGCTTTGTGCATGGATACCAATCCTTGATACGGCCCGGCGGTTTTCATTTACATTTAATCATCGGCATTCGGCATCGTCTCCGTTCTGAAGAGTTGGGATGCGGGGAGCGGTTAAAACTAATATTCAATATTATTAATGGTAAGCGGCAGTTGTTTTTGATTCATGATAACTACGAAAAGCTGGGGAAACCTTGAATTCTGTTGAGGGAAGCACAGCCACCCATCTGTATATTTCTACATGGTTGTTTGCCTCACAGCGCACGACTTCTCCCCGACTCCACGCACCCGGCCACCTTCTTTAATATACATGATTTCAGTTTTGAAATACTGAAAAAGATGCCGGGATGATGTATTATTATTAAAAATCCTGGAGACGGTTTTAATGATTTTCACAGTAAGGAGCGGAAAGGCAGTAACAGATGAAATATTGTCCAGATGCGGATATGAGAACCTTTTAATTGTTGCCGACCAGTCAGGTTTATACGATGATCTCCCATGTGACAGGAATGGAGAGACTGACTCTGTCAGGGTCAAAGGATATTCGGAAGAATCAAGATCACAGCTCGATGAAGCTGTTTTTTTAACAGGCCGGACAATTCTCAATTACATTAAGTTGATTCACGACAGTTCAAATGATTTAATCCTTTTTGGATGGGGAGAGCATGAAGATATAAGTACTCTTTACGATGTGATATTCGAGGATCGATATGAGGGAATGTATTACCAGCCTGAATGTTATAAGTCTCAAGGAAGAGGATATGTGTATTCTTATATAAATTTCGGATACGAGGAATGGGCTCTCACCGAACTTCTCGAAACGGAATCGAATCCATTTGTTTTCGATGCATATTTAGCCGGTATCGAAGTTCCAAAAGAAAAGTCCGAGGAACTGGTGAAAATGAATTATTTCGACGACGGAGATAAAGAAATGATTTTGAATGGAGGCATTTCTGGATTCTGTAGTATCAGTGATTTCGATGGAGTCGAGTTTTTTTCAAAAACAAGAAAACCAAATGAAATTATTGAATATTTAGATAAGATGATGAGCCCGTCCATCAGGTTTATAGACAAAAATACGACCTGATCCCTGAAAATTCTTTTGCTGATTCACAATGCGAGATACAATTTCACAATTATAGGCTTGTTACGCAAATCATCAGTTTAATGCTGCGGCAGGTATATTTCCGTTTCTGCTGACTCGGCACTTCATACTGGCTATCTCTGAATCCCTTCTTGCGGTTATGGCATTGTTGCCATAAAGCGTGGAAACATGTGGGACGAGCTGGGAGTATGGTGCTGAAAGCGCATGGTACATTTTTTTAACTGCTTGAGTCAGAGAAGCGTAATGTGATGCTGATATGGTACAATATATAAATACATGCGGAATGAACAGGTATATAAACGGAGAGATTGAGTATAGCTGTGAAGTTCAAAATTTACATAACTATTATTTTTATGTGTTTTTTTAGTGCTGTTTCGTTATGTTCCAATCCTGATAGTGATAATTTGATGCCGCTGAAGCATATTATGTTCCGGCCTTTCCATTCATATGAAATGAGTGAGCTGATGCGGAAATTCAATAAAAAGAAAAAGTTCGAAAGGAAAATTGAAAAACTGCCGGTTTACGAAATTGAATATTTTCCTGGAGATGAAGAATGGATCAAAAACTTTGCTGCGAATCATCTGAATTTGACCGGAGAAATTGAGTTCGATAAAGCAGATGGGAAACAAATATTCGAACTAAAAACTGGTAAGTGGTGGTTTTCGTATGAGCATGATAAAGCAAAAATTGTGTTGAGAAATATGGATTATTATGAAAAGCATTCTTTTGAAGCTGAAAGCAAAAGGAATGAACGCATATCAGCTAGTTTGTATAAAGGGATTGCCGTTGACGCTTTGAAGGAATTCAGAATCTTTGATGATAATATGGTTTTCGATTATTTAGGATTGCCTGTCTATGATTCGGATTTTCCATCGGTTGGACTGAATTGTGTAATATTTAAAAAAGCAATAAATGGATTTGAAACATATGGGAATGATATTGATGCCGAAGTGTGTATTTCAAACGAAGGCGACATCATAAGAATCAGTAAGTATATGTTTGAGCTTGAGGAATATGGTGATTTCCCGTTGAAAACTCCTGAAGAGGCATATGATGATTTCAGGGCAGGAAACGGAATGACAGGATTGTATCTTGATACGAAAAGCGATTTTGAGATAGATGATATTGAAATCGGTTATTATTTTGAGAAAGAATCTCCGTGTTTCGTTCAACCGGTTTATATATTCAGGGGAACCGGACAGATGGGAATCGGTCAGATGGATGATAAATATCGCAGATTGACGGGAATTACAGAAGCCATCAGCGGCGATTATTATTTAAAAGAAGATATTACCGAGTAAAAAAGATTGTATGTTTTTGTGTTTTCAGTTGATTTTCCACCCGTTTTAAATTCCTGATCTGATTCAGTCATGCTCATTTTGCAGATCAGTTGTGGAATGATACCTGTGATGAAGTAAGTATGTTAGCCCGGATTTCTCACAGAGAAATCCGGGATAGAGCAAGTGTTTTGCGCGTGTCTGTATTCTTGCTGATTCATGCACAGAGCAAAGCTTGTGCATGGCACCCCGACGCTCCGGCACGGAATTACAAAATTCTTGTCAGAACGAAATTGACTTTAAATATTGTCACACAATATTACCGTAAAGAAACAAACTGACATACAATAATAAAATTGGCGACTACTGTAACAAATCGACAATTTGAATGTCGATGTTTTGGCTGTAGGTTTCGTGGTAAAATTGCTGTAATCATTTTGAAGAACAAAAGGGAGATAGAAAAAATGCCAAATGGTCACGGGGGCATTCCTAAATATAAATTTGTTCCAATTACAGCAGGAGCGTTTGTGCTTTCTGTCTATATAAAAAACAGGACTGGCAACACTATTCCGATTGTCACTGGATATATTTTCGCAATACTCACATCTTTGACATTTGCATGGGATCGATTCACACATGATGCCAGTGAGTATGATTGGGGATACACGACAGAGGAGGAAAAAAAGGCGGCAATTGGAAAATTTAGAATCGCTTTTATTTGTTATGGGCTGATAGCTATTGTTGTATCAAGTTTGATTTTCTTTTATGAAGATTTCTCCCGCTTTTTACAGTAATCACTCGCGCACGCAAAATGAAGATTTCCATTAATAATATAGAAGGTTCATGTTAACTGCTACCGACAACAGGCGGCTCGCCGGGTGCGTGGGGCGGGGGAGAAGTCGTGCGCTGTGAGGCAAACAACCATGTAGAAATATACAGATGGGTGGCACCCACAACCCTGTTGTGGGTGTTGCTGCAACCCCATTCCTGATAACATATAGATATGGTTCAATCCGGGCATAACGGAAAAAGGGTCAGAAGGTACAACATACCGGGCAGTTTTCATGAACTGACGTTTTCATGTTACAGGAACATGAATCTGCTGAAGTCCGAGCGGGCGTGTTCAAATCTTGCGAGGGCAATAATCCAGGCGTGTGAAAAGCTTGATTACAGGGTTCTTGCCTATGTATTCATGCCCGATCATGTTCACCTTCTTGTGAAGCCGTTGAAAGAAGAATATTCGATATCCGTTTTCCTGAAATCAGTGAAGCAATCGACTGCCAGGAACGAGCTTAAATATCTCAGGGAACACGAACCTGATAAGGCGCGGTTGCTGCTTACGCATCAGAAATACGGAAAATACAGGTTCTGGCAGGATGGAGGAGGATATGACAGGAATATCATCAAAGAAAGCACCATTGAAAAATCAGTGAATTACATTCACGAGAACCCTGTGCGCAAAGGGCTTGCAGGAAGCGCTGTGGATTGGAAGTGGTCCAGCGCGAGTGATTGGATTGAAGACAGGAAGGGTATCATTCCCGTTGAAAAGGGGTAGTTATCAGGCGGCGCACCCACAACGGGGTTGTGGGTGCCACCCCGCTGATGCCTGCCTGTGCTTCCCTCAACAGAATTCAAGGTTTCCCCGGCTTTTCGCAGTTATCATGAATCAAAAACAACTGCCGCTTACCATTAATAATATGGAATGTTCATGTTAACTGCTACCGACAACAGGCGGCTCGGAAAGCACAGAGAATACCTATAGGCGAGGCGGAAGCATGTCGGCTAACGGTACACACAACACACTACCGGCTTCAAATCACCAGGCGGCGTCACTTGAAAATTCCACGCTGTTGCTTCCCTCTCCCCACGCACTCTTTCATTCATACATCTCTCAAAATACGTCGTAATAATAATAGAAGTCCATGCCCCAGCACATGAGGGAGCCCCCGGTGGTTATGGCACAGACCTGGGGTCCGCCTGTGGCGAGGAACTGCACGGGGGAGGACAGGTCGGTGATGGGCACCGGAGTATACGATTCGTCGTCGGTGCCATCTGCCAGCATGTATGTCCCGTTGTAGCCCCAGCAGGCGACCGACTGGTCCGAATAAATGACGCATGTTGTCATTCCGCTTCCAGCGGAAATGGTGGTTGCCGCGGAGGAGAGGCCGTTTACCGTCACCGGTGTATACGAGCTGGATGTTGTACCGTTGCCGAGTATTCCATAACTGTTGTTGCCCCAGCACCGTGCGGTGTTGTCTTCGAGAACCACACATGAGTGCTCGGAGCCGCTTGATATGGTGATTGCGCTGGTGATGCCTGTTACGGTTGTTGGGACGTTGTAGTTGATATAATTGCTGGTGCCGAGCTGGCCCGAGGCGTTATAGCCCCAGCATTGCACGGTGTTGTCTGCCAGCAGGGCGCAGGTGTACCTGCTGCCACAGTCGATGGCCGTGGCGTTGGTGATGCCGGACACTGATACCGGGACGTTGGAATCAATGTTGGTGCCGTCGCCGAGTTCGCCCATGTAATTACTGCCCCAGCATGTCACGCTTCCGTCCATCAGCAGAGCGCAGGTGTGTTGATTGCCGGTGGATACTGCAATTGCGTTGGTGATGCCGGACACTGTTACCGGGACGTTGGAATCGGTGTTTACTCCGTCGCCGAGTCCGTAGGGTGTGCTGCCCCAGCACTGGATAGTCCCATCCAGGAGGAGTGCGCAGGAATGGTTGCCGGAAAGAGACACGGACACGGCGTTCGAGATGCCTGACACGGATACCGGAGTGCGAGACCTGATGTAGGTGCCGTTGCCCAGTTCGCCGTACTCATTCATCCCCCAGCATTTCACGCCGCCGCCATCGACGGCGCAGGCGTGGTGTTCGTCGGATACCGATACAAACGTCGGTGATGTTAGATCGCTCACTACCGTCGGTGGGAAGTAATGGGAGGTGCCGTCGCCGAGTTTACCGTACCAGTACATGCCTACACACTGGCGGTCACCGTCGGCGAGGATGGCGCAGGTGACGCTGCCGCCGGTTGATATGCTGTCTGCAGGTCCGGAGAAAGCGGTGGCATTCACAGGCACATATGAATAGTCGAAGCCGGATGCCCCGAGTTCATCATAGTAATTGCTGCCCCAGCATTGAACAGACCCGTCGTTCAGCAGGACACATGTTTGTTCGTTCCCGGCGGTAACAGCCAGAGCAGCGGAGGAGAGACCGGTGACGGAAACAGGTGTGTTTGAACTGGTGGTGGAGCCGTCGCCGAGCTGGCCGTAGCTGTTGTAGCCCCAGCACCATGCTGTGCCTTCGGACAGCACGCCGCATGTGTAGGATGAACCGAGGTCGATATCAACTGCCGTGGATATGCCGCTGACTGTTATGGGCACGTTTGAATTTGTGTTGGAGCTGTTTCCGAGCTGGCCGGAGAAGTTGTAGCCCCAGCATTGAATTGTTCCGTCGTTCAGTATGGCGCAGGTATGGTCATTCCCGGCGGCGACCGCCAGTGCAGCGGAGGAGAGACCGGTAACTGTTACGGGCACGTTTGAACTGGTGTTGGAGCCGTTTCCAAGCTGGCCGGAGTTGTTGTTGCCCCAGCATTGAATCGCACCGCCGGTGAGAAGCGCACAGTAATGCTGCCCATAGGTACTTACTGAAATCGCTGTAGTAATGCCACTGACCTGAACAGGAACGGAAGATTCGGTAGTGAACCCGTCACCAAGCCCGTAGTTGTTGTATCCCCAGCATTCCACAGTGCCTTCTGAAAGGACTGCGCATGCGGACTGGTATGACACCGCGATTCCAACTGCAGTGGAAATGCCGCTGACCAGAACAGGAACGGAAGATTCGGTAGTGAACCCGTCACCAAGCCCGCTGTCTGAGTATCCCCAGCATCCCACGGTTCCGTCATTGTTCGCAACGCAGCCGAAGTCCGAGCTGCCCATGGCTACGCTTGCCATCCTGGTTGCGTAAGAGCAGGAGGAGGAAAGCGTGCCGGGGTTGTTACATGTTTCGATAGTGCTGAAGTCCGAATCGTCGCAATCCGAGTCTACATTGCAGGTTATGGGCGCGTAGGAGCACGCGGCGCCAATGATACCCGGGTCTGAACATGTATCGATCGTGAGAGCATCGGCGTCGTCACAGTCGGCATCCGCGGCGCAGGCGATAGTTATATTGTCGCAAATGGAGGTTTCGAGCCCCGGGTTTACACATGAGTCTACGGTCAGCGGGTCCGAATCGTCGCAATCCGAGTCTACGTTACATATTATGGGCGTGTGGGAACACGCAGCGCCGATAATGCCGGGGTCTGAACATGTGTCGATCGTGAGCGCATCGGCGTCGTCACAGTCGGCGTCCGCGGCGCAGGCGATAGTTATATTGTCGCAAATGGAGGTTTCAAGACCCGGGTTTACACATGAGTCTACGGTCAGTGGGTCCGAATCGTCGCAATCCGAGTCTGCGTTACATATTATGGGCGTGTGGGAACACGCGGCGCCAATAATGCCGGGGTCTGAACATGTGTCGATCGTGAGAGTATCGGCGTCGTCGCAGTCGGCGTCCGCGGCGCAGGCGATCGAAATGTAACTGCAAGCGGATGTGCTGGTGCCCGCGTTTGTACAGGTATCAATCGTAAGTGCGTTATCGTCGTTGCATTCGGCATCGGAACTGCAATAAACTGTTTCGTTGGTGCAGGAAGAGTCTATCGTGCCCGGGTCAAGGCACGTATCCATCGTTTCGGTATTGTCGTCGTCACAGTCGGCATTTGTGTTGCAAGCTATTGGTGTGTTCGAGCAGGCGGCGCCGGCGGTTCCCGCATCGGAGCATGCATCGATAGTCAGAGGGTTGCTGTCGTCGCAGTCGGCGTCGGATGAACATGTGGCAACCACGGTGATGCTGGCAGTGGAACTGAAAGATTCATAAGTAGCAGTGATCATCCCCGTGCCGGCCTGTGAGGCTGTGAACAGACCGGTGGAATCAATGGCGCCGAGGGGTTCTGTGTCCAGTGCAAGCACTGGTATCAGCCCGGTAATGGGCAAGTCTCCGGCATCCACTACGGCCACAAAAAACTGGAATGTTTCGCCTGCTTCGACGGTAGCTTCCGACGGGGATAACACGACACCAGCCGGAACGCTTGCGTTTGAATCATAATTGATAATCATACCCGGTTGCATCTCGTAATATGGGACTCCCGAGGAGTACAGGGCTGCCACATTGCTTTCCCACTCCGCCAGAAGTGCAGGCTCGATGTCGGCAAGCCGGGAATCGTGTTCTTCCGCATAGTGAACAGCCGCGTTGGCGAGGGCAGTGCTGGCCTGATCAACCGTCACCGTATGTATATCTCCCTCCGTCACTTCCGGTACGATCGCCCTGACCGTTTCAACGGCGGTTCCCCAGTTCGCAGCCGCAGTGATGAGGTGGTTTACACCGATGGGCACGTTCAGCAATGACACCCTGGCTGCTCCCTGTTCCAGGCTGATGGAAGTCGACGCCGACACGGGCGGGAACTCGGTGTTGTCAACGCTGTATATCCCTGTCAGGGTTATTAACACATCCACCGAGGTGCTCTGTGACTGGGCGACAGAACGGCCCGAGACGCGCCCGGTTAAAAGAACCGATGCCGCTATCTTGCCCGCCTCACGGGACGCACTGGTCGAAGCAGGGTTCGATCCATTGCTGCCCCCGCAGCTCGATATTCCTATTACAAGCAATATTAAAGTAACCATGCACACTGATCTGCTCACGTTGAGCATCGTTTTCATGTTTATTCTCCTGTATTCAGATGGATAAAGGCTTCGACGCAGCCTTCTGCGAGTTGTTTGGCATTCCCCATAACGAGTTTAGCACCGGGTTCTTACCCGCTTCCTTATATAATGCTCCGAAACGGTTTTTCCGCCGGTTGCATGAATGCCGAAACTTGCAAGTATTTTATTCAGAATGCATCGATAGAAGAAGCAGATTTCTAAAATATTTCTGTCCGTTTTTAATACAAAATCCAGGAGGGATTTGTGGCTATTATGTTATGCATTTCAGTATGCTCAATGTTTATAATATTGATATTTATCAAATACCGGCAGAAGACCCCGTTCGTTAGAGCGGGGATGAATGCCGACCTTGCCGGGAGTTTGAGGGTACGAAACCCTCAATACAGATTGACCGAGACTCCATCGGCAAGTGCCACGGGCGTAAGCCCGTGGGTATCTACTTTACGGTGAAACCAGAAATTTCGAACTGGAGATTTGCTATATAGACAATTTCATTATTGTCTGTCAGGTTGCTTTATTACAATGACATTGAGTGACAATATTCAAAGTCAATAACCCCGGGTGGCATGCACAAGCTCAGCTTTGTGCATGGATACCAACACCTGGTACTGCCCGGCGGTTTTCATTTACATTATAATCATCGGCATTCGGTATCGTCTCTGTTCTGAAGAGTTGGGATGCGGGGAGCGGTTAATATGAATGCTTAATATTATTAATGGTATTACGTAGTTGATGTTGGAATCTGATTACTGCGAAAAGTGGTTTCAGTGGATTCCGTGACCGGTTCGAATACCCCATTCGGACATACAGTGATACAATGTTTACAGCCGCGACAGTTCTCGGCATTCCGGACAACCACATGCCTATGAAACCACATATCCATCTTACCCAGCACATCGTATTTACATTCATCGACGCACATCCAGCAAGCCTCGCATTTTCTTGTGTTGACCCGGATATATTTCGTGTTTTTCTTACGCGATCTCGCTTTATGGTTCCTCATTATATTTCATCCCTTTTTATTTCTAACCTCAATTTATCCATATCCCATAAAGCCACGCAGCTTACTTCGGGGTATGGTGTACGAAGGTTGCAGTAGATCACAGGTGCACATCTTCACTTTTTTCCTATGGTTGCAGATGTGAAAAACAACTTCCTTCAGGTCTTCGAATAACCATGTTCTTATTTTCTTAACTTTGAGCGTGGCAAAAGCTTTATACAACACTTTTTGAAACCATAAGACAAAAAAGACACAAAAACATAGAGCTAAAGCCACGTAAACACAAGAATCTGCCTGAAATATCGAATTCTCATTCATCTTTCTTTTTCTCTTCAAACATTTCGACTACTTCATTTGACATAAGAATTATACTATAGTCATAAAGAATATTGAAACATTATGATCTGCTGATTACTGCGTTTCTGTGAAGCAACATTCTTAAAAAGCAATCATCCCTAGACTGTCGATTTATCACAGAAGTCACCAATTTCCTTATTGTCTGTCAGGTTGTTTATTCACGGCAATGTTCAAAGCTAATATCTTTCAATCAGGCTTGTAATTCCGGGTCTAGGGCCGGAAGGGCTCGGGCTGGAAGGACAAGCTTATAGTAATTCTCATAATAAAAACAGATTCACAACTCGATCAGAAATCACAAATACAAAGATAGTGTGCCATGCACAAAGCTATTTCCTTTGTGCATGTATTCAAGTTTATTTTTGAGAATCACTATAAGTTAACGGTATTGGGATTAGAGCAAGTGTTTTGCTCGTGCCTGTATTCTTGCTGATTCATGCACGGAGCAAAGCTTGTGCATGTCACCCGGCGGTTTTCCCGGCACCCGGAGACTTATCGCGCCAATAAATGGAGAACAGGGAGAAGTCTCATTCTGATGAGAGTTTCTCATAAGTGTTAACTTGATAACGTTTTGCTTAACAATAAAAAATACACTAAGCCGGCAGGAATCCAGAAAACTCCTTTAGTTATTCATAGTTATTCTGATGATCAATATAATTAACCCTGATAACTTGAACAATATCTTTCAATATGGTTATATTTAGCATGTTGAAAACGGACCTGGGGAGGGTTTTTATGAGAAAGTTGCTGCCTGGTATTATCTGCCTGATGGTTGTTTTTTGCGCTTCTGTTTATGCAGAAACAATAAGGATTTATGTTCCCGCGGATGCGAAAGCGCCGGTTCTTAACGGTGTCAGGGTAATGAAAGAGAAATTGAAACCTCTGGGGATGGATATTCAGAAGTTCGAGGGATATGGGGACGTTGAATCGGGCGATCCGATGATTATCGTTACGGACCTCTCGGCCATGCCGGAAGTGAAGGCTATGCGCGTAACCGATTTCGACCGCGCGGTGAAGCCTGAAGTCCCTAAAGGCCCCGAGGCGTACGCGGTAGTGAGAAAAGGAAAAGTTGTGTATGCCGCAGGTTCCGACGAAGTCGGCACCATGTATGCGATTTACGATATTACCGAGCAGCTTCAGATGATGGGGGCTGATGCGGATATCAGCGGCGTGGAATTCAGGGCTGAAAAACCATACATGGAACTGAGGGCGGTAAACCCGTTTCTACAGGTGGACGCTTTTAACGATCAGAACTCGTGGTATTACGATAAGGAGTACTGGGAAACATATCTGGACGAGCTGAGCTGGGACAGGTATAACCTGCTTGATTTCCATGCCATGTATGAGTTGATTTCGACTTTTTTCCCGAACTGCTATCTGTATCTTCTTTATTCGGATAACTATCCCGATCTGGGAGTGGGCAAAGAGCAGGCGGCGAAGAATCTTGAAATGCTGAACTGGATTGTCGACCTGGCTCTCAGCAAGGGGCTGCACACGTCACTGATGAGTTATCACGCAAGCTGGAAGATGACGTCGAAGGAGCAGGTCGAGGAGCCTCCGACGGAAGTTTTGCAGGATTACACCGCGGAGATGGTTAAAAAGATAATTGAAGAAGTTCCGAATTTGTGGATGGTGGGATTCAGGATCGGCGAGTCGAGCCAGCCTGCGGATTTCTTCGACAAGAGTTATGTTAAGGGAATCAAGGAGGCCAACCGTGATGTGTTCATGTTCACGCGCACATGGCTGGCTTCGTCCGAGCAGGTGCTTACGATACCGGAATCGTATCCGAACAGAACGTTTCTCGAAATAAAATATAATGGTGAGCAACTTGGGTTGCCGTATCATGCAATGACGTCCAACAGACGTGGCGAGGCGCCGAGTTACACATGGGAGTCTTATTCGAACTGGCCGCGCAAGTACAAGATCCTGTGGCAGGTGAGAGCGAACGGAACACACAGGCTTTTCAGGTGGGGCGACCCGGATTTCGCGGCACGGTGCATGAAGACGCAGACATTCGTTTCGGGCGCGGGATTCACGATGGAGCCGATGACTTCATACTATCCGCCGACCGACTTTTTCTTCAAGTCCGAGTTGAGTTACGACTTTTTCAAATGGGATCACCAGAGGAACTGGTTCTGGTACATGGTGTGGGGAAGAAACGCCTACAATCCCGAAACGCCGAAAGAAGTGTGGGAAAACAGGTTCAGGCAGCATTATGGCGATGCGGCTGATGATGTGCTGGAGATGATGACCCAGATGAGCCGGATCGTGCCGCTTGTGTACTCCTGGAGATGCCTCGGCCCGGATCACAGGCACATGGCTCCCGAGTACGAGACCGGCGGCACGCTGAAGGAATTCATGCTGAACTTCCCGCTCGATCCGGAGTCCATCCGCTCTATCGATGAATATGTTAATCATTATCTATATAAAGACGATTTGATTCAGGCGAAACTCGGCCCGTTCGAGGCCGCTGATTTGCTGGACAGTTATGCGGATGCGGCGATTGCCGCGTCTGATCGCGCGAAGGACAGGATCAATCCCGCCAACAAGGAGTTCCAGAGCCTGCATCTCGAAATGACGATGCTCAAGCATCTCGCGAGGTATTACAGTAATAAAATCAGGGCGGCGACATATCTCAATTTCTACGATAAAAAGAAAACTTATCCCGAGTTGCAATGGGCCAAGAAGTACGCGATAGAGGCGATTAAAGAGTGGGAAATGCTTTCCGAGGTCGGCGAGGATAATTTCCGGGAGATTCTGGATACGCTCAGGATGCGAAGGTATGTCGATAAGCCGACCTTCACGTGGGGCGAGCTCAAGCCGAGGCTGATGCGTGATGTTGATATACTCAATGATGCGGATGAAGATTTCAGGAACATGATGAGTAATGATCGTTACAGGATGATCGTCAATCATGTCCCGACGTTTGTGTCTCTTGTCGGCAAACCCATGAAAGTTTCCGCCACGGTGATCGGGTGTGACGATCAGACCGAGGTGTTCGTTGCATACCGGGCAAAAGGGCAGGAGAGTTTCAGCAAAGCAGTGATGCACAGAGACGGCGACAGCCCGTCGTTCGTGGGCGATATACCGGCGTCGGTCGCTTATGGAGAATTGGAGTATTACATAGCGGCGCAGTCGGGTGGAGATAAAGGGAGATATCCCGGCAAACAGGTCGCGCAGTCTAATTCCATCCCGACTCTCGATATCGAGGATTACACGGATGGGTTCGCGAAAGAGCTTAAAAAGGAAGTCAAGAAACGTCTGAAATATGAAAAGAACAAGTATGTGAACGTAACCTTCGTTACGGAGTTCGAGCCGCCGAGAATCCGTGTTGAGAATGTGAATGTCAAACAGCAGGGAAAGAAAGTCGAAGTTGTTGTTGCGATAGAGGATTCAAGCCCGATCCAGCAGGTGAAGATGTTCTACAAGAGGGTTCCGACAATTTACTCATGGCAGGAAACGAAAATGGAACCGATTGGTGACGGTAAATTCTCGGTTGAGCTTTCACTGAACGAAGAAGGAATGCTTTATTATTTCCATGCTTCCGACGCGAATTACAATTCAGCCGCGTATCCGAATTTCCTTGAGGAGACTCCGTATCTTCTGCTTGATTCGTGGGATCCCGCGATCAACCCGTATGCGGAATAATATTTTTTGTATTCGACAGCAAAGCCCCGGTTTTTCAGCCGGGGCTTTTTTTTGCCCGCGTTTGTGAATATGGACTATAATTCGTTTTGAGAATGATTGATTATATTTAAAGTAGAGCCGGGGGATTTTATAGTTGCCTGAAGTATTGTTCACAAAGAGCCGTTTGCGTATCGATGTGCCGGGTGGCACAAGTGTGCTCGAATCCGCGAGACGGGCGGGGATTGAGATAGCGGCGAATTGCGGCGGAAGGGGAACGTGCGGAAAGTGCAGGGTACGGATATCCGGAGATATCGGGCCGCCGTCCGAAGAAGAAAAAAAAGTCCTGTCCGACGACGAACTGTTGAATGGTGTCCGGCTTGCATGTCTCACTGTGGTGAGCAGCGACCTGGAGGTAGAAGTTCTCGGAGAAACGCTTGATTCCGCTGTGCGTCAATCGGCTATGGAGTATGTTCAGGGCGAAGGATTTGCTGCCGACTATCGAAGTGCCGGGGCGCACGCGAAGTGTTCGCTCGGGGTCGCGCTCGATATAGGAACCACAACGCTTGCAGCGCGTCTTTTCGATCTTTGCTCCGGGAAGTGCCTGTCGTCGGCAACCGCTATGAATCCGCAGAGGTTGTACGGCTCCGACGTAGCCGCCAGAATCAGCTTTATAATAGAAAACGCGACCGGGCTTGATGTTCTTGGAGGGCTTGTCCGCAACAGCGTTCAGCGAATAATCGAGTATATGGCTGCGGAATCTGATGTTTCGATCGGCGATATATCGAGAGTCATGGTTGTGGCGAACCCGACTATGATGAACATATTTCTCGGGGTCGATCCAAGATGGATAGCAACGGCGCCGTTTGCCATGCCGAATTCAGGCTCGCTCGTCATGGCCGCCGGTGAACTGGGCCTTGAATTATCGGATGAATGCGGAGTATATATCCTTCCCGCATCAGCGGCTTATGTCGGAGCCGATGCTTTAGCCGCAGCCGTGAGGGTGAAACTGATGAAATCGGGACGCCCCGCGGTCCTCGCCGACCTTGGAACGAACGCCGAGATAATATTGACAGATGGAAACAACATATATTCATGTGCAGCGGCAGCCGGGCCGGCACTCGAAGGCGCTCATATAAAAAACGGAATCACGGCGACGGACGGCGCGATCGACAGGGTTGAATTCAACGGCGGTCTGAATGTGGGGACAATAAAAGGCGCGCCCGCGACCGGGCTTTGCGGGACGGGGCTGCTGGATGCAATAGCAATGCTGCTTGATACGGGACTGATAGACTCATCGGGCAGAATGGCGCAGGCTCAGTCGCACGGGCAGCCGGATGCTCTTGCCCGCAGAATGAAAGGGGAAGGCGCTTCGAGGGAATTCGTGATAAGCGAATCGGGAGAGACTGCCACCGGCTCTGATATATGCCTGTCGCAGAAGGATGTCAGGGAAGTTCAGCTTGCAAAAGGCGCTATAGCAACAGGTATCGAGGTGCTGATGGAATCTGCCGGGGTTCATGGCGGTGACCTTGAAAGGATTTATCTCGCCGGAGCGCTCGGAACTTTTATCAAACCCGGAACGGTGTTGAGAATCGGGATGGTACCCGGTGTCGATTCTGAAAAGATTGTTTTTGCCGGGAATGCTGCGCTCGACGGTTGCGCGGAAGTGATGCTTTATAATGAGTGCCTCGACGATATTATGGAAATTGCGGACAGTGCCGAATATATAGAATTATCGGCGGTAGAAGGTTTTTCAGAAAGATTTGCCGCGAACATGCATTTCTCACCGGCGCAGGTTAAAAATCGTGATAAGGCTGATAATTCCAGGAACAGCAAGTGAGTGGTGAGGGAGCATACTGTTGAGTATGTGACCGATCCCG
>DAOSYA010000021.1:0-40003 GCA_035380865.1 bacterium
CTGAGACATAGTGGCCCCGTCAATATGTGATATTATTCACAAATACTTGCCCGGGTCGCTTTTACCGCTTAATTTACTGTTTTATGTGCCTTTTTATTTGCTGAATTATTTGTGAGATATATTTATTACTGTTTTATGCCCCAAGTACGACATTTCACAATGCATTTTTTCTCTTTAATCAGAGAGGGTTTTGCCTGTTTTATGCAGCGCTTTTTCAAAGTGATGTTATTTTAATAGAAAGAATTTTGAAATCTGAATCGCTATATGTGGATTATGATATAAAGAGGAGCCCATTATATACCATGAATAACATTGCATATTTAATACTTGTTACAAATATATATTTCTCTTATGATTTAACTGTCAAACAAGGGGTGCCGCTATGCTCGATATGTTTTTTTTGAAGCCTGAAATTGCTCAGTCAAAGTATGTGAGATTTCCATCAATAATTTTAAGGTTGATAACATTCAGGTTTTTGAAGGATAAAGCGCTTTTAAGGTTCAGACCGGATTCCGGGTCGGTTTTCCCACGATGGTTGATGTTCATGATTGCATTTCTGGTTCTGTCTTCAGGAGCGAAAGCATTGACGTTTACAAAGGAACCGTATTTGCAGCATGTAACGAAAAACTCGATTATTATCTGCTGGGAAACAGATGAGCCGTTTTCTGCGGTTGTCAGATATGGTGACACTAAGCAACTAGGGCAGTTTATAGATATACCGGGCAGAGAGACTTTCCACGAAGTGACACTTACAGGTTTAAAAGCTGCAACGGACTATTACTTCATGGTTGAAGCGGGAGAATTGAAGTATAAAGGGAAGTTCCGAAGCGCGCCGAATTCCGGAGACCCTTTCAGAATGGTTATTTACGGTGATTTCAGGGTTGGGCCGGTAGAGAATACGCTTGTGAAAAGGATGATTAAAAAGAAACCCGTGGTTGTTGTTACGCTTGGCGATTACCTGAGTGACGGGCAGGAACCGACACTATGGCCGCATCTTTTCAGAACGATTCTGCCTATTGCGAAAAAGTTTCCTTATTACGTTTCGTTGGGCAATCACGAGAAAGACAGCTCGATGTATTTCAAATATTTTGCTATGCCGGGAAATGAAAGGTGGTATTCGTTCGATTACGGAAATATCCATTTTGTAGCCCTGGATTCCAATTCTCCATACAGATACAATCCCGAGCAAAAAAAATGGCTGAAAGAAGATCTCAAACAGGCAAGAAAAAACATTCAGGAAACGCCGTTTATCTTCGTGTATTTTCACCATCCGCCGTTCGGGACAGGGAAGAGACACGGCGATTTTGAGCTAGCGCAGACATGGTCGCCGATTTTCGAGAAATATAAAGTGGACGCGGTGTGGTGCGGGCATGAACATCAGTATGAGAGGATAATGGTCAAAAAAGTTCTTTATATAATTTCGGGTGGCGGTGGAGCAGCCCTGTATGATTTTGTATATGACGACGCATTTACGGTTAAAAGAGCAAAAGAGTATCATTACATGCTTCTGGACGTGAAGAAGGATGTCGTTTATGTAAAAGCGATTTCACTTGAAGGAAGAACCTTTGACGAATTTGAGATTATTAACCGGCAGTTGAAACAGTCAGATAAGGCGATATCGGAATAAATCAGGTTTGCAACCGAGGCGATGCCTGAATTGATTTTCAATGTCCCCGAGCATGACCTTCCGTTTTTTATCGAGGCATAAAAAAAGCGCGGTATGCAGCCGCGCTTTTGGGTATCTTTTCGTGCCTGGATTCTTTAAACCGTCATCAGTGTCATTCCACCCGTGATATTGATTGCCTGTCCTGTCATATATGATCCTTCGTCGGAAACGAGGAACGCGACCACGGCGGCTATGTCTTCCGGTTTTGCGATTCTGCCGAGCGGGATTTTTGCCTTTTCCTCTTTTATGACGTCTTCGATATCTTTGCCGAACGCGTCGGCTTTCATCTGCCAGCCCATGCGCTCCATGTCAGTATCAACCTTGCCCGGGCATATCGCGTTGACGCGAATGTTCTGCGGAGCGAGTTCCAGCGCCATTGTCTGGGTAAGCGAGATCACGCCGGCTTTTGCCGCGCTGTATGCGCCCAGGAAGTGTATCGGTGTGTGACCTCTCCAGGACGAAGTGTTTATTATCACGCCGCCGTTTTTGTACTTGATCATTTTCTGAACAACTGCCCTGGACATTAGAAAAGTTCCGGTGAGATTGATATCCAGCATTTTTCTCCAGTCGTCAGGAGAAATAAGAAACGCGAGGTTCATTCCGAAAGCTGCTCCCGCGTTGTTGCACACTATGTCGAGCCTGCCGAATTTCTCATCGACTTCATCGAGCATTTCATTTATCAGCTTATCGTCTGTAATGTTCACGTGGCATGCGAGCGCTTTTCGCCCGAGGCTTTCCACTTCGGCAACCCTGTCCTGAAGCTCTTTCCATACCTCGTCATCAGGCCCCTTGTCTTTGCATAGATCCGCGAAAACGATATCCGCGCCGTCGGATGCCAGTTTATAAGCTATAGCGCGACCGATTCCCTTTGCGCGTGCGGAACCCGTTACCAGTGCTACTTTTCCTGAAAGATCACCCATGTTGAATTTTCCCCTCTCCTTAATGAACTTTACCCAAATTTATACCTTTTGTTTCCGGAAGTGTAAACCAGATTAACAAAGCAGCTAAAAAAGGACCCAGGGCGAGAATGCACACGGCATTGCCGATTCCGCCCACTTCGGTGCTCAGTGTAGCCACGAGAAACGGCGCGACAATCTGTGCGGGACGACCCAGAAGCGAGTTGCACCATGCCGTCGCATTCGATCTCATCGCGGTCGGGAAAAGCTCTGCGTTGTAGGTGCTTGTGATGGGAAGTATTGCAAATATGAAGAACATCGCTGCGACAACGGAAGGGATCATCATCGGGCCTGATGAAGTGAACGCCCATATCAGCGAAACAGCGCTGCACATGAAAAATATCAGTCCGGTGATTTTGCGCCCGAGGATATCCATCAGGATTCCGCTCACTACATAGCCGGACATTCCGACTATCGACGCGATCATCATTATCGGGCCGACTTTTTCAACACTCCATTCTCTCTCAACTTCAGCGAACACTATCCAGTGATAGATGATTCCGGCATAGCTCAGGTAACCCAGAAACCATATCGCCCCCACAAGAATTACGAATTTCCTGCTGGGCGTTGTCCATATATGCCATAGGGAAGGTTGTTTTTCTATCGAACCGGATTTGATCATCTCGAAATGTTTTGTTTCTTTTACGTAGAACAGAAGAGCCGGCACAAGAAGAATGGGCGCGCCGCCCAGCCAGTACATCATCTTCCAGCCGTATGCCGGAATTATTTTTCCGCCGATAAGGAGCGCCGCTCCACCGCCGAGACCTCCCGCGACCTCCAGCAAAGCGACACATGTCGCCCTTATCCTCGCGGGGTATTCTTCGATGACGATTACTATGGCGGTTCCGAACTCGGTCACGAGAAATGATTTAGCGAGCAGTTGCATTACAAGGTAATATTGCATGCTCGGGCTAAGTGCGGTAAGCAGGCTCAGCGCTCCATATCCGAATACACCGGTGATGAGAATCGCTTTTCTTCCGATTTTATCGCCGAGACGTACTAAAAAGAATCCCAGCATTGCCCCGCCGTTTATGACTGCGAGAGTGTAAAGCACATTTTTTATTTCACAGTTGAATTCGCGTGAAAGCGGCTCTATCACAAGGCTGATTACAAAAAAATCGTATCCCTCGCAAAATGTTGCGATGCAAAGGAAAGCCATTAAGCCTATCAGGTATGATCTGGAACGGCCCGAGCCGTTCTCTGTTTCCATCTCGTTATTCATATGTCCAAGGTTGTCTAAAGAAGCTGAATGTAAAAATAACTTAAATAGATTGCCAAATCAAGGAAATTTTAATATTTGTCAATATTGCCGGTATGGTTGTTTTCATGTAACGAACAAATTAAAGCCGGGTGATGTACGGTTCGTGTTCCGGTATATGAAAATTATTGTGCCTGCGCGATGCTTGAAATACGCATTCCCGATAATCTAAAATTCATAAGTTGCCATGACGAAAAGTAAAACTGAAACATTCCATAAACACATTCAATCCGTGAAGTTCGACGCCTGGTATGGAGTTGTTTTTTTGCTGTCTCTAGCGGCGAGGCTGATTTACTTGTGGCAGGCCGGAGATTCTGTGTTTTTCGACGCTCCTGTAATCGATGCTCAGATGTATGATAAGCGAGCGATTGATATGCTGACGACTGGTGTTGCCGAACGCGCTTTTTATCAGGCTCCGCTGTACAGCGCATTCCTTGCAGCAATTTATTTTTTATTCGGGCACAACTATCTGGTGCCGAGGTTGATCCAGTGTGTTCTGGGTGCGTTCAATTGTGTTCTGATCCAGTGGCTCGGCGTCAGGCTCGGCGGTAGAAAAACAGGAATCGCCGCCGGCCTGATCGCGGCTTTCTACGGACCTTTCATATTTTTCGAGATGGAATTGCTGCGCCCGGTTCTTGTGATATTCCTTTCACTATCTTTTATCTGCTGTCTTCTAATGTATGGAGACTCGAAAAAAATATGGATGGCCGCCGTTTCCGGGCTGCTGTTCGGGCTTTCGGTAGTTACACGTGAGAACATTGTCGTTTTTATTCCTGCCGCATTGATCTACCTGTGGATCGCATCGGGTAAAAGGGTGATGACGCCGGCGATATTTATTCTGGCCGCTATTATTCCGGTGGTTCCGGTTACTGGGAGAAATTACGTTAGAAGCGGAGATTTCGTGCCTGTTTCATCACAGGGTGGTATGAATTTCTATATCGGAAACAGTAGCGATTCCGAAAGGCTTACGGCGCTTCAGCCCGGGATCGAATGGGACCGAATGGCTTTTTCCCCGAAAGCCGAACTGGGCGATAATGCTTCATCAAATGAATACTCGTCATGGTTCGTAAGAAAAACATTAAGAGATATCCGTGAAGAACCGTTTATATGGGCGGGTAAAATCGCAAAAAAAATATATCTCGTATTTTATGCGGAGGAACTGACCCCCAATACGGACATTGACTATTACAGAAAATTATCATGGCTGTTGAGAATACTTATAACCAGGGCGGGGCCGGTATGGATTCCGATGGGATTGCTGTTCCCGTTTTTTGTTATAGGGCTGGCAGGGCAAAGGCCCGGCGGCGAAAGATCCTTGCTGTTGAGTTATGTAATACTTTACGCATTATCTATCGCGGTGTTCCATGTCAGGGCGCGTTACAGAATACCTGTCGTGCCGGTGATGATCCCTTTTGCGGCATCGGGAATATTTATATTGCTGGAAGTATTTAAAAAACGCGAAACCGTGCAAATACTTCAATTTTCGTTTTTATTTCTGGCAGCTGCTGTTTTCGTGAATGCCCCGCTCGTGGATGTGTCTTTTGCTGAAAAGTTTCCGACCGACTATTTTATCGCGAAAGCTCTCGATGAAAAGGGCGAGACGCGGAAGGCTCTGGCGCAGTATGAGAAAGCGGTTGCCGCATACCCGGATTATGCGGAACTTCACCACGATTACGGGCAGGCGTTGCTGAGGGCGGGCAGCGAAAAAGACGGGATGAAACAGATGGAACTGGCCGGAGAAATCGCGCCGGACTCGGCATTCATAAGGAAGAATCTAGGGCAGTTGTACCGCAAACTGGCGGATAAGTATGAGTCGATGGAAAGAAATAAGGAATCGAGCAAAGAATATATAAGGATGGCAATATCGGAATATGAACATGCTGAAAGAATTGATCCTTTTGATGTATCGATAATATATGACCTTGCATTTCTGTATGAGCAGGCGGGAGAACATGCCCGGTTCATCAAGGAACTTAATCGGTATGTCGAGCGGGCAGGGAACAGGAAAGAGGAGCGGGAATGGGTAAAAAGGGCACGGGAATATCTGGAAAAAGATAGTGGAACGGGAAGCGCGGGAACGGGTATTGAGCAGGACGTTTTGGGTTTAGCGCAGATGTATATAAAGGCCGGCAACTATGAAAAAGCGGTGGAAAAGTTGAGGGAATTAGTGACGAGAGAACCGGGTTCGGATTCGGCCTACGCGATTCTGGGCAATGCGTACAAGAAACTGGGCAGAACGGAAGAATGTGAAGAAGTCTATAAAAAAGCAATAGATTTGAACCCCGATAACCTGATCGCTCAAAACAACATCGCGAATCTTTACAGGGACACGGGCAGGTATTTATCGGCTGAGAAGCACTACAGGGAAGCGCTTAGAATTTCACCCGACAACAAAGTGGTCATAAAAAATTACATCGAATTCCAGAATATAAGATCAAAACAGTTTGAATAAAGAATTTATGCTGTATAATCATGTTTGAATATTCCTGTTGTACAGGTTTGACATAAAAGCATTAACCATTTATTATATTTCAACTCTGTACGGTCTATTATTTGCTAAAGGGCGATTGTTTTGAATGATGAATTAAGAGAAAAGATAGAAGGACGGGTGAAGGATCTTCCGACGCTTCCGTCTATTGCGGCGCAAATATTCAATGTCACGAATAACCCGGAATCGTCTGTTGACGATCTCAGTGAAGTCATAGGAATGGACCAGGTGGTGGCGGGGCGTATCCTGAAGGCTGTAAATTCCGCATACTACGGTTTCCCGAGAAAGATAGATACTCTTTCAAAGGCAATAGTAATACTCGGATTCAATAATGTGAGATCGATAGCGCTATCCGTGTCGGTGATGGATCTTTTCTCCGGAGCCAGCCCTACAAAATTCAATTACTCGGAGTTATGGAAACATGCGCTTGGAACGGCGCATTGCATGCGCGCGCTTGCGAGAAAACATGATCCGAGGAGCATCGAGCAGTATTTCGTCGCCGGGCTTCTGCATGACATAGGATTCATTGCAATGAATCATTGCTTTAAAGAAGATTTTATGAATGCTGTTAATAGTGCGATACAACAGAACAGGCCTTTTTACGAAGTTGAAGTCGAAAAGTTTGAATTCGATCACACCGATGTAGGCAGGTTTGTTGCGGATAAATGGCTTCTGCCGGGAACGCTGTCGCAGGCTATAGGGCTGCATCACAGGCCGCATGAGGCAGAGGAAAATATAGATATTATCTACGCCGTGCATGTAGCGGATATCATATGTAAAACAAAAGATTACGGTGATTACGGCGACAACAAGACATTCACCTGGAAATCGATTTACAAACCCGCAGCCGAAATGTTCGGCATATCGGAAGAAGGGCCTGCCGATGAGCTTGCAGGACTGATAGACGAAGACCTTGCAGAAGCCAGCGATTTTTTAAGCGTTTTCGATAAAAAGCATTGAATCAAAGGTCATCGAAACCGATTTCGTACATTTTATCGTAATCAGCTATTTTCCCGTTTTTGAGATGTACTATCCGGTATCCCCATGAATAAGGCTCTCCGCCGCCGATGCCTGCTGCTTTTGTCAGGATCTCCGTTAGTTTGTCGAACTGTTTGATTTCGTTGTAGTGCATGTGTCCGACGAACAGGTTTGTGCAACCGGCTCGCGTGAGAAGCTCGATAAATCTTTCCGTACTCGGTCCGGGCACTTTGACCTGGGGCATGCCTATCTTTCTTCCGCCCATCAATGTTTCGATCGGTATGTGTGTATATGCTATTATCGTTTTCCCGTTGTTGTATGCGTCTTCGAGGTCTTTCTGAATCCATTTCGCCTGGGTCGGGCTTATCATCGCGTTTATGACAGTTCCATAAAACCCGTTTTCTTTATCGCGCCTGTTGCGGTATTTTGCCGGCCAGTCATAAGTGTTGATTCCGGTGAAGTGAAATTTTCCGTAATCAAAGGAATGATATGTGGGCCCATAAGCGGACTGCCAGAATTCCAGCCCGTTTATCTCACGACCGTCCTCCATTTTGGTCGTATACATTTCATGATTTCCCGGAACGATGTAAACAGGAACGGTAAGCCATTTCGAAAGCATATCGAAAGCCTGCACGTAGTCGCGGTCATAAGTTTCGGGATCAAGACCCAGATCACCCGAAAGCAGAACGAATTCAGGGTTCTGCTTTGAAACGTCCTGAAGGAGTTTCTGCCTGATGAGAGTCATGTTTTTATTCTTCACATGCTGTACATTGAAATGTATATCCGTAAGGTGAACGAAATCGAATTCATCTTTGAATTCATCAATGACTTTAACGGCATGGAGTTGAGTATCCCATGAATATTGCCCGAAACTTGCGGTGAGATTGTAAAGAGCCACGGGAGTACCGGAGGGAACTGTTGCGGCAAAAACCGTTAGTTCTTTCTTCTTTCCAACAGCTTTAAAATCGAGGTTGGCCTGCAAGCCGGTATCGTTAACTCCGACAAGAGAAACCTGTGTCAATTCCAGATCCTCCGGCAACATTATTTCCATGGGAAACGAGTCGCCGGCTTTAACGATTGCCGGATGCGCAAAAACCGGCTCGCGGATTTCCCGAATTCTCATTACGGGCTCTGATAACGCAGTAGATGCGACCAGCAGCAAAATGAAAAGCGTCGTATATTTCGCAAGTTTGTTTGTCATAATCATGACACCTCTAATGTAAGTTATAGATACAGCCAAATAATGTCAATCCAGATCGGTATAAGTGATTTCGTGTGTTTCCGTTCCGGTAATTTTATTATTGAAAACTCGTATGATCCTGTATCCCCATCTGGGATCTGAGTCTCGGTTTGTGTGACCCGCGCCCAGTGTTAGCATCTCGGTTGTATTTCCAAGTTTTCTCACTGAATTTATATGGACATGTCCGACGAATACATGTGAAACGCCTGCTTTTTCGAATATTTTGAGAACCTTGTTGTACGTCGGCCCGGGCATCTTTTCCTGGTTTACCGTGCCGATACGCCTTCCGCCCTGTAAAAGCTCTACGGGGATGTGCGTATATATAACAATGGTTTTATCCGACCCGGCAGCCTTTGCCATGTCCGACTTCATCCATTCCCATTGTTCCGGCCCAATATATGCAAGCCCGGTTGTGCCGGCTCTTTTTACCTCTTCGTTGTATCTGTCGCGCCATCGAGCCGGCCAGTCGAATGTGTTCAGCCCCATATAATGCATCCCGTCGTAATCGAAAGAGTTGTACGCCGGGCCATAAGAAACATCCCAGTACGATTTGCCGTCAATATCACTGGTTTCGGTTTTGTCGATGTAGAATTCATGATTGCCGGGCACCATGAATATCGGAACGCTCAATTCCTGCTTGAATCTCCTGTAGCTGTCTTCGTAATCCCTGTCATAATCTTTCGGATACAAACCGAGATCGCCCGAGAACAGCACGAATTCCGGCTTGCTTTCTTCGATGTCCCTGAGAAGCTGCTGTCTGATGGCATTCCTTTTCTCGGGCATCACTTTTCCCGCATTGAAGTGTATATCCGTCAGATGAATGAAGTGGTATTGCTTTTTATACTTTTTGATCACCCGCACGGAATGAGGTTGATTATCTGTGACACCGTTATCGAACTCGGCTGCAAGATTGTACAAACCTTCGGGGACATCGCTCGAAACAATCGCTTTATAGCTTCTTATGCCTTTTGAGTCAGAAGGATTTTTCAGCTCCAGCGGGAAAGCGTTCGAGTTGTTCTTGATATCTACCAGAAAAATGCTTTTCACCGGCAGGCTATCCGTTTCCAGTTTCAGGTCGAAGCCCGATCCTGACAGCACTATTGCCGGACAGGAGAAAAGCGGCTCTTTAATCTGGTTGATTTTACGGACTGCGGAACATTGTCCGGCACTCGCCGAAAATATTACGAGTAATGCCGCGAAACAAATAACATTAAGCGAAACTCTGTTTCTTGATATTTTCATTGTTCTCACCATGCTTTCCCATTACTGAGAAACAGGTTGATTTTTGTTTTTACCGCCACCTTCATTTCATTGATCCCCGGCCTGATAATTTTTCTCGGATCAATAACATTTTCGTTCTCAACCACGAAAGACCTTATGCCATGCGAGAAGGTTTTCTGTAACTCGGTACCAATATTAATTTTATGAATTCCTCTCTTGATAACTTCGGGGTAGATTTCATCGGGAACACCGGAAGCGCCATGCAGAACAATAGGCACGGGAACAACGCTCGCAATCTGTTCGAGCCTTTCGAGATCGAGACGGGCAGTTTGTTTTCTCATGCCGTGAACCGTTCCGATCGCAACGGCCACATTGTCGATTCCGGTTTGCTTTACAAATTCCAGCGCTTCACCGGGAACCGTGAGGAGTTCTTCGTCGGAAGTCGAGTCGACACCGATTTCGGAGCCGCCCACATGCCCGATCTCGCCCTCGACGCTGATGCCTGCTGGATGCGCGATTTCGACCACCCGTTTGGTCATGGAAACATTTTCATCGAACGGTAGCGATGAACCATCGAACATAACTGAAGAAAAGCCGCCCACGACGCATCTTACAATGAAATCAAAATTCTTACCGTGATCCAGGTGTACCGACAGCGGCACTGAAGCTTCCCTTGCCATTCTCGGTACCGCTTCGAAAAAGAAAGCGTCGCCTGCATATTTTAAAGCACCCTCGCTTACCGCTATTATAGCTGGCGCTTTTTCTTCTTCCGCGGCCTCGATGACGGCTAACACCTGTTCGAGGTTATTTACATTGAAAGCGCCTACCGCATATCCGTTCTCTTTTGCATGAGTCAGCAATTCCCTGTTTGTTTTAAGAGACATAAGTTGAATTCCTTTCGCAAGAACGCCATAAACAGAATAATTAAATATATGCGAGAATCGGGCTTGTTTCAATAACGAATTGTTACAGTTGATTATTTACCGGGCCGATTCGCTCTTCAAAAATACGCCTGAGTTCAACGGTTCCCTTGTCCGTATTTTTTTTCATCTGATCGAGCATTGCCTTTTCGACAACCGGGCCGATCACGGGAATATTCACATCAAGATTACCGAAGAATTTTCTGCGTGCGCTGTTTTCACCGGTTTTTTCCCACTGGCTTACAGTTTTGCAATTGATAAGCTTCTTCAAATAATGAGGGGTTATTTTTGTCTCAAACCTGTATTTTTCGTTGTCCCATACACTGCTTTCTATAAAACTCAGCATTTCAGGTTTGATCAGCTTCCGGGCGATTTTGGGTATCTGGCCATGAACATTCCACTCGAATTTCTTGTAAAGCCTGGTTCCTTCCCATCTTCGCTCGATCTGTTTTCGTTTCGTAACATTTGGCAAATCATCGAAATTCACGAGTTCTTCATCTGCCAGCAGTTTTGCTATCTCATCGATAGGCCAGTTGAAATCATCCAGCATATTGAAGTTCATAGTCGGCATGACCTCCGTTGCATTTATTAAATTTATAATGGTATGTTCAACGCAGATGATTTATCAGGATTCGCTTTTGGATTTTGACCGGGTTTTTTTCTCGACAAAAACCTTATCCAGCAATTCATCGGCAGTTTTAACATAAATTATTTCAAGGCCCGAAAGGTCCTCTTTTTTAATGTCTTCGATATCATTGCGGTTAGTCTCAGGAACAAAAACGGTTTTTATTCTCTCACGCCGGGCAGCAAGAAGCTTCTGTTTCAGCCCGCCGATAGGCAGAACCGTTCCTCGCAATGATATTTCGCCTGTCATGGCAATGTCTTTTCGAACCGGCTTCTGAAGAAACAGAGAGAGCAGGGCGGTAAACATTGCGATGCCCGCTGAAGGGCCGTCTTTAGGGACGGCACCGGCGGGGACATGTACATGCAGATCATATTTATCACTGAATTTCTCTTTAAATTCCATCCTGCTTCCAAGAATTCTTGAATATCCAAGCGCAGCCTGGGTCGATTCTTTCATGACATCTCCAAGCTGCCCGGTCAGAATCAACTGACCTTTGCCTTCCATGAGAGCGGCCTCTATTATAAGCACTTCTCCGCCTGTTGGAGTCCATGCCAACCCGTTGACAACACCTATCTGATTGCGACGTCCCTGAACTCCCGAATAGACTCTGGGTGGCCCGAGATAAGTTTTCACATCCGCCGCTGATATATTGAAATTCTTTCTGGAGCCTCTTGCGACTTTTGCCGCCACTTTCCGGCACACGCCTCCGATTTCACGTTCGAGGTTTCTGACCCCGGCTTCTCTTGTGTGTCCCCTTATTATTGAGCGCAGTGAACTTTGTGAGAATTTAAGCTGTGATGATTTCAGCCCGTTGCCTTCTATCTGTCTCGGGACCAGATATCTTCCGGCAATTGCCATTTTTTCTTCTTCCGTGTAACCCGCTATCTGAATAACTTCCATGCGATCCAGCAGCGGAGCGGGAATCGTATCAAGAACATTGGCGGTTGTTATGAACATTATTTTCGAAAGGTCGAATGGAACATCGAGATAATGGTCGACAAAAGTAGAATTCTGTTCGGGGTCGAGCACTTCGAGAAGCGCCGAAGACGGATCTCCGCGATAATCCGCGCCGATTTTGTCCACCTCGTCGATCATGAATACCGGATTAATCGACCCGGCGTTTTTTATCCCGTTGATAATCCTGCCCGGCAGCGCTCCGACATAGGTTCGCCTGTGACCCCTGATTTCAGCCTCATCCCTTACGCCGCCTACTGAGAGCCTTATGAATTTTCTGTTCAGCGCTCTTGCGATTGAATGCCCGAGTGATGTTTTCCCCACACCCGGAGGTCCGACAAAACACAAAATAGGACTTCTTGATTCCGGGTTAAGTTTTTTTACTGCAAGCGATTCGACGATCCTGGTTTTTATCTTATCGAGCCCGTAATGATCCTGGTCCAGCACTTTTCTCGCGTGATTGAGATCAAGCCTGTCTTTTGTGGATTTATTCCATGGCAGTTTTATCATCCAGTCGATGTATGTGCGAATGACGTTAGCTTCAGCCGCGTCGGGATGCATCCTCTCTAATCGTTCAAGCTCCGCGACGGTCTGTTCCCGCGCTTCCACAGGCATTTCCGATTCCTGAATCGCTCTTTTCAGTTCTTTAATCTCGGATGAGCGAGGATCATCCTGTCCCAGTTCCTTCTGTATGGCTTTAAGTTGTTCCTTCAGGAAATATTTTTTCTGAGTGTCCTCCATCTCCGACTGAACATTGCTTTTGATCCGGTTCTGAATTTCGAGGATTTCAAGTTCATTTGATATCAGCCGGGACACGAATTCGAGTCTTTTTTCAGGATCCAGTTGTTCGAGAATATTCTGCGCGTCCCCGGTTTCCGTTTCCATTACAGATGAAACAAGATCCGCGAGTTTGCCGGGCTCTTTGAGATTTCGGATCATTGTAATGAATTCCGGGGGCAGGGATTTACCGAGATGCACAGCTCGATCCAGCTGATCTCTGACATTACGCATTAAAGCCAGGATTCCGGGCGCGAGCTCGATTTTCTTTTCATTAATTATTTGTACCGCTGCGGAAATATACCCATCTTCTTTAATCTCAAAACCGGCGGCTTTTCCCCTGAACAATCCCTGGGCCATTATTTTGATTCCGCCTGAGGGAACTCTCATCATTCTTAGAACAGAAGAAACTGTGCCGACCCTGTACAGATTATCCGGCCTGGGATCTTTATCACCCTGTTTTATGTCTTTGATGCTGACTGCAAGAATAAAATGGTCTCCCGCCATTGCGACATCAATGGCTTTCTCGTTTTTTTCTCCCTGAACAAGAAACGGGACAACCATAAATGGATATATCATTGTTCCTGATACCGGAACAACAGGCATGATATCCGGAATTTCTTTCATATCATCGTATAACTGGATTTCGCTCATAATGCACTTGTCTCCCGGGTATTCTTAAATCTTCGGTAACACTACTGTCAGAATCCCGTTGTCTAACTTTGCATCGATGTTTTCCTTATCCACTGAGGATACGATTCTGAATGTTCTTTTGAAACTTCCATATGAACGTTCAACGCAGAAGAAACTCAACCCTCTGAGTCCTTCCAGCTTGTTTTTTACGCCTTCGATTGTAAGGGTGCCCTCGATAAAAGAGACCCTGATATCACCTTTTTTTACTCCGGGAATTTCAACGATTGCAACTACTTCCTTATCGGTTTCATAAATATCGACAGCGGGTTCCCATTGTATTCTCTTCAGGGAATACTCTGTCTTGTCCGGGAAACTTGCCTGACCGTTGCCGCTGAAATTGTCTGCGCCAAAAGGATTCTCCTGCATATCAATCCTCCTCCAGTATTCTTTCAAGAGTATTCTTGAAAACACCTATCTCAAATGGCTTAACAAGATAACCCGCCGCGCCGGACTTATAGCCTTTTGACACCTGGTCATTCTGCCCGGCTGCCGTAAGCATTAAAACTGGAATATCTTTTGTCGCCTCGAAAGATTTCAGAGCTTTGCACAAATCAAAACCACTCATTTTAGGCATTGCAATATCAAGAAGCACAATATCAATCTGTTCATCTGAAAAAAGTATCTCGAACGCCTGGAGTCCGTCCTCCGCAGACAGGGTGTTGTATCCGTTTTCCGTAAGAATATCTCTCATCAGGTCAAGAAAATCCCTGTCGTCATCAACAAGAAGGATTGTAAATCTCCGCTGTTCATGATTCTCCGCCATAAACTCATCTTTTGTCGGCGATATGTCCTGCCTGTCGTGAACTTTGCTTTGTATCATATCAATATCATGAATCAAATCCGAGTTAAAGAATGGAACTGTAAAACAAAAACAGCTGCCTTTCCCTTCTTCGCTTTTATCAAGCCACAACTGGCCATGGTGATTTGATATTATTTCTTTTGCTATAGAGAGCCCAAGCCCCGAACCGGAATGTTTCCGGGTATCTGTTCCATCTACCTGATAGAATTTATCGAAGATGTTTTTTGAATATTCCTCTCTTATACCGATACCGGTATCTGTTATGCAAAACCTTGCGTAGTTGTTATCCCCCGGGTCTGCCCCCGCTGTAATCTCTATAACTCCCGAGTCTGTGAACTTGACGGCATTTTCTATCAGGTTGTTAGCCACTCTCTGCAACTTTTGTTTGTCTGCAATTATCGGTTTCAGATCATCCTCGCAGGAAATCTTCAGTTCTAACCCTTTTTGTTCTGCCTGAGTTCTGAACAAAACTTCAGTTTCAGTGAGTATTTCATGAATGTTGACTTCATCGAGTTCGAGTTCGAGTTTACCGGCCTCGATTCTCGATAGATCAAGCAAATCGTCAATAAGATCGTTCAGGTTACGGCAACGCCTGTTCAGAACTTCAACTGCTTTTTCCTGTTTTTCAGAAAGAGGCCCGAGCTTTTTTTCGGCGAGCATGGAGGAGTACATTTTAATCAGTGTAAGTGGTGTTCTGAGCTCATGTGATACAGTTGACAGAAATTCGTTTTTGACCTCGTTTGCCCGTTTGAGCTCCTCGTTCACACGCAGCATGTGTTCTTCGAGCTGAACTTTATCCGTCAGGAACTGGAACAACACCACGGCGCCGATAATATTGCCGCCGTCTCCTTTCATCGGTCTTATATGAACATTGAATACAACCTGGTTCATTGAATCCGGCAGTTTTTCGTATATCCTGTCGTTTATATATACTTCACCCCTGGACAGGGTGTTCTGAATTTTCTCTTCTGTAGATTCGCCTTCCCATTCCGGAAATACATCGGAAAACCTCTTGCCGACAATATCTTCACCGAATCTCATGTTTTTTTCCATCGCCTGGTTCGCGTTGGTTATTATTCCACCGGTGTCGATGACGACTATTCCGTTTGCGATATTTTCGACTATGGCTTCACTGAATTTCCTTTGTGCATCTGCTTCCTGTCGTTTGTTTTCTCGATCCGAAACAACCGCCTGCCAGTTTTCCGTCATC
The DNA here is from genome assembly GCA_035380865.1 of bacterium. Lineage (GTDB taxonomy): Bacteria > UBP15 > UBA6099 > UBA6099 > UBA6099 > DAOSYA01. The sequence goes on from DAOSYA010000021.1 coordinate 15,786, forward strand.
GAGTTGAGTTCGTTCGACAGTATTTCTATTTCATCATTTGTTTCTACATTGAATTTTGATGTTAAGCCTTTTTCATTTAATTCTTTTATAACATGAATCAGTTTATGCAGCGGCTTAACTGCTCGATTAACAGAGAAAAACACAAGGATCATAATCAGAACAACCATGAGCAATGTTCTGATGAACCATGTTTTCCATGTCTGTTTCACGAAATTGTTTATGTGCTTCGTTGAAAAAAGCAGTTCGACGCATCCCCGGTATTCACCATCTACATTTACAGGTGCAATTACAAGCAGTTCTTTATTGCGGTCTCCCGTCAAATCTGTCCAGATGTAATCAGCGGATTCGCTGCCTGTGAGTTTTATCTTTTTGTCTATTAATTTCAGAACGTCGGAATCCATGAGCATCTGGCCGGACAGTGATTCGTCTGTGTCCACAATAAAAGTGTTTTCATTTGAGATTATTCCAAAATGAATTATTTTTTTGTTTTCGATCGTTGATGGGAGCTCGTTGATCAGTTCGTAATCATTCGTTGCCAGTGCCTGCTTTGTGATCTTGCTGATAAACATCGCTTCCTGTATTCCCGAGCTTACGAAGTTGTTTACCAGTTGTTTTTTCCGGCACTCTATTCCGCTGAGCGCAAACAGGAACATGACAGTAATAATTATGGCTGCTATGCCAACCGCCATCCTGACGGATATTCCTGATCTTCTCATTAATAACTCACCGGTCGCCAGATGTTATCTTGTATCAAAAGCTTTGTAGCCCTGGATTTATATTCTTTATTCTATAATGAATTTCAAAATGAATAAAGGTTATAAACAATTATTCTACAAGTTCAGAAATGAATTTTCTCAAGTTTTTTGTCTCCACCAACCCGTTCACAAGTACTCTTCCGTCCCCTGAAATTCTGAATTCAAGTTTATTGCCTGTGTTCGATAGCTTGTTTTCAACATTTTTGTATCTGTCTGTTAAAAAATGATATTTCTGGTTGGATGATCCAACCCATGGCCTTCCTGTGTCGGATTTGCTCTTTATAAAAGGCCCGGCTATAAGAATATCTGTAAGAGATAACAGGTTGAGTTTTCCGCTGTCACCGGAATCGAGAATTTCCGCCAGTTCGTAGCCTGTGAATGTAACAAGAGACAGGCCCCGGGCCTTAATTAATTTTCCTAATTCAGAAAGCGGGGCCGCCTGCGCGAACGGTTCGCCGCCGAGATATGTAACGCCCTCGATTTCCCTGTTCGATAATATCAAATCCGCTAATTCTTCGACATCGACAGATTCGCCGCCGTTCTCATCCCATGTTTCAGGAACCGCGCAGCCCTCGCATCGAATAGGGCAGCCCTGCACATATACACATGCCCTTGTTCCCGGGCCTTCCACTTTTGTTTCCGGGATAAACCTGTTAATTCTCAATTTCATCAGAAATCAACTATCCGCCCGCGTCCTGTTTTTGCAGAGTTTTGTTGAATCCCGGCATCAGGGCGCTTGCTTTTAATGGGTTTGAACTCGACCCGGCTTCTTATTCTTTTCACTATATATGGTTTCAGCGAGAGATCTTTCGAGAACTGATCAATGGATTTGTAACCCCCGATTTTTATTCTCTCAGCGGCTATTCTTTTCGCCATGATCAAGCCTATCCCGGGGAGACCCGCAATAGAATCGACATCGCTGTTGTTGATATCGACACGTTTTTGATTGATGTCCGGGCTTGTTTCCGCATTGCCCGGATAAGGTTCCGCGCTGTTCGCAGTCAAGTCGTCTTCCGCCGGCGATGGCGGGGAGGCGGTTTTAATAAATGCGCCACATCGCTTGCAGTATTTATGGCTTTCCACATTTTCCGTTCCGCAGTGATTGCACTTCATTGAAAACATTCCTCGTTAAAGCTTCATTTATCGTACTTGATATTCTGGCGATTTATCTGTTCCTGAACTGTTTTCTCCGTCATGTAAAACTCGGGTTTGTAATCGGTGCGGGCGGCTTTCGCTTCGAGAATTTCTTCAAGAATCTTTATATAATCAGCGCAGCCGGGGCCTGTTATGTTTTCGGTTTCAGCCCGCACGCTGCCGTCCGGGAATATTTTTATCTTTATCTTTTCTTTCATCTATCCGCCGTCCACAACAAAGGTAAGAACTATCGAGTTGTCTTCCCCGTTTTCTTCCGTTTCGAGAATCAAACCTCTCTCGGCAGCTCTTTCAACAAGGTTCCGGTATACCCGGTCCTGAACGTTCATTGCATACAGTTCCTGTAGTTCATTACAGAAATTTTCCGCGATATGCCTTTTTAGATACCCGTGAAAAACAATTTCATAAATGCCTTCAGGATTCTTAATCACAGAAAATTTGTAATCGCCGTATTCCGCTGAAATCCTGTCCTGACCGGCAGTAAACTCACAACCATAATCACCGAGGGCTTTGAGCAACATTTCCCGGTCTTTCATCACGGTTCTTATGGTCAAGTTGTTATATGCCGATGGTTTATTCAGGATCCTTTGTGAATACTCCCTGAGAGTCTGCGGCGTATCGGGGTCAAATTCAACTCCGGCTCCCGCCAATCCTGTTTGTTGTTTGTTGTTTATGTCGTCGATAATTTGTTGTTCTTCGCGTGTAAGCGGTTTGAACTCATCGGAAACATTGCCGTCGCTCGTGATTACTTCATGCGGGATAAAATGAGATTGCATGTTTTCTCTTTTTTGGTTCAGCCATTTTGATTTCACACCGGCATGAGCGAGCGCATCCGACGCTTTCAGCGCGATATACATAGGAATGAATTCGGTGGCAATGCTCAAAGTATAATCACCCGTTTTTTGTCATACATCTATTTTCCTGCCGCCTCTTGTACTGAGTGTCTCGTCGATTCCCGATCCGGCATCTACGCCCCGCTCCTCATCAACGCAAAGCTCGTCCCGGGGTGTTGCGGAAACAGCCCTGACGTTTGCCCATTCCCGTATCCTGATTATCTGCTCGCCCTGGGTGACCGAGAGAGGAACGGTGAACTTTATGGCCTTTTCGAAATCCCGCATCGTTATGCTTCTGTTTTCCGCGTATGCCTCGAACAGCGATGAAATAACAGCCTGTTCTATTTCCGCTCCGGAAAACCCTTCAGTGAGTTCAATAAGTCTTTCGAGGATTTCTCCAGTTACCCTGAAATCGCCGACGGCTTCCTTGAATCGAAGTCTTTTCTTGAGGTGAACCGTGAATATGGCTTTCCGTTCCGAGGACGTCGGCAGATCGACAAAAAATATTTCATCAAACCTGCCTTTCCTCATGAACTCGGCGGGTAACAGGTCGATATTATTCGCGGTTGCGATTACAAAGACCGGTTTGGTTTTTTCCTGCATCCATGTGAGAAACGTTCCGAACACCCGTGACGAAGTTCCGCTGTCGCCGGATGAAGATACGCCGCTGAAGCCTTTTTCTATTTCATCGATCCACAGGATTGAAGGCGCGACCGCTTCGGCGGTTTTGAGCGCTTTCCTGACGTTCTCTTCGCTGCTTCCGACAATACCGCTGAATATTTTCCCGATGTCCAGCCTCAGCAGCGGCAACTGCCACATCGCGCTCATAGCCTTGGCGGTGAGGCTTTTGCCGCAGCCCGGAACCCCGACTATCAACATCCCTTTGGGGGCGGGCAGGCAATATTTCCCGGCCCTGTCCAACCAGGATTTATTTCTTTTCGCGAGCCATTTCTTCAGGTTTTCCAGACCACCGACATCGTTCATGTTCAGGTCTGTTTTCACGAATTCGAGTATTTCGCTTTTTTTGATTATCTGTCGTTTCTCTTCGAGAATTGTCTCAACGTCGTTTATGTCCAGTTTTCCGTCGTCGACCATCGCGCGGGCGAACGCATTTTCCGCCTCCTTCAGCGTGAGGCCGAGCGCCGCTTTCGCCAGCAGTTCTTTTTCTTCCTGTTTCAGGTCGATAACTATCCGCCCGGTTTTCATGTTCGCTTCAATCATTTCGTTCAAAAGCTCCGTCAGCTCTTTGAAATCCGGGAGGTCGAAATCCAGGATGGTGATATCTTTCTGGAGTTCTTCCGGCAGAACAACGGAAGGTGATATGAAAATAACGTTCTGCGGGCTCGGGTTCTGCTTGAGGTTGATGGCAAGATCTCTTAGCCGCCTGATAAGTAAATTGTCCGCTGATCTGCCGTGACCGCCGAAATAAATATGGAAATCCCGCAGTATGAATACCGCCGGTTCGGTGTATTTCTCTATAAATTCGAGCGCTTTAGCCGGGGATTTCGTGTCCGGGCCGGGGGCGGGTTTGTCTGCGCTGGTAAACCCAGTGGTAAGGCTCCACGTAAATACATCTCGCGGCGTTTTTATAATATTTTGATTACCCGATATATCCGAGATTATCGACTGGAATCTTTCTTCCTCCCACGACGGGATGTAAATGTAAGGGAATCTCGCTTTCAGCAGTCTGGATAGAGTAATTTTGAATTCGTTCATTTAGAAGCCTGCTCGAATCGTTTATTTGATCAGGAATAAATTCTAACATAACGCTTTTCTTCATGCACTAGCCTGCGTTTAATGCACGAATACAACCAGGCTGCAGAAACCAAATATTTTGACCATAAACATGACGAATGGCACGGCACTGTTTAGACTTATAAGGAAGACAGCGTAAAGGCGGGCCTGAATGGGAGGGACAAAAATGGAAGACAAGATTATGGAATCGCCGGATGTTCTGGTGGTTGGCGGGGGAATAGTAGGGACAGCTATTTACAGGGAGTGCGCGAAAAACGGGATGGACGTCCAGCTCGTCGAGCGCGGTGATTTCGGCGGCGACATAAGCGCGGGTTCGACGGAGATGGCGCACGGCGGGTTCAGATACCTGATGGCGTTGTCGGACTGGCCGCTTGTTTTCGAATCGCTCACCGAGCGGGAACTGCTCAGCATTAACGCTAAGCATCTCGTAAAACACCTGAATTTTTATATGCCGGTTTACAGGGGCGACGGCACAACGTTTGATTTCTGTATACCTTTCATTCCCAAGTGGCCGATAAAAATCGGAAAGTATTTCGGGCTCGGCATGTTGATGATGCAGGCCGGGATGATCCTGTATAAATTGTTCGCGGTAATCGGCCTGCTGTTTAAAGGCTTCAAGCCGAACAACGAAGAGATCGGGTACAAGAAATACAAAAAAGACGAGATGCTGAAGATCGGGCCCGAGTTGAACGAACAGGATCTGGTCGGAGGGTTCCGGTTCACGGATTGCAAGATCGAGGATGTTGAAAGGCTTGTAATCGAGAACGTGATATCGGCTGAAAAATACGCGGCTGCAAAAAAGAACAGAATCCATGCCGCCAACTATACAGAAGCGGTCGATTTCGAAAGAGGTTCCGACGGGAAAATCACATCGGTTACCGTTAAAGACAGAATCACCGGTGAAACCCAGGTTATCAAACCGAAAATTCTCGTGAATTCTACTGGAATATTCATTGATGAAGTGTTGAAGAAAACAAAGATGAACGGCCCGAGGGATCTCGTGAGAAGAGTTTCCGGAATCCATCTCATAGTTCCCCGGTTCTGGAAATCCAGCGACCTTTCGGAAGCATACGCTTTCTGGATCGACCAGAAGATTCTTTTTGCCATTTCAAAGGGCGAGGGCAGGATACTGGTCGGAACCACCGAGAGAGATATTGATATCGAAGAGGGGATCAATCACAACAGGACATTCAAAGCCGACATCGAGGAAGTAGCCCGGAAGTTCAAAAGCAGGTTCCCGGCATATAATTACAATCCCGAAACGGATATTCATTATACGAGAGTCAGGCCGCTTGAGTTCCAGCCGACTATGACGGACCCGAAGGCGGCATCAAGACACGATCTTATCCACTGGCACAAAGAGTCTCCGAATATGGTGTCGGTGAGCGGCAAGCTCGGCCCCGCGAGACATCTCGCGGAAATAATCGCAAGGGGAGTTTTCAACAAGCTTGGAAAGAGCGGAGCGTTTACGCCTACGTTCAAAGACAGGTTCCCGGGCGGCGAGATAGAAGGCACATTGAAAGAATACACTGATGCGCAGCGAAACAAACACGGTGATATCGATCCGAAGATGATCTCGAACCTGATCAACAGGTACGGCAGCAGGTATGAGGAAGTTCTCGAATATGCCGGAGGGCCGGAAGATCTTGTTCCTGTCGGCGGCGCGCCGGCGGCTGTTCCCATTTGTGCGATAGTGTTTGCGTTCGAGAAAGAACATTGCAGGAAAATGTCCGATGCGCTGACGAGAACCGGAAACACAAAGTTTTTCGGCGAGGGGCTGGACTGCATTGAGAAGGCCGCCGCTTATGCCGGCTCGAAGCTGGGATGGGATGAGGCCAGGGTGAAATCTGAAATAGACGATTACAGGGAATTTATTAAACAGCGAAGAGAAGTAGTTGAATAATTATTCTACTTAAATTTATATGAAATTGATAAATATGGCTGCGTTCAGAACTGGCGCAGCCATATCATTATTATCACTATCAACCCGAAAAAGATCGGTATCAGGGCGCGGGTGGTAACACTTACGGAACTTTTGGCGCCATAGGTTTTCCATTTTTCAGGGTACAGGCTGTCGCTCGGGCCGGGTGCGCCGTCTCCGAAGAATCCGAACAGGCCGTCTATTTTTCTTATCATTTGTTCCAGTGAGCAAATTCGACTGTAGTTTTTTACAAGGGAATATATGATAACATCTGTAATAAAGACAAAAACCAGTGTCGCCACGCATTTTGCAATTATTCCGCTGAACAGTTTTTCCGATGGTGGATATGTGTTTAATATCCGAATGGAAATGATGTAAAAAAGCATAGCAACCGCACCGATGCAAAGATCAAAACGTCTTCTGTCAATCAATTCGTTCTTGTGTGCCCTGTAAGCTTCGATAAGAAACAGATGATTTTTGTCTTCCATGGCTAATTCTCCTTGAAGTAAGTTTTCCGCCCGGTACGACAAACAGAAAGTCCGATGATACCCATGGATGCAAAACGGCGGTTGTTATTGAATGTGCCTGTTGATTTTAAGATATCCGAAATAGGTTTTACGGTCAATGATTTTTTATTGCATGTTGATGCCGCTTCATGTTAACGCTCGCCTGCCTGCCTGCATATACTCCATTCGTGAACAACAGGACAGCCTGTTGATACGGACCGTGAAATTACATAAGAATTTTCAATGTTACCAAAATACATGTCGTAGTAACTCTTTATTCTGCTGTGCTTGGTGGGAACTACAATGGCTTTCTCGCCGGTACGGAATGTCACATTGTAAGCTGTCCAGTAATCGGAAAGCGAGTATTCGATATTCGATTGCACAAGATAATCAGCGAGATCGCCGTATTTATCCGGCGGTGGATTGTTGAAATACTCCGCCGTGATCAGACCGGCGCCATAGAGATTGACGGCGGATATGGCAATGATCGCAAAGGCGGCTGCCGCTCCCGCAATCCTTTTGCGCCCGGCGCTGAATATCATTACAGACATCCCCGCCGGGATAAGGATGACCAGAAGAATGTATCTTATGTGCATGACATGCCGGAACTTCTCTCCCATGACGATGAATCCCGCGCATGATGAGATACCGATAAGCAGCAGATATAAAGCGAACGAATATTTTCGTGAAACCAGTTTCTTGTTTTCCCTGAAAACCACGCCTGAGAAAACGCAGACAATCACGGCGTACATGAGTAACGCAGTATATCTCATGGCACCCGAATTAAGGATAACCCCCGATGTGATTTCATACTGTTTCGGGTCGATTTCCTTAAGTCCCAGAACGGCGGGCAACAGATTCGCACACAGGAATTTTATGTTCGACGGGATGGAGGCGATGAATCCGCCGGAGAAGTTCTGCCCGGCGCTGTTGGTTATTATGCTGTCACCGGGGATAAAAGACAACGCTTTAAGAGCCAGGAATGCGATTATAAAATAGCATGCCGATTTCAGCAGGCTCTTTATTTCTATTTCTCTGTTGAAAGCCTGTATTGCTACCAGCCAGAAAATGCCGTACAGAACGAATTCCCGGTTCATGAACCCGATTGCGGCGATGATCCCGAGCGCGGCGGGCCTGCGCCTGAGAATCCACATAAGAATCATGAACATGAAAGGTTCGATGTTGCCGCCCTGGGCGTCGGACAGCCTGCACGAGACAAGCGCGTTGGGAACTGCGAAAAACAGCGATGACAGAAATGCCTCGTGAGGCTTCAGCCCGCATTCCCGGACAAGCACGGCCATCAGCATTATCAGCGTCGCAATGTTCATTACCAGGACCGGCATTTTAAGCTGGGTAATCCCCTGTCCGAAAACCGCGAAGACGGGAGCCGCAAGAAAGGATTCCAGCGCAAGCATATAATCGAGCCCGTAAGGATAAAGCGAAAATGATTTAAACTCGGAAATATGTTTCGCGAGAAGTCCGGCAAGCGCCTGGTCCGAGTCGAAACTTATCTGGTCGAAAAACACAAACACGTATCTCGATAACAGCAACACCGTCAGCGCTGCCGTTATAAAGATTATTTGCGATCTCCGATCTTTCGTACCCATAACCAGTCGTTCCGTCCGCAGCAGGGAATATATGACCGGGTCACGGCATCAGCTTTTGGGCTGTTTTATATCGAGTATCTCGACGTCGAAAACGAGATTTTTGCCTGCGAGTACATGATTGAAGTCGGCTTTCACGGTATCGTCGCCGATTTCAACGACGACGAATGGGATTTCCTGACCCTGGTCATTTGTCGCCGCGAGCATATCGCCGACCTGGACTTCAATATCTTCCGGAAATGAGCTTTTGGGAAGCTCCCTTATGAGGTTGGGGTCAACTTCGCCGTAGGCATTTGCCGAATCCACGCTGAATGTTTTTTTATCGCCGGGCTGCATTCCCTTTATGTTGTCGATGAAGCCGGGAATGAGCTGCGTTTCCCCGACATGCACTTCCAGAGGCGAATCTTCCGCTGATGCGTCGATTACAGTTCCATCTTCCAGTTTCACTTCATAAGACAGTTTTACAGTTGTTCCGATTGCTACTTCCGGCATAATGTTCTCCCCTGAACTGCGGCCAATAAAAATTCGCCCCATTTTTTGATAACCTTAGCATAACTATCGGCTCAGCACAAACTATGATGAACACAACAAAAAATATATGATGTTTAACTCTCCGGGCATTTAACACTTCATGGTTTGTTGCTATAATTAGTTTTCAGTAACAGGTTCGGAAGGTTTTCCGCTTTGATAAGATTAGGCGAAATTCTTAAAACACGCTCACCTATTACGATACTATTGCTCATATCGGGAGTGGTTGTGCTGGGATGGTTCATCCACAGCACACTTGTAATATGGGGCTATATAATTATCTCGATAGCAATAGCATATCTTCTCGCGGGACCGGTCAACAAACTCTCAGACAGAGGTATCCCGCGTACAATATCTATACTGATAGTTTTTTCGATAATAGCCGGGTTGATAGTCTTTTCGCTTGTTATGCTGATTCCGACCCTTGTGGACCAGATAAATAAATTCGCCGACGAGTTCCCGAAATATGCGGATCAGGCGCAGTCGCACTTCAAGATGTTCGATGAGTGGCTAGCGAAATCAACGCTCCCCGACGAGATCAAGGAAATGCCGGACAGGTTGTTGAACGGTGTCCAGGAATACAGCGTCAATTTCCTCCAGATGGGAATAGCCTGGGTCCTTGGATTATTCAAACAGATTTATGCCATAATCATCATCCCGCTTTCGGTTTTCTACATATTGAAAGACGTCCATGTGTTCAGAATTCTTTTTATCTCTCTCTTTTCCGATGACAAGAAAGACGGCGTAAGAAACATTCTGGAAAGAATGGACACGGCTTTCGGCGGATTCATAAGAAGTAGATTGAAATTATGCCTTGTTGTTGGAGTGGGCATGGTTGTTCTGCTGAGTATTTTGAAGGTTCCTTATCCGTTCATACTGGGATTGATAGCCGGGATATGCGAATTCATCCCGTACATCGGTCCGATAGTCGGCGCAATCCCGACCTTGATAATCGGGATAATGTCGGAAAAGTTCATAGTGGCGCTGATAATTGTTTTAACGGTCCAGATTCTAGAAAACGTTGTTTTTGTTCCGAAAATAATGGGTTCCGAGATGGGATTGCACCCGCTTGTTGTAATCATTGCTCTTCTTGCGGGCAGCAAAATTGCAGGAGTCGGCGGCATGGTGCTTTCGGTTCCTTTTGTCGCCGCGGTAAAGATTCTTTCCGAATATGCTGCAGAACAACTAAAATTGCATCAGAGATTCCTCGAAGCAAAAGAGGCGGAGGAAGTCGCAGCCGCTGAAAGAGCCGCATCAGCGGCGGCAGAAGAAGATGCCGCGTTGAAAGAAGCGGGTAAAACACAGGAAGACTCAGGCTGATCCTCATCCACAATAAAATGGTATTACTTTCCACATGGCTTTGACGATAGCACTTTTAACGGCGCTTGAGTAACACGGCGCTACCGGCAGAACAAGTGTGCTTCTGGTAATTTCCTCTGCGACAGGGCATTCATTATCTTTGCAGTTGTATTTCTCATTGCGAAGACCGCAGCAGAAGGGACATGACTTCGGATAAACTTTCATATCTTTGAAGAATTCGACACTGTATATCGGCCTCGGGTAAACCCACCAGACGGGTATGTTCTCGGCGCAGAGCGCACTGTAAATCCCATACGTTTCTTCAATGGTTTTTGTTTTTAGAACAAACGGGAAAAGGTGGTTGGCCGAAACGATTCCTTTCTGCGCGTCGATAAATTCGATCGGCAGCCCCGTCAGCTTCCGTCTGAAATATTCAGCGGTTTCCGCCCTGTACCGGTTGAAATCGGGCAGCTTTTTGAGCTGAGCAAGCCCTACGGCGGCTGACATAGCGGGCATCCTGTAATTGTATCCGAGCGTTACATATTCATATTTGCCTTTCATGCCGATGTGCCTGATTATCCGGCATTTTTCAGCGAGCGTCCTGTTATTCGTAACAATTATCCCACCTTCTCCGGTGGCCATATTCTTGGATTCCTGAAAACTGAAACAGGCGAGCTTTCCGAAGTTTCCAACCATTTTTCCGTCTATCGTTGCGCCGTGAGCCTGGCACGCATCTTCGATAACAGGAATATTGTGTCTGCGCGCGACGCGGTTGATAGCTTTCATTTCGGCGGGCATACCGAAGATATGGACCGGAATTATCGCTTTTGTGCGGGGAGTGATTTTTTTCTCTATCTCCACCGGGTCTATGTTGAGCGTGTCGCGCTTTATGTCGGCGAATACCGGCAGCGCATTCTGCTGAAGTACCGCAGACGCGGTCGCTATGAACGTGTACGGCGGGACAATCACCTCGTCGCCCGGTCCGATATCGAGCGCCGCGAGCGCAACGTGAAGCGCGGCTGTTCCGGAATTGACCGCTATCGCGTATTTCGCGCCGCAGTAACCGGCGAACTCATTTTCGAATTTCTCGACCACATCGCTGGACAGCGATGTCAGCTTCCCCGATTTTATTACTTTTACAACTTCGTTGATCTCGGTTTCGTCCGTGAGGACTTTCTGCTCGGGAGGATGTTCTCTAACAGGTTTTCCACCGTTGACCGCAAGATCTTTCGCTGCTGTTTTTTTCATCGAATCGCCGCTCCAATCAATAATGAGTGATGGTTCCGTCACGCCTCGCGCGATTAACGGCATAAGAGAAGAAAAGAATGCCGGCGGGAACAATAAACACGCACAGAATGGCAAAGAATATGAAATCATGCGATAGTTCTGCAAAGGAAGCTCCGCTTATACAGGCATCTCTCATCAGTCTCAGCGTGTAGGTGATGGGGATGAAGGCTGCGATTTTCTGGAGCAGGGCGGGCATTACTTCCACGGGGAAGAAAACGCCGCCCAGGAATGCGGACGCGAAGCTGATAAAGACGTTTATCGGGTCGCCCCGTTTGAATATCATTATGAACCCCGCCGAAATCATGCCGATGCCGTTGAACGCGGCGAGCGACAATATCAGAATCAACGGTATCGCAGCCCAGTTGACCGCCGGGTAGTTTGCGCTCAGGAGGAATACGCCGACGACGAAGTACATAATAAGATGCAGGCCGCCGTATATGAAATTCCAGATCATGCGTGCCGTCATCACAAGATGGATAGAAGTAGGCGATGAAAGCAATATTTCCAGCGTTCCTGTCACCTGTTCGTTCCTGATGGTGTTCGCGAAAGTGCTCATCCCGACGTTCAGAAAACCGGAAAACGCTATGCCTATGAGAACGAATGAAAAATAATCGCCGCCGTACCTTTCCAGATACGGAACCTGCTGTCCCGCAAATACTTTTGCAATGAAATAGAATATCGAAGAATATACAATGACGGTGACGATCTCGATGAGGAACTTCATCCTGTAGCTGAGCTCCTCGATGAAGTCCCGCCTGATAAGAACATATATTTTCCACAGGATCGTTTTCATAAAAGATTAAAACCGGATATATCTTCCTTTTCGGGAGATGTATTTTTCAAAATCGCGAGAAGTTCTTCGGCCCGTTCGGGTTTCCCGGAATAAATCTGTCTTCCTGAATCGATAAGCACTACATTGCCACCCAGTGAAATCGCATCGTCCAGATTATGGGTTGCCACCACGACCGTTCGTTTGAATTCCTTCACTATGATGTCTCTTATCAATTGAAGTTGTTTTATGTGAAGAATCGGGTCGAGTCCGCGCGCCGGCTCGTCGAGCAGAAGAATCTCCGGGTCGTGGATCAGGCACCTCGCGAGCGAGAGCCGTTGTTTCATGCCGCTCGAATATGTCCTTACCGGCATGTTTATCGATTCACCAAGCCCGAAAAGCTCGGTAAGCCGGTCTATCCTTTTGTTCAGTTTCGACCGGGGAGTGTCGTAAAGCGTACCGAAAAGAACCAGGTTGTCTCTCCCGCTGAGTCTCCAGTAGAAACTTCTTTCATCGCCGGTGACGAGTCCTGTTCTTCGCCGTACCTCAACCGGTTTGCGCATGGCATCAAACCCGCAGACATTCACTTTCCCTGAATCCGGGACTATCAATGTCGAGAGTATTCTGAGGAGCGTCGATTTTCCGGCCCCGTTTCTTCCGACGAGCGCCGTTAACCCGCCTTGCTCCGCATTGAAGCTGAATCCGTCCAGAGCAGTTGTTTCAACGGATCCTGCAAAAGGATTCAGTCCGGGAACCCTGAATAATTTTGTTATGTTTTCGGCATCAATCATCCTGATTCTGATATTATGTTAAATAGTATAAACAGTCAAATTCATAGAATTAGAAAAAGAAAGCTTATAAATTGACCCGACAAATATTACTGGTAAAATGTTAATAATTCATTCAAATATGATACGCAGAGTGTGGGTACAAATTGAATATAAGAGATGGGGCAAACAGCTCAATCATGACGGATGATTCTTATTTGAAACGCGACGATATCGACAGCCTGAAAAGCAGGTTCGAGAACATGAAATCAGCTTTCGATAATTTAATCGAAATGAATCCTTATTCTGTGGCGTTGTTCGATAAGGGTGGTCATTTCATAAAAGGCAACAGCGCGTTTTATAAAATGTTTCATAACCAGCCGCCGGCTCCGGAATACTCGATATTCGAGGATGCGCTTATTTTGAGCTATGGGCTGGGTGAAAAACTTGAAGGTCTGAAAAATGGAAACGCATTTGTTTTCCCGACAATGCTTTTCAGCCCGCACCTGGTAAAACCCGAGTATCCTGAAATTCCAATATACATCGAGGGTGTTGTTTTCCCGTTAGCGAACAGCAACGGGGAAACAGAACAGATTGTCACGATGTACAAAGACGTGACGGAAAAAAAGAAATATGAAAAAGAATTAAAAGACGTAGTAAGCAATTTCAGCATCATTGTTGAAGATTCCGCATATGCGTACGGCAAGCTCGATCTAGAAGGAAACATAATATACCTTAACAAAAGGGCTGAAGTAATTACGGGATTCAATAAAGAAGAGCTTATAGGGCATAAAATGAGTGAGTTTCTCATGCCTGAAGATCTTCAGCGCGCTGATAACGATATGAAGCTCGCTTTGGAGCAGCCGAATGACGGACCAAGAGAATATCCTGTAACGTGTAAAGACGGAGCGATAAAGCTGCTTGAGATAAACACGGTTCCTTATAAAGAAGCCGGCGAAATTGCCGGATTTCAGTTCACGGCCCTCGATATCACAACGAGAATGGAAGCGCAGGATGAAATAAGAAAACTGAACCAGTTCCTTGAAGTGGTAATAGATAACGCGAACGTATGGCTTAACGTTCTCGATGAGAATGCGAATGTGCTGATCTGGAATGAAGCGGCAGCAGCTATAAGCGGTTATGCCAAAGATGAAGTGGTAGGTCACTCGATGATATGGGAATGGCTGTATCCGGATGCAGCATATAAAAAGAACATAGTCGACAAGGCGAACAGTATTATCAACCGTGGAGTAATGGTCGAAGGATTTGAAACCTGCATTACCACAAAAAACGGGGATAAAAAAATCATTTCGTGGTATTCAAGAAACATCCTTGGCACCGATGGGGCATCAATAGGGTCGGTGGCTCTCGGCAGAGATGTCACGGAGCAGAAAAAAGCGGACGAAGCGCTAAGGGATTACGGGGCGTTCCAGTCGGTGCTTGCCGACGTGAGAGGCGTTGGTTTTGAAGAATCTGAAGAAATGTTGATAAGAACGTTCCTGAAAAGCACGAAGGAGAATTATTCTCTTACTTTTGCTTTGTATTCCAACTACGAGAAAGGGATAATACAGCCTTTGTGCTGGTTCGGAAAAAACATATCGGGCCTGTCCGATGTGAGAATCAATATTCATAATCAGTTTTCGGATAAAGACGTAAAAGCGATGAGCAAAGCTGTGAAGCAGGGCAAGCCTTTCGGCTATCAGGATCTTGTAAATGATGAATCAATATCGGAATGGAAATACTTTTTGGAAGCTGCCGGGTTTTCATCCAACCTTGCATTGCCCGTTATGGTTGAAGGACAGACGGAGGGCATTGTAATCCTGTATTCTTCAGAAAAGTATTCTTTCCCGCATGACCGTTCCGAAAGGCTTTTTCTTCTGGTTCGGGAACTTGGAGCGATATTAAGCGAATGGAGAAGAAGGCAGAGGACGATTGATGAAAACGAAATGCTTATGCGCCAGCTTGTCCAGGCTCAGAAGATGGAGGCAATAGGAACGCTGGCGGGCGGGATGGCGCATGATTTCAATAATATCCTGGCGGTGATAATGGGCACCTCGACGTCTGCTCTCAGTCAGATGGATGAAGGAGATCCCAATTACGCGAGATTCGAGAGGATACTGAATTCATCGAGACGCGCAAAAGAATTAACGATGAATCTTCTGACATTCGCTCGCAAGGAGAAGCTCAACGTCGGCGTAACTTCGATTAACATTATCCTGAAAGAAATTAACGATATGATAAAAAGGAGCATATCGAAAAAAATCATAATTGAAACCCGCTTCAAAGAAGAACTGTCCAACATAAAGGTTGACAGCAACCAGGTGCAACAGGCGATATTGAATATCTGCCTGAATGCATGCGACGCGATGCCGGACGGAGGCGTTTTGAGAATAAGCACCGGCATCGAGACTTTTGAATCTCTTGACGAAAAGAATTTCCCTGAAGCAAATCCGGGAGATTATTGCTATGTCCAGATAAGAGATACCGGCAAAGGAATTCCCGGTGATATTCTCAATAATATTTTCGATCCGTTTTTCACCACGAAGCCGAAAGGAGAAGGTACAGGGCTGGGACTGTCAATAACGATGGGCATCATCCAGAGCCATAACGGGTTTATGACTATAAAAACAAATGAGGTTGAAGGCACAGTGGTCAGGGCGTATCTTCCAGTTACGGAAGAGAGCATATTAAGTGACAGGAAAAACAATCTTGAATTCCCCGAGGGCGATAACGAGACGGTAATGATTATCGATGACGATCCAGATGTGCTTGATATGATAGTTGAAGCAATAGAGATCGAAGGATATAACAGTATAGTGGCAAACACAGGAAAAGACGCTGTCGAGAAGTACATTGAGCATTCCGGTGATATTGATGTAGTAATGCTGGATATAATGATGCCTGATTTGGACGGCAACGAGATTTACCGGAAACTCAAAAAAATTAATCCGGAAATAAAAGTTATCGTATGCTCGGGCTACAGCCTCGACGGAAAAGTTGGAGAGCTGGTGCAATCGGGAACCAATTTCTATCTACAGAAGCCGTTCGACATGCAGGAACTCTGTATTATGCTACGCAAAGCAATAGACAGTTGAGCATATCATTGTGACTTTCCGAAAAATACAACCGTAGCGCGTGAAAACTACTTTGCCGGGAAAGCTCCGTTTTCCTTTATCCTCTGGTAAAGATCTTTATATTTTGTTTTTCTGTTTATTTTAGCTATCAGCCCGCCCAGGATTCGCGCCGGCCAGTACATGGCTTTCATATCAATCAGTTCGACAAGGTTTCCGTCCGGGTCGCGTGTGAAAACAAAATCCGTTCCCAAATTGTTTTTGACGGGACAAACAAATTCAATTCCGCTTTCTTTCAATTTTTTCATCACGTTCGGAAGCTTTTTCACATCCAGCGCAAGGTGCGTGATGCCGGGCCTGTTCCACACCACATCCTGATGTTCTCCGCCGAGAGGATTAAAATGGAACAGTTCCACAAACCCGCCGTTGCCTGTCCTGAGCAGGAACAGTGTTACTTTCGTCCCGTCCGTCATGCCATAAATATCACGAACCTGATCTTCCGGAACGTCTATGGCTTCAAGGAGCGGAATCCCCAGAATTTCATGATAGAATTTCAGCGATTTCTCGATATCCGTACATGTTATTCCTGCCTGTGCCAGTGATCTTATCATCTTTAATCCTCCTGTAGATGCCTGCTGCTAGATTATATAAATATTTGTCCCGAAGTGACCAGTATTATTATGTCAGGTACCGGTCACTGAAGAAGTTCGCTCGATTTCAGTTCCCTGAATTCCTCGACAATAAAGCTCTTTGTGAAGATAGCTGTAACCGCCTGCATAATAAAAGAAACAGGAAGATCGATAAGCGTTTCGACAAGTTTTTTCTGGTTATCGTCGAGCAGATGTTCCATCTGGCTCCTGTGAGCCCACAAAGCGCTGAATTTTCGCTTGAAAAGATTGCCGACCGGCACGAATACGTTGGCCTTTTTATACGGATTGAAAAGCATCATGACGGGGCATTGATATGCCTCAAGCCCATTTTTAACCTGTTCGGGGAAAAAAGTCGGCAGGCCGCTGAATGAGTTCGCCCTCAGCGCTCCGACAGCCGACGACCTGTGATCGGGATGAATTTTGCACTCCGGCCATTCGGTGTCGAAACAGAAGATCATTGCAGGCCTGTACTTCCTTATCAATTCCGTCAGTTTCTCCTGAAGCTCGATAGTCGGTTCGAGTTCGCCGTCGGGATAGTCGAAATGAATCGTTTCCGATACGCCGAGGATGCTGTTGGATTCCTTTTGCTCTTCTCTCCTGATCTTCACAAGTTCATCAGGATCGATACTGGAATCCAGTGTTCCCTTTTCTCCTTTAGTGCAAACGACATATATGACGTTTGCACCGTTATCAACCAGTCTGCACACGGTGGCGCCGCAATTGAAGTCCGCGTCATCGGTATGGGCCTGAACCACCAGTATGTTTTTATCCTTGAACTTATGGAAATTGATAAATGGGGCCATAATCGCACCACGCTTCCTTTTAATTAATCATGGGAAAAGTGCTTCAGACAATATCCTTGAGGCTTCTTATCGACCAGCCCAGAGGTTTTTGCTTCACAAAATGTCCCTTGCGCGCTTTTTCGAAAAGTTCCATTCCCACGCCGGCATGATAATTGAGCATTGCTTCACCGGCCTCTTTTCTGGCTTTTGAAGGATCGCCCTGATACGGATCCATCTCCGGATCGCTTATCCATGAGAGTCCGCCCGCCAGGAATCTGAAATCCGTTGACTCGTCGGTTGCTCCGAACATGCCGAGAACCTTTGATATTCCCGAAAGAAGATAATAAGGGATCTTTTTAACAGGTGCTTTGGCGGTTCCTGTTTCTTTCCATATATCCCTGATTTTCTCAGGTGCAACGGCCAGCATCAATGATGTTTCATTAGTTCCGGCATGCGAATCTTCTATATCCCCGCACTCTCCCGGCCCGAGTCCTGTTTTCTCTATCAAATCCGGATCATGATCGACCATTCTCCTGAAAACCGTCAGGAATGGCGCTATTACGTAAAACCCTTTTTTCGCAAGTTTTCTTGCGGCAAGCTCTATGGCGAACTGGTGATGCGGGCCACCGTGATTGTCGGTGAGCACCCAGTATTTGAATCCCATTTTCGATAACGTCAGGCCGGTATCTACAATCAGGTTATAGATGGACTGGTATCTGATTTTCATCGAGCCTCTGACAGGGATGGCATCGGAGCCTATGTACAGCGTGGGCATAATCACAATACTGAATTCAGGATATTTTTCCGTTATTTTGACGGCGATCCTGTCCCGTATGTTTTCGGCTATAAAAACATCCGTTCCTATGGGTAGATGTTTCCCGTGTGTCTCCAGCGGAGATATCGAGGACAGGAACACAGTGTTGATGCGGTCCAGCTCATCCAGTTCGTTATAGGTCATTTCTTCATATCTATATTTTTCCATGCAATTAAATTAACACCTGGAAAGATTTTTAGCAAGAATTTGATTCCGTGTGAATCCATGAGGACGGGAAACGAAACCGAATTGCATTTTTGCAATCGGCATGACATATAATGTAGAATTAATATTAATAATCATGCGGGAGGTTAAAGATGAAAAATATTATTGCACTGATTTTAATAATATCGGTGGCTTTTTGTATTCAGGGTTGCGCAGGCTGCAAAAAGGAGCCGGAGAACAAAAAGGATGTTGTTGTCGAGGAAGAATTCGAGGAGTATGAAGAGGATACGGTACAAATGGAAGATATGCAGGAAGAAGACAGTTATATGGTTTACACGGTATATTCGGAGGAAGTCGATGAGCTGGTCGGCAATGGAGCAAAAATTATTGATGTCCGGGAGGCGGACGAGGTGAAATCGGGCCCGAAACCGATACCGGGCTCAATTCTGATTCCGATGAGGCGCATTCAAGCGCATTTGCGCAGACTTGATCTTGAAACAACTTATATAATTGCATCGGAAGAAGAAAGTATATCGAGAAGAGCGGGAATGATTATGGCGAGGGCGGGGTTTAATCAGGTTTTTGTTCTTGAAGACGGCATCGATGCATACTGGAGGGCTCATGTGGACATAACGCCACCGGAGCTGAATGAAAAAAGCAGGCCGATGGCGCCGAGAGGAATGAGAGGCCCGGGACGAATGTAACCGTGAAAACAGTCTTTTTCTCATTCCATGTCTTTGTGGCACAATTACGGTATTATTATATGGTCAGGGTAACTTAGTTTATAACAACATGCGGGGAATATACTATGGCTGATAAGCAACTTGTATTCATCGACATCGACGGGCTTGATCCAGGAGTTCTTTATGACCTGATAGATGACGGCAGCACCAACATATCAAAACTGGCACAAAAATGTCTTCGAGTTGAAAAGGCTTCAACTGTTTTTCCCGCCGTGACACTCTCTTGCCAGGCGTCAATGTTTACGGGAGTTTTCCCAGCCGGACACGGGATAGTGGGCAACAGCTGGTTTGACCGGCATTCCGATCAGCCCGTCTACCGAAGGTATACAACCGCTAAAACTGCCGCCGGCACATACGGTTTCGGTCTGTTCGGGTTCCCCACAATTATTCTTCCTGAAAGGCCTGAACTACAATATGCGAACAATGACCTGAGCACAAACATCAGGACTGTTTACGAAATGGCGCATGATAAGGATATCGAAAGCTGGCAGGTATTCAATCATTACAGCCGGGGCGTGGACAGATGGATAAAACCGACGAGGCCCGAGATGATTTTATTCGCTCTGTGCCATGAAGAATTGATCCACAATCGCAAGTGGGACAAGGCGACATTCAATCATCTTTTCAGGATCATGAAAACAGAGGGAAGGATTCCTCCGTTTCTCGTGTTCTATATATCCGGACTGGACAACCACAGCCACCAGTACGGACCCGAGACTCAGAAACCGTATTTCAAAGAAGTTCTGGACCCGCTCTTTGGTGATTTGATTAGGAACCTGGAGTCATTCAGACCGCTCGATGAGATAAATTTCATTATCACCTCGGATCACCGGCAGGCTACGACCATAAGGGAAAAAGAATATGTGATCCGTATGGAATACCTTTCGGAGATAATGGATTCCGTCCCCGGCGGATACAGTCTTTTCGACAAAAAGGAAGTCAGGGACGGCGACACAGCGGTTATCTGCACGGAATCCGGCACGGCGCAGATTCATCTCATGAACAGGCGGACCCGGAAATGGCAGGATAAGCCGGGGTTCGAGGAAGACGTCATTCCGGTGGCTGAAACTTTTGAAAAACACAAATCGGGAGATTTGCCGTTTGTCGATATCATACTGGTGCGGCCCGAATTCAAAGCCGATTACCAGGTGTACGACGGAGGGAAACTCGTAAGTACTGATGAATATTTCGATGGAAAAGACAACGAATACCCGGATGCCGTTAGGAGAATAAAAGGTATAAACTGCGACCGGAGCGGCGACCTCATCGTTCTGCTCGATTACTCGAAAGGGTATTATTACGGCGACAAGCTTAAAGCCGGGGAGCACGGGAATCTCCACGAAGTCGATTCACTGATACCTCTGGTGGTGTCGGGACCCGGCGTGAAGGAAACAACCCTGCCGCGCGCGGGGATTGTGGATGCGGTGCCGACGGCAGCTAAAATTCTCGGATTCGATGCCGGGGATGTCGATGGGGTTTCACTGATTTGAATCCGGCTTTCTTGAGAGGAAAATAGTGCAGATTAAAAAACACCTGCTGATTTTTACGATAATATTTTTTTATGCGACATTTGCTTTCGCGCAGGATGATTATGAGTCCGAAGAATCTCCCGTTTCAATGGTTCCGCAGGCGATTGTGCTGAAGAGCAAAGCAATTCTCAAAGACCAGTTAATGCCTTACTTGAAGTCTGTTAAGGTGGAACCGGAGAATCCCGTGGCAGGCAAGGGATTCGCACTCAAGGCAGACATCGGATACAAGGGGCAATTGCCGAATGAGAAAACGGCAGTTGCAAAAGCGTATTATTCAAGGAATCCGGGCGGGAAATGGAATGCCGAAAACCTGGTAAGGCTGGAAGGCGGACAATCGGTATGGGGCGGAGTAATTCCGGGCTCGCCTGCGAAATCCGAGGTTACTGTTGCTTTGTTTACAGCGGGAGAGAAAGGCGGCGCTCTGGCGGAATTAGGATGTAAGGTAGGCAGATGGACTCCCGGCGATTCATATTATAAAGAAGACTGTCACAGAGTTTCGAGACGCGACTTCGGCGTCTGCCTTGAGAACAGGGAGCCGAGAACATGCATGTTCCCCGCGGCAATGGACACCGCGCCTTATGATGATCATTCGATGAAAATAGGCGATGACTACGACATTGTGGATTTCAGGGTGGGCTATGACGACAGGTTTCTCTATGTCGATATCGCTGTACAGAAAAGCATATCACCGGGGAGCATAACTCCAATTTCTCTAAATTCTTACTCTGTTATGATATTCAACCCGGAAATAAGAGAGATAGCGGGAGAAGGCCTGCCTTATGGCGGAGTAATGGCGAGATTTGTGCCTATGGGAATAGAGGCACCTGATTTTGTTGATGCTTGCAGTGTCGTTATGAACGAAAACGGATCGGATATATTAAAAGAAGATGTGATAGAGTGCGAGGCAAAAGACCCGCACGTTTTTTTCAAAATCAACAGGAATCTTTGGGGAGAAAAAACGCCGGATCAGCTTGCGGTTTATGCTCATACCGGAATTATCAGGAAAAAAGAACTGGATGAATATAGTTTCGTTGATTTGACAGACTTGACACGAATTCAATTCGGGGCAAGAAAATACAGGATAATTGACGATTTTGAAACAGTTAATAAACAATAATATTGTATAAAAGATATTTTATAATATATCTGTTATCTTTTTTCCTTGTAAATTTTTATTTTATAATCAAGAATATAGGCTGTGTAATTGTTTACACAATAGATGATGAGTGAATTTACTTTGGGTAAGATGCTAATGCCAATGGCTTCGAAATTTTTTGCGAAGAAAAGAATACTGATTATTGGTAGTGATACAAAAGCAATAACGATACTCAGTTCAAGACTTGTACATACAGGGTTTCAGGTCCAGATAGCAAATGAGACCGGGGAGATTTATCGGTTGCTGAAAGGCAAGCCCCCTCAATTGATTTTGCTGGACTCGAGTATGAAAGAGCTGGATAGTTTTGATCTGCTCATGAAGTTGAGAAGTGAGAAGAGGTTCAGATCAATTCCAATTTTCATTCTTGCATGTGAAAGTGAGATTGAAAATATTGATAAAGCGCTCAACCTCGGAGCAAATAATTACATAGTGAAACCTTTCGACCCTATAGATATTATGGAAAAAATAAAAAAAGCTGTCGGTAAAAAGTGAGGCTGATTTGTCTGAGGTTAACGTAAAAAACAGCGCTAAACAGGGCAAGCACAGTCCGCTTGAACAGACAAAAATCAGGTTCAGGCTGATTATCGTTATCCCGGTTATTACAACACTGCTGGTTCTGGGTGTCGGCTGGTACATGATTGAACTGTCAACAAGGGAACTGTTAATCAAAAGCACGCCCGAAACCGTTATGCAGTACCGTGCAAGTGTGCAGACGACGATTGAGCATTCCACGATAGCAGTGGTGGTGGGGGGGATTTTTTCACTGGCAATAGGAATTGTTATGGCCTATGCGATAACAGCGCCTATTCGAAAGCTCACTGATGACACCACGTCTATAGCGAGAGGAGACCTTTCCAGAACAATACATCTGAGTGGAGACGGCGAGATAGCAATGCTTGGTTCGGCGTTCAACAATATGCTGTCATCCATCAACCAGTATCTGTTACAGACAATGTCCGGCGGTGTTGTTACGATAAACGACCGTGGCGAGATTACATCCATAAGCGCGGACGCGGAGGTTATTCTTGGTTTTAACGCACGGGATATGATAGGGCGGGATATCAAGGATATGATTCCGTATAATCGTGATAACAGAAAATTCCATAAAGTAATTTCGGAAACTCTTGAACAGCGGCAGACTTTCTCAAGCCAGGAAATGACGATTACCACCGACAGGAGAGAAGCTATCCCGATCTCGATATCGACGTCTTTCCTGCGCGACCACGATAATACTCTGATAGGGCTGATAGTTTCTTTCGAGGATGTCAAACACCTCAGGAAAATCCAGGAGCAGATGCGTATTGTAGACAGGCTTACGATGCTTGGCGGGCTTGCGGCGGGCATTGCCCACCAGGTTCGCAATCCGCTTTGTTCCATAAGAGGCCTGGCGCAACTGCTTAAGGAAAACTCTGAAACAGAATCTTTGCTGACTGAATATTCCAATGTCATCCTGAGTGATGTTGACAGAATCGACAGGGTTGTAGACAGGCTGCTTAAATTTATTCAGCCGTCTTCATCGAGCTGGAGTTTCGAGTCTCTCAATGAAATAGTGGATGACACAATCCTGTTGTCAAAACACGAAATAAGGAAGAAGGAAATCGAACTCCAGATTGACTATGACGATGATTTGCCGATGATTCTCTGCCAGCGCGAGAATCTGATGCAGGCTATTATGAACATAGTGGTCAACGCATTCCAGGCAATCGACATCCAGGGCAGGGTGTCCATACGAACGAGAAAATCAATAGGTGAAACAGAAGACTCGTTCGGAGAGATATGCCTTGAAATATCGGACAACGGAGGCGGAATAGCGCCGGAGGACATGGATAGGATATTCGATCCGAGCTTTACCACCAAGGAAGACGGATCTGGTTTCGGCCTTGCGATCACAAAACAGACGGTTGAGATTCATGGCGGCAACATAGATTTTTTCAGCGAAAACGGTGATGGCTCAACTTTCACTATCTGGCTGCCTATTAAGAAGCAGCGGAATGGGGAAGCATAGCATGATGAGAGAATACGGGAACAACAGGATACTTATTGTAGACGATGAAAAAAATATGCGGTTTTTTCTTTGCGAGGCTTTGAAAAAACAGGGTTATGAAGTGACTACCGCCGAAAACGGGATTGAA
>DAOSYA010000022.1:0-39564 GCA_035380865.1 bacterium
GATGACAACTCTATACGTTAACATTTTTCAACAGCCTCATACGGCACAGTATGCTTCCTCACCACTCACTTGCCGTTTCTTTGAAAAACGAAGGATTGGAGGATAGGAAGCCCTTGCCCCGCCGGAAGATTTTCTTCTCGGGAGAATGCGCTTCACGATTTTTAACCTGCGCTGGTGAGAAAAGCAGGTTAACCCCGAATAATCAACAGGAGACAACCGAACTGTTGCAGGGGAGGCGAAATCATACAAAATGCAATGTCGAGTCCGGTTTAAAATAAAAAAGGACATACCACAGTATGCCCTGAGCGAATTCAAATTTTACATCGTGAAAACCGCGATTCGAAAGGGACGGTTTCCGCCGGTTCAGATTAAAACCGGGTTATTATTTTTTCTTTTTGCCGGCGACTGCGTCTTTAAGCGCTGCGCCTGCTTTGAATACCGGAACTTTTTTCTTCGGGATGCGAATCTTTTCGCCGGTTGCCGGGTTCAGACCCTTGCGGGCGGCTCTTTCTTTTACCGCGAAAGTGCCGAAGCCGATCAACTGGACAGAGCCTTTCTTTTTAAGTTCCTTTGTGATAACAGCGATAGCTGCTTTCAGACCAAGCTCCACTTTGGCTTTGCTTGCTCCGGTTTCTTTGGCGATTTGTTCTACCAGTTCCGCCTTGTTCATAAAAACAACCTCCAATAGGTTTAAAGTCGAGATGCGGGTGAAAAATATCTAGAACCGAGAAAGTGTTTAAATTTAAAGAAGAGAAAGCTTTAAAAAGAAACACCCCACGATTGCTCGAAGCACACACCCCTGACACTACTTGCCTATATGCATGTATATTCGCTAATTCTATTGTTCTTTAGCAATATAAATGACTTGAAAGCACGCCTATAGGCAACCGTAAGTAAATTTTAGAACGTTTTTGTTCAATATTTCAAGTGTGTTTCAAAAAAAATTTTGATTATTCCTCATTTTTCTCTTGTTTTTGTATGGTTTTGCCTTTTTTCGGTGTCAGTTTGCAGCATTTTGACTGTTGTTCCAAAATGTTTTCTGCTCAAGTCAGCATGATTTTTATGTCAATTTTACATGGCTTTTTATGCTTATATTGACATATCATATAGCCGAAATTAAAATTCACCCGCTGTTCACCATAAATTCTCAATCTGTTAATATTTCGTTTATCGGCATCTTTGATAGGAGGGGACAAACCATAAAATGACAAGAACAACACGTTTTTCCACAATGTATAAACATTCGGGACGTTTCTTATGTGTGTTTATTGCTATTCTGGCGGTTTTCGCGCTGTCGGGCTGCTCGGGGCAGAAAGATCGCGGGGTGCTGAAGCTTGCCACAACGACCAGTACGGATAATTCCGGTCTGCTCGGGGTTCTGCTGCCGGCGTTCGAAAAGAAATTCAATGTCGATGTTCATGTGATCGCTGTTGGAACCGGAAAGGCGTTGAAGCTTGGCGAAAACGGAGATGTAGATGTTGTGTTTGTGCATGCCCCGGAGGCTGAGCAGGCTTTCATTGATGCCGGATACGGAACACATTACAGAAAAGTCATGTACAATAATTTTGTTGTGCTGGGTCCTGCGGGCGACCCGGCGGGAGTGCTGGGATCGGAATCGATTACGGCTGCTTTTTCCAGGATCAAAAACGCGGGCGCTCCTTTCGTGTCGCGCGGCGATGATTCGGGCACGCACAAAAAGGAACTGAAAATATGGAGCGGTGTGGATGCCGGTGAGAGGCCTTCCGGGAACTGGTATATGGAGACGGGCCAGGGGATGGGCGCTACGCTGGGTGTTGCCGAAGAAAAACAGGCTTATGTTCTTTCCGACATGGGCACGTTTCTCGGCTACGCGGGAGAGCTGACCCTTGTTCCCTGTTATGAAAAGGGCCCGGAGCTTTTGAACCCGTATGGAATCATGGCGGTGAACCCCGCGCGGTATGAACATGTCAGGAGCGAGCTTGCGGAAAAATTTATCGACTGGATTGTTTCCGATGAGAGCCGGAAAATAATCGAAGGGTACCGTGTCGGGGGAGAGCAGTTATTTTATTTATATGAAGCAGGAGAATAGCGATTGGGTTATCTTGGAACATCGTTCAGCGAAGCGCTGGCGCTGATTGCGGCGGCTGATCCGGATGTGATATCGGCTGTCGGCACATCTGTATATGTTTCAGTATGTTCGATAATAGCGGCGGCTGTGATAGGGATACCGCTGGGGTATCTCATGGCTACGCGGGTTTTCCCCGGGAAGGCAATCGTCACCACTCTTTTGCAGACGCTGATGGCGCTGCCCACGGTGGTCGTGGGGCTGATCGGCTATGCATTGTTTACTCATAACGGGCCGCTCGGGCCGCTCGGGCTGCTTTATACGCCGGTTGCAATGATAGCGGGTGAAACGATTCTCATACTGCCTGTTGTTACATCGCTTTCCCTGTCGGCGACGAGCAGTATTAACGCGGAGGTTCGCGAGACGGCGCTGACGCTGGGCGCGAAGCCGCTACAGGCCGCAGGCGCGGTGATGCGCGAGGGGCGGTTCGCGTATATGACGGCGCTTGCTGCGGGGTTCGGCAGGGCGATCGGCGAGGTGGGGATCGCGATGATGCTCGGGGGCAATATCAGGGGCGCGACGAGGACGATGACTACCGCGATTGCGCTCGAGACGAGCAAGGGCGAGTTCGCGCTCGGGCTGGCGCTCGGGATGATACTGCTTACTGTTGCGCTTGCCGTCAATGTTTTTATAAGATCGCTGCAGGCAAGGTCGGGGGAGGCGGGCGAATGAGAGCCGGTTATCCGATATTCGATCTGCGCGATGTTGCGCTGGGCTACAACGATCGTTTTGTTGTGGAGACCGGCAGGGTGGAGTTCGAGTGTGGCGGGCTTTATCTTTTTACGGGGCCGAACGGCTGCGGAAAGACAACTCTGCTCAGAGCGATGAACGGCTTCATAAAACCGCTGCGGGGAAAAATATATTTTGACGGCAAAGATATTTTTGAATTGACGGATCTTGTGCCGCCGAGACGAAGGATGACTTATCTGGCTCAGAAGCCAGTGCTTTTCAGGACAACGGTGCTGGGCAATGTAATGTTCGGTCTGAGGGTGCGCGGAATGAGGAAGCCGGAGGCTGCAAGAGCGGCTGCGGCGGCGCTTGAGAAAGTCGGGCTCGGCGGGATGGCCGGAAGAAATGCGCGGACCCTTTCCGGCGGCGAGGCGCAGCTTACCGCGCTTGCGCGCGCGCTGGTTCTGGAGCCGGAGGTGCTGCTGCTTGATGAGCCGACGGGGAACGTGGATGTTGGGAACACGGACAGGATTGAAAGTCTCATAAAAGAAGCGTGCGACGGGAGCGGCATAACGATTGTGCTGTCCACGCACAACGCGGGATTCGCCGAACGGCTCGGCGGAACGGTGATGCGGCTTGAAAATGGCAGGCTGATTCCCGGGGTGTAACCCGGATTAATACTTCAGAAACAATCTTTTAAAAGGGCATCGACGCAATTAGAATGTGCAATACCGGCGATGGATTGCGCCGCCGGTGAGTCTGTTGTATCATAGACGGGAAATCTCATGTTGACTTTGAAAGCGATACTATTCAATTTCGGGGCCTTCGTTGCGGGGGCCGTTGTGTTTTCGATTCTGCACAGAACGATGCTGAGGATCGGGCACGCGCGGATCAATTTCGCGGGCAGGATGATTCCTACGAGTCTCGGGCTGGGCTTTGTGCTGCTTTCGATCCTGATGTGTTCTGCTCATCTGGTTTTGTCGGTCAGGTATCCCGGCATGAAGTCGTTTGTCGGTCAGGTTGTGCTGTTGTGCTGCGGGTTCGGGATGCTGGGTTTGCTGGACGATATTGTGCAGACGCGGGAGGCGGGTGGATTCCGGGGCCATCTTTCGCGGGTCGGCGGCACGCATGAGGTTTCGACCGCGCTCATCAAGGCGGCGTTCGGGCTGCTTCTTTCATTGCTGGTCGCGATGATTTACTGGTGGGAAGAGGGCGCGTTCATGGCGATTGTGGATGGGCTGATCGTGGCGTTGTCCGCGAACGCGATCAACCTGCTCGATGTCAGGCCGGGCAGGGCGGTGAAAGGATTTCTCGCGGCTACCGGTTTCATTGTCTTCGGTTCGCTTGCCGGAGCATATATGGGGTTTGATGTAAAAATTTTTCCGGTTACATGGGTAATCATGGTTCCGTTCATGGTGTGGGCGGTGAACTTCGCGCTGATTGATTTCAAGTGTCTCGGAATGATGGGAGACGCTGGTTCGAACGTGCTCGGCGCGATGATGGGACTGCTCGTGGTGTGGGAACTGTCGATAACGATAAGGTGGGTTGTTCTGGCGCTGCTGATAGCGTTTCACCTGATGTGCGAGATTGTGTCGTTTACGGAGATCATCGAAAAAGTCCGGGTGCTGAAGTGGATGGACAGGCTTGGAATCCGGCAGCCCCGGGATAATTCAAACAGTTGATCCGGGAACATTTTCTTCATTTGACAGTCGTAATAAATAGTGAAAGAGTATTTAACGTTGCTCGGGAACGGGAGTGAATATATAGGATCGTGGAACAGCAGGCGTCGCAAAACACGAAATTCTCTGAGGAGACGTGGAGATATTTCCAGGTCAGGCAGTGGATAGAGCGTTGTTTCGACGTGCAGTTGTTTCAGACTTCCGGCGACTTGATAAAGATAACCTATCGAACGGAGTTGATGGGGCGCGATGAAATAAAAAAGCTTTTCGAGAGTTTCGGCTACAAAGTATTTTTCAGAAGCAATGACAATCTGAATTTCTGCCTGCTGGTTCCGCGAAAAAAGGCGAGCGCCGGAGCGAGACGGAAGGAAAATATTACGGCGCTCGTATTGTTCATCATAACGCTGATAACAACAACGGGTGCGGGATTCATTTTTTCTTACGGCATGGTGCAGGAAGGGCTTGCGGGAAGCATGTGGCCGGGGGCGCTGTCGTTTTCGATTTCTCTGCTGCTGATACTCGGCACTCACGAGATGGCGCACAAGGCGGCGTCGTGGCATTATGGGATAGACTCATCGCCGCCGTACTTCATACCGTTCCCTTCGATAATCGGCACGATGGGCGCCGTGATAAAGCTGAGGTCGCCGATGCCGGACCGCAACGCGGCTGTAGCGCTGGGGATCAGCGGGCCGCTGGCGGGATTCCTGATGGCGGTGCCGGTTTTTACGATAGGCGTTTTGATGTCGAAGGTGGTGCCGGCGATTGACCCCGAGCCGGGGATGATATTTTTCGGCGAAGCCGCGATTACGTGGGTGATCCAGCGGGTTGTGGGCGGGGTTCAGGATGGCTATATGCTTGTGCCGCACCCGATGGTGATCTCGGCATGGGTGGGTTTTCTTGTAACGGGTTTGAACCTGATACCCATGGGACAGTTCGACGGAGGGCATATCGCGCACGCATTGCTCGGCGACCGCAATCACCGGTTCCTGTGCTGGGGGCTGGTGGGGGCGCTGATGCTTATGGGCGTCTTTTTCTGGAGCGGGTGGTTTATCTGGGGCGCGATCGGGGCTTACATAACAAGCCGCGGGTATCCCAGGAGCATGGACGACTCGAAGCCGCTGACTGTTTTTTCGAAGGTTATGGCGGTCGTGGGGTTCGTATTGCTGGCGTTGTGCTTCATGCCCGAACCGGCTGAAGTCTATGGCGATGACGTGAAATCGCGTCCGGGATCAGAAGAGGTTTTCGAGAATAACGCGGACGAGGGTGAAAATGCCGGTCATTTCTATTCCCACGAGCAGGCTTACAAGAGCGAAACCTTTTCGCAGCCGGGACGGCCTTGTTTTGAGGGAAAGAATGACGCCGAGCCTCGCACCGAGCATGCTTGTCGGGATGAGCGCGGCTGCGGCTGCGTAGTTCAGGTACCCGATGGTGTGGGGCGCGGTCCCGAAGGATGGTGTAGCGAAAACAAGCTGCGAGAGCCCTGCGAGCGCTGTGAAAATAATTACGATTGTTGATGTGCCGATCGTTTTATGGATTGGGTACCCGAGCCATATCGAGAGCGCGGGGACAATGATGATGCCGCCTCCGACACCGAGCAGTCCCCCTGTGAAACCGGCAGATAGTCCCGTGACCAGAAATGATATTGCGCTTTGCCGGGCCTCCTTTTTTCCTGTTGATGCGGGTTCCTGTTTCTGAAAAATCATTCTCAGGGATATGATGATCAGCATTATTCCAAAAATAATTTTAAGGTAGTTCCCGGGAAGAATTATTGTGAGCCTTGCGCCGGTCAGCGCGCCGACGACGCATCCGGCGGCGATGTACGGTACGGCGCGGGGGATATAATTTTTTTTCTGAAAATGGCCTATCCCGCCTGAAATCATTGTGAAAAGAATCGCTGCAAGGCTGGTTGCCACCGCGCTTTTCATCGCGAAATCGAGCGGCACGTCATAGAAAGAATAGAGGTAGTAAACGGCTGATACGAAAATCACGCCGCCGCCGACGCCGAGCATGGATGCGCCGGTTCCCGTGGCGAGCCCCACGATTGCAAGTGCAATGTACATCAACATGATTTCAAGCCTCTTTCGAGGAGGTCAGACTGTGGTTTCGGCCGCGGACGCCGTTCCCTTTCCGTATAGAGCTTCAGCTATATCCTCGAGTTTCATCTCGTTGAGTTTTTTTGCCCGCGGCAGGCCTTCCCTGTCGAGTTCTCTCACAGTGTAGTATTCTCGAAGCATGTATTCAATGTCGGGTGTTCCCTTCTTTCGAAGGCCGTCACTGGTGAGTTTCTTTGTAAACATGACACGGCCCAGATTCATCACGAACTGTTTCTGGACAGGCAGAATCCGCTCGATTGCGCTGATGGCAATGTTTTTCACGCCCGGTATGGAAGGCGGCTTCATGCGGGTAACCTGTGCGACGATGTTGTCCAGCCCGGTCGGTGTGCCCTCGATGTGCGGTGTGGTCACGCGCTCGGGAAGTGTGTCGTCTTTCGCGCCGAGCCCGCAGAGGTTGGCGAAGGAACGCTGCAGGTACCAGCCTCGCGCGCCCATCTCGCGCAGGTCGGCCAGGCTCCAGTTCATTCCGGTCGCGGTGTTGAGCGCCGGCAGGATATGTTTTTTTACCGAAAGCGGCCACATCGCGAACATGCACATTACCGCTGATCCGACGATCATGCCGAGATCTTCCGCCGCGGCCACCAGGTCGGCTTTGCCCTTTTTCGAGAGCGGGTCGTAGGGGCCTTTTATGCCGAATTCCGGGTAGTCGAAAAGTCCCATCTCGACCGGCATTGTGAGATGCGATATGTGGCATGCGCCGCGCGGAGTGGTCGTGTATGCGAGAGCGAGCCCGTGGAACGCGCGCGGGTCGTGCATCGGCGCTTCGGTCCCTTTGCAGTGGACGGCGAACTTTTCGGAACCTTTTCCGATTTTCTCGCTCATGCGCTTTGTTCCCGTGGAGAGCAGTTCGCCTATGCCCTCGCGCGCCGATGCCAGCCGGAAAAGCTGCATCAGCAGTTCGGGGTTGCCCCATTCGAGCTTTATCCCGCCGGTTTCATTGTCTCCGATAAGCCCCGACTGGTAGCATTCCGTCAGGAATGCCACGGAGCTTCCGGCTGATATCGAGTCCATGCCAAGCTCGTTGCAAAGGATGTTTGCGGCGGTTACCGCTTCGAGGTCGTCGATCATCTGGAGCGTGCCCATGGCGGCCTCGGATTCGTATTCCGGCCCCGGCACTTTTTCCATCTTGTACGGGCCGTCGGGGATGGTTACCACGCGCTTGCAGGCGATCGGGCAGGCGAAGCAGGCGGCTTTCTCGACCAGAATCGTGTCGGCCATGGTAATGCCGTTGAGCTTTTCTACGCCTTCCGGCCAGATAGCTTTTCGCCAGTTGCGGGTCGGCACATCGCTTACCAGGCTTGTGAGCCCCATCGCGCCGCCGGTTCCGTATGAGTTGTAAGCTATCGTCGTAATATCTTCTTTGTAGAGGCTGAGCACTTTTTCGCGTATTTCCATAAAAGCGGCTTTATCGAAAAGCTCGACTTTTTTCTTGCCGCGTGCCGCGATAGCTTTCAGCTTCTTCGCGCCCATCACTGCGCCCAGGCCGGTTCTGCCCGCCGCATTGTGTCCGCTTGTCAGTATGTTTGCGTAAAGAACGCCGTTTTCACCCGCGGGCCCCACGCACATAACGCGCGCGCGCTTCTCGCCTGTTTCTTCACAGACAGTCTTTATTGTTTCGCTTGTGTGTTTTCCCCACATGCCGCCCGCGGGCCGCAGTTCCGCCTCGCCGTTGTTTATCCACAGGTAAACCGGTTCGGGGGATTCTCCCTTGATCACGATTCCGTCGAAGCCCGCGAATTTCAGTTCCGCTCCGAAGAATCCGCCACAGCTCGACATGCCGATTCCGGTGCTGAGCGGAGACCGCGCCGCTATCTCGAATCTCGAAGCGCCCGGCAGGAGGGTTCCTGTGAGAGGCCCGGTCATCACAACGAACGTGTTGTCCGGCCCGAGCGGGTCGGCCTCGTATGCTTTGTTATCGAACAGGATTCTGGTGGCAAGTGTGCAGCCGCCCATATATTTGCGAATAGTTTCTTCTTCCAGAGGCTTCGTCTCGACTTCTCCGGAAGTCAGATCCACATACAGTAATTTCCCGCAGTAACCGAACATTTGTATTCCCCCTCGCGATTCTTCAATTACTATATTCTAATGAATTCACCATGGAATTTACAAATATGAAAAGCCGAAGCGGTCTTAAGAGTTGCCGCCGGCGGTGCTGTGTGCTACATTCTCAGCATGAGAATACTCGGGATGGATTACGGCAAAGCGCGAACCGGGCTGGCAATAAGCGACGAGGGCGGAAGGATCGCTTTCCCATTGCAGGTTATCGAGGGATCGAGGGATTACCGGCGGAAAATCGAGGGCCCGATTCAGGAAAACGGAGTCGGGCGGATAGTGCTCGGCTACCCGCTGGACATGAGCGGTCAAGCGGGCGAAACGGCTAAAAAAGTCGAGAACATCGCAGAGCGGCTCAGGGACTGGTTCGGGTTGGAAGTTGTGTTATGGGATGAGCGATACACGACCTCGCAGGCATCGCACGCCGTCCGCAAATCCGGCGGCGGCAACCGTAAAGGCATGAACGACATGGCCGCCGCTACAATTATTCTTCAATCTTATTTGGACAGCATTAACAGGGACTAACCTCAATACTGTTAACTTATAGTAATTCTCATAATAAAAACAGATTCACAACTCGATCAGAAATCACAAATACAAAGATAGTGTGCCATGCACAAAGCTATTTCCTTTGTGCATGTATTCAAGTTTATTTTTGAGAATCACTATAAGCTGTCATTCTGCCCCGAGACCTTTCGGCCCGACCGATTCATGCACAGAGCAAAGCTTGTGCATGTCACCCGGCGCAGCAGGACAGGCGTTATCACGATCTTCCGGATTTCTCACAGAGAAATCCGGGCTAAAAGAGCTGCGGATTACCCCGCGATACTGTAAGTGACAAAGTTAGGAAACGCTTTTTCCGGGAATTTCATCATGAGCGCGGCGGTGGCACGCGGGCCGGTGCAGTGTGACGGCACGATTGATTTCACGTCGAATTCCGTCAGCGCTGCGGCGGTCGCGTCGATCTGCGCCTGCTGCGCCCGCTCGAGGTGCATCCCGCCTATCACCGCGAAGAAATTACTCTCGCCTGTGATTTCCGCGGTTCTTCTCATGTGGTTTACGGTTCCGCGGTGGGCGCAGCCGAGCAGCAGGACGGTGCCTTTGTCGGTCGAGACAATAAGAGACAGATCGTCGTTCAGCGGGTCCGGCACGGGGCCCGATTCGCCTTTGACCATGAGCATCGGCTCGATTACTTCAAACTCGTTGTTCATCGGCACCTCGCCGGTCGTTTTGATACCCGGCAACACCTCGAACGGCTCGTTGGTTTCGATTATCTCGATTCCTGCGGCGCTGATTTTTTCTCTTATAACAGGGCTTATCCCTATCGGGCGGACGCCGTCGGGTGTCAGCGCGAGCTTTTCCTGCCATGCGTCCGGATGCAGCACAAGCTTGAATTTTATCCCCGCATCCAGAACCGCGTTCAGCCCGCCCGCGTGGTCATAATGGCCATGGCTCAACACTACGAATTCGGTTCTGGAAAGGTCTTTTCCCATGAGTTTCGCGTTGCGGACAGTGACATCGGACTGCCCGGCATCGAACAGCACCTGCGAGTCCGGTGTTTCGATAAGGAAGCTCTGTCCGTGTTCTGCGAGAAGCCCGGCGCTGGTCATAACCGTGTTACAGCAAAGTGTTGTGATTTTGAAATCCTGCATCAGTGAGTCTCCTTTTTCATGAATTTGTGAGTAAGTTTGCAGTAAGCTTCGGGACGTGATGTAAAAGAGCCTGATTCGTCAAAGGCGATTCCGATGCATGGTTTGCATCTTGGAAAAAACTCGCATTTTCTGCAATCGAGATCCCGTACGCGGAGTGCGCGTATCTCGTCGAGCAGCGGCGAGCCGCGCCAGATTTCGGCGAACGGCGTTTCGCGAAGGTTGCCGACCGGGCGGCGGATCACCTGGCAGGGCACCACGTCCGCATTGGGAAGAATGCACGGATAGCGTGCCGCCACGCACCATTCGGACAACCGTGTATCGCCGTCGTAGGCTGCGGGGATTGACCCGGGATCGGGATTGAGAAACCTGTCCCATTCTACAGGAAGTCCGCCGAGGCTTTCATCCGGCACGCTGTGTTCGAGCGGCTGCATGCAGCCGTCCTCGCGCGCTACCATCAGCGAAGCGAACTGGTAGAACATTTTATTTGATTCAAAAAAATCTTTTGTTTCATTCCAGTGCGGGGAGTTCTCTTTCATCAGCAGGCAGAACGCCGCGACTTCGAGCCCGGCGTCACGCATCTCGAAAAACTCCCGCGTCGATTTTTCCCACGAGCCGGTGACGCCGGTAACGCCGTCGTGTATCTCCGGGTCGCCCGCGTAAATGCTGACCGCGATCCGGACCACGCGATCGATGTTTTTCTTTAACAGCTCGATATGTTCGCCCCGGATAAGGGTTGCGTTGGTCTGGATGTTCACCATCAGGTCAAAGCTGAAGATGGTTTCGAGCAGCTCCATGATATCGGGCCGCGAGAAAATTTCTCCGCCGGTCAGATTCACCTGGAACGCGCCGGCTTCGATGAGCTGTGGCAGGAATCTCCTCAGTTCGGCGGGGGTTATTTCGTTTTCCGGCGAATTATCGAGCGCGACCTTGCAATGCACGCATCGCAGGTTGCATCCGCGCGTGAGTTCGAGACGGACTTTCGCGGGCACGCATTCATGCGCGAGCCGCCTGTACAATTCTATAAGCCTGCCACGATCCAAAACCGGCCTCCATCGCTGGTCATTATACACCATTATCTCCCGGGCGGGAGAATATTGCATGAGGTGTGTTATGTAATTTTATACATATTTTGTTATAATGTTAATCGTTCTGATTGGTTGGAGGAGACAAATGCTTACAGTATATCGCTGGAACGAAATGCGCGATGATGAAAAGAAACGCCTGCTTCGGAGGACGGAAGTTGACATCGAGGCCTACGAATCAAAGATAAAACCTGTTGTCGAAGATGTAAGGGATAACGGAGACAGCGCAATCGCGAAGTATACAAAGCAGTTCGACGGGATTGATCTTAAGCCGTCGAAATTCAAGGTGACGGCAAAGGAATTCGACGAGGCGGAGAAAAAACTGCCGAAGAAAATAAAGGCCGCGATAGAGAAATCCGTTGCAAATGTGAGATGTTACCACGAAAGGCAGATGCCGCAGGCGCTGTGGATCACTCCGGTCGAGCCGGGCGTGTTCGCGGGCGAGAAGATAACGCCGATCGCGTCGGTTGCGCTTTATGTGCCGAGAGGGAAGGGATCGTTCCCGTCGGTGATGGTGATGCTCGGGATTCCGGCGGTTGTGGCCGGGGTTGAAAAGATAGCGGTGATAACCCCTCCGGGGCCGGGCGGTGAAGCGGATGCGGGAACGCTTGTAGCAGCGCGGGCATGCGGGATCAGGAATGTTTACAGGGTGGGCGGCGCGCAGGGGGTCGCGGCTGTCGCTTACGGGACAAAAAAGATTCCTAAGATGGACAAGGTTATCGGGCCGGGCAGCGGGTACGTGACCGCGGCGAAGCATCTTCTTTACGGAACGATCGATGTGGGTCTGCCTGCCGGGCCGAGCGAGTCGATAATACTTGCGGACGCGACCACCGATCCGATGATAGCGGCGCTCGACCTGCTGATCGAGCAGGAGCACGGGCCCGACTCGACGGCGTTGCTCGTCACCGACAGCGAAGAACTGATAAAAAAAGTCGACGCGAAACTGCCGGCGCTGATCAAAAAGCTGCCTGAGCCCAGAAAGACGTTTATCAAGAAAGGGTTCTCGGCATTCGGCGGCGCGGTTCTGACGCGCGACATGAAGCAGGCGGTCGAGTTCGTCAACCTTTTCGCGCCCGAGCACATGGAGATTCTTATCAGCGATCCGCTGGAAGTGATTAACGATGTGAATAACGCCGGCGAGATTCTGCTCGGGCCGGACACGCCGATAACGCTCGGCAATTTCAATCTCGGTATCGACGCGATACTGCCCACCGGCGGATTCGCGAGATCGTTCTCGGGCGTGACGGTTTATGATTTCCTGAAGAGATCGTCGATAGGGTTCGTAACGCGGGAGGGTTTTAAATCGCTCGCGCCGATGGCCGAGACGCTTGCGCGTTATGAAGGTTTCCCGGCGCACGCGATGGCTGTTGCGGAAAGATTGAAGATTCTCGGGCAGGAAGAAAAAAAGAGAAAACCGAAAGGTAAAAAATAAAACCGCCGGAAACCGGGCGGATGATAACAATGGAGAAGCTAAATGGCGAATCAACCGGATGTCATAAAAATAAAGAGGGAAACAAACGAGTCTAAAATCGAACTGCAACTCTCACGCGGCGACAGGCAGGAAGATTTTAAAAAGAAAATCGACACTTCTCTCCAGTTTTTCAACCACATGCTGGAGACGATATCGTGGCGGGCCTGCATGAACCTGGCGGTCACGATAAAGCTCGAGGATTTCAAGTTGACGCATGTAATATGCGAGGATATCGGGCTTGCGCTCGGCGAGGCGTACCTTGAGATGTTCAACAGGGAGCTGGCATCCGGGATAAACGGTTCAGGCTGCGCGTTGTCCTGCATAGACGAGGCGCTGGCGAGATCGACGATCAGCTTCGAGGAGCGGGCGCTTCTTGTAATGGATGATAAATTGAAATCCGGGCCGGAGCTTGTCGAGGATATGCAGCGTGCCGACCTGGTCACGTTTTTCGAGGGCTTTGTCCAGGGGGCGAAGTGTACGCTTCACATAGATTTGCTTAAAGGCTACAATCCCCACCACATCTGGGAAAGCATATTCAGGTCGTTCGGCGAGGCGCTCAAGATAACGTTTTCGGAATGCGCGTGGAGGAAGGGAACGACACCCGGGGTAAAAGGGACGGTAACGCTGGAGAAAGAATAAAGAAACCGGAAGCCGAGAATGCCTGTAGTAAACGACAGAGAAAAATTCCTGAATATCGAAACCATAATTTTTGATATGGATGGAGTGGTTACGAGCGAGTCCGAGTACTGGAACGCGGCGGATCTCACGGTGCTGGAGCTGCTTTACGGCGGCCAGTTCGTCGGGTTGAACAACGAGACGTTCCAGACCATTATGGTCAAACCCGGTGCGCCGGTTACGCTTTCGCATTTTGTGTCGGAGGACTTCATTGCATACCTTAAAAACAGCGGAATCAACACTAACTGGGACCTGGCTTATTTTTCATTCGCGCTCTACCTGATCGACCTGATAGTGTCGGCGGGTCCGAGGGATAAGGTCGCAGCCGTTCTGGACGAGCCTTTCAGCGCCGGGACTTTGAGGGAGATAGGAAGGCTGATCCCGGGGCGCAATATGCTTCTGGAAAAGATAGACGGGAACAGCGCGTATTTTAAGTCGTTCAGAAACAGGAGAATGAAGCAGAAACCGCTCAGGGAAACATCCGCCGAGCCGCAGAAGCGTGCCGAGCGTTTTGTCGAGGATATCAATGACTGGCGATATGAGCGGACGGGGCTGGCGAAGCCTGTTTTCCAGAGGTCGGGCCCGATGTGGGACCTGGTGGTGGCTCTTTTTCAGCAGAGGTATCTCGGTGACAGGCTGTATGAAAGAGACAACGGGCCGGCTCCGAGCGAGATACACAAGGACGGCATGATACAGTTCGAGGAGCCGGTGATACCGGCGGGGAAAATAATTTCTGCGATGGCGATGCTCAAGGAAGCGGGGCTGAGGCTGGGAATTGCGACCGGCAGGCCGTACGATGAAATAATCGAGCCGCTCCGGCGCTGGGGTTTGCACCATTTCTTTGAATCGGATCGGATAGCTACGCACAGGGAGATAGCGGAAGCCGAGAAATGGATGGCCGGCAACAGGAAGCATGAGTCCATATCCAAGCCGCATCCTTATGTTTATCTTAAATCTCTTTACCCCGAAAAAGGAATTGAAGAGCTTATCGATATGAAGTTGCCGTTTCCCGACGATGCCGGCAAAAAGATACTGATAGTAGGCGACTCGCTGAGCGACATTATGGCGGCGAGAAAAATGAATACCTGCGCCGCGATAGTGCTTACGGGCATCAAGAGCCTCGAAGCTGTCGAGCAGATGAAGGCGCTGGACCCCGAATTCGTTCTGACCGATGTTTCAAAAATTGAAAAACTGTTCTGATCGCGGAGTTCCTTTTGGACTACGAAGATAAAAATGAGCATCCCGACAGCATGGCGCCCGTGGCGCCTGTTTACGGAGTTCGAGCGCCGAAGAAAGCCAGGCGGCGCGAGGCTGAAGTTTATGACCGCGACCGCGCTCAATGGGAAGCGTGGCAGTTGCAGAAAAAACTTCAGAAGAAGCGGCGGTTCTCAGATGTGCAGAGGCTGGAGGCGCTGGAGAATGCTACTGCCGCAGCGGATCTTAAGATGGCGGCTTACGGGCTCGACGGCAAGGTGGCTTTGCGGAGAAGGGACGAAGAGTTTCAGTGGGTTGTTTCTTCGGAAAGAAGCGGGAAAAAAGTCGTGTCGGAAATCTTCGATCTGTATGACGTGAACCCGAAAACGATAGCTGCCGTTCTGGATTCTTTTTTGGAATCGAAGAATGTTTATCGAAGAGAAATTTTCTCTGATCAGAAAGAACCGTCGTAGAATAATCCCGCGACATTGAAGAAGTGGTCGTCGTTGCCGGTGGATTCCACGCGGCTGATGCCTGTCATGGGTGCGTTGAGGATTTTTCTCACCCCGTAGACGGTTTTTTCCGCGACTCCGCCGGGGCCGCCGAACAGGGATTTGACATCCTCGAAATCGGTCCGAAGCTTTGATTCGAGAACCTCCATGTCAACTTCGTAGCCGGAGGCGGTTTTTGTTATGCCGAAGCTTTCGAGTTCCTGTTTGTTCGAGGACAGAACTCCTTCGAGATAACCTTTAGCCTGTCGGTATCCGAACACCGGGTTGGGCCTGAGTTCGTCCAGCGTATTATTAAATGCCGTTACGAACTCGCCGATGGCGGAGGATATTTTCTGGAGATCTTCGCGGATCGGAAGCGCGGCGGTTCCTGAGTTAGCGCCTTCGAGCTTTAGAGAAAAACTGTAGTCGCCGTAAATGCCGCCCTGCGAGCTTTTTGTTTGAGGCGCGTAGTTTTCCAGCCCGCCGTTTTCATACCATTCCTCGTATAGCTCTTCGGGGGTGGCATACGGGTCGGTCCTGTACGAGGGGACCGTTAAAAGGTTCTCATAAAAATGCGCGGTGTTTGTTCCGCTGTGGAAAGTTTGCCCGTTGACCGAAAAAATCGCCTCGCCTGTAACCTCTCCCAGCCCGCCCTTCGATGATGTTGCGTAACTGACCGTGGATACCCCGAGCCGGTCCAGGATATCGCCGCTTGTGTCCCTGACGGAAATCATGCTCATCTCGGATTTGTCTATGCCCTGGATCATCAGCCTTACGGTCGAGGAGGAGTAGTTTTCCACTGTGCTTGCGGTTACGCCGATGTCGGATGAATTTATTTCATCGACAATCTTTTCAATCACATCTCTATTGGTGTCCGAACCGCTTGTTGTGATCCTGAACCTGTCGGTTCTTAACCCGCGATCGATAACAAATTCGTAAACGGACCGCGGCAGTTCCATCGGCTCATAGGATTTAAGCGCGTCGCTGTAAACCGACTGGGAAGTAGCTGTTTGTTTAACGGATATATCGAAGTTCGAGAGGAACGCGCCGTCTGCGGCGCTGCCTGTCGCGACCATGCTGTTGCCGGAATTCATCGAGCGGGATTTGAAGACGCTGTTGAAGCTGTCTTCGAGCAGCGGGGTTGTTTTCGAGAAAAGAGTTTGAGTCCTGTGAGCCAGCCGGGTGCTCGAAAAATCCCCGACACGAATTTCGCGTCTCAGGTTAAGCGCCTGCGACGCTGAAAAATAAAGGCCGGTCGTTGATGTTTGTCCCTTCGACAGTGATTCCAGAAAAGGAAAAAACGTCTCGGGGGCCATATTGCTGATTTGCATAGAAAACACCCAATTAAATTTTAACATCAGGAAGGATTGTTGACAATGGTGATATATAATCATAACAATAGTTCTTGTTGAAATTCATAGAATATGCAAATATACTATAGTTTCTGTTTACGTGACTGGAAAAAGTATTTTAACAGGGCTCTTTGAGCCGGAGGATTGGTGCGATGTCCGAATTATACAAGAAACTTTCGCAGCTCTACGGGTTGCAGATGATCGATAATGAAATAATCGCGAATACGAGATGGATAAAAAATCTTGACCGCGAGGAGGATCCCATCCAGAAAAAGCACAGGGATCTGCAGGAGAAGATAAAGAGGCTCGACAAGGAACAGGAGCCGTTCAAATCGGAAGCTGATGATCACAGGGCAAAAATCGAAAACGCCAAGGCGAAGAAAAAAGAGATCGAAGACAAGCTGTTCGATCCGGGAACCGATCCGAAAG
The DNA here is from genome assembly GCA_035380865.1 of bacterium. Taxonomy (GTDB): domain Bacteria; phylum UBP15; class UBA6099; order UBA6099; family UBA6099; genus DAOSYA01. Next base: position 16,965 of record DAOSYA010000022.1, read on the forward strand.
ATCTTCAGTATCTTCAGAAGGAACGCGAGCAGTATATGAATATAATGAAGAACAGCGACAACGAAATTGTAAAGTTGATGGTTGCTGTCGAGAACATCGAAATAAAAAAGAGCGAAGTGAAAGAAACGCTCAAGGGGATAGAAGGCGAGTTCAAAAGCATAACCGAGGATCGTGAAAATAATAAGGAAGATTATTTAAAGAAGATAGAAGAGTTAAAGCAGGAGCGAAAATCCTTCAAAGATTTTGAAGACAGAAATCTTTTGACTATGTACCAGGAGCTCCAGCGGGAGAGAGACGGTGTTGCGATAGCAACCGTGGAAGAGGGAGTATGCACCGGCTGCAACGTGGAAGTAAGCCGCGCCACGCTTCAGAAACTCGAATACGGCGATGTCATCGTGAAATGCCAGAGATGCGGGAGAATACTTTTCGTCCCCGAGCAGACAGACTGAGAACGGATGCCTCTTTTCAAAGATCAGAAACCACTTGAACTGACAGTGTTCACGGATGGAGCGGCCCGGGGGAACCCGGGACCGGCCGCAGCCGCAGCCGTGCTTATTCACGAGGACTCGGTTGTCCTGGAGCGGTCGAAACCGCTGGGAAATACCACGAACAACAGGGCGGAGTATGAAGCGGTTATTCTCGCGCTGGAAGCCGCGCTGGAGCTTAACGCGGCGAAGGTCACGCTTTATACCGACAGCCAGCTTATAGCCCGCCAGATACAGGGCAGATACAGGGTGAAGAACCAGGATCTCCAGCCGCTTTACGAGAGGGCCAGGGAGCTTTCGTCCCGGCTGGCATCTTTCAGGATAGTTGATATCCGGCGAGAAAAAAACAAGCACGCGGACAGGCTTTGCAATGAAGTGCTGGACGGCGTGCGCAACTAATCTTTTCAAAACACAAACAGAATAGACAGCGATTTTGACTTTTGGGTGGAAAAGTTTAAAATATTCAGTGACGGAACTTGAAAGAGCCGGATGGATGGCCGCGGGCTTTCGAGCCTGAGGAAAGTCGGGACACCGCAGGGCAGGGTGCTGGCTAACGGCCAGGGGGGGTGACCCCACGGAAAGTGCAACAGAAAGCAAACCGCCGATGGGTTTTTAACGAAGCCACAGGTAAGGGTGAAAGGGTGCGGTAAGAGCGCACCGGCAGAGTGGCGACATTTTGTGCAGGCAAACCCCACCCGGTGCAAGGACAAGCAGGAACTGAGAGGCGGCCCGCCGAGGCGGAGGTTCTGAACTCGACCACCGCACGCTGTAACGGCGTAGTTCCGGGTAGTCCGCGCGAGGCGCGCAGTAATGAGCGTCCCAGATAAATGGTCATTCCGGACCCGGGAGATGCAAGGCCCTGACGGGCCCCCGTCACATCTCTTCGACGTATTGTCTCCCGGGTCCGCGACAGAATCCCGCTTATATTCCGGCTCGAGCATTTGAAGGCCCCCGTTTAAATAGGGGGCCTTCTCCTTTTGTGGCCGCCGGGCATGCGGACTGACAGTCCGCACAGTCGGGATTGCCGCGTTGTTCTATTATGGGCCGGGAATGAATTTCCGGCGGCGAAAGCGACAAGGAATTTTCACACTCCAAATTAAATACACACATAGTTGGAAAAACAAAGGATTTGCACGCACAAAGAACGGCGCTTTGTACGTGGCACACTAACCCGGATTTCTCACAGAGAAATCCGGAAAATCGCGATAACACCTGTCCTGCTGTGTTGCGGCGTCGGTTCGGGCTCGGTCACATACGCAACAGTATGCTCCCTCACCACTCAATCGCTGCGCCGTTGAAAACGAAGGATTGGGGTCTCGGGAGACCTCGCCCCGCCGGAAGACATTCTCCTCAGGAGAATCCGGCTTAACGATTTTTATCCTGCACTGGTGAGAAATGCAGGCTAAAGAATATTGTCTACATTAAGAAGTGGATACCTGCCTGCGAGGCTGTTGAAAAATGTTACCGTAGAGAGTTTGTCATCCTGAGCGTAGCGAAGGATCTCGCTTTTGGGACTTGTTATTGAGATTCTTCGGTCGCTGCACTTCCTCAGAATGACACAGCGGGAATTTTTCAACAGACTCCTTCGCAGGTATGACAACGAGGAAGGGCTCACTTCAGCGAGCGACTTATCTTTTCTCATCTTTATCCCCGTGAAAATCGAGCGAAGCGCTGAGCGGCGCAGAAGGCGCCGCTCAGCGCTTCGCGGTCAAGAAGTTTTGGAAGGATTCTAAAGGAAACCTTTTTCAAAAGTTCCCCTTAAGCCGCCGGAGGCTTTCCGACCGGGCCCGGCGCGAAATTGGCAATTAAAGAAATAAAATCACTTATATGGTAGGATATTTAAAGCTACGGCGTAGCTGATATGAAAGGCCGCGAAATGTAGTCGCGGCGCGCGGCTCCCGTATATCTGGAGGATTTTTTGGACAATCCCTCTGTCAGCCTGATATGTCCGGCTTATGACGATGAGAAAAACATCGGTCCGCTGGTCCGGCGTTGTGTGGATGTTATGCGCGGGGCGTTTCAGGAATTCGAGATAATTATCGTGGAAGACGGCAGCCCGGATGCGACGGGCCGCGAGGCGGACGCGCTGGCGGCGGAGTATGCGGAGGTCGTGGCGATACACCATGAGGTCAATCGCGGGCAGGGGGCGTCTCTAAAGACCGGGCTATCGGCGGCGAGTTATCCGGTTGTAGCCTTCATGGACGGAGATGGCCAGTATGAGCCGGGCGATCTTCCGGGCATGGTCGCGCGGCTGGCGGATGCCGATCTCGTGCAGGGCAGGCGGAGAGTGTATCCAAACGGGCGCGCGCGGGCGGCGATGTCCGGCATATACAATTTCCTGCTCCGACGGATTTTCGGTGTCGAGTTTCATGATCTCGGCTGCTCGATCAAAACTTTTAAGAAAAATATAGTTGAAAAAGCGTTGCCGGAGGGCGACGGGATATTCATGCAGGGCGAGCTTGTGCTGCGGGCGAGCCGTGCGGGCTTCGCGGTCGAGGAGCGGGATGTCGCCTGTTATGAAAGAAAATATGGAAGCTCACATTCGATAGCGCCGAAAAATGTCCTGATAATGGCGCTGGAGATTATGCGGCTGAAAAGGGAGTGGAAGATATGATCTCCACGCTCGCCGCGATTGCGCGGGCAAGAAGACTCAGAAATGCGGCAAAGCCCGTGCATCCGCTCCTGATGACGTTCAACGTGACGGATCGCTGCAACGCGAAGTGCGCGATGTGCGAGATTCACAAATGGAGTTCCGGCGCTGAAAAGGAGTTGTCGGTGGATGATTACGCGCGTGTTGTGCGCGACCCCGCGATGAGCAGGCTGCAGGTTGCGCGCATAACCGGCGGCGAGCCGTTCCTGCGCGATGATCTTGCCGATATTTTCAGGCTGACGGTTGATTACACCGCATGCAGGATTTTTTATATAACTACGAACGGCTCTATGCCTGACCGTGTCGAGCGGTTCGTGCGCGGTGCCGGCGCGTTAGGCGAAAAACTTCACATACAGGTCAGTCTCGATGCCGTTGACGGCACGCACGATGCGATTCGAGGCGTCGAGGGATTTGAGGCGAGAGCGATCGAAACGCTGCGCCGGTTGTCTGAACTTAAAAAGGAGTTCGGATTTCATGCCGGGATCAACCAGACGGTTATGAAGGGCACGGCGGCGCAGATGTACGCGATTCATGATCTTGCGGCGGAACTGGGTGTCGGCCATAACATGTTTCTCGGGGCGCGCTATCACGAGGGCAAGGGCATGGAGGACGCCGACCCGTTTTCCGCGCCGCTCGGTTTCGAGCCGGAAGACGGCATGACGCCGGTGGAGGTCGAATCGTTCTACAGGATTCATCGCGAGATAAAGGACCGTGCCGACTCCGCTCGGAGGCGCGGTGAGTTCGCGGGCGCGTTCCTGCGGGATGTCTCGGAGGAGTACCTGAACGAGGGCGGAAGGAACCGCGCGCTGCTGAAAAGGTTCGCTCCCGCGCCTCCGTGCATGGCGATGTTCACCCATTTCCGGCTGACGTCCGGGGGCGATGTGATTCCGTGCAGCGTGATGCGGGGCGATTCCGCCGGGAACGTGACGGAGCAGCGGTTTTCAGAAATATGGCACGGCGCGGCGGCGGATGCCGCGCGACGAAAAGTTATTGCGTGCAAAGGGTGCTGGATCGAGTGCGATATCAACCCTTCGGTTTTTTTCTCGGGCGATGTGATTTCGTGGTTCGCGAAAAAGATGGCAGTCGATCCGGGGTTCAGGTCGCGTTATGCCCGGAGGATGAGATTTTAACGGTGGGCCTATGAAGTATTTAAAACAAAACGGTTGGTGGCTTGCCGGTTCCGCTGCGATGCTGGTTCTTCTTGTCGGGCTCGTGAGCGAATTCGCCGGGCTACCCGGTCGGGATTCGATATATTTCAACGATTTTTCGATTCTGACATATCAGGTGGAAGCGGCTCGCAGATTCCATGAGGCGACCGGGTTGCTGTGGGGTTACGATCCGCATTTCATGGGCGGGTATCCGCTCGGTTTCATCTGGAACAGCAACATCGCGCTGCAATGGCTGGGTGTGAGATTCGGCGGGCTTACCGCGGGCGCGGTGGTTTTCCGGTTCTTTATAACCGGGCTGGCGCTGTTCCCGCTGTCATGGTGGGTTTCGGCGCGCGTGATGGGGTTCAGCCGCGGGGAATCCGGCGGCGCGTTCCTGCTCGGGGGGCTGTATTTTCTCGTGGGAATACCGGCGATGTTTTTTCTCGGCGGGATGCTTACCGCGGGCGCGGTGACGTATTTTTCGATACTTGCGGCCGCGTTTATTTACAGGTATTCGCGCGATGGCGGGCTGTGGTGGGCAGGCGTGGCGGTGGTCGTGCCGCTCGCGATATTCATCCACAAAACGGCGATAGTTATTCTGCTCCCGTGTGCGTGTTTTGCGCTTGTGTGGGTACTTGCGCGGCGGCGGTGGTTGCGGCTTGCCGGGCTGTTCGCGGCGGCGGCGGTCGCGTTTATTTTCAACTATCAGTGGATACACGTGGTGATGGCGTCGATGACGTATTCGAGCGTTGTTCGCGAGGCGCCGTTCTGGACGAATTTCGATGTGCTGCGGCCTCTGAAGGATTATTTCACAGGCAGTATGATGATGAACATGAAGGAGTTCGGCGGCGCTTACGGCGCGGTTCACTCGGTTGTTCTGTGCGGGCTGCTGGCAGCGGGCGCGGCGGGATTCGCGGGCCTGTGGAAGCGGGGGGAAAGAACGCTTGCGCTGTATGCGGGAGTTTGCGGAACGGCAATTCTCGTTTACTCGTATTACGGGTCGTTCCTGCCGGGCGGCGACATGCTCAACCCGGCCCGGTATTTCCCGGTCGCGCAGTTATGGTTCGCGCTGCCGGGCGGGGTGGCGCTCGCGTCTTTTGCGGCATCGCGCGGCAAATCTTCGATCGCACGCACACTGGCCGTTTACGGGATCGTCGTTGTGGTTATAGCGTGTTCTTTCTACGCGCATAACAGGCTCCGGCAGGTGCGGTACCTGCTCGCGCGACAGCCGGGCCAGGAGATAGAAGCGCTCTGTGGTTACATAAAGGCGCTGCCGCCCGGGGCGCGGATAATGATCGAGGATTCGGGTGATATGGATGCGGAAAGCGGCGGGCAGGTTTACGGCAAGAGCCAGGTTCTTTCGCATTTCGGGCTGAGAACCGGGCGCGAGTTCGTCGGTGGCCCTTATCCTTATGTGTTCCTGAAGTATCATCGGGTTTCTTTTCAGGACGGGCGGGCGTTCGGGCAGAAAATATCGGATATATCGCCGGAGGAAATGAAGGCCCGGCTTGAGCTGTACAACGTTAAATGGATAATCTGCTGGTCGGATTCCGCGCGGTCGTACTTTTCTAAATTCACCGGATATTTCATGCACAGGGACAGGGTGGGCCGGTTCGATGTTTTCGAGCTGCCGGATTACGAGCCGAACTACCTGATCGGGGCGACGGCGCGGGTGGAGGCTGATTACAGCAGGATAAGGGTGAGCGGGTTGCGGGCTGAAGGCCGGACGGTCACGCTGAAATACAACTGGGTGGAATTTATCAGCGCCGAGCCCGGGATGGTATTATATAAATGTGAAGAAGAGAAGACGCCCGCCGGAATTATATGCATCGATAATCCGGCGCCGGATTTCACACTGTCGATGCCACGGTACGATAAATGAAAAAAAACGCAGGAAAATACTGGGCTGAATTACTGGTGGCGATACTGGCGATATTGTTGAGGGCGCCGGGGCCGGGCGTGCCGCTGCTTTCCGGGCGGGAGGCGCGCGTGTGGATGTTCACCCGCGACGGCTGGGGGCACCTGTGGGAATTGATGTTGCTTAAAGCGGACATGCACACCGGCAGTTTTTTCCCTTATGTGTGGTTCATGAAACTCTGGAGCGGCGGGGGCGACAGCGAGTTGTGGCTGAGGATGCCTTCACTGCTCGCCGGGCTTTTGACGATATTGCTGGTTTATGCTCTGGTTAAAAGGGTGTTCGGGCGGCCCGCGGCTGTGATCGCGGCGCTGTTGCTTGCAGTGATGCCGTATCATGTAATGGTGTCCCGGGCGGCGATTGCGACCTCGATCGGGCTTCTGTTTTTTACGCTGGGCCTGTATCTTTTCTGGCGGGTATTCGAGGGCGAGAACAACGGATGGGTTGCCGCCGCTTTTTCGATCGTGATGCTTGCCGGTGTCAATTTCGGGTTCCACGCCGCGTTCCTGGTTCTGCCGGCGAACATACTTTTTTTCGGGTTCGCGAAAAACAGGGTGCGCGCGTTGTGGTGGTGGATTCCTCTCAACATTGTCCTGCTTGCATCAGCCGCTTTCTGGGCAAAGCACTGGATGCCGGCATTCTTTATGCCGGGCGTGATCGATCCCGAGAATCCACTGTACAACACGATTCCTTCCGAGCAGCTTGTCAACCTCAATTTGAGACTGCTCTTCATCGGCAAGTATGTGCATCTCATATTTGTACTCGGCGGGGTTTACATCGGCGAGAGATTGCTGAACGGGTGGAGCGTTATCGGCGGCGTGCTTGCGATCGTTATTTATCATTATCTGCCGTTCGCCGGTTTCCGTGAGTACGAGGACGGGTACAGGCCGAGGGTGTTTATGTTTTTCGTGGCCGGAACATCGCTTGCGATGGCGCTGCTGTTCTGTTTCACCTCGGTCGGCGCGTCGGAGTCCTGGCAGGTTATTCTTCCCGCGGCGGTGCCTTTTTATGCTGTGGCGGCGAATGGAATCGTGCGGTTCACCGGCTGGCGGGCGAGGGCCGTGTTCGCTGTGCTTGTGCTTTGCGTGATATTCGGTTTTGTTCCCGCGATGAAGCAGAGCGAGCTGGCGAAGCCGGACTGGAACAGCGTTACGGAATATATGCGGAACAGTGATTCTCCGCTTGCTTTCACAGACAGTTCCATGTCGCCGCCGATGTATTATTACGGGCGCGGGATGGAAAGCAGAATTTACAGTATGACGAATAATTTCGACATGGAGCTTATCGGCGGCAAAAGATACAGGCAGGACGAACTGAAGGATATTCTTCATGTGACGATCGACGACCATCCGCCCGACGGGTTGATCAGGCTTTTCGAAAAAACCGGGCGGCTGATTGTAATCCGTCGCGGAAAAGACGTGCCTGAAAAACCGCGCTGGGCAAAAGAGTATGCGATCTGGCTGAACAAATTCCCGTTGGTTCTGGCGGAAAAAAAGATAGCCCAGGACATCTGGCTGCAGGAGTTCAGGTTCGAGCCGATGCTGATCGATAGATGATTTTATGGCTGATATGATAAGCAGTTACATAGACGAGTTTCTGAATTATCTCGTCATCGAAAAAGGGTACTCGCGCCACACGCTGGATGCGTACGGGCGCGACCTTGCGCAGTTTACGGATTTCCTCGACGAGAATCGGATGGCGCAGATATCCAGGATCAGCGCGGATACGGTGAGTCTTTTCAACCAGCGGCTGAGGTCGCGCGGCATGGCGCCGAACACGGTGGCGAGAAAAGTCAACGCGATACGCAGCTTTGTGAAGTATCTTTATCGCGAGGGCAGCGTGGGGATGGATGTGCTCGACGACATAGAGAACCCGAGGCAGTTCGATCCGCCGATATCGACGCTGAGCAGCGAAGAGGTCAAGCGGATAATAGAGTCTATGCCCGTCGAGAAGCCGGTGGAAATCCGCAACAGGGCGATCGTGGAAACGCTTTACGCGACCGGGATGAGGGTGAGCGAACTGACCGGGCTGAAGCTCAGCGATCTCAACTGGAGCGAGGGCTACATAAAATGTTTCGGCAAGGGATCGAAGATGCGGATGGTCCCGATCGGGGAGATAGCCCGGGAGTGGCTGAAGAAATATCTCGAAGAAGTCAGGACTGAATGGGACAACCGTGGATCGGACAGGCTTTTTCTGACATCCCGCGGCGGCCCGGTGCAGCGCGCTTCGGTGTGGAAGATAGTGAAGGACCTGGGAAGGGACGCCGGTGTCATGTCGAATATCTCTCCGCATACTTTCAGGCATTCATTCGCGACGCACCTGATGGAAAATGGCGCGGATCTGCGGGCGGTGCAGGAGATGCTCGGGCATTCGGATATATCGACCACGCAGAAGTACACTCATGCGACAACGCATCAGATGAGAAAATCGTTTGAACAGTTTCACCCGAGAGCAAAATCCTGAAGGGGCGTGAAATGGCCGCAAAAGCGCTGGTTATAGTGCTGGACGGAGTGGGAGCGGGCGCTCTTCCGGATGCCGGGGATTTCGGTGATGCCGGAACAAACACGCTGGGCAATCTGGCGGAAGCATGCGGCGGGCTGAGGATTCCGAACCTGCGGCGGCTCGGGCTCGGAAACGTGCTCGCGATGAAAGGGGTCGCCCCATCCGCGTCGCCGGAGGCTTTTTTCGGGCGTATGGCGGAAAAATCGCACGCGAAGGATTCGACTTCGGGGCACTGGGAACTGGCGGGAAGGATCAGGCGGGAGACGCCGGCGCTTTACCCCGGCGGGTTTCCGGACGGGGTTATCTCTTTATTCATCGAGAAAACCGGCCTGGAACCGATTGGTAACTGCGAGGCAAGCGGCACGCGGATCATCGAGCAGCTCGGCCGGCGGCATCTCGATACCGGCAGGCCGATAGTTTATACATCCGCGGACAGCGTTTTTCAGATCGCGGCGCATGTGGATGTTATGAGCGTGGAAAAACTGTACGAGGTATGCGGCGTTGTGCGCGAAAAGGTTATGAACGGCGATCCGTACAACGTGGATCGCGTGATCGCGCGGCCTTTCGACGGCGAGCCCGGATCGTTTCGCAGACTGAAAGGGAGGCGCGATTTTTCGATAGCCCCGCCGTATCCGACGCTGCTGGATATCGCGCGCGAGGGAGGGGTTGAAGTAATTGGAATCGGCAAGGTGGATGATCTTTTCGGGCATCGCGGGTTCAGTAAATGTGTCCACGCGGAGTCCAATATTGATGGGATAGTACAAATAAGGCAACTTTTATTGGATAATCAGAATAATAGTAATAAAATATTTATCTTCGCCAACCTGATTGATTTCGATCAGGAATACGGGCATCGGCGGGATGTGGATGGATTCCGGCGGGCGCTCGAAGAATTCGACGCCGAAATACCGGGGATAGAGTCGATGCTGGGCGATGAGGATCTGTTCGCAATAACGGCGGATCATGGTTGTGACCCGACTCATACGGCGAGTACGGATCATACCCGGGAGTACGTGCCCGTTCTGGTGAAATACGGTGGCGGAGCGGTTCCGGGCGATCTCGGCACAAGGGCTTCTTTTGCCGACCTGGGCGCGACTGTTGCGGGGTTTTTCGGGCTTGAACCGACGCCTGACGGAGATGGATTCCGGGATATTATCAGTGGCATGGGTTAGAATGAACAGGATAAAAAATCACATTCCGAAGCTGGTTTTGATGCTCGCCGCCGGGCTGGTTGTCGTGTTTTCGACTGCGGCAAACGCGCAGGAAAATAAAAAACAGGCCGAAAAACTGATTATCAAAACGCAGGAAGCTTTCGGCGATCTCGATAAGGTCGAGTTCAATATCCCCGGCGCGGTGGAACTGATACTTGGCGATCTGAACGTGAAAGGGCGTAACCTCCATTACTCGAAAGAAGAAGGTTTTGCGGAACTCGAAGGCGATCCGATAAAGATTGATTATGGAAAAAACACGAAAATGGAAGCCGGCAATATTGTAATAGATGTGCAGGACAGTATAGTTACGGCGAAAAACAATTGTGTTGTAATGGAAGAACTGGAAGACGCAACCGTAAGGATCGAAGCCGGGAATTTCACGGCGGCGCCGGACGCCGGGTGGATAAACAGCCGGGAGCCGGTGAAGATATATTACAGCAGGAAAGCGCCTGCGGAGGAAGAAGAGCAGGCCGCACCTGCGGAAGATGACGGGCAGGACGAAGAAGAGGGCAGGAAACTGCTGGATATCGGCTCGCTGGAGGATCTGTTCATAACGGCGGGTTCGCTTGAATATCGGTTTGAAGTCGTGGATGAGGGCGAGGAGACTGAAAAGACGAAGGGGACGCTTGTCGCGACGCAGACGGTGTTTTTCGAATTTAAAGACGGGCAGATTGAAGCTGAACGTTTGACCGGCTCGCTGGAGGGTAAAAGGATAAGGCTTGAGGACGGAGTTAAAGGGAGAGTGAAGGATTTCAGCTTCTCATCGGATAGAATCGAGATAAATTCCGAAACGGAAGAAGTGGATATATTCGGCGACGTGATGGTCGAGCGTGATAACGGAGACAGTTTCAGCACGAAGCATCTGTGGATAAAGTATAAAGAAGGTGAGGGCGCGTGGAAGGTCGATGGGGGCTTCCAGGCGCAGATAAAGCTCAAAGAAGAGGAATCCGAGCAAAACCCTGAGGAGGTAGCACCCTGATGGGCAAGATTCTGAGGGGCGAAAAGCTGGTCAAGATTTATCATGGCCGTACGGTAGTCAATGAAGTTACGGTGGACGTTGAGCCGGGCCAGATAGTAGGGCTGCTGGGTCCGAACGGCGCGGGGAAAACAACCACTTTTTATATGCTGACCGGGATAATTTCTCCTAACCGTGGAAAAATATTTCTGGATGAAGCGGATATAACAAAATTGCCGATGTACCAGCGCGCGCGGCGCGGCGTGGGATATCTTCCGCAGGAGCCGTCGATTTTCAGAAAGCTCACGGTGGAAGAGAACCTGATGCTGATTCTGGAACATCAGAAGATGAGCGGGGCCGAGCGGAAAAAGAAGACGGATTCGCTGATTGAAGAGTTCGGAATAGAGAAGATCAGGAAATCGAAGGGATACGTGTTATCGGGCGGCGAGAGGCGCAGGGTCGAAATCGCGCGCGCGCTTGCGACGGACCCGACGTTTCTTCTGCTGGATGAGCCGTTTACAGGGATCGACCCGATATCCGTGCAGGAACTCCAGGAACTGATGCGAGGGTTGAAGTACAGGGGCATGGGTGTGCTGATAACAGACCACAACGTGCGCGAGACGCTCGAAATAACCGACCGCGCATACATCATGTACGACGGGCAGATTCTGATATCGGGCACATCCAAGGAAATAACGGAAAACGAGCACGCGAGAAAGCATTATCTCGGCGACAGGTTCAAAATGGATTTTGTTGAAGAAAACAGCGGTGTCGAGGGGCAGGGTTAGATAAGCGGTAATGAAGTTAATCGACCGATTGATCATAAAGGAAATCACCCCGATGTTTTTCGGCGGTGTCATGGCGTTTACAGCGCTCGTGCTCGGCGGCGGTGTATTGTACCAGATCATCAGAACCGTGATCGACTACAATGCCGACTTCATGTGGGTGGTCAAAATCTTCCTTTTGAAGCTGCCGGAAATCGTATCGTACACGCTTCCGATGTCGGTTCTTTTCTGCGTTCTGCTGGGTTTCAGCCGTTTTTCGAGCGATCTCGAGGTGACGGCGTTCCGGGCGGGGGGGATAAGCTTTTTGAGATTGCAGGTTCCGGTGCTGATATTCGCGCTGGTGGTGAGCATGCTCGGGCTGCTGCTCAACGACCGGATTGTGCCGATGGCGAACCTGGAGTTCGAGAAACTCCTGGAAGAGGTGAAAGTAAAAGGCGGCGAAACTATCAAGAAAGAAAATATCGAATACACCGAGTATGAAGACGGTAAGATAAAGAGCCACCTGTTCGCGGGATCGGTCGATAGCGGGCGGATGAAGAACGTTTATTACACGCAGTTCGAGGATGAAGTGGTTTCGAAAATAACGCTTGCAGAGATAGCTGTTTATAATAATAAGTACTGGCAGTTTTTCAACGGCACGCAGCTTTTGTTCAACAGTGCCGGCGATATCAAGAATGTTGTCAAGTTTGAAGGTATGGATATAATATTTAAACAGAGGCTTGAGGATCTGGCCCGGGAAAAGACCCGGGTTGGAGAATATACATACGCACAACTAAAAGAAAGGATCAATATTTTAGAACAACAACAGCATATAGACAGTGCAAGCCTTAAGAAACTAAAGGTGGATCTTTACGGGAAGCTGGCAATACCTTTTGCGAGTTTCACGTTCGCGCTGATAGCTGCGCCATTAGGACTCAAACCCCAGCGTGCAAGTTCTTCGGTGGGTTTTGGAATAAGCATAATTATAATATTTTTCTATTATATAATGCGGGCTTTGTTCAGGGGGCTTGGACAGGCTTTTCTTGACCCGGCGCTTGCGGCATGGTTGCCGAATATGGTTCTTATCACGATCGGCGCATGGCTTTCTGTAAAGGCTTCAAGGTAAAATCTCTTGTGTCGTATGCGTTGCTTCTCACTAAAGGAGGAACACGATGAAGAACATGAAGATGGTCATCAAGGGAAACAACATCAAGGTAACAGATTCGCTTCGAAGTTACATCGAAGAGAAAATCGGAAGGCTGACAAAGTATTACGATAAGATTAACAGCGCAGAGGTTGAGCTTCTTTATCAGGACAACAAGAGCGCGGAAGAAACCCAGAGGGTGGAAGTGACTCTTGGTGCAAACGGAACGATCTTCAGGTGTGAAGAAGCCTCGATTAGCATGTATGCGTCTATCGACATTGTTTCGGAAAAACTGGAGCGGCAGTTGAGGCGTTACAAACAGAAATCGCATGGCAGGACAAGAGGCGCGAGAAAAGAAAATATTATTGATGAGCAGCTGGATTTCGACGAAGTCGATATTCCCGAAAGAGAGCCCGAAATCGTAAAAACCAAGAAATTCCCCGTGAAGCCCATGACCGCGAAGGAAGCGTGCCTTCAGATGGAAATGCTGAACCACAATTTCTATGTTTTCCTGAACGCCGACACGGATCAGGTAAATGTGGTTTATGTCAGGCAGGACACGGATTACGGTATTATCGAACCCGAGTTTGAATAAGACTTGCTCTTTAAAAGCTTATGGAAGGGGCGTCTTTCAGACGCCCTTTTTTCATTGTCATTAAAATTGATTTCGCTATAAACAACCGATCCTCAATGGTTTTGTATCAAACTTGACATAGATTGTCCGCTCGCTGATAATAAGCCCGGATTTCTCACAGAGAAATCCGGAAGATCGTGATAATACTTGTCCTGCTGCGCCGGGTGACATGCACAAGCTCTGCTCTGTGCATGAATCAGCAAAAATCGGTTCGGGCCGAAAGGGCTCGGGCTCGGTTACATACTCCTCACCACTCACTCGCCGCGCCTTGTATTACAGGCATTCTCACGATTTTTAACCTGCACTGGTGAGAAATGCAGGTCAGTCACGTTTGGAGGACTATCATGAAAAAACTGCTCTATAAAGCCTGTCTGTCGGTTCCGCTGATTCTGACTGTTTTATTTCTTACATTCTGTTTTGCGGGATATGTCGGACACGAGGACGACCGTGACATCGAGGCGTTTCTTTCGGAATACCCGGAAATGAAAGGCACATCCCTCGACGGCTGCAATCTCTGCCACCGTGGCGGCGAAGTTACGATGCCTGCGAGGAAGAACAAGCCGGAGAGACGGCAGTATGTCAACTCGTGCGATTACTGCCATGTTATTTATATGAACGGCGATTCCGATATAAAAGAGACTCTGAATAAATTCGGGATGGATTACAACAGGGCGGGCCGCAACCGGGCGGCGTTCGCAAAGATCGCGTCGGCGGATTCGGACGGCGACGGGTTTACGAACGAGCGGGAGCTGAAAGAGTTAACGCAGCCGGGCAGCGAATCGAGTTCTCCGGGTGTGCCGCCGGCGCCTGCGAAAGTGTTCTCGAAGTCCGATCTGATGCATTCTGTTCCAGTGGTCAAACAGACGGTGTTTTCGAATTCGCACAAGTCGCCTGAAGGAGATACGTATTATACGTACAGGGGCTTTGAACTGATCGAAATTCTAAATGCCGCCGGGCTGGCTGCCGGCGCGGAGACCGTTGATGTTATCTCGGTCGACGGCTACAGGAAAACGTTCACGATTGATTGGCTGAGCAAGCAATATGAACAGGGCGCTCCGGTGTTCGGCTTCAGTAAAAAAGATTTAAATGAATGCGGATGGGCGCATTATGACGGCGAGGGGCTCGAAGAGTTCAGGCAACTTGAACCGGTGAAGCCGATCCTCGCGTTCGAAATCAATGGCGATAATATGGGGATGTCATCGCTTGATCCTAAAAACGGGAAACTGGTCGGGCTGGGTCCGTTCAGGACTATTTTCCCACAGACCCGCATATCGCCGCCGGACCAGAACGAGTTCGCGCCGGAACACTGCCACGCGCTTCCTGCTGTTTATCAGTATCATCCCGAGTATGAGCACAATGCGGATTACAATATCAAGGCCGTGGTCGCGATAAGGGTGAACCCGATCCCGGAGGGCACGAGGGATTTCGACTGGCAGCAGGGCGGCTGGGAATATCTTACGAACGAGAAGATAATCATTTACGGGGCGATTGAAGAATAATCTTCAATTTAACAACTTTTATCTCAAATAAGAGAAGTTATAAATACAGGGCAAAATTTGCCATGCTCGTGCATGCATAGTAAAATCTATTCTGTGCGGCGGGTTGCCGCGTGGACAAAAGCGGGAATTGATATGGCGATACCGACAGAACTGGTACCGAAGTTCTATAAAAAAGGCGTAAGGATGAAAGGCGTTGCTGCGATTCTGAGCAAGCACGGTTTTTTCTGGGCGTCCGAGGCGCTTGATCTCACCCGTCTTTTCCCGGGCAAAATGAAAAGGCAGGTGCTGGAGTCGGACGATATCCAGCTTCCCGTGGGAGTGAGGATTCGAAGGGTTATCGAGGAACTCGGGCCTACGTATGTGAAATTCGGGCAGATAATGAGCACGAGGCCGGACCTTGTTCCGAGGGAAATTATCAAAGAGTTGTCGAAGCTTCAGGATGAGGTTCCGCCGTTCCCGTTCGAGAAAGTGCAGGAGATTGTGGAGACCGAACTCGGCGTGCCGATCGACAGGGCGTTCAGGAGCTTCTCGCGCGTGCCGATAGCCTCGGCTTCGATCGGGCAGGTGCATGAGGCGGTTCTCGAAGACGGGCGGGAGGTTGTCGTTAAAGTGCAGCGTCCCGACATCGAGCAGATAATCAAGGTTGACACGGATATAATGTACGATCTGGCGGTATCCGCCGAGAAGAGGTTCGAGCAGGCGAAGCTGCTCAATATCGCTGAGTGGATCGAGGATTTCACCCGGACGATCAAGCTTGAGCTCGACTACACGATCGAGGCGCAGAACGCCGACAGGATAAGAACAAGTTTTGCGGATGATGATACTGTTTACATTCCTGCGATTTACTGGGATTACACCACGAAAAAAGTTCTGACCATGGAGTATATTCGCGGCATCAAGCTCAAGGAAAAGGAGCGCCTTGTCGCGAAGGGATATGATCTGACGTTCATTACAGAGGTGATTGCGAACGCTTTCATAAAGATGGTTCTGATCGACGGATTTTTCCACGGCGATCCGCATTTCGGGAATATTTTCGTGATGGAAGGCCAGGTGGTCGGGCTTATAGATTTCGGGATGGTCGGCGTCGTGGACCCGATCATGAAGCGGAACATGGCAAGGTATTTTATCTCGCTGGTCAGCAAGGACGCGGAGATGCTGGTCGATGTACTGGACGAGATCGCGAATATCGACAAGAACACGGACAGGGATGCGCTTGTGCGCGAAGCCGGACGGATGATGCAGAAGTATGTGGATTCGTCGCTGGACAAGATCAATCTCGAAGACCTTGTTACGGAGTTGTTCAATATAGGGATGAAATACCGGATATCGCTGCCGGGCGAGTTCATGCTGATGGACAAGACGCTGGTGACGCTGGAGGGTCTGGGCAGACACCTGGATCCGACGTTCGACCTGATAGGCACGGCGGAGCCGGCGGCGCGGATGCTGCTGCGCAAGGAGCTGGACCCGCGGAATTTCGGCGGCGATGTCGTCAAAACATTTCTTGATGTGCGGGACCTGCTTTCGGCGATGCCCAAGCGGCTCGACAAGATATCCAAGAATATTGAAACCGGGCACATGAAGGTCCGGATTGAAATGGATAATTACCTTGATACGATACGCGGAATGGTGGAAAACGTCGGCCAGAGTTTCAACAGGCTGTCGCTTGCCATCGTGATAGGGGCGCTTTTGATAGCGCTTTCATCGCTGGTTCCGCGTTATGATTCGATAATGCTTTTCAACTGGCCGCTTCACGATGTGGCGCTGGTGGCCCTGATCGCGATGGCCGGTATCTGGATTATGTCGGTTTTCAGATCCGGGAAATTTTAAAAAATGCGTCCTGCGTACCGGGCGCTGTTGTGATGTTCCACTGATATGAGCACAGATTCTAATTCGCCTGAACCCGGAGTCCTTTATGTGGTTGCGACGCCGATCGGCAATCTTCAGGACATAACTCTACGCGCGTTGAGCATGCTTGCCGGTGTTGACTGGATAGCGGCGGAGGACACGCGCGAGACGCGCAAACTGCTCAACCGGCACGGCATACGCGCGCGGATGGTGAGCCTGTTCGGGGATGTTGAACGGGGAAAAGCGCCGCAGCTTGTCAGGGCGCTGGAGCGCGGGGAGTCCGGCGCGGTGGTTTCCACGGCGGGAACTCCCGGCGCGAGTGATCCCGGGAGCGTGATTGTGGCGGCGGCGGCGGCGCGTGGTATTCGGGTTTCTCCTGTTCCCGGCCCATCGGCTATTGCCGCGGCGTTCTCGGCGTCCGGGCTTGAATCGACACGGTTTGTGTTTGAAGGCTTTCTGCCGCGGTCGGGCGGGAAAAGGGCCAGGGCAATCGAGTCTTTTGTGCATGAGCGACGCCATGTCATCTTTTTTGAATCCGCTCGCAGGATCCGGGAAACACTGTCCGAATTGCATGAGAAACTAGGGGATCGCGGCGTAACGCTTTTCAGGGAAATGACCAAGGTTTATGAACAGATCACCAGAACGACGCTCGGCGCGGCTGCGGGCGGTGACGTCGATGTAAAAGAAATTGGTGAATATACCGTAATAATCCATGGAATAGAATCAAAGGACGAGTCTGAAGATATCAGGGTTGCGGAAATGAGCCGGGTAATGGAGGCTTTGTGCGCGACGGAACTGAGCGTGAAGGATATCGCGTTTGTTGTGTCGGACGTTTTCGGCATTTCGAAGAACAGAGCTTATGAAGCGGTGAAAGAATACAGGTGATTCAGGGCGGTGCGGATGAGACCTGCTTTGGATGCGGGATTTAAGAGGAAAACAGCGGGCTTTCTTAAAAGCCCAGTTTCATTATGCCTGCTTCTGATGTTTCTGTTTGTGATCGCGGGCGCGGGGACGCTCGAAGCAGCGACTTTCGAGATGGAAATCCCGGGCGGCGAAGTCGTGAAATCAGGCGGCACCGGCATTTTCAGGATATATCTCGTTCCTGCCGACGGCGAAAAGGTTGTCGGCGCTCAGGTAACCCTGACCTCGGATGTCGATTATGTAAGGCTGAGCAAAAACCGCGACAGCTACGCGGCGGACCCGGCGTTCAGTCTCGTGGAAAAATTCAATCTTGCGCACAGGAAAGGCATTATTGTTTTCCGGGCTAAAACTCCCGAGCCTTTTTCCGACAGAAAAATATTCCTCGAAGTTCCTTACAAGGTGATAAGGCCGGGCGTTACTTTCGTGAGCTATTCGGCGATGGTGGTTTACGAGGACGGCAGGAGCGAGACTCTCAACCCGGGATATCTGCGGATCATAGGGTACGAGGGTGATGAGGCGGACCCGGTGCTTTATTCCAGCGTATCCTCGGACAATGATCTGCTGGCGGTGAGCAAGTTCGAGCAGTCGGTGGAGAAAACGGACAGGGGCGAGACTTCGGTTGCGTTTTCGGATGCGGGCATGGGGCTGACGGCGCTCGAAAAAGCCGATGACGAGGCCGCCGCCGATGTGGTTGTGGGGTTCAGCAAGAGCTACGCTAAAATGGGTGTCAACGAGTGGATACGGATGGATGTTGTTATCGAGAAATTTCCCCGGGACGAGATGCTTACGGGAATGCAGGTCAGGATAAAGTTCGACCCGAAATATCTTGCGGTGACGGACCGCAACAAGCGGGTTGCAACCGAGCTTGAATTGCAGGGATATCTGAAATACAAAAAGAAGATCGGGAATACGATACAGGAGATCGAGGTGCAGACCTCTCTCGATGACATGAGCGTGTCGGATCTGCAGCAGGTGGCGGATGGGCTGGGGGTTGCATATTCGAAGGGGGCTTCGAAGGAAGATCTGATCAAGAGGATCGAGGAGGGCAGCCGGTGGGATTACAGGAGCATTCTCACAATGCCGTTCGACAACAGGGTCGATAACACCAAAGGTGAAATAAATCTCACGGTGGCGGCTGATATTACAAAGGACATAACGAATATCCAGACCCCGCACACGGTCGCGACTATCCTGTTCAAGAGCAAGCGCCAGGGCAAGGATATACCGATAACTATGGAAGAAGTGATGGTTCCCGTTCAGGGCGGTACGCAGTTTGTCCGCAATGCGATGGTTACGGTTGATTCTTCCGTAAAAGGTTGTGATTCGAGCCTGCCTGCGACTCTCTGCGCGGGTTCGTTCAGGGTGAACGGAAATCTTTCGCTGTCGGTCGACAGAACGGTAACGCCCCGCCGGACGACTGTGGCAAGGCAGGTTGTGGACCCGTCTACCAACCAGACTTCGACCGTGTTCGAGACGCAGGAAATGAAAATAGAAAAGTTCACTCTGGAGCAGGCATGGAATATGTATCTGGAGGGAAGTTTCCAGAACGGGCTTACGATAGACGGCGAGCTGAGCGAGAGGCCGGGCCAGCTCGAACAGCATCTGGACGTCGAGATCGGCGGCAAGAACGGGATGGTTCACTTCGGCGATTTCAGCACGGATTTCGAGAGCGGCACGATGATCAGCCTGGACCGGAAAAAAATAAACGGGATGCAGTTCGACTACAGTATGGGCGACCTGGAGTTCGGGAGCCTGCTCGCGGAAGCAAAGTCGACAACCAAGACCGGGTCGATTAAAGGAAACGGAACTTACGGGCCTTATACGCTTCCGAGCGGCCTGATCATTCCGGGAACGGTTCATGTTTTTGATGAGAGGGGAAACGAGATATTCGGATTTGAAGCCGACCTGACGAAGAGGGAACTTCACCTTTCCGAGGCTTTGATGAGCGATGAGACAATAACGATAAGTTATGAGGAAGCAACAGCGCTTTTTTCGACAGGCAATCTCACCGCTTTCAGGATGGGATATACGCTTGATGATCCCAAAGGCAGCGGCGACCTGCTGAAACTGGGTGCTTCATATCTTATCACATCAGCGCCGAAGAGCCTTACGCTTGTTACGAGCAGCACTTCCGAGACTGTAGATTTGAACAACCTGACGAGCGTGGATTGCCCGTATGATAAAAGGGACGTGTCGTACAAAAAGCAGTGCAGTGTTATTTTCCTTTCAAACCGTTATATTCTGGAAGATTCTTTGAGCGTGACAAATACGGATGACGAAGAGCAGTTTTTCCCTGCGGACGAAGGGCCGGTTTATGTGGCTTACAGGGGGTATTATCTGGGCAGGATTTATATCGAGCGCGGCGGTGATGTCAAAGACAGCATAAAGGTGAGTTATACGTATTACAACCCGGACCTTGTCAGTGATTCCGGGGTTCTGATCTATAAAGTGCCCACCGGCTCGGGGCTGACCGACACGAACGATCTGAGGCTCGAGCCGAAGCCGCCGTGGCCGCAGAATATATTCCCCGGAAGTGAGCTCGTTCTTCTTTCCGCGGATGACTCGGGTGTCGATAAAAGCAGCGATACGGCGATATGCCATATCGACGATAAAATTTACTCGGCTACTTCGGGCGTGGAGTGGGTGGATCAACTCGTTTGCCCGCTGCCGTACAACGAGGAGACGGAAACATTTTATGAAATCCAGTTCGAGGATGCCGGCGCGGATGCCTATATCGAATTCCGTGACCCGGAGGACAAAACAAATGAGGTTCGCAATATTCCCGGCACCTACGAGTATATAAAAATCCGTTATTCCATAATTCCCGCGGATATTTCCAGCGGCTCCGAGTTTACGAAAACAGCTATGGGGTTCACGGCGAAAGCGAAACTCGGGAACAGGCTTACTATTGACGGGGAACTGGCAAAAACGAATTCCGACCTTGCGGCGACGTACAACACGCAGGAAGACAAAATAGACCTCGATGTGTATACGTTTGCCAACAGCGAGAGCGAGGATTCCGATAATGACACGGGGGAATCCGGAGTCTGCAAGTATTACGGGAGAACTCCGCCTTCGGAAGACAATGCTTATAAATATTCGGTTATCTGTGATCTCGGACATGCCAACATCACGGACTCGGTTACGGTGGAACTGGAAAGATGCGTGCGTGATACAAAAAATACTTCGATAACTGAAAACGATATGGCATACGCAAGTTTTGAGTGCAAGGAAGAGGATGGAGAGATTCTGTACGAAAGTTTCCTGTACGAGGTGCCGAGAAGGTTCTTGAAAGTAGACCGGGCAAAAGGCCGTGTGGCGATTGTCAAGAACTGGGAAACCGAAGGCAGCATAGACGGGCTTGCGGATGCGGGAAATTATTTCCCGAACCGGGGCGACAGGCTGATTATCGACTATATCTTTGACCGCTCGCTCGGGCAGGTTGTAGACGGGAGCTCCTATAACATCAAGGCCGGCTACACGGGCCAGTACATAAACGCGAGTGTTTCAAAAAGGAGCACCGATCCGTTTTTCGATACCGGCGCCGGCGGGTCTTCAACTGCTATGTCGAACAGTGATAACTTCGAGACGAAGCTTTCGACGAAACTCGGAAACTGGGATTTCGACCTGACAAAAACTGAGAATCAAAACCAGACAATCAGTTCTCTGAACCTTGAAACGAGCAGTTACAGGCAGTCCTCTACCCGGAATTTTACGGCCAGGTTCAACAGGCAGGGTTCTCTCATTAACAGTTTCACCGTGACTAACAGCGTGATAAGCACGCTTGGCGAATCGGGGCTTACAACCAGCAGTGTAACCGGAACCGATCTTCGCGATGAAACCACGCTTTATAATTTCACTTCGGACCTGAAGCCCAATGTGCTGTCTCTCGGGGGGAGCTATTCGTACAAGGCGAGGAAAGACGCGATATCGATTGTAAACACGAGCAAGAGTAATGATGCGGGCATGACCGTCAAATACAATCCCCGCAGGGACCTCGGTCTGACTTTCAAACTGACTCAATCGAATACAAAGAAAGAAAACAGCGAAGACAGGACGGACGCCAGGAATAATGATTACGGGTTTAAATATAAACCATTCGGATTAGTTGATGTGAACGCGAACTTCACAAACAGCGTGTCGTCTCAGACAGGCCGGGAGTCGGAAGTGAAGAGGACTACGAAGTATTCGTTCAACGCATTGAAATCGCTATACAGAATGGACGATATAAATCTGACGTTTAACAGTTCGCGAAACTCGCAGCAGGGCTCGGCGTTGAACAGGACGGATCAGCGCACGCTGAGCTTTAAGGTTGAACTGCCTTACGGCCTGCAATGGAGGCCGACGGTTTCAAGGGGTGTCAGCGGGCAGGGCACCAGCTACAGGAGAACGCAGAAGCGAGACTGGAGCCTGTCGTACAGTCAGAACGAAAAGAAGATCAGAAGCGTTTCATGGAGCCGCACGAACTCGAATACCAAGTCGCCGGACAGTGACGGGGAGCTGGTTTCGAAATCCGACAGCTCGGACAACATAAGGATGTCGGTGAATCCCGGCGAGAAAGGGTCGCTCAGCGTAAGCTTCAACAGGCGGCCTTCTTCATCGTACATGAAATGGGGACTGGATTACACGCATAAATACAGTTCCGAGGTCGAGCTTAAATTCAACTTCGACAGGGACAGAACGGGCGGAACAAACTTCACGAGAAAAACAAAATACTCGCTCGATTCATCGATAAGGATGAACGAAAACACAAGCTTCAATCTCAAGTACGAGAGAAACCTGTCTCGTTATTCAAACCAGAATACGGCAACGACGGACACCAGGTTCCACACAACACTCAGTACCAGTTTCGATTAACCCGGATTTCTTACAAATATAGTGATTCTCAAAAATAAACTTGAATACATGCACAAAGGAAATAGCTTTG
>DAOSYA010000023.1:0-38977 GCA_035380865.1 bacterium
TTGTATTATCAGCCTTATCACGATTTTTAACCTGCGCTGGTGAGAAATGCAGGCTGACACCTGTCCTGCTGTGCCGGGTGACATGCACAAGTTTTGCTTTGTGCATGAATCGGTTACATACCGCACAGTATACTTCCTCACCACTCACTCGCCGCGTCTTCGAAAACGAAGGATTGGGGACTCGGGAGACCTCGTCTCGCCGGAAGACATTCTCATCAGGAGAATTCGGCTTCACGATTTTTGACCTGCGTCGGTGAAATCAGAAAACATTTTTCAGCGCATCTTCGGAAACATTCTTATCGATAACGATGTAAACCGGTGATCTTGAAATCGAGATGCTCCCGTTCGCGGGGTCGAGCGGGCCGCCCATCATATTGATGAAGCGTGCTTTTTTCAGCTCGGGCATATCGACCCGCAGCGCTTTTTTCTTCCCGGTCGTCCACACAACGAAAATGTATTTTCCCTCGTTAGCTACAAGCGCGGCGTATTCCCGTTTGCCGAACTGTTTTAGTTGGAGCAGATCAAGGCCGCCCAGCTGGTTTGTCATGACCGCAAATGAGACGAAAGACGGCTTAGGTGTGCTGTCATGATACACTATGCCCTGGTTTCTTTCGAAATTCGTCGGGTCGGGCTGCCCGTTGCTGAACGTGTACCAGAAGAAATTTTCGATGCCCTCGGATTTTGCGATAATGAACGAGCGGACGAGATATCGGGCCTGGTCTTCTTCGGTGCTGGCGATCCAGACATCGGACATTCCTTTGTGGGTGGGCCAGCCGCTTTCAGTGAGCCACAGAGGGATCAGCTTGTCGTTTTCGCGCATTTCCGCGAACGTTTCCTGAATATTTGATTTGAAAATACCGAATTCTGGCGCGGTGCCGGGCTGGTAGGTATGGATTGAAGCTATGTCCATCAGATTTAACCCGCCGGAAGCAAAAACCATTTTCGCGTGCTGTGAATTGGTGCCGCCGAGCCCTACGAAAGTGCATTCAGGGCAGATTTCCTTGCCGCGCGCGTAGGTGGCTTCCAGTATGTCAATGTAGTCCTGGACCGAGCCGCCGTTGAAGAACAGAGAGTTCGGATATGGTTCGTTCCAGATTTCCCAGTATTTTATTTTGCCCCTGTAATGCTCGATAGTCTTTACGACGAAGTTTTGCCATTCATTGACATCGCGCGGCGGGAAATGTCCCCAGCCCTTGTGTGGCCCGTCGGGGATTTCGGCGTAATTATCCGGAATCTTTGCCGCCCAGCGGGGCGTATAATCGAGAATACCGAGCAGGTTGATCCCGCCTTTCGCAAGCGGGTCAACGCGGGCGTCGTATCTTGAAAAATCGAAAACTCCCTGTTCTTTTTCGATACCCGGCCACGAGATGTCGAGCCGTCTCCATGGAATACCCGCGAGGTTGAGAAGCTCCGGGTTCGTGCAACCGTTGATGCCATACATTGAATTATGCGAGTTGGAGGTCCTCGGTTCCAGCACGGCCAGCGAAGCGGTGGCTTTCAGTTTTTCGCCTCCGGATACCAGCATCGTCTGTACTCTGTAAAACCCCGGAGGGAGAGCGGCGATGGTTATCGTTTCAGACAGCGGCTTTCCTTTCTCGATATTCGAGGATTCGTTCTGAAAAGTTTCGCCGTAGAAATCAATAACACGTGTCTTCAGGGTGCCATCGTAAGCTTGTTCGTTTTCAGACGTAATGGTTACTGTTAACGGTTCGCCGGTGGCGGCCATGTTGTACATGTGATTTGTTTTGATGACGAGCTGATTTTCGGCCTGTGCTGCGGCACAGAGAATGATAGAAATAAAAATCGCTGTTACAGCATATCGGGTTTTCATCGAGCGTACTCCTGTTTGTATTTCAATCAATATATGTCAATGTATTAATATAATTTAACATCGAAAGTTAATTCAAGAAAATCATTGTTCAGGTATCGCTTATCGGCTCACAGTGAAACTGTAGCAGCCCGAAGTGACCCCGAAAACGGACCGGTCGCCTTCATATCGCAGAAACTCGACATCGCCGACCGAATCTACGGGTTTGCCGGATTCGGTCACGGAGTTCCTGTCTGCAGCCGGCAGATGGATTTCGGCCTGCATGTTCGACGGGAGGCAGACATCATACCGGCGCGCCGCATCTTCGCCCACGCTGTAGTCGAGTTTTACCGGGCCGCGGATCGTGGGAGTGGTGATGCCCGCCTGTTTAAGGTTTCCGGGGCGGGGGGCGATTTTAACCTTGCTGAAACCGGGTTCGAGCGGTTCGATGCCCATGAGTTTTCGCGGGATGATGTTCGCGGGTGCCGCGCCCCATGCGTGGTTCCAGTCGAGATTGTTTTTGTATTTTATATCCCAGGCTTCGAGTGTTATCGTCGTGCCGACGTCGTATATCATGTGTGGCCACGAGCGGTCGGTTTCCCGGTCTGTGATCAGCGAAAGGGCATAGTCTTCTTCGCCGTTGTCGTACAGGGCGTCGAGAAGGTACTGAGCGGCGTACACGCTGCAGGCCATACCTTTTGATTTGATGAAATCGATGATTGCCGGCCTGTTCTCTTCGGGGACCAGCCCCATCGCGAGAGGGAACATGCTGGCATGCAGCGAGCTGTGGTTCGAACCCTCGCCGTCGACGTACAGGCCGGTTTCGGGGTTGAAGAACGCTTTATTGAAAGAGTCCCGCACCAGTCGCGCGTGTGAGCGGAACAGTGCGGCGTCGTCATATTTCCCGAGCACGGTGGCGATTTTATTCATGAGCACGATCGCGCGGTAGTGAAATGCGTTGACCGCCGTGTTGAAGTCGGTAACAACAAAACCGTCGCGCTCGGCGGGCGGCCAGTCGATAACATCGGCCATCTTCGAGTTCGGGTTGCCGTCCGCGTCCACCATGTGAAGCGATTTGTAAAAATCTCTGGAGAGCTTATCACTTTTCGAGCTGATCAGCCCGTCATCGCGCGCGAGCGCGGCGAGCGTTTTTGTCTTCAGGTCATCGTAAAACCCGGCGAGTGAATCGGTGTCGCCGGTGTGCATGTAGTCGGCCCATGCGATGAGCACGGAATGGAGCGCCCACTCGGTCGGCCATGTGGGATGCTGGATGAGGTATTCATGACTGTAGCGCGCGAGCGTGAATTCCCTGTCGACGCCGTAGTGCCCGAGCTGGTTAATATAAGCGTCCGCCTCGTAAGGGATGCGCTCGCGGTCGCCGTCCACGTAAACACCGGCAAAAGACGTCGCCTTTATCGAGTACTTCGATAGTTCCCATACATCGTTGAGAACAGGGTCCGAACTTGTGAAAGCCGCTGCATCGTCGTCGAACGGGTAGTGGACCCGCACCTGCTTCACATTGGCCGGTTTCGCGCCCGATTTGAAACCCTTCAGTTCACAGTAACGAAACGGTAGAACCTCGCCTATGTAGTCGGGCATGTGAATCGCTTCCGGCCTGGTGTTTCTCTTGTCCGGTTCGATGACCGCCCTGTAATCCTTCACTTGCGGATCGTAGTCGATACGCATCTCGCGGTATCGCACATTGGCGGCGGGGAACATGTTGATCTTTTTGCCCGGGCCGCGTTCTTCGCCCAGCACTACTTTTATGCTGCCGGGCTCCATGTCGCCGGACACGGAGAACTTAACGGTTCCGAAGGCCGCTTTCCCGAAGTCCACGAAGTAGGCGCCGGTTCCTGTTTTAGCGCCTGCGGCGGGCGGGACTTCCGTTTCTACAAGCGGGTAGCGGGGCGATGTGTGGCGGTCTGAAGAATCCGTATCCGGCCCGCCCATTATGAAATGCTGCGGCGCGGACCATTCCGAGGCGTTCCCGGAGTTGTCCCACGTGCGGACCTTCCAGAAATAGTCCCGGCCCGGTTCGAGCGGTTTCCCCGCGTATTCGACCGCTGTATTGCTGTTGCTGTCTGTCATACCGGTGTTCCACATGTCGGTGTTCTGCTCGTCGAGCAGGTTTTCGGCGGACGCGACAAGTATCATGTATGCCGACTGCGTCACTCCGCGGGCTGTGCCGGGCACGATCCAGGAGAACTCCGGGTTCGGATCGAAGATAACGGTTCTGTCTGGCATCGCCATCAGCTCGATCATCAGGCCGAAGGGCTGGAGTTCATTTCCATTCATCTCGTCTGCGTGGCAGAGGCATGAAATCTCGACAGACGTTATGATAGAAAGTAAAAAAACAAAGATGAAAAAGAGATGGTTCTTAAAAATGTGTTTCATTGTTTTTGTTGCGAACACTGCACAAGCGAGTTAAGCATATATGCCATGCTGCTCAATCGGCTTTTGCGTGAACCCGTCGCAATCCCCTCGAAATATGGTATTACAGCAATATCGACTGCTGTTTTCTCGCGGTGGGAGAATACGGATATTGCTCCCGACCGGCGCAGCAGAGTTTTAGATGTTCAATTATAAATCATATCGAGCAGGTTTTGTTGTTAAAAGATTGAAGAAAGACTTTCGTCATAGATATATTTAAAGAAGAAAGCACATAAAACAATATCAATAGCTGTTAATGGTGCCATGTACAAAGCGTTGTTCTTTGTGCATGCAGACCAGGATAAGATGTGGTAAAATAGAAACTAATGGAAGACAAAAAAAGCCACAGAAAACGTGTTAAAAGATATAATATCCCAAATCATGCTCACGAATTAACTTTTTCGTGCTTCAGGAAGCTTCCGTTGTTGACAAATGATCGAATGTGCGGATTTCTGGCGGATGCCATAATTCAGGCTTGTGAAAAGCAAAAGTTCAAAATGATTTCATATGTGTTTATGCCGACTCATGTTCATTTGATAGTGATGCCTGTTAAAGAGAGTTATTCAATTTCTGATCTTCTTAAGTCAGTGAAACAACCTGTTGCCCGTCGTGAAATATCTTATCTTAAGCGGAATGAGCCGGACAAACTTGAGATGCTGTCAATCGGAGGAGGAACCCCAGGGTATCGTATATGGATGATGGGTGGTGGTTATGATAGAAATATAATGCACACGGACCATCTGGAGAACTCAATCAATTATTTACATAACAATCCTGTCAGGAAAGGACTTGTTAAAAATGTTCTTGACTGGAAGTGGTCCAGTGTAAGGGATTGGCAACAAAACGAAAAAGGGATAATACCTATTGAAAAGGATTTGTTGTTTTGAGCATGCACAAAGAACAACGCTTTGTACATGGCACAATGATAAAAAATAAATGATTTATACGGTCGAAGACAGAATACCACGGGTTTACCCCGTGGATGAATGAGTGGTCCTGAATCCTGTTTTGTCAGGATTTGGGTCAGCTTCGCAAGAAGCTGTAGCAGTAAGCACCCCGGCTTTAGCCGGGGGAATCTATATGATGAGAAGTATAAAAACAATCCTGATAGTTATATAAAAATACGATCAGGGACAGTAATAAAGGAACGGTTATGAAAAAAGGGAAAAGATTCGGGAATGAATATATTTTCCATAGCTCACTTTTTTGCTCCCGAGATGTGATCTACGTTGATTTTATATATTGTGGCAATGGCGGTGTGTGAAGCCTCGACTTCGATGAAATCCCCCGTGGTTTTCTGCATCATCATCAGGTTCAGTGCAGCGGCTTTTTTCGAGGGATCTTCGATTTTCTCGGCGATTCCAAAAACCATTACCGACGTGAAATCCATCGAATACCGGCAGGCTGTTCCATCGGCGTCCTGCCGGATCACGCTTCCGGGATCGACCACTACGAATGTTACCGCCGGGTTCTGTTCGATAGCGAGATTCCGTTTGCTGTCCGTGTCGATTGTCGTGTGCAGAAACAGGGCTTTCCCCGCAGGGTCCGCCGCAAAATTCATCGGAATGCAATACGGCATGCCGTTTTCTGCGGCGACCCCGTGAGTGCCCAGGCAGCCGTATTCCGTGCGCCTCGAAACCAGCAGTTCCCATGCTTCCTGCTCCGACATCCTGCGCTTTTTCTTCCGGAGTGGCAGGTATTCGACGGGTTCGTTTCGGGACATGGCGTTTCACCTTTCATAATCACTGCATATCAGCGGAATCAGCGGGCCGGATCATTCCGTGGTAACGGGCCATCCAGTAGGGCAGCAGCCAGAAGGTCGGGAACATCTCGTCGCGGCCTCCGCGCCGGATGTCGAGCTGCCGGACATTCTCGGACCATCGCACGGTTCTGACTTCAGTGTAGGGCAGGGCGAATTTGTTCTGCTGTTCACTCTTCCTGTCCAGGTTCCTGTCCGGGGTTAAGTCTTTGCGGTGGCTGTTCAGGACGGTCCATTTTACAAGGTCGATCGGGATTTCGCGCAGCGTGCGAACCGCGAGATCGAGGTGAAAATCCCTGCCCGTGAAAGCGCCGTATATGATGATCTGCTCCGGGTTGCGCTCGACGAGATCGTTTTCCCAGAGACGCCGCATACCTTCGATGTAGTATTTATCCCGGAGTTTTTCATTCGTTTTTTCAGCCCGGATCAGGCTGTAGAACCCGAGCGCCGCCATCTCGTCGCTGTCGTGGTTGACCTGGAACCGGTCGGATATTTCCTTTTCGCGCAGAGTGTTCTTGTGATACCCGTGCTCTTTTATCAGGTACCAGTAGTGGTCGAGGTATTTATTATCCCGAGTGATGTTGAACGCTGCCCGAACCATGCCGAGCGCGGTCAGGCTGTTCAGTCCCTGGTCGCCGAGCATGCCGACCGGCCCGTTGATCCATTCCGGATCGAGGTTGCCGAATGTCGTCACTTCCCCGTTTTCGTTAAGCAGCCTGAACCCGTTGTCCGCCACGTAATCGGTCAGGTCCGCTATCAGGGTACGGATAGTCTCTTTCTCGGATTCGTCTGCAACGAGGTCGTAGTATATGGGAAGTCCGAAGTAATGACCGACGAGTTCATCTTTGCTGGTGTCGCTTTTCCAGCAGAAGTCGCCGGAGTCGAGCATCCGCCATCTTTCGGCATCCGAGCCGGGACATTTTTCCGCGGGCAGAACCGAGCGGGCGACATAACCCTTCACCGGCGAAACAGTGAGAAGCCGCTTCATTGCGAGGAACGACTGTCTCGCATTGCGGAGTGCGTCCGGGTCGCCTGTCACTGCATATCTGAAAGCTTCGGCGGCGAGGTACATCTCGGTCCACTGACCGTCGTTGTCGTCATCGTTGAGGTAAAAAGTGGAAACGTCGCCGGGAATTCTCAGCGGCGAGTCTGTGATCATCCCCTCGCGGTTGTGGCGTTCCTGCGCGATGCGTTCGAGGTACAGCGCCTTCTGTTCGAGCGTCATCATTCGCCGCGCGATGAGTGAGTCGCCTTTATCCGTTCGCGCCAGCGCGTCTCCCTGCGGTGTCACGCCCACTGAAAACACATCGTTGTCCGGCAGCCATCGCCTTCCGGCAAAATAGAGCTTTCGCCTGTTTTCGAGATCGAGAAAGATCAAGCCGTTTTCGGTTGCGGCCCACAGTTCGGTTTCCGCGGTGTTTGCGGCGACGCAGCGAACCGGCTCGACCGGCAGAGGAAACGCCCAGTCAGGTATGAGGCCGGATGGGTTTTTGCAGGCCGTGATATTCCCGGCGCCGCCGGGCGCCGCATCTTCCCGCACCCACTGCGGAAAGGGTTCGTCTATAACGTAGTCGCCTTTTTCATCTGTGAGAACCGTTACCGGGGGAACGGCGGACGAAAGGCTTTCCGGGTCCGCGTATTCGTCGCAGTGAACCGCGCCCGCAGTTATCAAGAGAATTGAAAGGGCAAGAAAATATGCTAAGAACTTTTTCATAAGCAGTTTATCCATAGTAACAGATATTGTTCGACCCGTTTCATCATGGATTATGAAATAGAAGAGATTCCCTGATTCCATAATCGCGAAAACTCAAAGACCGACAGAAATGATAATCCCACATTCGACTGAATATATCAATTAAAAACTGGTAGTGCTGTTGATCATTCTGTTTCCGATAACTCACACTTCCTTTATTCCGCAATCCTGCAGGAGAAATCGTAGCTTCCCGAACCGGTCTTGAAAACTGTTTCGGCAGCCGTGTTTTCGATCATGCTGAAATCCGCTGACCCGGAAACCGGGGCACCGCTCTCCGATATCGAGCCGGCATCGCCGCAGGGCAGGTAGATCTTTGCTTTCGTGTTTGCCGGAATGGTCGTTTTCAAATTGAAAACGCCGTTATCGACTTTCCAGTCGACGGATATTTTTCCGTGAATCGAATCATACGAAGCTTTCGTGAACGAGATGCCGCCGCCGGGTCTCGGGTGGATGACGAGATTCTTGAATCCCGGGCTGTCGGTATCGATACCCGCCATAGTCGAGAACATCCATTCGCCGGCTGAGCCGTAGGCGTAGTGGTTGAACGAATTCATGCCCGGATCGCCGAAGCCGTCTTCTATCGTGTAGCTGTTCCATCTTTCCCAGATAGTTGTCGCGCCCTGGTCGATCGAGTATAGCCACGAGGGATATTTCCGGTTTCTCAGCAACCGGTATGCGATGTCGTTGTTCCCGGTCTGAGTGAGCGTCGGCAGCAGGATATTGACGCCGAGGAAGCCGGTGGACAGGCTCCAGTCGCGCTCCCTGATTTTTTCGATAAGCCGGTCGGTGACAGGCTGGATCAGGTTCTCCGGAAGGAGATTGAATTTCAGCGCCATGAGGTAGGCGGTCTGTGAGTCGCATTCGATTTTTCCGTCGGGTGCGACGAACTTTTTCACGAACGCATTCCTTATGTTGTTGAAAAGTTCCGCGAACCTTTTGCTGTCATCGTGCTTTCCGATATATTCCGCCATTTCGGACATCAGTTCGGCGCTGTGGGCGGTGTACGCAGTGGAAATGAAATCCTGCGGAGTGGGTGACTTCACGTTGAGCCAGTCGCCGTAGCTTCCGAGCGGCGGGCTCAGGAAGTGTTCGCTTCTTTTTTCTAGAAAACTCATCCATTTCAACATGGAGTCGTAATGCTTTTCGATAAGGCGTTTATCGTCGTAAAACCTGAGAACAGTCCACGGGCAGATGATGCCCGCATCTCCCCATCCCGAGGTAACGTTTCTGTGTTCAGCGCGCGGAGCAATATCAATGAATCCGCCTTCGTTGTTCTGTGCGTCTTCGAGATCTACAATCCATTTTGTGAAGAAGGGGGCGACGTCCATATTGTAGGCCGCGGTTCCGATGAAAACCTGCGCGTCGCCCGTCCAGCCGAGCCGCTCGTCGCGCTGCGGGCAATCTGTGGGTACTTCAAAATAATTCGATCGCTGGCCCCATACGATGTTGCTGTAAAGCTTGTTCAGCATGGGGTCCGAGGTCTCGAACTCGCCGGTGAACACGAGATCGGAGTTCAGGGATATTCCGGTAATGGTGTCTTTGTCCGGCGTGCCGGGGTATCCGGTGATCTCTACGTACTGGAAGCCGTGGAAAGTGAAACGCGGCTCCCATATTTCCTCTCCGCCGCCGCGCAGTGTGTATGTATCGGTAACGCGCGCGCCGCGCAGGTTCGTCGTATAGATAGTCCCGTCATCGTTAAGCATTTCAGCAAAGCGGAGAACGATCTTATCGCCTTGATTTCCTTTAACCTTGAGCCGTGCCCAGCCCGCAAAATTCTGCCCGAGGTTGAAAACAAAAACGCCCGGCTTCGGCTCGGTCATTTCAACAGGCTTTATTTCCGATGTTTTGCGTATGGGCATTCCGGGGTATGCATCCAGCTCGGTCTTAATATCCTGTGAAATTTTGACTTTTTTCCATTTCGAATCGTCGTATCCGGGCTTGTCCCATCCGGCGGGGCCGCGTCTCGCGTCGTATGTTTCGCCGTCCTGGATGTCGGCTTCGAGAATCGCGCCGGTGCGGGCTTTCCATGAACCGTCGCTTGCCACAACCTGTTTTGTGCCGTCGGCGTATTCAATGTGAAGCTCGGCCCGGAGTCTCAGCTTATCGCCGTAAAGTCTCTGGCCGGCCCGCCCGATGTTTCCGGCGTACCATCCGTCCGAGAGAATGGCACCGAGCACGTTTTCATTTCCTTCCTTCAGCATGTCCGTTACATCGTATGTAAGATAGTAAACACGCTTGTTGAAATCGGTCCAGCCGGGCGTGAAGTAGTCCTTGCTCACACGTTGCCCGTTGAGGTGAAGCTCGAATATCCCTAGCGCGGACGAGTATATTGTCGCCCTTTTTATTTCTTTACCGGTTTTGAATTCCTTTCTCAGGTAAGGACACGGAAGGTATACTCTCTCTCTCTGGTCATGAGACATGAAGGGCATCTGCATTTTTATAATTCGTTTCTGCTTTGATGTAAGAGGAATGTCGAACCCTATCCATTCGGATTTCCAGTCGCTTTCGTCGAGCAGTCCCATGCTCCATGCAGCCGTCTCGCTCCAGCCGGATTCTTTGCCGTCCTGATCCCACACCTTAACCTTCCAGAAACACTGCATTCCCGCCGACAGTGTTTTGCCTGCATATTCGATCTGGGTGGTCGCGTCGCTCTCTATCCTTCCGGAGTCCCAGAGGTCGCCGATGTTTTTCGAGAGCTCATCTTTGTTCGAGGCAACGAGAATCCGGTATGCGGATTGCATTGCATTGCGTTTTTCGGACTGCACGATCCAGTCCAGGCGGGGATTCCGCGCATCGATGCCGAGCGGGTTCACCTTGTATTCGGTGCGCAGGTTCAGCGGGCTGATCGCGGCTGAGCCCGAACCGGCTGCCGCGCATAGAGCCGATGACTGCGCAAAGATTGAAAACGCAAATAAAAGACAGAAAACTTTTGTGATTGCTGATGTGTTGAAAAGCCTGAATCTTTCAGTCGAAATACTATTCATTGTGATAGTCCTCCGTATAAACAATTATATTAGTGAATAATCGGATGTATTTGTACTTTTTGACAAAAAAGGTGTGGTGAAGAATAGTTTCACTGATGTCGGAGATGAACGGGAAGTGTTTTTCTGAAAATACCCGGGCGTATCGATATAGAAGAAAGAAGCAGTGAAAAATGGAAATGAGATTGAAAATGCCGTTTAAAGACATATACTGAGAGAGTGAGGAAAAAAACTTTCGATATATCGGTTTGACAACGGTTGTTTTAAACCATATAATTAGCTGTACTAAATTAAGGTGTAAGTGATAAGGATTAGAAAAACCTCGAAACAAAAAAAATTTCCCTATTACAACTTTTAAAGGAATCTGCCCCGTTTGATGACAGTTGTTTGCAATAAACCAGAAGAACAATCAGTACAGGATTCAGTTCTGCTGTGTTTCGGAACAGCATGCCATACGGGATACGGGTCAAAATAGAAAGGAAGATTTACAGATGAGAGAAAAAGGAAAAGTAAAATGGTTCAACGAGTCCAAGGGATTCGGATTTATTGAACGCGAGCAGGGAAACGATGTATTCGTACATTACACTGCTATCCGTTCTGAAGGTTTCAAAACCCTTCAGGAAGGTCAGGAAGTCGAGTTTGAAGTAGTTACAGGTCCCAAAGGTGATCAGGCGTCAGAAGTCGAGGCGCTTTAATTCAGATAAGACATCGGATTCCAGGGTCCCGCCCTGTTGGGTGGGACCTTTTAATAACATTGTTTAAGCAGGAAGTGTTTTTGCTGGTACTTTGTTTTTTTGCTTGATTACTCATTAAAAATCGTTCAGTTCAAAGTATGAATAATAAGAAGCAAGCACCAGGAAGTCCATACCTGTGAATTCAAGACTTATGCCCGAAGCTTTTCTCTGGAGTTCTTCCGGGCTTCTTTCCCAGCGATATCCCCAGTGATAGCCCGACTGTTCCCACTGGTTTGGCAGATTTTCGGGAAAATCTCTCAATCTCTCAACCAGGAATGATCTTTCTTTCCCTGCAACTTTCGCGTAAAACCAGTCGAAAAGAGAATTGTTATCTTTCCTGACGACTTTGTACCAGTCCCTGATGGCTTTATCCAGGCCTTTAATTCCCGGCTTCAGCAGCTTTGCGACAAAAAGCCGTTCGAAATACAGGTTCATGTTGAAATAACGCGGGGTTCCGTTTCTGATGAACACCGCATCCTGAAACTGGCTCAAAAACTTATCCCGGAGCGATTCGTAATTTTCGCCTTCCCGGTAAACATCGATCCCGATTCCCATTTTTTCGCTCATCAACTGGAACAGGAACCGAAGCTTGTCGCAGTCGGTGAAAGGGCCGTTCCCCATGATCCAGTTATGAGAATTACCGTAAACGATGATGTCGCGGGTAATATCCGCCATATTCCGTTTCAAATCTTCCGGCCCCGTGAGATACACGGCTACTATTCCCATAATCATTTCGCCGTACTGGTCTATGCTGGTGTCTCCGTGGCCATAATCCGGGGGTATCTCCGGGTAACGCACATATCTTCCCGGCTCGCGCACCACGAGATCCCAGTATGACAGGTTGGTTCTCACCAGTTCCCAGTCGCCCTGGAAAGCGAAAGCGGACATGGTGAGCCCCGTCCAGCCCTGGCTGTCGCCTAGCCCGTAGGGCTGTACGACTTTCGACTTTGTTTCATCATCGAGCAGCGCCTCGACAGTTCCGCCTTTATATATATGCCTTGCTTTATAGCCGTCCAGATAATGGTTGTATTTGATTACGAGATCGTCAGGAAGAACTTTCTCGAACGCCTCCTGCGCAAAACACAGGTTTGTAAGCAGCAGGAAAGCTGAAGTTATCGTTAATAGAGCTCGGTGTTTTATAACAGGCATATTTCCCCTCCAGAGTTAATACATTTTAATGATAAAAGGATTTGTCGCGAAACTTTTTTTATAGCGCGGACAGTTTTGCCGGCGTGGGGATTAAAGACATTATTCAGCGGCACGCAGAAGTTTTTGCAGTTCCGCACCGGTAACTTTAAGGAAAGAGCCGTGTTTCGAGTGCCCGGGAGTCACCAGCCTGCCGGTGTAATCTTCCCAGTTTACGAGATCGTCTGAAACCACAAGTCCCATTCTGTCCTCTCTGAACATGTCGTAGTAAACAAAGACACTGCCGCCGATCTCGATCGCGTAAGGGCCTTCCGCCCAGACGTTTTCAGGCGAGATTCGAGGCGACAGCTTCTCGAAAGGCCCGGCGGGGCTGTCGCCGGATGTCATCATGATATACTTTGCGGGCGGCTGCGCGACTTCGTTTTTTATGAACATGAGGTATTTGCCGTTGTGTTTCAGGATCGATGCGTCGATGCAGTTGAAACCGGGGTCATAAAACAGGGCCGGTTTTTTGAATTTATCGAAATCCGCCGTCGATGTGTAATAGATTCGGTGGTTGTAGACGCTGTCGCCCGGGTCTCTCGCATCCTCGAATTTACCTTTTATGGTGCTCGACCAGAAGATAAGAAACTCGCTGTTGATGTCGTCGTAAAAAATCTCCGGCGCCCAGGAATTCAACGTGCTTTTTTCGTGCTTCATCACGGGGAGAAGCCGAACATTTTCCCAGTTGATCAGGTCTTTCGATGATGCGTAACCGATGGTTTTTTCCTGCCAGCCTGTGGTCCATACGAGGTGGAATTCTCCTCCCGGGCCGCGGATGACAGTCGGGTCGCGGAGTGTTTTTCCGATTTTCGGTTTGAAAAAATGTTTTTTATTTCCGATCTCCGTCCAGTTCAGCCCGTCCTTGCTCCACGCGAGGTACACGCCCGCGCCGCCGGAGAAAAACTGCTGGTGGTCGATATATGTTTTCTCGCCGTGGCGGAAGAATGCGAAGATGAAATACTCTTCGTCATCCACGATTCCGGTCGATGCAAACGAGACCGCGGGCACGAGCGCGCAAAGCAGAATAATAAATATGCGTTTCATTCAAACAGCAACCTTTTCAGGCATATCGCTTCGATCAGATCTCCAGGGTTTTCCTGAGCCTGATGTCCGATGATGAAGCGCCGACCATAAGTTCATACTCGCCGGGTTCGACAACAAATCCTTTTGTGCTCTCGTCCCAGTAGGCGAGCTCGTCGGGGTCCAGTTCGATCGTGACTTCTTTCGTTTCGCCTTTCCTGAGCGCGACGCGCTTGAAGCCGCAGAGTTTTTTCAGCGGTTTCAAAACTTTGCTTTCGATGTCACGGTAGTAAAGCTGGGCGACCTCTTCGCCGTCCGCGCCGCCGGTGTTGGTCAGCTTGAACGATACTTCGTAATTATCTCCGGCTTTTTTAACAGCTATGCCCGAATATTCGAAGCTTGTATAGCTGAGGCCGTATCCGAACGGGTACAGGACTTCTTTGTCGAAGTACATGTAAGTGCTTCCTTCGGAGATCTCGTAGTTGCCGAAGGATAGCAGGTCGTCCACGCTTTTGTATGAAGTGAAGGGGAGCCTGCCCGCCGGGTTATAGTCTCCGAACAGCACATCGGCTATCCCGTTTCCGCCCTGTTCGCCGGGGTACCAGGTTTCGAGGATGGCGGGAACGTTTTTATCCATCCAGTTGATCGAAACGGCGCTGCCGGTAGTCAGGGCCACAATCATGTTCTTGTTGTAGTCGAACAGGGTTTTTACAAACCCGTGCTGGTCCGCCGGGAGCTTCAGGGTTTTCCTGTCCATTCCCTCGTGTTCATGTTCCATGTAGTATCCCATGGCTGCTATGACAATATCGCTGTTGAGCACGGCATCGAGCTGCTTTTTCCCTGTTTCAATTCCATCGCCGGTGATGGGAACCCATTCAAGTTTCAGAACGGGGGGCGCGTTAACCGGAACATATTCGAGAGAAATCTCATACTGTTTACCTTTTTCCATGAGAATCGAAGCAACGTGTTCGGGAACCAGTTTTTCGATATCCTGGTTCAGGATCGACTGGCCGCTTTTGAGGCGTGGGCCTTTGTCTTTCTTTTCCGTGTCGCTGAATGCTATTAATGATCTTCCGTTGATGAATAACTCAGCGGCACCCACTGCTATAACGGAAAATGCCTGTACGCCGGTTTCCTGCGCGGTCAGTTTTCCCGACCATCGCACGGAGTAGGGCGACGTTCGAATTTCTTTGACTTTGGGTACAACCTTCTTATGGTAATTGATCTTGTCCACGGTTTCAGAGATCAGGGGCCGGCCTTCGAAATTCTGGTTCGCAAAGAATTCAACTTTCAGGCCCGGCTCGCCGGTTTCGGTGGAAAATAGTTTCTCCGGCGCAAGAGAAAACGCATCTTCGGAAGGAAGGTCGTCCCACGGAACATAGTTGATCTTGATTTTGCTCCCCACCTTGTTTTTGATTCCGCCGAGGAGAGTCACCGGGTCGTTCGCCGGAGTCCCGCTGTAGTCGCCGTAAGTGAGAAAGTCTCCATAAGGCCCCAGCAACGCAATTGATTTGATTTTCCCGGTGTCTATCGGGAGCAGCTTTTCGCCGTTGACCGGCTCGTTCTTAAGAAGGACGATCGATTCGCGGCAAGTCTGCCTCGTGAGCTCCTTGTGTTCCGGCGAGCCGATTACATCTTCCTTGATTTTCGTATAAGGATTCATTTCCGGCGGGTCGAACATGCCGAGTCTCATTCGGACCCTCATCATGTTCAGGATAGCTTCATCGACTCTTTTTTCTGTGATCAGGCCACGGTCGATGGCTTCTTTCAGATTGTTCGGGAAAATGCCCTGTCCGCCGCATTCGAGGTCCACGCCTGCATTGATTGCGAAAGCTGTGGCCTCCGCCCCGTCTTTTGCATATTTGTGCTGGTCATACATGTGGCGTGGCGCGCCGCAGTCTGTTACGACGAACCCGTCGAATCCCCATTCCTTTCTCAGTACCTGGGTGAGAAGCCACTCGTTGGCATTGCAGGGGATTCCGTTCAGCGCATTGTAAGCGCCCATAATTGACTGCGCGTTTGTCTCCTGGATAGTTTTCCTGTATGCCGGGAAATAATACTCGCGCAGGGTGCGTTCGGAGATTATCGGGTTGCACCTGTATCTTATGAAGTCTTCGTTGTTCGCCACGAAATGTTTGGGGGTGGAGACGGTTTTGATATATCTTTTGTCGTAGCCCTGGAGCCCCGAGACGAAAGCCATAGCGATCTCGGCGGTCAGGAACGGGTCCTCGCCGTATGTTTCCGGGGTCCGGCCCCAGCGCGGGTCGCGGGCCATGTTGATGGTCGGCGACCAGAATGTCAGCAGGTAGTCGCCGGGGTATCCTTTTTCGGGTATCTCCCTGTTTATCCCGGCCCATGCCTCGTCCGATATCGCGGTCGTTATCTTTTCGATCAGAACCGGGTCCCATGTACTCGCCAGCGCTATCGCCTGCGGGAACACCGTGTATTTGCCCATTCTCGCGACTCCGTGGAGCGCCTCGTTCCAGTACCGGTACTTCTTTATTCCAAACCTTGGAATCGCTTCCGCGTTCGAATTGAGCAGCCCGGTTTTCTCTTCGAGCGTCAGGCGCGAGACGAGATCGGCGGCGCGCTCTTCGAAATCGAGCGTTGTGTCCAGGAAGGGATATTCCGGCTTATCGGCTGCGAACGACAGACATCCGGCCGCTATCACGAATAGCATAAGGATGAAAATAACTGTTCCTTTTAATCTTTTCATCTCTCAGTCTCCTTTGTTGAATTGCTGTTTCCATGAACTTTCATATATGATTATTATTGTGTGCGGCATTATTTTCCATAAAAATATCCCGTTTGTTGCTTTTGCCGCATGGAGCTATTTAAATGATTATTATGATTATATGCAAGAGTGAATAATGAAATTCATAAAGAGAGAGGAACCGGATATGGGGGAAAAAGCACAGGGAGCACCATCACAGCAGTCGATTGACAATCTCTGCGGGGCGATCAGGATCAGGACGGTGTCGCATGAGGATAAATCAAAAGTCGATGAATCACAGTTTGAAGCGTTTGTGGATTTTCTGAGCGAAACATATCCGCTCGTGCATGAAAAGCTCAAAAGAGAAGTGATAAGCGATTACAGCCTTTTCTATACATGGGAAGGCAGCGACCCGGGAATGAAGCCCGCGCTGCTGACGGCGCACATGGACGTTGTTCCGATAGCCGAAGGGACGCTGGATGACTGGACGCAGCCTCCTTTCGACGGCGTGGTTGCGGATGGTTACATCTGGGGCCGGGGAACGATGGACTGCAAGGTGTTCCTGATCGGGATACTGGAGGCGGCGGAAGAGTTGCTTTCGAAGGGATACAGCCCTGTGAGGACTATTTGTTTCGGATTCGGGCAGGACGAGGAGGTCGGCGGCTGGAGCGGCGCGAAGACGATTGCTGAAACGCTGAAAGAGCGGGGCATGGAATTTGAATACGTGCTCGACGAGGGCGGGTTCCTTCTGGAGGCGGGAGAGATAGGGATAAAGAAAGCGCTGGCGACTGTCGGGATCGCGGAGAAGGGGTACCTTGCGCTGGAACTGAAAACGGAAACCGAAGGCGGGCATTCGTCCATGCCGCCGCGCACCACGGCGATCGGGATAATCGCCCGCGCGATCAACAGGCTGGAGCGGCATCCGTTCCCGTCGCGGATCGAAACCACGACGCAGAGAATGATAGAGAACCTGAAGCCGGAACTGCCGCTGCCGCTCAACCTTATTGCCGGAAGCAAAATGATGAGGGGCCTGATGAAGCTCGCGTTCAAAATGAACACGGCCACGAACGCGATGATCCATACAACGGTGGCGTCGACTATTATGGAGGCCGGCTCGAAAGAGAACGTGCTGCCGCAGGAGGCGAGGGCGGTCATCAATATAAGGTTGCTTCCCGGAGACAGCTCGGATTATGCCGTCGCGAGGGTGAAAAAGATTATAAGAGATAAGCGGATAAAGGTGTCGGTGCTCGGAAACAGGAGCGAGGCTTCTATCGTGTCGAGGCTGGATTCGAAGGGATACGGGATTGTGCGCGGAACGATCGAGGAGGTTTTCGCAGGTTCCGTGATTGTTCCGCTGATGACTGTCGGCATGTCCGATGCGAGGCATTACACGATAGTCTGCGACAGCGTTTACAGGTTCTGTCCGCTGAGGATCAGGAAGGAAGACCAGAGCCGCGTGCATGGGACCGACGAGAGGATAGGCGTCGGTAATTTCGCCGAGGTCATAAGTTTCTACAGGAAGGTAATCGAGAACTCCAACTGACGGCGGCGGGTTCGAAGGGATCGTTAATGGCGAATTTCAGGACAGTTTTTGAGAAGCATCTCGAGGGCAGCAGAAAGATCGGCAGCCTGCTGGACGCGGGAGTCGTTCCGGAGTTGAAGCCGGGCGAATTCGAATCCGATTCCGCCCGTGAAGTTGCAACTACATATATAAGGATCATGAATTTATTCCGGTCGATATTCACACTGGGCGAGGTGGAGCATTACGAGGCGATAGTGACGCTTGCCGGGAATCTTTTCGAGCTGTTTATCGATATGAACCTGCTGACGGGCGATGAGACGGGCGAGATGCACCGGCGGCGGCGCGAGTTCCTCGATATCCAGAAATTCCGCGCGGCGCACAGGATGGTCGCGTTCCATGACGAGAGCGGCGGCAGGACGGTTCTCGATGTGGAGGAGCAGCGGAGATTCAAAGAGAATATCGGCGGGATCGAGCAGATCAGGAAGCGGATCGCCGAGGTGTGGGGGCCGGACAACAGCGGCAGGTCGAGCTACCCGGTTCACTGGTCGGGCAGGAAGTGTACGAGGGTGATTTCGCACGAGATGGGGCTGGAGTATGAAGAATTGTACATCGAGGTGTATTCGGTTCTGAGCTGGATGATCAGCAATGGGATGTCCGGTGAATTCAGCGAAGATGTGAAATATGAAATATGCTCGTGGTGTCATGGCGTGTCGCAGCTTGCGGTTCTGGAGGCTACGAAATTGTGCGCGGGTTTGAGCAAAACCGTTGAAAAGCTCGTGTGGCTGCCGGGCGCGATCGGGACGCTGAGACGGACGCCGGGCACGGCGCTGACGGCAGACTTTTTCGATGCGTAACGGATTTGTCGTTAGACAGGAATAAAAATCTCATCGCCATTTATGTTTTCCTGATATAATTGCTGAAAGAATGCGATTGTTAACCTGCATTTCTCTTTGAGAAATCAGGGTTAAGACCGCTCAGGTTTGAACGTTCCGGTCTTGCCGGCGAAGAAGGGATAGAAACGAACATGAAATTTATTTCGAAAGAATTACACGGTTCAGGATTTTTCAGAGCGGGTGGAACGTGGCGGCTCCACGCCGCGGGTCTGCTCATGTTGATGAGTTTATGTCTGTCGACGGCTTTTCTTTCGGCGGTGGCGGCACGGGCTGATGCGCTTACGGCGGATCAGATGACCGGCGCAGCGAGCCGGGTGTTGCAGAGGGTTATCCCGGACAGGGCGGCCGGTTTTGTGTTCGAAGTCATCCCGCGCGACGGCGGAAAAGATTTGTTCGAGATATCCGACGGCGTCGGCGGACCGGTTATAAAGGGCAGCAGCGTGAGGGCGCTGCTCTCGGGCGCGAACTGGTATCTTAAATATTTCTGCAACGCGCATGTGTCATGGACGGGCGATCAGTTGAGGCTTCCGGCGCAGCTTCCGAAGGTCGGCAGAACGGTCAGGATCGTTTCTCCATACGAGTTTGTGAACATGTACAACTATTGCACGTTCAACTATACGATGTCGTTCTGGGGCTGGGAGGAATGGGAGCGCGAACTCGATTTCCTCGCTCTCAACGGGGTGAACCTTGTGCTTTCGGTGGTCGGGCAGGAGGCGGTGTGGCAGAACGTGATGCGCCGGATGGGCATGAGCGAGAAGGAGATATTCGATTTTATTCCCGGCCCGGCGTTTCAGGCGTGGTGGCTGATGGGAAACCTTGAAGGATGGGGGGGCCCGGTGTCGCAGGAGTGGATCGACCAGCAGGCCGCGCTTCAGAAGAAGATACTCGCGCGGACAAGGGAGCTGGGGATGGAGCCGATCATGCAGGGCTTCTACGGGATGGCGCCGCGCGTGATGATAGAGAAGTTCCCGGACGCGAGGATATATGAGACCGGGTTATGGTGCGCGTTCAACAGGCCCGCGATGGTTGATCCGACCGATCCGTTTTTCGGTAAGATAGCGGAAGTGTGGTACGACGAGCTTGAGAAACTTTACGGCGACGCGAAGTTTTACGGTGGCGATCCGTTCCACGAGGGCGGCAGCGCCGATATCGACCTGAAGGACGCGGGCGAAAAAATCCAGGCCGCGATGCTGGCGTCGCACCCGGGATCGACATGGGTGTTGCAGGGCTGGCAGAGCAATCCGAGAAAAGAACTGCTCGACGGCACGATCAGCGACAACACGCTGGTACTCGACCTGTTCGGCGAGACGAACCCGCAGTGGAACCGGCGGGACGGTTTCTACGGGCATCCGTGGGTGTGGAACATCATCTCGAATTTCGGTGGCAACACGGGGGTGCATGGTTCGCTGTGGAAGGTGGCCGAGCATCCGGTGGAGGCACTTAATTCCGAGAAAAAGGGCAGGCTCGTGGGGCTGGGTGCGATGATGGAAGGCAGCATGCAGGATGCGGTGTTGTGGGATCTGCTTTTTGATATGGCATGGAGATCGGAATCGCCCAATCTTGACGACTGGGTAAAGAAATATGCCGACAGGCGGTACGGCGGCGCGACGGATTCGCAGAAGGAAGCGTGGGTGACGCTGAAGAACACGGCCTACAACGCGAAGGACGGATCGGGCGCGGAACCGGAATCGCCGATGTGCGCTCGGCCCTCGTTTGATCTCACGCGCGCATGGGGAACGATGGAAAGGGAATATGACGAGTGCGAGTTCGCGCGCGCATGGAACCTGCTTATAAAGGATGCTGAAAAATATCGCGGCGTCGGGACATACGAGCACGACCTCGTAAATGTTTCTCGCCAGGCGCTCGCGAACCTTTCGCTGGAATACACAAGGATTTTCTCGAAGGCTTACCATGAAAACAACGAGGAAGTTTTCACCAGATATACGAATGCTTTTCTGGAATTGATTCTGGATCAGGACAGGCTGCTTTCGACCGATGAGCTTTTCATGCTCGGGAAATGGATAGCGGACGCCAGAAAGGTCGCGACGTCCGAAAAGGAGAGCGATCTTTTCGAGTGGAACGCGCGGACCCAGGTTACGACGTGGGGCCCGAAAAAATCGGCCCGGAATCTCCACGGGTACGCGAACCGGGAGTGGGCGGGATTGCTGAAAGGATTCTATTACAAGAGATGGGGCCTGTTCTTCAAGGTGGTTTCGTCAGACCTGAGCAAGTATTCGAAAAAAGCCAGGTCGGGCAAGGTCCAGCTTTCCGCAATAACCGGCGGCGATGACAGGGCCACAGGGTTGGACCCGACCAGTATTGAATGGTTTGAACTTGAAGAAAAATGGACGAACATGCTCGACGAATATGACGCCGCGCCGGTAGGCGACCCGGTAGACGAGTCGCTCAGGGTTTACAAAAAATATTCCCCGGAAATCTCGGGTATTTGCAAGACTGAATGATCGACCGGCTTATATCCAGTCGAGAATGCCGGCGAATACTATCAGCATTACCGCGTTCAGCGCGAGCATGCCGCCGATGAACAGTTTCTGGACTGCCGGTTTCCAGTCGTAGCAGTACATCGCCACAACAAAGAACGGAATGTAGACAGTCACGAATACCGGCAGCGAGCCCCACCAGGGATATACCCAGACGAAGGCGGGGGTTTTCGCGAGAAAGATTTCAACGATCGAAAAGAATGCGGCGTTGATGACGGCGAAGAAAAGACGGTTGTTGATGCCGAGGATTTTTTCCTTCGGGTTCTCGGGAAGCAGTTTCGACATTACAAGCCCGGCGATGGAAAACATCAGGCTTAGCTCGATACCCACGCCGATCAGCAGGAGAAACGATGTGCCCGTCG
The DNA here is from genome assembly GCA_035380865.1 of bacterium. Classification (GTDB taxonomy): domain Bacteria; phylum UBP15; class UBA6099; order UBA6099; family UBA6099; genus DAOSYA01. Next base: position 21,661 of record DAOSYA010000023.1, read on the forward strand.
GAACTGTCCAGAGCGCGTGGCCGGAGAAGTGCTGGACCAGCCCGTTGCCGATTTCGAAAAACCAGTGAACCATATACAGTGAAAGACCAGCGGCGACCCCTTTCCAGTTCTTTTTGGATATCTCGTTCAGGTAAACGTACACCACAAGCGCGAAAAGCGTGATGACGTACCATTGAAACACGTCGCCTTTTCTCAGAATATCGAGAGCTATTCCTGTCGCTTCCGGATTGTTCATTTGCGCCTCCATACTGTGATTTCAAATCGATTATATTGCGGATGCGGCATGTGAAGCAACATATTAATAAGTGGCTGTGCCGGGATGATTGAAATAAACTCAAATAAGTTTATAAGCAAGCAAGGAAAAGTTAGAATAATACTATCACTTCGAGGAGGGCCGCCGATGAGGGCTTTTAAATGGTTGATGATTATTTCAGCGATACTTGCTTTTTCGATAAACGAAAACGCGCGGTCGGAACCGGTCGAGATATATCTCGTGCCTCATTTTCACTGGGATTTCGCGTATAAAGCGGATGAGAAGTCGAACCTGATTGTCGGGATCAACCTCATCGATCAATATGTCGATCTGGCCGAACGGGACGAGGGATTCAAGTTCATAATCGACCAGGTGCCGATGGTTGAGCAATACCTGAAGAAGCGGAAGAAGAAGGCCGGTTTCCTCAGGGAGCTGATCGAAGAAGGGCGGCTCGAAATAACAGGCGCGATGTATCTTCAGCCGGACGTGAACATCCCGAACGGCGAGTCGCTGATCCGGCACATACTTTACGGGCAGAGATGGATAGAGAAAAATTTCGGGTGCCGCGCGAAGTATCTCTGGAACATAGACTCGTTCGGGACAAACTACCAGATACCGCAGATAGCAGCGGGAGCGGGGCTTGAGGCGCATGTCTGGGCGTACAGGCGGACCAGCATGAACAGGCCTGAGCATTTCGCGATTAACTGGAAGTCTCCCGACGGCAGCGGCATAAGGTCGCAGGTTCTTTACCCGCATTATGACGCCTGCAAGGAGCTGGGGCGGACAAAGCCTTACGACCGGCGGAAGGAGTGGGAGAAGGTCGAGAGCATGTATAAGACGCTCAGGGAGTTCGATGAGCGGGGGAAATATCTCGCGCTTTGCGGCTCCGATTTCACGCCGCCGCCGGGGAATCTCAGCGAGCTGGTCCGGGACTGGAACGAAAACCACGACGATGTGAAGCTGAGGATGTCGATACCGGAAGAGTATTTCGAAGCTGCGGCAGGCGATATGAAGACGGCGCAGGTTTTCGAAAATGATGATTACCAGGTGAACTGGAACGGGTTTCTCTCGAACCAGATCGAGGACAAGATAAGAAACCGCGCATACGAGAACAGGATCAGACAGGGTGAGGCGGTCAGGGCCGTTGCGAATTTGTACGGGATGGAGTATCCGCAGCGCAAATTTGAAATGTTATGGATAAAACTGCTGATGAACCATTTTCACGATTTTGCGGCGGGAACGACTGCGGACGAGGCGCGGGTTGACGGCGAGGCGCGATTCGAGTTCGTGAAAAAGGGATCGGAAGTCCTGTTGAACGAGGGGCTGGATTATCTCGTCAAAATGATCGACACGGCAGGCGGCGCGCCCGCGGGCGCCGGGTCCGCGATGGTGGTTTTCAACACGCTTTCGTTTGACAGGGAGGCCGTGATCACGCTCGATGATTTGCCTGCGGGTGATTTCAGGCTGCTGGATTCGGATTCGAAAGAGATAACGTACCAGTTTATGGGCGGCGGGGTTACGGCGGTTCTGGATTTGCCTGCGATGGGATGGAAGACGATATATGTCGTGCCGGGTGCGCCGGAGGGGTTCGATCCCGTTGAAAAAATCACAGAGCTGAAGAAGGGCGAAAAAATCGAATTCAGCCCGGCTCACGGCGGGTTTGAAATTTCGTATGACGGGAATGGAAATATCGTGTCGCTGAGGACCGCCGCGGGCAAAGAGCTTGTTGCCGGCGGACGTCCGCTCGGGATGATCTGTGTTCAGCCGGACGAAGGGAATACCTATGTTTATAAACCCGAGTCCCATGAGTTCATGATGCCGGTTCCCGACAGGGTTTGCTCGGACGAATATGATTTCGGGCACAGGCTTACGGTTTACAGGGGGCCGGTGGCGGACAGGCTGGTCGTAGCGGGCGTTTTCCGAAACAGCGGCATTGTGAGGGACGAGAGGATCTATCATAACCTGCCACGGGTGGATGTCGTGAACGGAATCGACTGGCACGACGCGAATTTCGACGTGCATGCAACGTACCCGTTCGGCGAAGGCGGCTGGAGAACGGATTCGATTCCGCTCGGGTTTATCAGGCGCGACGTGAACGGCAGGTATCCGCTGCAGAACTGGACGGATTATGGAGACGGGGCCGCCGGCCTGACATTCGCGACGCGGGGTTTGATGGATCTCTGCCACAGGGACAATATTTTTTACCTCGCGCTGTTGAGATCAATTTCGAATTTCAAGACGGAAATTCCCTCGGAATCGGCGAAAACGTTCGGCAGGCATACGCTGGAGTACTCGATAAGGCCGCGCGACGGAAAACTTTTCGATGCGCACGACCCTTATCGCGCGGGGCAGGATTTCAACGATATTCCGCCCGTGCTCGGGGCGGACCTGCATCCGGGCCGGCTCGCGCCGGAGTTCTCATACATGCAGACGACGGACGCGGTCGCGGTGACGGCGATGTTTATGGACGGAGGAAAGCTGGTGCTCCGTGCTCTCGAAACAAAAGGCAGGGGCGGCGGCGCGAAGATAGATATCCGGCTGCCCGGGATCAAGAGCGCCGAGTCAACGGACCTGATGATCGAGAATCCTGAGAAAGCCGGTGTCGTTGACTCGAAGCTCGGGTTCGAGCTGAGGCCGCAGCAGGTGAGGACATTCGTTCTGGAGTGATACCGGGATGTGGAATATGGATGCCGGAGTCAGATTGTTTTTATCACCCTGCATGGATTTCCGGCCGCGACGACTCCGGAAGGGATGTCTTTAGAGACAACGCTTCCCGCGCCGATTGTCGTGTTGTCGCCGATGCTCACACCGGGCAGCACGATTGATCCGCCGCCGAGCCACACGTTGTCGCCGATGGTTATGGGGGATGCCAGTTCCGGCCCTGCTATTCTTTCCAGCGCGTTGACGGGGTGGTGAGCGGTGTATATCTGAACGTATGGGCCGCATTTCAGGAAGTTCCCGATATGCACCTCTGCGCAATCGAGTATCACGCACCCGAAGTTCATGTAAAAATTATCGCCTGCATGGATGTTGTAGCCGTAATCGCATCTGAACGGAGGTTCGATCATCGAGCCGGCTCCGATGGAACCTAACAGCTCTTTGAGTATGCCGAGTCTTTCATCTTCGAGCGCGGCGTCGAGGTCATTGAATTTACGAATCAGAATTCTTGCCCTTAGCCGGTCCGCAGTCAGTTCGGGGTCTGCCGCGATGTATAAATCTCCATCTATCATTTTCTGTTTTTCAGATTTTTTGTCCATGTCTTGCATGCCTCCGCAGGGTTGTTCAAATAATAGTTGAAATCCGGGCTGTTCGAAAGGAAAAATTGCGAGAGGGCACGAGCGCTAAAGGCTTGACCCCTCGGTTTCAATAAGATATCGTGGTTTTGTTTCAGGGAATGTTTTTGAACCGTTTCAAGGAGGGAATTCATGGCTGGAAAATCGAGAATAGCAATGATCGGCGCCGGCGGCGCTACGTTCGGGACGTTGATGTCGTATGAAGCAATGAGGGCGGACGGACTGAACGGCGGGACGCTGGCGCTTATTGATATAAACGAGGAAAGGCTGGAAGTGACCCGCGCGGCTGCGGAAAGGATGAACGAGCAGCTTGGAAGCGGGATGACTATCGAATCATATACAGATACGCCGCGGGGGATCGAAGGCGCCGATTTCATTCTGCTTTCGGTGGAAGTGGGGCGATGGAAGCACTGGAAGGAAGATCTCGAAATTCCGAGGAAATATGGTTCCCGGCAGGACATGGCGGAAAACGGCGGGCCGGGCGGATTGTTTCATTCTCTGCGGACGATAAATCTCGTGCTTAAAATCTGTGAGGTTATCGAGAAGCACAATCCGGATGCGGTTTTGATAAACGTGACCAACCCGTTGCCGCGGGTAAACCTCGCGATATCGCGCGCCACGAAGCTCAACCTGCTCGGTGATTGCCCGGAGTTCAATCTCGGCATGATACGGCTCGCGAGATTTCTGCTCATGCCGCCGGAACGGATAGCCGCGCGGGCGTGGGGGCTTAACCATTTCTCATGGATAAACGAGCTGGTTGACGCGGACTCGGGCAGGGATCTGTATCCCGTTCTCGACAGGCATATCAAGTATTTCCCGTTCATGCACGGGAAACTCGTGAGAAAGTGTTACAGGGATTTCGGCATGTACCCGGTAAGTTCGGACAGTCATATCGGCGAGTATCTTCCGTCGGAAGGCCCGTCGAGCAGGTCAGTGTTGCCCGGCTGGTTCCCGTATCAGAAATTCTCGGAGTTCGAGTGCAGCTTGAGAGTCAGGGCATCGAAGAGCTACGGCGCGGGCAGGCTGAACCTTCCGCTCGAGAAGTTTCCGCGCGCGATAGAAGGCTCGATGAAGCTGGTCGAGGCGCTTGCGACAGGCAGGCAGGCGCCGATAAACGCGATAAATGTTGTGAACAGCGGTCTTTATATACCGAACCTTCCCGAATGGGCGATTGTTGAAGTTCCCGCGCGGACGGAGAACGGCGAACTAATCCCGGACAGCATGCCGCCGGTCCCGGAGCCGCTGCTCGGTCACATGGAATTGCAGACGAGGATACAGTCGCTGATTGCGGACTCGGTTCTGAACCGGGATCCCGAGCTTGCTGTCGATGCGCTGGAGATCGACCCTCTCTCGCCGCCGACGCGCGAAGCATGCAAAAAAACGTTCGATGAGATTGTCCGGCTCCAGAAATACGCGATGCCTTTTTGATTTGAAGCAGGAATGTTCGGAGAGGATGTGCCATGAAAGTTTTCGTGCTTGGCGGAACAGGTTTTCTGGGATATCACGCGGTGCTCGAACTGTTGCGACGAGGACACGAGGTAACGGTTCTGGCGTTCGATATGCCGGAAGATGATTTGTTGCCGCCTGGAGTGGAGTACCGGCTTGCGGATATCGATAAGTGTTCGGATGAAGAGATAAAAGAGATTTTGAGCGGGCACGACTCGATGGTGTTTGCCATCGGTGCGGACGACAGGGTTGTCCCGAAAGCGCCCGCCTATGAGTTTTTCTACAAAGCCAACGTGCTGCCTGCCGGGAGGTTGTTCCGGCTTGCTGCCGGCGCGGGGTTGAAAAGCGGCGTGCTGTGCGGTTCGTATTTCGCTTATTTCGACAGGATATGGCCCGAAATGAAATTGTCCGAACATCATCCGTATGTACGGGTGAGGCGTGAACAGGCAGATGCCGCGGTAATGGCGGGCGAGGGCATGACCGTCTCGGTCCTGGAACTGCCTTACATATTCGGCAACATGCCCGGGCGCGTGCCGCTCTGGGCGCCGCTGCTTAAATATATTCTTTCCCCTTTTCCTGTTTTCTACACGGCGGGCGGGACGACGATGATAACCGTTGAACATGTTGCCGAGGCGATAGCAGGCGCGGTCGAGAGGCATGGAGAGAGCGGTAGCTTCCCGGTCGGCGATTTGAATATTCGATGGTCGGAAATGGTCGAGACTTTCTCACGACTGGGTGGCAGAAAACAGGAAGTGATAACAATGCCTGCCCGGGCGGCAAAACTTTTCATGAGGTTTCTGCAGGTGTACATGTCGGCCACAGGCCGTGAACACGGCCTGCACCCGGTGAAGTTCGTGGATGTTCAGGTGTTGGAAACTTATATTTCGGCGGAGGACCTTGAGGCTTCCCGCAAAGTGCTGGGTTTCGGCAGCGGCGGGCTTGAAAAGGCTTTCAGGGACACTGTGGCGGCTTGCGGTTTGCTTCCTGAGGATTAGCCCCAATACTGTTCAATTAAGCCTGTAATTCCGGGCCGAGTCCCGGAATCCAGGGGACAGGATGTCAGGGGAGGTTTCATGGGGGAAGGTAAGGTTTTTATTTTAAGCAAACAGTATTGAGGCTAGGACGACGGAATATAACCCGGTTTTGAAAACGTATAAAAAACGGCAGGTGTTGAATACCCGTATAAAACATCCGGGTTTGTTTTTTGAATACGCTGGTTTATAATTCTGAAAAATCGAGGGTGCCCACCTTTTGAAAGAAAAAATCGAAGTAACTTATATAGACAGGAATGTGCGGCGGGAAGAGGAAGTATGTGTTATTGCCGAAAGGAGTCTTGTTCTTCGGGTCAACGGCAGTATGGCGGCTGATTTTCTCTATACGCCCGGCGACGAGAGAGAGCTTGTGGCTGGACATTGTTTTGCCGAAGGATGGATCAGTGGATGGGACGATGTCGTGAGCCTGGAGGTGGAAGCGGGGCGTGCGGAGGTTGTTCTGAGGAAGGCCCCGGAAAAAGACGGGAATGGAAAGCAGGGCGATTTCCCCGGGCTGCGAGAAGAAGAGATTAAGACAATGGTTACCGGCCTGGAAGTTACTCCTGGTGAACTGTCGGCAATGCTGGATAAGATGGAGCAGGCGCAGGCGCTGGGGGAACAGACGAGGGCGTCGCATGCGGTGTCGCTGTTTGCGAGGGATGGGCGGATGGTGGTTGTGAGAGAGGATGCCGGCAGACACAATGCATTCGACAAGGCGATAGGGTTCGCGCTTATGCGGGGCGAAGACATGTCTGGAATGACGGCTGTTCTTAGCAGCAGGATAAGTTATGAGATGGCGCTGAAGGCTTACAGGGCGGGGATTCAGATCATGGCGGGAGTGTCCGCGGCGACCGCGCTGGCGGTGAAACTGGGGCGCGCTGTAGATTTGACGATAGCAGGCAGGCTGCGCGGCGATTCAATGCTTGTTTACAGCGGCGGGCACAGGATCGTCTGATTCGAAAAACGGCCTGCTCAGGCCGGTTCCCCGAGTGATATTCCAATGTGGCGGGCGGTTTCGACGAGATCGCCTTCGGGAGGAACTGTTTTAAGCGTGCCGGTCGCTTCCTCGAGAGAAACCGAATCGATGTTCGGGGTTTTCAGGCATACCATGCGCCCGAATTGTCTGTTGACGGCGAGCCTTGCCGCCGCCGCGCCGAACCTTGTGCTCAGTACTCTGTCGAACGGGACGGGTGATCCGCCGCGCTGGAGGTGCCCGAGCACTGTGACGCGCGTTTCGTAGCCGGTATGCTGAGAAACCATGTCGGCGACTTTCTGCCCTGCGCCGCCCAGCCGCTTTGCCGATTGATCGAGGTATATCAGGTCGCCGCCTTTTTCGACAGCTCCTTCCGCGACAACTATTATGCTGAACTTGCTTCCCCGCTCGCTGCGGTCCTCGATCTTCTTGCAGATAGTGTTTATGTCATAGGGGATTTCAGGTATCAGGATGATATCCGCGCCGCCCGCTATGCCCGACGACATGGCAATCCAGCCCGCGTTCCGGCCCATGACTTCGAGAACCATTATCCTGTGATGGCTCTCCGCTGTTGTGTGCAGTCTGTCGAGTGCCTCGGTTGCGGTGGCGACCGCCGTGTGGTAGCCGAACGTATAATCCGTTGCAGAGAGATCGTTGTCTATCGTTTTGGGGATTCCAACGACCGGAACACCGAGCTTGAAGAAGTCCAGCCCAATGGAAAGCGAGCCGTCGCCGCCGATTACGATGAGCGCTTCGATGCCGAGCCTGTTCAGGTTTTTAATCGCAGTCTGCGACATGTCGCGGCGTTGCTCGACCCCGTCTTCGACCACCCTGAAATCGAAGGGGTTGCCCCGGTTTGTCGTGCCGAGAATGGTTCCCCCGCGTGGCAGGATGCCCCTGACCGAAGCGGCTGTCAGTTCCATAGTGTAATCGGGTCCGCGGACGAGTCCCTCGAAGCCGTCTTTGATCCCGGTGACTTTACAACCGAACTCCATAACCGCGGTTTTTACGACCGCCCTGATCACAGCGTTGAGTCCGGGGCAGTCTCCGCCGCCTGTAAGCACGCCTATGGAGTTGATACGATCGGCCATTATTTTACCCTCGCTTTTCAGAATCCCAGTTCCTCACCGACCAGGATCACGGTGATGCGGTCCGGCACGGCGTTTGCTTCTATTATAGTGAGCTGGTTGCAGATTCGTGACGGCGGCAGACAATTTGTTTCGTCGCAGAATCCGGTTCTCGCGCAGGGCGTATCCACGCCGAAACGGAGGCAGTTGCGCGGGGCGACGAAGTTTTTAATCCTTTTTATACCGTCTTCAACGGACGGGACAACCTTGTTCATGCCTGCCATGAGAATAATTTTTTCAGGCCCGAATATCATTCCCGCAACCCTGTTTCCGAGCCCGTCTTCATTGACGAGTTTGCCGTCATGGGTAATCGCATTGCAACTCGCGATGAAAACATCCGCGCTCATCCCGGCTTTCCGCATTTCGGAGATTTCCCCGTCGGTAACACCCTTGCGGTACCTGTCCAGCAGGTCGATATCGAGGTTTCTCAGCGCATCGACAAGACCCGATTCAACAACAGTCATCGAGCCTCCGAGCCCTACGACCGCTTTGCGTGGGATCAGTTTGCAAATCTGTGTTATAGCCGCATGCCTGTCTTTGCAGTACACTGACTTAATGTTTCTCTTTTTGAGGTTTTTAATAAGTTGTTTTGCCTGGAGTTCATATATTTCCAGGGAATAGTCCGCTGAAGATTTCATTGTCGTTCCTTTCGATTAAAACGTCACTTTTTCGTTCCCGTAACAATTACGGTTCGTGGCGGCATTTGTTCGGCGGTAATATTTTTGAAACCCGCCGCTCGCAGCCATGACTTTACTTCACTGCGTGAGTATGACCGACCGCCCTCAGTGTTTACCAGCATATTTACGGAAAACATCGCGGCATGCGCAGGACCGGTCCTGCGGTCGTCCAGCATGAAATTATTAATAATTATCCTGCCGCCCGGGTTGAGTGCCCTGAAAGCTTTTCCGACAATTTTCTCGTTCTGCTTTTCGGAGTTCATGTGGATTATGCCCGACATAAGGATCAGGTCGTAGCCGGAGCCGAACGAGTCTTTGTTGAAATCCGCCTCCATTGTTTCGACTGATGCCGACATGCCCAGCGAGGAAATAAGCTCTTTTGTGATTTCGAGGGTGTCTGCCTGATCTAGGACAACCGCGCTGATGGCGGGGTTTTTTTCAATCATGGCGAAAACGTAATTCCCGGGTCCGCCTCCGACATCGAGTACTTTATGAACGCTTTTGAGGCCTATGGTTTCAGCCAGTCGCGCCGCAGGTTCACGGGATGCCTCATACATTGCGTATATGTAGTTATCATGGCGCTGTGTGTTTGTCTTGCCTATGTTTTCAAAAGTTTTCGGCACGGGTTTTCCGGTTTCTACGGCTTCTGAAAGTTTTGCCCAGAGTTTTCTGAGGTTGGCGTTGTGACGGATATAGTTGCACATTGAATCCGGCGAGTCCGCCAGCAGGTATTTTTTAGATACGGCGGTGAGGCCGAACAGATCTTTTTTCTTCGAGACGAGGCCGGTCGATGCGAGCGCGTGCAGCATGATATCGGCGCCGCGGCGGCTTATCCCGGCTCTGCGCCTGACCTGTTCGACGGACAACGGGCCGTCGCTCAGCGCTTCGAATATGCCGGTCTCGACCCCCGAGGACATGATATCGCTTGCGCGGTATCCCTGGAGAACGGCAACGATATCAGCTTTGTTTTTTGGTTGTTCCATTGTTGAAAAGGCTCCAATATTTATTGGGCATATTTTAACCGGTATTATGACCGCTGATCAACAGCCGGGCGCAGCGGGTTTCCAGCATTCTGATAAAAAGGTTATAATCATAACCTGAGGTTGAGAATTTGGAAGCAATGAAAAAACAGTTCTGTCCGTACTGCGGAGGCAAACTGGAAGGGGACTTCAGTTTTTGCCCTTATTGCGGTAAGGGGCTGCTGGGTGACGAGCGGGAAAAAGAAGAAATTCAGCAGGATAAAAAAGGGAAAGTCTCGGCGGAAGCGGAACAGGTGATGCGGGAGTTCGAGGCTCAGTTCGCGGAAGCTAAAGTCCGTAACAGTGCGATGAAGCAGCATGGCTCGAAGTTTTCCTCCGGGTCAATGAGCAGCACGGGGCAGTACATAATGATAGGAATGATGTCTCTTTTCTTTATACTCCTGCTTGTCGGGTTGTATTTTCTGAAGAATTTCCTGGAAGCGTACATACAAAGAGGCGGCCTTGGCGCAGGGACATGAAAACGGGGCTTGCGCCCCGTTGTGAAATCAATGTGCATCGCTGAAAAGACCGGTTCTATTTTTTTCTTGAGGCCCTGAATTTGTCGGCCCATTTTTTTGTTTCCTTTATATAAAACACGCCGTCTTCCACCGTCGGCTCGATCTCGGTTCCCTCGTGAAGTTCATTCCATGTGACTATGCAAATCCAGTCAGCGCCGGAATCGATCGAAGTCTGCCAGGTTTCGGCGTAGGTTTTTCCGTCGTACCGGATGACTTCCGTGCCGGGCCTGCCGTCGTAGAGCGGAGTTCCTTCGTAGTCGTGCACGGAAAGGTTGTGGAAGCCGGGGATGACGGTTGATAAAAATATGCCGCCGGAATTATGGGTTATTTTTGAAATAGCGTCGTAGAGAGTAAAAAGGTGTCCGTATCCTTTTATGAACTTGCCGTCCGGCTTCGATGTCTCGATGTCTTTTCCGCCCCAGCGAGCGCGGTACAAACCCGTTGTGTCATAGTAATAGTGGCCCGAGGTGATATTCAGCATTTCCTCTTTCGGCGTGACGTAGTTGTCGCCTATAGCAAGCACTCCCCGGTCACGAAGGTCTTCGTAAATCGCTTTGTACTGAGCATGGGGATCACCTCTCTGCCCGGTCGGGGAAAGCACGATCACGGGTCTGCCGTCAACCTTCAGGAAAACGGGATCGGCGGCAATCGGATCGAGAATATTCATAAACTCATCGACGTTTTTGACTCCCGTGTACCATGCGACTTTCAGCTTTATGTTGTTTTCCTTAATGAGATTCATTCCCATGGTGATCGTCTCGTGCGACCACGGGTGCATGAAGAGGGCGACGTCGATGCCCGCCTTTTCCATAAGTTGAAGCTGTGACAGCATAACATCCTCGTCCAGCGAATCATAAACTCCGAGCGGCGACCCGTAAGGTTTGATTCCGGGCCATTCTTTGCCGTCGTAGTAAACACGGTGCGCCGCTGCAATGGTTGCCGGCGGATCGTTGAACCAGACCTGTTTTTCTTCGTCGAAATACTTCCTGAAATCCTCGTTGAAATGCCGCCATCGCCCCATCCTTACATAGTCGATGGCAATACTGTAAGTCTCCGGATCATTGCCTTTCACCGTTATGGACAGATGCGCGTTCCCGTTTGTTATATTCCCGGTTGCTTTATGTTCCTTGAAATCCGTCGGCCATTCGAGGCTGACTTTTTCCATCTCCGTCTGTGACGGAAGCCGTGTCGAATACGCAGTCGAGCCTTCGGTAATCGTTAGCGTCAGTTCATCATCCGGCCTGTTGGTTTTGTATGCAGTCGTGATGCTTGTAACCGGAGCGCCGTGGATGAAGACGGAGAGGAAATCGAACCCGATCGTGAAACTGTTTTTCGAAACGCCGTCGCTTTTGCCGGCTACTATGAATACGCCGTTGATGTTCTCCGTCATCGTGTTGGACATATTCATGTCGTCGAAAGAGAAATCGTTTTCGCCGCCTTCTTTATCGAGCATGATACTTTTGCCGTCGGGGCCGTTGAAAGTTCTTCCGGCGGTGCCGTCAGGTGTGCCGTACCAGGTGTAAAGACAAGCGAACACAAGCGGCTCGACTTCCGGGCGGGGGGCGTCGGCGAGCGGGGCCGGGCGCACGAAAGCGAAGAGCAGGATAACCGGGAGCGCGGAAATAATTACGGCTCCGGGGCTCATGGTTTTGAAAGGGTTCTTTCCTGCGGCAGCCGGCATTTTCGCGCCGATTGTCGAGAAGGAGAAAATAACCAGTGGAATCATGAGCATGCCGTAGAAGTTCGGAATATGGTTTTCCAGCAGCAGGGCGGCGTCCAGCCCGAAAGTGCCAAGCCCGAGCAGAGAGAAAGAAAAGCCCGCAGCGGCAGTCAGCATCGGCGAACCCTGTGACAGGGCGAATACGAAAAACCAGCAGAGGGTTTTTGCGATGACCATCGAGGCTATGAAAACAGCCGGCAGGTTCCAGGGCGAATCGGGTATGAGGAAAAAGAAATTCAGGTAAATCGCTGAGATGAATGTCCAGATGAAGAGCGCGAACCGGGATGATTTTTTAACAGCCGGGTCCCTGCCGATCCATCGGAAAGAATCAACACAGCCGAGGAACAGGCCCGCCATTATAACAAGGATCGTTGCCCTGTAGGAAACAGCGCATTTCGAAGCGAGCAGTTCGGGTTTGCCGAGCACCATGAACAGGAAGAAAAACGGAATGGAGCTGAGAAACAGCCATAAGGTTTTGAATCCCACAAACGGTCCGGGGTCCGGCGCGGGCTTTTCTTCCTTGAATTTATTGAAGGAAGAAACACCGATCATGGCGGAAGTGGCCGCCCATGCCGCGATGAAAAGGTAGAGCCTGAAATCATGTGTTTTATCAACCTGTCTCAGAAACAGATGGATGGCGGGCGCGGTGATGATTCCCGCCGCGGTCATGACGGCTCCGGCATTTCTGTAACCCGGAACGAGGTCCAGCCGGTTGAAATACGAAAGAAGCCCGACCAGTGAAATCAGGTATCCGCTTATGATGAGGATTTCGCCGTAATAATAGTTGAACTGAGTTGTGGAAAGAATCATGAATGAACCCGCGATGAAAGCGGCGGTTCCAGTGATAATCGAAAAAGTTGATTTCCAGAAATATGTTAAAATTCCGGCGGCGAGCGGCGCGGCGAGAGTAGCGATTATAATACCCAGTATCGGGGTGATACCGCTTCTTGAGATCAGGATGTCTCTAATGGCCTGGTAGAAAAGAAGGGTGCCTGAAACGCTGAGGATGAAGGCCCATACCGGAGATGTTGCGCTGCGGGCGGCGATCTTTTTATTTTTTGACATATCATTCTCCCTGTCAATATTTATAAGCCGGTGATTATCTTATCACTTCAACAGGATTAAATAAAACAAAAAAGTGCCGGCGTCTCAGAGCCGGGAAGCCTCCGGCGGCTTAAGGGGAACTTTTGAAAAAGTTCCCCTTAAGGATCCCTTCAAAACTTCTAGAACGCGAAGCGCGATGCTGCGCTTACAGCTTGCTGCATCGCGCTTCGCTCGACTTTTCACGGGTGATCCCCATGGAACGTTGCACGCTGAAGTGTTACCTTAATGTAAAAATACTGTAGTGTAAAAAACTGTTTAGTGTGCCACGTACAAAGAGCCGTTCTTTGTGCGTGAAGTTCTTAATGTAGTGTCTTTCATCATTATTATGTTGTCATCATCTTTCCCCGGTGTCATTCCTGCGAAGGAGTCTGTTGAAAAATGTTAACGTAGAGAGTTTGTCATCCTGAACGCAGTGAAGGATCCCGCTTTTGGAGCTTATTATTGAGATTCTTCGGTCGCTGCGCTTTCTCAGAATGACAAAGGGGGGGGGCAACAGCCTCGAAGGCAGGAATCCAATCCTTAATTAGCCGTTCGGCAACCATACGCAACATGGCCGGATATTGTATGGCGATACTGTGAGAGAAGCGCGACAGGCGCGCTTCTCGACAAGAGGACAAGAGCAGAAGAGAACTTTAAAAAGGTCTCTCGTGTATTTTGAAGCCCCGGGGCTATTCAATCAGTCCTTTTCGACACTGAACTTCTGCAGCTTCACGGCTTTCACTTCGTCGAGCCGTGAAACCGGCATATTCCGCGGAGCGGCGTGAAGGCTTTCGGGCTCCTTCTGCACAAGCTCCGCGATCTCGATCATGGCTTCGATAAAAGTATCGAGCGTTTCCTTCGATTCGGTTTCCGTCGGCTCGATCATCATAGCCTCGTTAACGATCAGCGGGAAGTAAACGGTGGGTGGGTGGAAGCCTCTTTCTATCAGCGCTTTTGCTATATCGAGGGCGCGAACGCCGTTTTTAAGTTGCCTGGAAGCCGATAGAACGAATTCGTGCATACATGTTCGGTCATAAGGAAGCTCGTAGTAGTCTTTGAGTTTGCTCATGATGTAATTGGCGTTCAGGACAGCGTTTTCGCTGACTCTGACAAGACCTTCTTTCCCCAGGGTAAGCATATATGCGTATGCCTTGAGAATCACACCGAAGTTCCCGTAGAACGGGGCGATATAGCCGATCGATTTCGGGTGATCGTAGTCCAGCGCGAACATTCCGTCCGACCTTTTTATAACACGGGAAATCGGGAGGTAGGGGACGAGCTTTTCGGCAACCCCGACCGGGCCTGAACCGGGTCCGCCGCCACCGTGCGGGGTGGCGAAGGTTTTGTGTATATTGACGTGAACGACGTCGAATCCCACATCGCCGGGCCTGACCTTTCCGAGAATCGCGTTGAGGTTCGCCCCGTCGTAGTACATCAGGGCGCCCTTTTCATGAGCGAGTTTCACGATCTCGGGAAGGTTGGTATTGAACAATCCCAGCGTATTGGGTGATGTGAGCATGACGGCGGCTGTATCGTCATCAAGAGTCTTCTTGAACTCTTCGAGATCCATGGCTCCGTTTTCGTCGGATTTCACGCTGACGACTTCATAGCCCGCTATTGACGCGCTTGCCGGGTTTGTCCCATGCGCCGAGTCGGGCACTATGACTTTGCTTTTATTGTTGCCTTTATCTTTATGGTAGGCGGCGATAAGCATGATGCCGGTCAGTTCTCCGTGCGCGCCCGCCATCGGCTGCATCGTGAACTCTTTCATTCCAAGGATTTCGGACAGGAGCGCCCCCGTGTCGTAAAGCACCTGAAGCGAGCCCTGGGTGAGCATTCCGCCGAGCCTTAGCTGCGGCAGGAGCGGGTGCAGCGCGGCGAACCCTTCATAGCGGCTCACCTGCTCGCCGAGTTTAGGATTGTATTTCATAGTGCAGGAACCGAGAGGATAAAACCCTGTATCGACACCGAAGTTCATGCCTGCGAGTTTTGTAAAGTGCCGCATCACATCGAGTTCGGAGACCTCGGGAAGCTGTGCCGGCTCTTTTCTGAGAAGATTATTCGGCAGGTTTATCTCTGCGGGCACGTCGCTTTCCGGCGGCCTTACTCCGCGTCTGCCCTTAACACTTTTTTCGTAGATGGTTTTCATGAAAGCACCTCCTCGAGGGCTTCCGCAAGACGCCCGATTTCCTCTTTGGTTCTCTTTTCGGTAATCGCCACAAGCATTGATTTTTCCATTCCTTTGTAATATCGACCGAGCGGGAACCCGGCGGCGAAGCCTTTCTCGATAAGTTCGCCGATTACCTCGCCCGCATCCCTCGGCAGGTCTATCGTGAATTCATTGAAAACAGGCGCCGGGAATTTCACTTTCACGCCGGGGATTTTCGACAGCCTTTTCATAGTGTAGTTCGCTTTTTCGTTGCAGACGGAAGCCACGTCGCGGATTCCCTCTTTGCCGAGAAGCGACATATATGCCTGGGCCGCAAGCGCGCAGAGCGACTCGTTCGAGCAGATGTTGCTCGTGGCTTTGTCTCTCCTGATGTGCTGCTCGCGGGTCTGGAGCGTCAGGACATAGCCCCGGCGGCCTTCCGTATCTACGGTAGCACCCACGATCCTTCCGGGCATTTTCCGGACATATTTCATGCGTGTCGCCATGAACCCGAGGTAAGGGCCGCCGAACGAAAGCGGGAGCCCGAGGCTCTGGCCTTCGCCGGTCACGATGTCGGCACCCATTTCGCCGGGGGTCTTGATCAGCGCGCATGCAATCGGATATGCCGAACAGATTACAAGAGCGCCGACCCCGTGCGCCATCTCGGAAATATCTGAAATATCTTCCACGCATCCGAAGAAGTTCGGGTTTTGCATAACCACAGCCGCAGTGGATTCGTCGAGCGCATCCTTCATTACATCTCTATCCAGCACCCCGTTGTTTACCGGGATCTCTTCGAGCTGGAGGTGCAGGTTTTTCGTGTAGCTTGCCAGCATTACACGGTATATCGGGCTGACACCCCGGCTCACGATTATTTTGTTGCGCCCGGTGATCCGGACCGCCATCATTGAAGCTTCGTAGAGGGCGGTTCCGCCATCGTAAAGAGAAGCGTTGGTGACGTCCATATCCACCAGCCTGCAAATCGATGTCTGGTACTCATATATCGCCTGGAGAGTGCCCTGAGAGATTTCAGGCTGGTAGGGAGTGTAAGCGGTGTAGAACTCGCTTTTCGACACGATTGCGTCAACGGCAGCCGGAATGTAATGGTCGTAGAAACCGCCGCCCACAAAAGGAATCAGCTCGGTTGCGTTTTTAGCCGACAACTTTTTGAGAAAAAGGCCGACTTCGAATTCGGATTTGCCGGGAGGCAGGTCAAAAGAAGAAGGCGCCAGTTCGGAAGGAATGTAAGAAAAAAGATCCTCGATTGAATTCGCGCCCGCGGCTGACAGCATTTGCTGTCTTTCCTGATCTGTGTGTGGTATATAAGGCATGTTAAAAAAATCCTTTAATGATAATTTGTTCAGCTCATTATGAGCATAGATCATAGTATACTGATTTTAAAGCTTTTTGACGAAGGTAATACCATACATATCTTCCTGTGAAACTTCAAGGTAGAAATGCTCGGTTATGCGGACCCGGCCTAATTCGGTGAAGCCGAGTTTTCTGTAAAAGGGGAGGGCGGTTTTATGGACTGTGGAGGTTCCGAGATGCACGCCCGGCACACCCATTCCGCGCAGGTAGTCGAGATAGGTGTTTATCAGTTCGCTTCCGAGCCCTATACGCCTGAACCTGGAATCGAAATCGATGTGCAGGTGGGCGGGGTACTTATCCAGCGGCACCGGCACCATCTCTTTGCGGAGCAAGACCATGATTGATCTTCTCAGGTACCTGAGGTTTTTTCTGCTCAGTTTGTACTCGCCACGCAAGAGCTTTTTGAGCATATAAGGAAGTATCTCTTCTTTCATTGTTTCTTCATAAACAGAAGTGTCTGGGCAGCCGAGAAGATAGCCGGCGACTTCGCCGTCCGCGAGCGCCAGGAAATTATGTGAACTGTCGTAATCTGTGTAATAAAGAGTAAGCATGTCGGCGAACAGGTCTATATCATCGAAAAACGGCTCCATGCCGTCGCCGCCGAAGCCGGTGTCCCAGACGATCTGCCTTACTCTGTCTCTGTGGTTCGGGTTATTT
>DAOSYA010000024.1:0-37401 GCA_035380865.1 bacterium
GAGACAGGTGGCTGAGGCATATTAAGAAGCTTCAGGACCGCAGTCTGGAGCCGCCGACAATCTCGCGGCTGCTCAAAGAGGTGCGCGGGGTGCTGAACCGCGACGCTTATGTCATCCACTCGTCGGGCAATACGCAGGCGCAGATTATGCAGGAATTCCCGTTCTACGTCCCGGGCACGAACATCACGTCCGGCGGCTTTTCCTGCATGGGGTTCGCGCTGCCCGCGGCGCTGGGCGTCAAGCTCGCGAAGCCGCGAAGACAGGTTGTGGCGGTTGTCGGCGACGGCGATTTCATGATGACAATGCAGGAACTTTCGACCGCCGTCGAGTACGGGCTGAACATGGTTACGATCGTGGCGGATAACGCCGGCTGGCTCGCTATCAAGGATCTCCAGCAGGCTGCGTTCGGCGAGGACAGGCCGTCGGGAACCGATTTCCTGATGCCGGACGGAAGCCCGCACTACAACGATTTCGCGAAAATCGCGGAAGGGTTCGGCTGCTACTCCGAGCAGGTCTCGAAGGCGGAGGACATCGCGCCCGCGCTGAAGCGCTGCCTCAGGGCCGGACGGCCCGCGTTGCTGGATGTCAAAGTGTTCCGCGAGTATCCGGACAGCGGCAGCCCGGCGGTCGGCTGGTGGGATGTCCCGGTCCCGACTTACCTCAAGGAACGGCGCGCGAAGTACGAACGCGATATCAAAAAGGAAAAGCTCTGATATCCCGGCGGGCGAGGCGGTTTAAATACCCCGTTTTGCCATTCTGAGGCAGCGCAACGGTCGAAGAATCTCAATAGTATGATTCGGAGAACGCGATCCTTCGCGTTGCTCAGGATTACAAACTCCATACGATATGTTTTTTCACCAGCCTCAGGCGCAGGCAGTTCATCGTTCTCGGCCTGTCGTCGTGGCGCCTGTTCTTTCCTTTGCGTGTTTAATTTAATGCGGCTGATACAAATCTATTGCATCGGGTTAAAATAAGGCGAACGAAATGAAACAGGCGTGAGCAGGTAAAGATGCTGTCAGGCCGGACAGAGGGGAATAAGAGATGAAGCGAACAACGATAATTGCGACGATAGGACCGGCTTCCGAGAAGGCCGATACGATAGATAAGCTTATCCGTGCGGGAGTGGATGTATTCAGGCTGAATTTTTCGCACGGAGATCACGAGAAGCACGAGGCGATGTATAACCGCATCCGGCGTGTCGCGTCGAAGCGGGGCCGCCACATCGGGATCATGATGGATCTGCAGGGACCGAAGATCAGGGTCGGGCGGATGGAAGGCGATGCCGTGCGGCTGGTGGCGCGGCGCGAGGTAACGGTTGTTACGCGCGACGTGCTCGGCGACGAGACGACGATCCCCACGACATACAAACATCTGCCGAAGGATGTGAAGAAGGGTGACCGGCTTCTGCTCGATGACGGCAACCTCGAACTGAAAGTGCTTGGCAGCGACGGCGACAGGGTTGGCTGCCGCGTGGTGAGGGGCGGGATTCTCAAGTCCCGCAAGGGCATCAACCTGCCCGGCGTGCCGGTCAGCGCGCCGTCGCTGACGCGGAAAGATATCGCGGATCTGAAGTTCGGGCTGGAGCTGGGGGTGGATATTGTAGCGATCTCGTTCGTACGCGAGCCGGGCGATATCGAGACAACGCGGAAGTATATTCGCGCCGCCGGATCGGATGTTCCGATCGTGGCGAAGATAGAGCGGCCCGAGGCGGTTCGCAACATGCGCGAGATTATCGACGCGGCGGATGTGATTATGGTCGCGCGCGGTGATCTCGGCGTGGAGATGCGGCCCGAGCGCGTGCCGGAGATTCAGAAGCAGCTGATCGAGATGGCGTACTCGCGCGGCAAGAGCGTTATCACCGCGACGCAGATGCTCGAATCGATGATAACGAACGGAAGACCGACACGGGCGGAGGCGTCGGATGTCGCCAATGCTGTTTACGACGGCACCGGGGCTGTGATGCTGTCGGGCGAAACGGCGGTCGGCCAGTACCCGGTCGAGGCGGTTCGGATGATGAGCAGGATCGTCACCGAGGCGGAACGAAGGGTGCTGCATCATGCGATGGTCGAGCCGTCGAAGTATCTCGTAACCACGGAAGGGTTCAGCGGCGCGATAGCTTACACGGCGGCGCGCGCGGCACGCGAGATAAACGCGAAGGCGATTGTCGCGTTCACGCGGTCCGGCGTCACGGCGAGGCTGGTGTCGAAGTTCAGGCCTGCCTGCCCGATTGTCGGCGCGACTCTGAACAGTTCCGTCGCGAGGCGGATCGCTCTGAACTGGGGTGTTATCCCGATGGTGTTCAAGAAGATCGAAAAGCTCGAAAACCTCGTCAGCGTCGTCGATGAAAAGCTGCTCGAATCGAAGCTTGTCAAAAAAGGCGACACGGTTGTGATTTCCTGCGGGGTGCCGCTGAACCGCAAGGGATCGACCAACATGCTGAAGATTCACCGCGTGGGCGAGCTGGACTGATCCCCGGTTCTTCGAAAAAATTATACCTGTTCACGGAAACGATAATTATAATAGTGTTTATATTTGCATGGGAGAGACACGGATGAGTTCAGGGCGAAGAATCACAACGGCGGCAGTTACAGTGATATTTATACTTGCGGCATCGGCGATCATGACGGTGGCGCGCGCGGGGATAGTAGAAAAAAAAGACGTGCTGACGGGGATGGCGGGCGATTATAAGATCCTCGGCGATATGTATTTGCCGGAAGGAGACGGACCGTTTCCGGCGATATACTCGATCCACGGCGGTGGGTTCGTCGTCGGCGACAAGTCACAGGAGCCGCTTGTGCGCTATTGCCGCGAGCTGGCGGAAGCCGGGTTCGTGGTTCTGAACATCAACTACAGGCTGTTGAACCAGGGCGGGATATTCCCTAACAGCATTCACGATGTGAAATGCGGGCTGGCGTGGCTGAAGACGCATGCGGCGGAATACGGGGTTGACCCGGATCGAATAGCGGTTTCGGGTTATTCCGCAGGGGCGCATCTTGCTGCTATGGTGTCGCTGACGCAGAACGTGAAAGAGTTTCAGCCGGTTTGCAGCGGGCTTGAAGATGTTGACACCAGTGTCGCGGCGGGGGTGTTGCTGTATCCGCCGACGAACCTGATGACGCTGAAGGGCGGGCCGGCGGTTATGCTGCAGGGCGAGTTCGCGCGGTTCGCGAAAATCAATACGCCGAAAAAGAAAAAGGCTTTCATGCGGAAATTTTCGCCTGTCAATTACGTCGATAAGAACGCGCCGCCGCTGTTCATCTGCCACAGCGACCCGGACCAGCTTGTGAACACCGGACAGTCGCGCGAGCTTGCCGCGGAACTCGAACGCAAAAACCTTCCATACGGTTACTTCGAAATATACGGAGAGGAATACGACCACGGTTTCTATCTCCAGAAGCGGGATCTGCCGCAGACCGAGGAAGCGCATCGCCGCATTCTCGCGTTTCTGAAAGGCCGCCTGGTGAAGTGATCATCTTCCCTCAGGTTTCAGCAGTCATACACCTGCGGAGTTGTTGATGGCTATATCACATTGAATCATATTGCCTTTTTTGTATACCTGTAGTGATCGGTTCCGGTGAAGACGGGAGATATTTGATGATTTCGTTTAACGGAAACTGCATTGAGCGTTGAAGAGAATTTTTTTTGGATTCCTGCCGGATATTTGCGGGAATAACGCCAGTCATAGGCGGTGTTTGTTGAGGCCGGGCTAATAATAAAGAAGAAAAAGCATTGACATGGCGGGGTTGAATAATTTAGAATCCGAATAGTCCAGAAATTGGAATATTCAGATGAGTGAGAATAAAGTGAAAAGAATTGTCGAGCAGTTGAAAGGCATATATGAGAGAGCGGAGATATATCAGGGCAACTACGCCGAGCTTGATACCAAGGAAAATGGTATAATTCGGGCAATAGGGCGGCTTGATAATCCGCGGGTTAGTGATATAGCGCGTGAGTTGCGGATATCGATGAGTACCGCGAGCTGGTGTATAGACAGGCTCGAAAAGAAGAAGTATTTGCAGCGGCATCGCACGGAGGAGGACCGCCGGGCGGTGTTTCTTACGCTGACAGGCAAGGGAAGAAAAATCGTGTTACAGTTTGATGAGATATTCGAGAGGATAGCCACGGCGCTCGAGAAGAAGCTTTCCGTCGAGGAGCTGGAAAAAGTGGTAGGCGTACTCGAGCGAATTGAACTGACTGAAATATAGCAGAAGCAAGAATAGCAACGGGAGCTTATTAATGTCGGAAGGTTCGAAATATTTCGATAGCAGGGAAAGTTTTATAGAGACGATGGACCTGTTGCTGGGAGCGCTCAAGAGCGATCCGGTTGTAGGCGCGGATGTTGCGAAGATGAAGATAGTGATCCGGTTCGAGTACACGGACCCGGAGACGAGCGTGACGATAAATGGGCGTGACATGCCGGCCACGGAGGGCGATTACCTGAGTTACGAGTGGGATACCGAAGAGCCGGAGCCGGATGTGGTGATGCAGAACACGGCGGATTTCGCGCTCAGGTTCTGGCAGGGCAAAGAGAACGCGATGCTGGCGATGGCGTCCGGCTCGCTGAAGGCGAAAGGCAACATCGCAAAAGCGGTGTCGCTGATACCGGCGATCAAGCCGGCGTTCAAAATGTTTCCGAAGCTTCTGCGTGAAAACGGCAAGAAACACCTGGCGCTGCGATGAGCGCCCGATAAAAGGTTTTTGATAAACAATAAACACATCAGGGGAGGGAGTATCGCATGCTTCACAACTATGACAACCGCGAGGATCTTGTGAAGTTCCTCGAGGACAAGGCGATCGATATCAGAAAAAAGATCGTGCAGCTTGTCGTGACAGCCGGCGGAGGCCACATAGGTGGCGCAATGTCGATGGTGGAAATTCTTGTGACTATGTACTATCACATCCTGAACATTGATCCAAAGGATCCGCAAAAAGCCGACCGCGACAGATTCATTCTCAGCAAGGGCCACGGCGGAGTGGGCATCTGCCCGGTTCTCGGCGACTGCGGGTATTACGACGAGAGCCTGATGGATGATTTCAACCAGTATATGAGCCCGTTCGGAATGCACCCGGACATGAGAAAAGTTCCGGGCATCGACATGAGCACGGGTTCGCTCGGCCATGGGCTGCCCATCAGCGTGGGGCTCGCGCTCGGCGCGAGGGTCCGGAAACAGAACTGGCGCACATTCTGTCTGCTCGGCGACGGCGAGTGCAACGAAGGCACGAACTGGGAAGCCGCTATGGCCGCCAAGCATTACAAACTCGGTAATCTCACAGCTATCGTTGACCGCAACAAGCTCATGCTCGACGGGCCTTGCAACGAGATTATGGAAGTCGAGCCGTTCGAGGACAAGTGGAAAGCGTTTGGATGGCAGACAAAAGTTATCGAAGGGCATGATTTCAATGCGTTGATAGATGCGTTCGAGAACCTGCCTCCGGTTGACAGTCAGCAGCCGCTGTGCGTTATCTGCAACACGGTCAAGGGCAGGGGCATCTCGTTCATGGAGAACCAGACGCAGTGGCACTATGGCGGACTCGACGAAGCTTCCGAGAAGGAAGCGCTCGATGACATCGAGAAAATGCGCAAGGCTTGAAGCCGGCGAGAAACTACCGTAAAGGAGGAAGAAAATGGCAGGAGGACTTGCATATACAACTGACGATCTTGATGCGCTGACTCAGGCGCAGATTTTCGGTAAAGTTCTCACGGATGTTGGCCGCGAGCACCCCGAGGTTGTTTCGCTGACGGCGGACCTGGCGAAATCGACCAAGGTGGGTGAGTTTTTCAGCGCATTTCCGGAGAGATCTTTCAATTTTGGAATAATGGAACAGACTATGATCGGGGCGGCGGCGGGCATGGCGCTTACAGGCCTGAAGCCTTACGCCTCGACTTTCGGGTGCTTCGCTTCGATGCGCGCCTGCGAGCAGGTTCGCACGGACCTTTGCTACCCCAACCTTGATGTTAAAATAATCGGAACACACGCCGGTCTCAGCATGGGCAACGGCGGAACCACCCATCACGCGACAGAAGATATCGGCATATTCCGCACTTTCGCGAACATGACGATCATGGTTCCGGCGGACGGGCTGGAAACCGCAAAGATCATTGCGGCTTCTTATGATCATCACGGCCCGATGTACATGCGCGTGGGACGCGGGTTTGAGCCGCCGGCCTACGACAGCCTCGATTATGATTTCGAGATAGGCAAGGCCATCGAGATGCGGCCCGGCAAAGACGTGACCGTCATCGCATGCGGTGTCTGCGTACTCCAGGCTATGGAAGCGGCGGAAGACCATGCGGAAAAGGGCGGCCCCGATGTGCGCGTTATCAATATGCATACCGTCAAGCCTATCGACAAAGAAGCGATCATAAAGGCCGCTGAGGAGACAGGCTACATTATCACTGCGGAAGAGCACAACGTGTACGGAGGACTCGGAAGCGCAGTCGCCGAGGTTCTTTTCGATGCCGGGTTCGGCGGAAAAGAAATCAAGGTCAAACGGCTCGGCGTGCCCGATGTGTTCTCGGTAATCGGCTATCCCGAAGACCTTTACGCCCATTACAAGTTCGACCAGCAGGGCATCTACAACGCGATCTGTGAGATGCTCGGCATCGAGGCGGCGGACGACGACTGGGACGACGACGAATAATTGTTTCCCCGAAGAGGGATATTTTCAGAAGAAACAAAAGCCCGGCTACAACGCCGGGCTTTTTTTATGTATGCATAACGCAATCTAAAATTCTCAACAGCGCACTGGCGCGGCAGTTCAGCGCATGTTGAGACTTTCAAAAATATTCGCGATTACATTATTTTCGTATGTCAGGTACTGTTCCAGTTCTTTGGCCTGGTAATTCATCAGTTTCTTGATACCGCGCAGCGTGTGCTTCGGCATATCGGCAAAATACTCTGCTCGTTTCATCGCGGCGTCATCCAGCTCGGCCCGCGGGACAACTTCATCTACAAGCCCCATTTCCAGAGCGTTTTGTGCGGTGATGTCGTTTTCCGACAGGAGTATTTCGAACGCTTTCTTTTTCCCGACGATTTGCGAGAGGAAGAACACCGCGCCTCCCTTCGGCACCATCCCGTTATGGAAGTACGCTTTCTGAACCACCGTGTTGTCGGCGACTATCCTGTAATCGCACGCCATGCTGAGATTGAGGAACTGGGCCACGATGTTTTCGCTGTCGACGGAAATGACGAACTTTTCCTGTGAATACATCTCGAGGATGAACTGGTTGTAATAATTCAGCATCCTGTGTATTTTCAGTTTGTCTGTCTCCCGTGAGGCGTATTCTATGAAATCGTGATATTCCTGCCTGTCCTTCTTCTCCGAGGACCTTTTGACGATAATTACTCTCAAATCCTTGTTGTCCGTGCATTTCCTGAACGATTTCGCGAGATTGTCCATATCGTACAGCCCGGAAGCGTTGAACAAAGCTTTGCCCTTGAATGTAAAAATCGCTATCCTGTCCTGAATCTCGTAAGAGAAGGTCTGAAAAACGTTCGCATCACTTTTTTCATCCATAACGATAACACCGCCTTATGAGTATTTTTGCCCGCCTGTCGGAGGCGGAAGCCATACGCCGTCTATTCAATATTATAAACTCCGCAGGACAAAGAGAGTCCCGCTTTTGCAATTTCGTAATCATATTTGGCTTTAACATGGTTAAGCCCGGCGGCGGTGAGATTGTGCTCGACATCGATAACATCGAGCTGTGTCGCGAAACCTTCCTTGTAAGACAGCGTGGCGATCCTGTAGCCTTCTTCGGCAGCCTGGAGAATGTTCCTGGATGTCTGGAGCCTGTCCTCGGCCTCGAGGATTTCGAGATAGGATTTTTCGACCTGGATCTTGATCCCGTTGATCAGGTCTTTTTCCTTCAGGTCCAGGTCTTTCGCCTTCAGGCGCGACTGCGCGGTCTTCGCCGCGGCGAGTTTCTGGTCGTAGATGGGTATCTCGAACTGGAGCAGCGCCCGCCAGTCGTCCTGGCCGGAAAAAATCGAACCTCTCGAATGGAAATTCCATATTCCGGCGAATGCCACCATCGGCTTGTTTTTTTCCAGGTCCATCTGAAGCAATACCGCTTCTCTGCCGTTTTTCAAAAGCTCGATTTCCGGCCTGTTTTGAATCGCAATGTCGATGTATTTCTCGATCGGCGACAGTTCAATTTCATTGAAAGTGTTTTTGTCCGATACTTTAAGCTTGTTTTCATAAGGATAACCTATCAGATAGTTCAGCGCCTTGATCGAAAGAGTGTGGTTCTTCTCGGCGGTCGTGAGCTGTTCCTTTGCCGATTGCAGTTCGGATTCGGAACGTATCACGTCCAGCTTTATTCCCATCCCGGATTCATACAGTTCCCGTACATCCTTTATGTGCGCTTCTGACCGTTCGACCGATTCTTTCTGCAGCTCGATCACCTGTCCCGTCAGGATAGCGCCCTGGAAATTTTCTTTAACCTGCTTTGCGAGTTCGAGCCTCGCGAGCTCGGATTCGAGGTATGCGATATGAACAGCTTTTTTTGTCGCGGATACCGCAGACTTTTTCTTGCCGAAGGTAAACAGCGGTTTTGTGATATCCAGCTCTCCCGTGTGCTGCCACTCCGGGTTGAGATTGTATTCGATCAGGCTCACCTTCGGGTACGGGTCGGCGATCGTGAAAGTGTTCACGCCTGATATATTCACGGGCATCACCTGGTAATATGACAGCGGCAGAGTCAGTTTGCCCGTGCTTTCAACTCTCTGGTAGTTTCCTTTGACTTTGACGTTCAGGCCGAAGTTCGCTTTCGTTTCGCTGACTTTTTTCTCGGCGGAATCCACTCTGAGGTCATAGCTCTGGATCGTTCGGCTTTTGTCGAGCGCCGTCTGCACGGCCTTTTCGATTGTCATGGGCGCATCCGAAAGGGACAGCTCCATGCCTTCGATTCCCTGCGCGTATGAAGTGATCGAAACTGCCGGCGCGGCTGCCGCAAGGAACAGCGCCATGCAAACCGGCGCAACATATTTAGATAAAGACAGTCTTTCTTTCGAGAAGATTTTGTATTTGCAGAACCTGTTATTCAAAATCATTATTCTATCACCTCGCCATCATTCGATCCCGAAACCTTGGTTTCTTTTTCCGGTTCTTTTCTGTCCGTTTTTGCAAACAGGTTATATAAAATCGGCACAATAAACACGGACAGTACTCCTGAAACGAATATTCCACCGATCATGGCAACGCCGATATCGTTTCTCATTTCGCAGCCGATGCCCTTGCCGAAAGCCAGCGGAGCCATGCCGAGAACAGCGGCCAGCGTGATCATCGTAACCGGCCTGAACCTTTCCTTCGCCGCATTGATCATCGCTCTTTGAAGCGGGATTCCGTTTTTGACATTGATGTTGAACTGGTCCATGATAAGTATCGCGTTGTTTACGACAATACCGCTCATCATAACGATTGCCATAGTAACAAGGATGGAAAAGCTGTACCCGAATATAGACAATCCCCAGATTACCCCTATGAGGCTCAAGGGAATAGTCAGCAGAACTATCAAAGGCTGCTTGAACGATTCCAGGATAGCGGCGAGTGTTAATACGATGAGAATTATGGCAACGAGCCCCGCCTCGGCCAGGCCGCGTTGTCCCTCGTTCATCATTTCATAGCCGGCGCCGAATTTATGTTCATATCCCGGAGGCAGCAGGTTCTGTTCGTTGATGGCGCTGGTGATTCTGCCCGTTGCAACTCCGAGCGGAGTGTCGCTTTCGAGGTTGCCGACTATTTTGGCGATTCTCTGCTTGTCTTTCCTGACGATCTGGATGGGCGACAGGGATTCTTTCACATCGGCAACCGTGGAGATCAGCATTGGGTGGCCCGGAGCCGCCGGCAACTGGAATTCCCCGATTTGATCCTTGCCTTTTTCCTCGTTGTATTTGACAACGATATCGAAGTTCCTGTCTCCTTTTTTGTACGTTCCGGCGGTTATTCCTTCGAGATTTCCCCTCGCTACCATCCCCAGCCCTATCGGGGCGAACCCGAGATCCGCCATCACCGCCCGTTTTGGCGTTATCCTTATTTCCGGTTTCCCTTCGCGAACGGTTGTGTCGATATCTCTTATCCCGTGCATTTTTTGGGCCAGCGCGCTGGTTCTCAAAGCCAGTTCATCGAGCTTATCGAGATCGTCACCGTAGATTTCAAGCTCTATGTCGTAACTCTGCCCGCCCACCGCAGACGGTATGGATACCGTTATGATACAATCCGTAATATCCTGCAATCGAGTTTTCACTTCTTCAATGAGATCGTATATAGTTTCCTCACGTTCTATCCTCGAGGGGAAGACAAGCAGGATCTGTGCAAGGTATACGCCTTCGGTATTCTGTCCTGCGACGCCTTCCACTTTGCCTATCATTGAAAGAACATTTTTCAACTGTGGCGTATCTTTAAGAAGAGCCTCCGCTTTTTTGACCCTGCTTTCCGTAACGCTGAGGTTATACCCCGACGGGAATTCGAGCTTAACGGTGATTTCTGCTCTATCCATTGTGGGGACGAATCCCATTCCGAGTTTTCCCGCCTGCGGCATGGTGAAAACGAATAATGCGATAACACCGCATACGAACAGCGCCGCGACAATTCGATTCCTTCGATTGAATTCGAGCATCGAGCCGTATGCGGCAATGATCCTGTCGAAAAATCTGTCCCACGCCCGGCCCATCCTGTTCAAAATGGCATTGGGGTTGGAAGCCGAAGAGGGCTTCAGGAGCACCGATGCGAGAATAGGCGTCAGCGTGAAAGATATGAAGAAAGAAACCAGGGTCATAATGACCATGGTCAGGGCGAGCGGTTTAATGAAAAGTCCTACCATGTTCTGCATCATGGCTATCGGGAACAGAACGACAATGTTTGTGCCCGCGCTCGCGAACACGGCGACAGCGGCTTCTGACGCCCCCATCTGCGCGGAATCCTTGACTTTCCCGGTCCGTTCAAGCCATTTGATTATGGCTTCGATAACAACGATGGAATTCGTAACCAGCAGCCCGACGGACATTCCTATCGCCATAAGCGTCGTGCTGTTGAGGGAGTATCCGAAAAACTGCATGAAATAAAATCCGATGATGATCGTGAGGGGCATTGTTATGATCACGATGATGGTGGTTCTCAGGTTGTACAGGAAGAAGAACAGGATCAGCGCGGTGAGGATAATGCCCTGAATGATATTCGTCCATGCGCTGTCAACGAGCGCCTGCGTGAAAACCTCGTCGTCCCGGACCCATACCAGTTTCATTCCGCCGGGAATGGTACTGTTGATGCCGGCCATCGCTTCGCGAACGCTTTTGATGACCTCCACCGCGTTGGCGTCGGCTTTTTTGACGACCTTGATAGCAATGCACGGCTCGCCGTTTATAAACGATTTCTGCCGTAGCTCTTTAGTGGACATCTGTATCCGGGCAATATCTTTGATGTAGCTTCTCTGGCCGTCTTCGTTCGCGGTTTCGATATACCCTATATCAGAAATGTTTTTAAAATCCGCGTCATATTTGACGGCGTATTCTTTGGTCGATCCTTTTACGCGCCCTGAAGGGATAATGCCGATTCCCTGCGCGATTGACTGGACGACGTTCATGCTTGACAGACCTCTCGCCGCTAGTGCCTCGCGGTCCAGCAGAACGTGAACCTCGCGCTCGGCGCCTCCGATAATCTGCGTTTCCGCCACGCCCTGAATGATCGTTATTCTGTCGTTAAGATCATTTGCAGCGTAGTCGTACATTTCATCGATGGGAGCTGTCCCGGTCAGCGCCATCGTCAGCACCGGCGTCGCGTTAACGTCGAATTTCATAATCATGGGATCTTCGACATTTTCCGGAAAATCATTGAGTATAAGATCCAGCTTTTCCCTGGTGTCCATCGCGGCGATATCGACGTCCACGCCGGTGTTGAACTGCAACAGGGTGACAACCATATTCTCAGAACATGATGATGTGACATGTTTTAAGCCTTCCAGGGTCACAACCTGGTCTTCGATTCGTTTCGCGACATCGATTTCAAGTTCTTCGGGGCTCGCGCCCGGATATATCGTAAGGAGCGTGATAATCGGCAACTCCATCTTTGGCGCCATTTCCAGCCCCAGCTTCGGGTATGCCATTATCCCGAGCAGGCCCAGCGCTATAACAAGACACGACATTGCAATGGGCCGGCGGACAGATGCGTTTGAAAGAAACATTTATTCCGCCTCCCCCACGATTAGTATTTGATCCCCTTCGTCCAGGAAGTTTTGACCTTCAATTACTATTTTTTCGCCTTCTTTGACTGCTTCATCCAGTATTTCCGTGTACTCTCCTGAAACCAGCCCGGTCTCTACATAACGCAGAACCGTTTGGTCTCCCTCGACAACGAATACGGCTTTCTTACCGGAACGTGTCTGCAAACATTCGGACGGTATTCCAACCCCGTCTTTGTTCTCGAGAATTACCGAGAATCCAACCATTGACCCCGGGGCCACGCTTTCGGGCGGGTTCTTTATAACGGTTTTAACCTCGAACGTTCTCAACTTCGGATTGATCGTCGGGCTTTTATATGTCACCGTTCTTGTCCCGAGATCAATACCGGACACATTGAGCCGCACCGTTGTCGTTCCACTCAGCACCTGGTCATAGTACTCCGATGGAAGGAATGCCGACGCTTCGAGCACGGAAGTGTCTTCTATCCTGACTATCGGGTAACCGGGCGCCGCCATTTCTCCCTCTTCGGAGAACCGGTAAGCGACCCGCCCGCTGATCGGCGCGTATATCGTAGCGTCGCTGAAATCCTTTTCAGCTATTTTCAGTGCGATGCCGGCCTGTTTAAGCCTTTCTTCCGAAAGAGTTATCGCGCTGACGGCTTTTTTTCTCACCGCGATGATCTGGTCATAGCCGGTCTGTATTTTCTCCAGCGTGTCTTTAGACACGACTTCTTTTTCATACAGGCTGGTGATCCTTTTCAGGTCCGCCTCGGCTTTTTTCAGTTGCGCGTCAACCTGTTCGAGATCCGCCCTGGATACGTTCACACCCTGCTCGGCGACGGCATAGTCCTGCCTTCTGATCTCGACGGCGTTCTTCACTTTCACAGAATCGACATCGAACAGTTTTGTTTTTCCGCCGGTTACCGAATCGCCTTCGTTGACGTAAATCGCCGTAAGTGTTCCGGGAATCCGGGCGGAAACATTCGCAAAATTCTTTGCGGAAAGATTGCCCTGAACCTGTACGCTTTTTTCAAACGGCCTGATTTGAGCTGTTGTCAATTTCACCCTGACTGATCCCTGGTCGCCGGATACGCCCGAAGCATCGCCGGTGTTTGTGGAACTGTTGTTCTGCGAACAACCGCCGGCCCATAACACGCATACTGCGAAGAACAGCGAGATCAACACCCTCACCCTTGTTTTTTTACTCATCTTCCAAATACTCCCTTGCTATAAGTTGTTTTATTTTCTTTAATGATTTAAAGACACGTTCAGTCCGGTTCGGATAAAGGGCGATTCTCTTGTTTCATAATAGCCTCTATTGAATTGTCCATAATAAATTCAGTTATTTCATCCAGTGTATATTTCTGGTGTGGAAAATCGCCGTAGTTGAAATAAAATGTTGCCATATAAAGAAACAGTTCCGCAGCCAGCCGGGAATCCATTTCTTTAAAACGTCCTTTTTGAATTCCGTCGTCAATTATTGCGGCCAGTATCTCGATCAGGTCTTCAGCAAGTTCCGAATGCTTTTTCTTTCCCTCGGTGCTCAGGCTGCTCATTTCGTACATTATTACTCTTGCCGAATCCTTGTATTTTCTCGAGAACTCCAGTTGCACGGATATTGCTCTTCTCAGCCGCTCTCCGGGATCATCGATTCCCGCAATGGAAGTTTCTATCTCGTGTTTCACCATCTCCATGGCTTCCTGGATCACCAGGTAAAGTATTTCTTCTTTGTCTTCCACGTATTCATAAAGTGTTCCCTTGGCAAGTCCCGCCGCATCCGCGATCTCCCGGGTGGTTGCGGCATGGAAGCCTTTCTCCGCAAAAACTTTTACTGCTCCTTTGAATATCTGCTTTCGTCGTTTACCGCGCCTGGCTTCGACAAAAGCGCTTCTCTTAGCCATTACTGATTCCCCTTTTAACAGTCAATTATTAGTCAATCCATTAAGAAAAAGATTGGTCAGGATTCTCTTGTAAGCTTCGATATCTCCGGCGTGTTTTTGAAGAAGAGCCGAATGCGCCCACAAAAAACAGGACGCCATCAAAAGGTTGGACAGTACCATTGCGTCTTGTTCTTCAAAACAACTCTCAGGAATCAATTCCCGGATATTCGATACCGCAACGTTAAGAAATTTCGTGACATACTTCTCTTCGATATCTGCCATGTCTTTGCTGCTGACTCTCTCTATCTCGAGGGCCATTGTTTTTGCGAGCATCGAATATTCCTGAACCATATCGAGAGTAATATCGATAATACTGCATAATTTATGCTCCGGGTTGTCCGAAAGAGAAGACACACTGTTTATTTTTTCAGACATTAATGTGGTTCCTTCTTCGGCAATCAGGGTGATGAGATCCTCTTTTTTCCTGATATAAATATAGATCGTGCCTTTGCCGAATATAAATATAGATCGTGCCTTTGCCGAGTCCGGCCTCGCGCGCAATCTCTTTTATTGTCGCGTTATGAAATCCTTTTTCGGAAATAACCTTTGTGGCGGCGATGAAAATCTGCTTGCGCCGTTTTTCCGAATTGCTTCTTTCTCGCGTCATATTAACCCGACCAGTCGGTTCAATTTTTATATAGGATAATAGCCGGATCAATGAGTGTCAACATTTATTTTCGGCTCAGTGATATCGGGTCCGCTTGTTGGCGCGGGGTATGGTCTGTTATAATCCTGATATCAATTCATTATGGCGCACCTGAAGATTATTAACAGGGCGGTGTCCGTTGAAAGATCTCGAAATCGAATACAGGCAGACCCGCAACGGGATAGAAATCAGGCTCAGCGGGCAGTTGCAGTACAGCAATGCGGGCGAGTTTCGCGACAGTGTGCCGGACCGGGTTCGAAACTGCGGCAGCTATGTTGTGCTGGACATGGGCAGCCTGACGTTCATCGACACCGCCGGGTTCTCCGCGATACGCTATCTATCCGAAGCCTGCATGATGCAGTCGCAGCATGTGCAGGTCATCAACGCGAACGTCAAGATACGCAACGCGGTCCAGGGAATGCGCAACATAGGAATGTTCGAGCTCTGACCCTGAAGCTGTTTTCATGATTTTTGAAATTGTTCTGGATGTAAGGACTTGCTACCGTTTTTCGCCGTCGATTACCAGATTAAATATGAGCCGGACGTATAAAGGAACCATGCGCCGAAGACGAGAAGCAGCGCTCCGCAGAATCTTATGATTCCCTGGTAAATCCTGTCGCTCATCAATTTTTTCCCTCTGCTCACCCCGAACGAGATCATGCTGTACCATGCGAGATCGGCCAGTATGTGGCCGAAGAAAAATGCGGCTACTCCGGGCGCGCCGTTGTGTTTCGCCGCGGTGAGATATCCCAGCCCGATGGTTGCCCACCAGAGTATCCAGTAGGGGTTCGAGATGCTCGCGAAGATGCCCGCGATCACGGGGTTGCCGGGTTTTTGATCGCAGCCGGCTTCCATGTTCAATGAAGTTTTCGACGCGCCTCGGATCATTCCCGTTCCCATCCATACGAGGATTGCGCCGCCGCAGAGCGCGATTGCGCCGATAACCGCTCCCATCTCAAGGATCGGCCCAAGCCCGAATATCACGGCTACAACCAGCGCAAGTTCCAGCACGGCGTGTCCCGAGATGAGCAGCGGCCCCGCGATGAATCCGCGTTTCGCCGAGTCGGCAACGCATACCGTCAGCAGAGGCCCCGGCATCAGCGCGCCGCTCAGCGCGAGGGTGAATGATCCGATGAACAGCAAAGCAAGCTCGTGCATATCCCTGATATTCTATACAAATATTCAAGCCGGGCAAGCAGCTTTGTGATACAATTAGCGCGGTCATATTTTCAGACGGAGGATGTGGCTATGGGCCACGGTGGATTTGTTACAGCGATAAATTGTATGGACGGCAGGGTTCAGCAGCCGGTGTTCGACTACATGTCGCGCGAGTACGGGATGCCGTATGTGGACATGATAACGGAGCCCGGCCCGATTAAGATACTTGAAGAGCAGGACAGTGCGGAACTCGTGGAGTCGATCAGGGCGCGGCTGGACGTATCGGTGCGCGGGCACGGGTCGAGCGTGATAGCCGTTGTCGGGCATTACGATTGCACGGGCAACCCGGTGGACCGCGAAACCCAGTTCAGGCAGACCGCCGCTTCGATCGAGTTGATAAAGACGTGGGGCTTCGACGCCGAACTGATAGGATTATGGGTAAACGAGGAGTGGAACGCCGAGCGGGTTATCTGATCGGCGGTTGCGCTCAGCCCTGAAAATCCACGCGGTTGGTCGCGGGTGCGATCCTCACGCGCGGTGTCTGAGTGGTCTCGGGCGGCTGCTGCGCCTGCGAGGGCACGCGCTGCGTTTCGGGCGGGAGCATTTCCCGGCTTGATGGCACGCTGCCGTTGAGCATGTTGGGCGGTATCGAGTAAACCGATGTCGGAACTTCTACTGCCATTATCTTTCTCCTTAATAAATATTCTACCATCGCGCGGGTCATATCACAACAAATGATATTTACGGCATGACAAGAACCTCGGAACGGCGGCGGGTGACATGCACAAGCTTTGCTCTGTGCATGAATAATCGATAGATGGGAGCCGCGCTGTTTTTTAACGGCCCGATGTGGTAAAATCAATGATATTGTAATCCGCTGCCGATGGGAGAGATATCGACGTGCCGGAGATAGAGAAACAGGAAGGCAAATACCTTGTGATGCTCGCAGAGAGCGATGCTGTCATGGAAGGCTACATCCGTGCCGCGCTGGAGGCTGCCGGGTTCAGCGTTTCGACCGTTTCGACGAACGAGGCGGCGATGGCGGGGGTGCGGGAGCTGTCGCCCGATGTGCTGATCCTTGACAGCGAGCCGCCCGGGATGGACTGCGAGAAGGTTTGCAGGAATTTGTCGGACGACGAGCTTGTGCGTGGAATCCCGATAATCGTGCTTTCGAGCTCCAGCGATTCCGCGGAAAAGATACTTGCTTTTCAGCTCGGGGCGAAAAGGTTCATCCACAAACCGTTCGATATGAGAGAGCTTGTCGAGGAAGTGCGCAAGTCGATCGAGCAACTCGAACGGACAAAGCAGATCAAGGAATACCGCGACAGGTGCGGTGGCAGTGGCGATTTCGGCGCGGTGCCGCCTGACTTCAAGGAGCAGATAGACACCTGCGATTACGACGGCGAAGAATAGACTCTCCCCGGAATTACCAGTGAAAAGTCGAGCGAAGCGCGAAGCGGCTATGAAAGCGAAAATGAATTTTCGCACTCCAAATTAAATACACATATAGCAATATTGCCGGGCAGCATCTGTAACCAGTCTGCGAGTGGTTGCTGTGCAGCACTATTATCGTTCCCGTGCTCTGCGTGGGAATGCCGACCTGAACGCGGAGCGTTCATTAATCCAGCCTGCCATTTCCATATAAAACTCATGGGCGCAGAGCGCCCGGCTATCGCGTTACGACGCAGAGCATCGTAACGAGAACAAAGTCAAAAAGAAACATTAAGGTTTTCATGCACAAAGAACGACGCTTTGTACATGGCACACAAAAGAATGTTTTTACATTAAGGTAACACTTCATTGGGCAACGCGTCATGAGAATTACCCGTAAAAAGTCGAGCGAAGCGCGAAGCGGCGCTTGTAGTGAGAAAAGAACAGTCGGGATTGCCGCGTCACTCGCAATTACACGACAAAAAAACACAAATGTGTTTTCGAGTTTGAACCATTCACGAAGAAAGCGCGTGAAAGGACAAAGAGCGGCCTGGGCCGCTTTCAAAAGCCCCCCTTGAACCGCCGGGGGCCTTCCAGCCCGGGGCCTTCCAGCCCGGGAACTTTTTCATTCCCGGCCTGTCTGATACTCCAATCAGGGATTTTTCTTAATCGGTTGATGCTGTTTCATACTTAACCTGCACTGGTGAGAAAGGCAGGTTAACCATGCGTTTGTTTAATCATTGAAAATATCAAAAAAAGGATGTGGGAAAGATGAAGAACAGGTTATTTGTGATTCTGTTAAGCGGCGTGCTGATGTTGTGTTCCGGGCTCTTTACGAACAGCGTTTTTGCGCTGGAAACGCTGGTGGATGCGCCTGTGTCTAAAGTCAGTCTGTTCAAGAACGGCGTAGGGATGGTGACGCGGACTTTCGAGGCGGGGCCGGAAGGAGGGGAGTATATCGTAGAAGATGTCCCGGACCCGGTGCATGGGACTTTCTGGATACAGAGTGCATCGGGGGCGGAGGCCCGTTTTGTCGATCGAGATGTCCCATGTTCTCCCGATGCTCTTACCCGCAATGAGCTTATACACCAGCTCACGGGAAAAGAGGTGGATGTATTCATAACGGACGGGGAACGGTTGACCGGCACGCTTATGAGCGTTTACGATGGATCTTCTCGAAAATATGATACGAATTATGAAAGATCGATGGCTGTTTCCAGCCGGTATGGCTACAGGTATTCTGATGTGAGACCGAATGTGGAATCGGAATTCATTGTGCTGGATACGGACAGCGGGACGGAATTCATCGACCATGGAACAGTGCGGCGTATTCGGCTGCACGGGAGCGCCGGGGAGTTCAAGCCCATGGAGCGCCGGCATGTAATGCTGTTTACGGTCGAACCGGCAAAAGGAAGGCAGGTGGTATCTTTTTCCTATCTTACGAAAGGATTGTCCTGGGCGCCGTCTTACAGGCTGGATATTGCCGGTGAAATCGAAATGCTTTCAATGAAAGCGGTGGTTAAGAACGAGCTGATTGATATCGACGGGGCGGAGTTTTTTCTGATAAGCGGATACCCGTCGATTCGGTTCAGCCACGTTAAATCGCCTCTGTCGCAGAGCACGGACTGGAACCGGTTTTTTTCCGAACTGGCTTATGATCCGCAGACGCGGAGTCGAAACAACGGTGCGGGCGTGATGACCCAGGCGGTAATGTCGAACTCGGTGTCTTCTTCGAGTTTGGAAACTGATCCGGCTGTAGCAATGCCTGATTTTTTAACGGAAGGTTATGATATCCATTACCTCGACGCCGGGCGGCATTCGGTGGCGCGTGGCGAATCCATAGCGATACAGGTCGCCGGCGTGCCTGTGGAAACCGAAAGAATTGTTGACTGGTTGATTCCCGACGAAAGGGACCGGTACGGACGGTATTATAGTTACTACTATAATCAGAATAACAAAGAAGAAGAGACCATGGACGATGTCTGGGATTCCGTGAGGTTTGCAAACCCGTTCGATTTTCCGATGACAACGGCGCCTTTGTCCATCTACAGGAACGGTATGTTTTACGGACAGACTATTACATACTGGGCTGCGCCCGGGCAGGAGATAGCAGCGAAGGTGACGAAGGCACTGAATATACGGGTCCTTCACTCGGAACAGGAAATCGATATAAAGAGGGATGCCGAAAAACGCTATGGGTATACGTATCAGAAAGGCAGGGTCGAGGGAAAGGTCTATGTCCGAAACAACAGGAACGAAAGCGAACACCTGATTATAAGGAGAAGGTTTTCAGGAAATCTGATCAGCACTCAGGGCGAACCGGAAAAGACACTGCTTCCCGCCGGCGTATGGCATTTGAATCAGCACAGTCAGTTGTTATGGGACATTGAACTGAAACCCGGTGAGGAAAAAACTATCGTTTATGAATATGAAGTCTTGTCCATGCAGTGATGTTGAACGGTATGTCACTCGTTGCGGATCTTCTGTTTCTGTTGCGGTGTTGCCGGGATTACTAACGTAGCGAGCTACTTAAAGAAGCGTGGCAATCTCAAAAATTTCGTTTCAGATGGCCTGAATTTACGCCCGGGGGTTTGATTTTTGTGGTGAATCGGGGATAATGGGAGAAAAATACCGGGAGACGATATGCCGAAATATATTGAGAGAGAGCTGAGCGAAAAGGTTTCTCTTTGCGACGGCGAGGGGAACCTGAACCCGGATGCGAAAGGCTGGTCGCGTCACCCGCTGCACGTCTGCAATCTGTCGGGCCATTTCCCGAGAAAGAAAAAGTGGAATTTCTGGATTGTGCTGAACGAGGAGATTTCGATCTCCATGGTGATCGCGAATATAGATTATACGGGCATGGCGAACGTGACGCTGATGGATCTCAGGAACAAGACCGTGCTGTCTGACAATGTCGTGCTTGTGCCGAAGGGCGCGGGGATGGACATGCCCGAGGAAGTCGAAAAAGATGTGAAACTGATCAAGAAGTATCTCAAGCTCTCGTTCACTCAGGAGGAAAACGGTATCCGCCTGCGCGTGGATTGCCCCGGTGGACAGAACGGTAAGCTGAGGGCGGACATTATGCTGTCGAAGCCGCCCGGGCATGAAACCCTGAACGTGGTTATCCCGTGGAACGATACGGATGAATTCCATTTCACGTCGAAACAGAACACGCTCGCGGCAACGGGGAAGGTGCAGCACGGTGACCGTGAATATGTTTTCGGGCCGGAGGATTCATTCGGCGTCCTGGATTTCGGGCGCGGCATGTGGCCGAGCGATTTCATCTGGAACTGGGCTTCGTTCAATCACCGGCAGGACGGGGAACTCATCGGCATCAACATGGGGAGCAAGTGGACCGACGGAACCGGCTATAACGAGAACGGGCTGTGCCTTAACGGGCGGCTGTATAAGATATCCGAGGATTTGATTTTTGAATATGACACGAAGGATTTCATGAAGCCCTGGCGCATCAGAACCGGGATCACGGATGACCTCGACCTCGTGCTTACCCCGACGTTCGACAAGACGGGCGGGAAAAGCTCGGAGGGGTCGAAAACCGGGGGCACCCACCAGTGTTTCGGGCATTTCAACGGCAGGGTGAGGGCGGGCGACAGGATAGTGCAGATCAAAAATGCGTTCGGATGGGCCGAACAGGTCATCGGCGGCTGGTAAGGAGCTGCCGTTCAAGGAGTCGATTATGAAAAGTTTGAAAGAATATTTGCGGATTGTCTCCCGGCGCGATTTCCTGAAGTGGTCGGCGTTCGCGCTCGCCGCCACGATGGTTCCCGCTGTTCCGAAAGCGGAGGCGGCGAAGACGGGCGGCCATGTGGTCGAGGAACTGCCCGGCGAAATTTTTATTCATGCTCCCGGATGGTATATCCCGCACTGAACCCAAATTCTGCAATGGAAAAGATTGCAGAATTTCACATATTGATTATCAGAATAAATATAGAATAGCTAACCTGCACTGGTGAGAAATGCAGGTCAAAGACTCTTCTTGATATATTTCAGCGCATCGCCGACCACTTTGTCGAACGGCAGGATGTGACCCGAGTTGTACCACTTCACAACTTTGCGTTGCGTGGTGATGATCTCGTGCAGCTTGTCCATAGCCGGAATGCTGATGGTGGTATCGGTCTTTCCGTTCATCAGCATCACCGCGCGGTTCTTGAGAAGCGGCGCGAACACCAGCGGGTCAACGTACATGAAAGTATCCACGAACTGGTCGCGCGTCATAT
Organism: bacterium; assembly: GCA_035380865.1. Lineage (GTDB taxonomy): Bacteria > UBP15 > UBA6099 > UBA6099 > UBA6099 > DAOSYA01. The sequence goes on from DAOSYA010000024.1 coordinate 21,592, forward strand.
TGTTTTCGGTCATATATTTTTTGATTCGCATGAGGCTGCCGTAGTCCGAATTGTCGAACATGAGCGAGAAATCCGCGCCGCCGTCCGCGATGATCACGGACTTCACGCGGCTGTCGAGCCCGGTCGCAACCGTGCCGGTCAGCGCGCCCATGCTGATGCCGAAGTAGCCGATCCTGCCGGGGTCGATGCCGTCCCACGAGGCCAGCACGTCGAACCCGCGGAGAATGTCGCGTATCTGCATCTTCATATGCTTCGCGCTCTGGTACGGGTCCGGCATGAGGATGTCGTTGCCTTTTTCCTCGCGCTCGCCGCGGAACACGCCGTCGATAGCCATGACCGCGATGCCGTAGCCCGGGTATGTGCTGAAAATTTCCGCCATCGATTTGTCGGAAACGTGGAAGTGCATGAAGAACATCACCGGGTACGTGCCCTCGATGGTGGAGCGCTGCGGTTTCATCGGCGTGATGCGTTTCTTCGGCATGTACAGCATAGCCGGCACCCTGCCGCCGTTCGGGCTGTCGTAGTAGAAATGTATTTTATTGAACGCCGGGAACTCCTGCGTGTCCGCAATTTCAACATTCGTGATGCTGTGGTCGAAATCGTACTCGGCAAGAACCTCTTTCCAGTCGATTTTGACCTGGTCGCCCATCCCTGCGCCGTAATACTGCGGCAGGCTCTCGACATCGCCGATCGAAATCCCCGGCCGGTTCGCTGCGGATGACGCCGAAACGTCGGCGGCAAGGCTCATGCCCGCTCCGCAGAACAACATCATCGCGATCATTAACAGGTGAATATATCTTTTCATTGCTCTACCTCTCCGTTGCTCAATAACTCCACTAAAGATTTTATATAATCACCACCCCGAATTTCAAATATAAATAACGGGCGGGTGTCCCGGCCTCGCCGGATTCCCGGTCTTTGTCGGGAATGACGGAATATTGTTGACTGCACGCACAAAGAACGGCGCTTTGTACGTGGCACACTCAAATTGAACATTAACCTGCATTTCTCACCAGTGCAGGCTAAAAATTGTGAAGCCGGATTCTCCTGAGGAGAATATCTTCCGGCGGGGCGAGGTCTCCCGAGACCCCAATCCTTCGTTTTCGAAGATGCGGCAACAGATTCATGCACAGAGCAAAGCTTGTGCATGTCACCCGGCGAAGCAGGGACAGGTGTTATCACAATTTTCCGGATTTCTCTGTGAGAAATACGGATTAAGGAATGGATCACGCGCCTTCGCGGTGATGACAGCGGGGAAGGCCTCACTTCAGAGTGAGATGTTCCATGTGGATTGCTTGTAAAAGTCGAGCTGAAAAATAAACGGGACGAAGGCACGTTTAGCTTTCAGCGATCTAGAAGTTTTGAAGGGATTCTTAAGGGGAACTTTTTCAAAAGTTCCCCTTAAGCCGCCGGAGGCCAGCCGGGCAATAACACGACAAAAGACACATTGAGGTTTTTCAAGCTTGATCCATCCACGAAGTAAGAACATAAGAGGACAAAAAGCAGGCGGTGCCTGCCCGGAGGCCTTTATCACAGCAGGCCGACCTCGCGCAGGTGGATAGTGTTGTTCAGGGTGTCTATAACGCTGAAACCGTCGTCGAGGATGTCAACAACCGAGATCGAACAGTTATCGACGCGGAAGGGAGTGCGAACGGAGAGATCGATGCCGAGCGCGAGCCGGATCATCACACCGCAGATTCCGCCGTGGGCGACAATAAGAATTGTTTTCCCGTAGAGTTCCGGCAGGATCGACTCCTGAAGCTCTTTCACGCGAGCTGCGACATCGTTTTTCGACTCGCCGCCGGCAGGCGCGTAATCCGGCGAGCCGCTGCGAATCTGTTCCGCGTCAGGCTTGAAATCTGACTCGATCTCAGGCCAGCGTTTGCCCTCGATCACGCCCCAGTTGCGCTCCCGCAGCAGCGGCGTATAAATCTGTCTCACGCCCGGGGACCGCTCGTGGATTATGTTTGCCGTATGCACCGCCCGCGACAGGTCGCTCGAACAGATCACATCGATGCCGTACGCGGCGAGCGCGTCCGCGAGCGCGGATGCCTGCGCGACGCCTTTTTCATTCAGCGGGATATCGGTGTGGCCCTGGATCTGATGATCCACATTCCAACGGGTCTCACCGTGGCGCGTAATGATGAGTCGTGTTGTGGGCATCGAAAAAGTCCCCTGTAGTAGAATCGAGCCGCATCCCGGCGGCAAGGTTAATATTAGACACCGCAGCATGAAAAATCAATCCACGCCGCCGAAACGCCGGCTCCGCGGGCTGATAGCGTGCGCGGGCCGAATTTTAAAAAAAGGCGGCTTGCGGGGCGGTTTTCTGGTATCCTTATTTGTTAATGAAGCTACTGGTTTTTTGCGAGGTTCGAGTATGAAGATACGCAGCAATCACGTTTTCGGGTGGGACCCGGGGAAGATTATCGACATCCTGAAATCCGGCGAGGATCTGTATGACATGGAGGATCTGCCGAACGTGTCGATGCGCAAGGAGGTTTTCCAGGAGCGGAAGGGCTCGCAGATTCACCGGAAGTACGAGTGGTGCGTGTTCGGACAGATACCGAAGGTGGCGCAGCGGATTCTGAGGCCGGAGATGCTGACGTTTTATGAGTTCACGGTCTGGGATGACGACAAGTGTTCGTTCGACAGCCGGGTGGAGCCGCATTATTTCAAGGACAAGGTGCATGTGAACTCGGAGAGCACGTGGAGCGAGGCGGGCGAGAACAAGACGCGGCGGCGGATCGTGACCGAGGTTGTGGTGAAGATCCCCGTGGTGGGGCCGGTGATCGAGAAGACGATCGCGGAGCATTTCCAGAAAAACAATAACAAGAGCGCGGAAATGGTGATCAAGGCGCTGACGAAAAGGTTCGGACCGGAGTCGAAGTGAGCGGCGGCATTTTCTTTGCCGCGTTGACGAGCCGCGCCGGCGGGAAGTATGATTTCTCCTGTGAGGTTTTGTTCCTGATATGAGCGAAGAGAAGATTGACAGCCCGGTTGAGGAATACGCGATTGCGGATCTCGAAAAGATGCTCGAATCCGCGACCGAGCAGTACTATTGCGTAGATTCGATCCGGCACGACAGAACGAAGCGCAAGCTGATCGATCCGCGCACGGTGCTGACGCCGAAGGTTGTCCGCAATCTTTACGAGTTCTGGGATGTCAACCGCGACAGAGTGATCCGCGTTACGCGCGATCTGGATTCGGTGGACGAGTTCATCGATGTCGGCACGAAGACGATCAGCCACTATGCGAACCAGCTTCACCGCTATCTCGCGAACATTTTCACGGTGGAAAAGAAGAGCTACAAGGCCGAGGTGCAGGGGCTGGCGACGACTGCGGCGGAAATGCTCGAAGGCGTGCTGGGCTACGACCGGATTATCGAGACGAGCATCGGGCCGGCGGACCTGCGCCCGATTACGACATATTACGACCATCTGGTGAATACGGCGATATACTGGCTCGCGGCGTTTTCGTTTATGAACCGCGCGAGATCGAACGAGGTCGGCTCGGTCGAGGTGTGGCGCTCGAAAAACAAGGCGGAGATGTCGAAGATAACCGACCCGCGCGGACGCAAGCCGGAGCTGAGTCTGTATTACGATTATTACGGCTGGCAGCATTCCGCGGCGGAGGTCCAGGCGAACAAGAAGAGCGACCTGAGCCTCGTGATCAGCGGCTTTTTCGGCGCGCTGTTCCACGACACCGCTTTCATCGACGAGCCGGATGTGATTATCTCGCTCAAGGGGCATATCGACGACCGGCTGCGCGAGCATATGGATGTGTCGAACAAGATGCTCAAGGAGCGGCTTCCGATTCTCGCCGACGAGAGGCCGATTACGCGCAATATCATCAAGAACCACCACGAGTATATCGACGGCTCGGGATACCCGAACGGCAAGAAGGAAAAGGATCTGCATCTGTTTTCCCAGATCATCTCGGTGTGCGATATGTATGACGAGTACGCGACGAAGTTCGTGCGCGGAAAGGTGATCCGGCTGATGGCGCAGGGCGCGGGCCGGAACTTCACGGGCGAGGTGCTGCGCTCGTTTTTCAAGATTCTCAGGCCGTACGAGCCGGGCGAGGTGCTGAATGTTTACGAGGGCAAGAAGAAGGAGCCGGTGATGTCCGCCGAGGTGCTGGAAAGCGAGAACAGGTTCCGCCCGAGGATTACTATTCAGGATGTGTATGCGCCTGAAAACGGCGTCGAAGCCGGGGCCACGCTTGATCTCAAGGACGACGAGAACGTTATCTATTTCATTTGATATTTTCACTCCATAATGTGAATACCCTTCAGTGCGCTGTGTGCAAAGCGATGTCTTTTGTGCGTGAAGCTCATAGGGGATATGTCGCTGTCTTTCCGCGATTTTTACAGGTGATCCACATGATGTGTCTCCCGCTGAAGTGAAAATGTCTTTCCTGGATTCCGGCTGACTGCATGCCGGAATGACGGGCGAGGGGGGATGGGTCTGTTGTCATTCCCTCGAAGGCGGCTGTTGAAAAATCCCCGCTCTGTCATTCTGAGGAAGCGCAGCGACCGAAGAATCTCAATTACAAGCTCCAAAAGAGAGATCCTTCGCTGCGCTCAGGATGACAAACTCTCGTTATTAAAATTTTTCAACATCCTCGAAGGCGGGAATCCAATCTATAGTGTAAAAATACTGTCTGGTGTGCCATGTACAAAGCGTCGTTCTTTGTGCATGCAAACCTTAATGCTATTTGTCCTGTCATTGTGAGGAGAGAGACATGCCTGGCGGCCCAGACCGCTCTTTGTCCTTTTATGTTCTCACGTCGTGGATGACTCAAACCCGAAAATACCTTAGTGCGTCTTTTGTCGTGTCATTGCGAGGAGAGAGCCATGCCTGTCGCATGTCGAACGACGCGGCAATCCCGACTATGTGCTGTCGCTCAGACAGGCATAAAAAAGTAAAGACTGGATCCCTGACAAAGACATTCAGGGATGACAACATTTAACCCTGATTTCTCACAGAGAAATCCGTGAAACCGTGATAACACCTGTCCTGCTGCACCGGGTGACATGCACAAGCTTTGCTCTGTGCATGAATCAGCAAAAAATAGACTCTACAGGCATTCTCTTAATCGGGACGAAAACTACTTATCGGCTCCGGCGTCGAGTTCCTTGATAGCTTTTCCGCGGGAAGTAAAGGAAACGCCCTGTTGCGATTGCGTTCCAATCATGATCGTTTCGATTATCGGCTCGTTGACAATTTCATCCGATTCCCATTTAACGATGAAATTAGCTCCTGAGCCGCCGGTCGAGTCGCTCGATTTTATTATGTACCGTGTCGATTCGAGCGGCTCCAGCGTAACCGGTTCCTCCATGAATGTTTTCGCGAGCTTGCCTTTTGAATCATAATATTCAACAGTGTAGATTTTTATTTTCCTGCTCATATCGGTGTTTCTGATACTGAGCGTGACGGCGAGCATGAAGGGTTTTTCCTTATCGCCGCTGTATATGAAAGAGTAGGCGGGCACGTACACGATCTGCCCTCTTGACATGGATATTTCCGAGGCGTGCGCTTGAGCGCTTAACAGGATCAATAATACGAGTATCAAAGATGACAGAGCCGGAACGCTTGAAGATTTTCTTTTCGTGTTCATATTACGCTGCTCCCCTGGTTTTTCCTTATTCTTAAAAAAATCACAGCCTGATAATTCAGATTATCACATTGATTGGAATAAATGAATACAGGAGTATAAAGATCGTGGACAAAACGCGTTCCGGCTCTGACTGCCCTATAGTTTACCTTAGGATTCGTCTGACGAAGCCCATTTCAGCATCACCAGTGAAACGGCGATTCCCGCTGCGGTGAGCAGCAGCCAGAGGTTGCGCAGCGGTGTGCGGCAGGTGATTTCAAGCGTATGCCTGCCGGGCGGTGAAAACGCGCCGATGAAGAACCCGAGCGGTTTTTCGAGAGTGACGGGTTTGCCGTCCATGAGGGCGCGCCGGCATCCGTTGTTCATTTCGCCGACGAACACGAAGCAGTTGCCGACGCATTCGTATTCCACGCTGTATCGGTTCGCGGAGCGGCGGGTCTCCGCCGTTTTGTAACCGGCGAGGATGGAGAACGCGGCGTCGCCGATATCGGTTTCCCGGAGCGGGCCGGGGTAGCCGTCGAGCAGCTCCGCCCTGATGACTGATTCGCTGTGCCCGCCGATCGTGAAAGCTCTCGGGAACGCGCCGTCGTTTCTGTAGAGGTAAGCTTTTCCACGGAACAGCGCGGGGTGCGCGCGGAACACGCCGTCGAGAGTAAGAAGTTTCCTGAACACGGGCTCGGGAAGCTCGCGGTCGGTGATGATGTATTTCACTCCCGCGATGTCCATGACGCGCTGCGGGGGATGTGTCATGATCTCGTGCGACAGGCCGCCGCTTCCGTTGAGCTGGTACAGGTTGACGCCCTTGATTCTCGATTCGTAACAGTCTATCCCGTGGTATGTGCCCTGGTTTGCGCGGAAGTGCTCATGCCCGTACAGTTCGTTCGAGACGCGGAACAGGGAATTGTCGTTGTTCAGCAACTCGACAATCGGCGCGTCCGGGAAATATTCGGAGGGCGAGGTGTCGAAACCCGACGGGTGATATGCCCGGTTGAAATAATAGAGGTCGCCGATTTGAAGCAGGCAGACGGCGGCGAGCAGAATGGCGGCGGCGTTCCTGCCGAGCCGGGCGGCGGTTGTTTTGAACAGCAGTTCCGCGCCGGAGCAGGCCAGCGCGGCAATCGAGAGAATCAGCCCGGTGTGCCATATCGCAACATGCCGCGTCTGGTTCGCGAACGGGAGCAGGTCAACCGGCTCGAACCCGATGCGGGAGCGATACGAAAAGAGAAGAAAGAAAGACAGCACGGCGAGCAGCCTGAAGTTGTTCGAGAATCTGCCCCTCGCGGCGAAGAACCCCACGGCGGCGAGCGCCAGCGCGGGCCGGCCCGCAAATCCGCGTCGCAGTTCCGACGGCATAATGAAATTGAGCAGGTCGGAAACCGAGTAGCCGAAGCAGCCCATGCGTTCGAGCGGCAGGCCGTGCGCCTGCGCCGCGAGCGGGCCCCATACGACCGAGCTAAGGAGCGTGGCTGTAACCGCCGCGAGCGCGAGTCCCGTTACAACACCTTTTGCGCGGATAGAAGGGATCGAGAAGAAGACGAGCGAATAGAGCGTTACGGCAGCGAAATCGGGTTTGCCGCCCAGCACGCAGAGCGCGGCGCAGATGCCGAGGACGGTGAACAATGCGAATCTGCGTTTCCGGCCTGATTCGACCGCCGCGACAAAAAGGAGCAGCAGCAGGGGCAGGTATGCGGCTGCGATGGTTTCGGACAGCCATCCGTCGGCGGAGTATTGCTGGAACACGCCGGATAGCATCCACGCGGCGGCGCCGAGGAAAGAGACTCCCGGCCCGAAGCGCAGCCGCATCAGCAGCGCGAGCATGAACACGCCGGACAGCAGGATATGGATCGCAATGCCGAGACTCACCGCGCGGTCCGCGGGAAACATGAAATACATCGCGGCGAACGGGTAGAAAGGCCCCATGAAAGATGTCTCGGGGAAAGGAACGCCGAACGCCTTGTGCGGGTTCCAGTTTATCAGGTCGCCTGAACGGAATGAATCGACGAAGAGCCGCGCCTGCGGGATATCGTGTTCGAGCGAGTCATCGCCGAAGTTCGCGCCCGGAAGAAAGAAGCGATTGAAGAAGAACATGCACGCGAGAATGAGGAGCAAAAAAACCGGGATAAAAAATTTGGCGACCGGCTTTTTCATATAAGGTGAATCTTTCGTTAAACCGAGTTATGCAACGGAAAACATTGCACAATTCCATGATTGCGAAAACCGCCGGGTGGATGTCCGGCCCGCCTGGAGCATCCGCATGAACAGGAGGGATACTCGAAGCGCCCGTGTCTCAGTCCAGAAGTTTGCCTACCGCCTGGTTGACGCGCTTGCCGTCCGCGCGTCCCCTGACCAGCGGCATGAGCTGCGACATCACTTTGCCGATTTCTTTTTTCGAACCGGCGCCGACATCGGCGATGACTTTTTTCACGATCTCTTCGAGTTCCGCATCCGACATCTCGGCGGGCAGGTATTTCTCTATTATCTTTAATTCGGCTTCCTCTTTTTCAGCGAGGTCTTCCCGGTTTCCCTGCCTGAACTGGGCGATCGAGTCTTTGCGCTTCTTCGCCTCTTTCTGGATGACCTGGAGAATTTCGCCTTCCTCCGGGTCTTTTCCGGCTTCGGCTTTTTTGTACTCGACAGCCGATTTGATCGAGCGCAGCGTGTTCAGCGCCACCGTATCCTTGTCTTTCATCGCCTGTTTCAGGTCGTTCATAACATCATCAAGAAGCGACATGGCAACCATCCTTTCCAACCGCCGCGCGGATGCGGCGAAAGCAGTTTGTCTCGATACTGAACTTTTCAGCCCGGATTTCTCACAGAGAAATCCGGAAAATCGTGATGACGCTTGTCCTGCTGTGCCGGGTGACATGCACAAGCTTTGCTCTGTGCATGAATCAGCAAAAAAGGTCCCGGGCCGACGGAGCGGGTTTCAGGATAGACTCTACATCCATTCTCACGATTTTCAATCTGCACTGGTGAGACATGCAGATTAGATTTTATCACCAGAGCAAGAGTGTTTCAAAGGGATGCGGCAAAGAGTTGTGAATCAGGAGCCATCGATTTTTGCTTCTTCTTCCTCTTCGCCTTCGCGTTTCTGGAAAAACAGGATGTTGTAGTGGACGATATTCGGCACGTAAGAATGCGGGTATCCGTAGGGGCGGAGCTTTTCCGCGCTGTTCTCCCAGATCTTTTCGCCCTTCAGGACAAATCCCGCATCCGCCGCCATCGTCGCGAAGTAAGGCGTCAGGTAGATATACCTGCCGTTCTGGTAGAGATTGCGGGTGAAAATAGCGAGATATTTCTGGTCTTTCAGAGAAATGTAACAGCGGTTGAAAATTTTCAGCATGAAATCGAAATAAGCGTCGATGGGAGAGGCCGGCTCGGATTTCCCCCTGTGCCAGTCGTCGGTTTTCAGCGGGTTGGGCGGATCGATGACAATGAAGTCCACAGATTCCTTCGGGACATTGTAAATAAGTTCCGAGCAGTCGCCTTCGACAAGTTTCTGTCGCGGGATTCTATGTTTTTTGCAGATCCTGTAATAGATATCAACCCACTGGGTCGAAATCTCGAACCCGATCGACTCGCGCCCGAGCAGCGCGGCGGCGAGCAGCGTTGTGCCGGTTCCGGCGAACGGGTCGAAAACAAGATCTTCCTTTTTGGTGAAGAACGATATGAGCTGCCCGATCAGGTGCGGGCTTTTGTACTCCGGGTGCTTGCAGCGGAGTTCGTGCCCGAGCACTTTCGGGTACATCGAGGAGAAAACAGTGCGAGTGAACCGCAGCCACTCGCCGCTCGACAGCTCGTTGAACCTGTTGCGTTCGTCGTGCTTGAAGCTTCTTGGCTTGAGGAACGGGAAATTGGTCAGGTAGTCGAACTCTTCAGGCTTTTCCTTGAGCCGGAACATGCGCAGGATATTGAGAAGGTCCTGGCAGTTCTCCGCATGCGTGCAGGTCGCGCACATGTATATGGGGCTTCTGCAATGGAAAGAAATTTGTTCAGCAGATTCTTTTTCGTTCGGCATCAGACAATACGTTCTTTTCTGAAATCGGTGGATTCGCCGAGATAGAGATCCTTCGAGTTAACCAGGTTGAGGACTTTGCCCGCAACCGGTTTGTTCGGGTCCGGGTAGCATGAAATCAGCTCGACGGAAGGCCTGTCCGGGCGGCCCGGGCTCTGCTCGACGATTTTGCATTTGAACACCGGATTCGTCGATTTAACGTGATAGAGATCGACGATTTCACTGTTCTCGTAAAGCATCAGTATGCGCTCGAAGCAGAGAAGCAGATCGCGGTCGAACATCGGCTGATGCATCGTCCCGTCGGCATCCGTCTGTTCCTCGGAGTTGTCGTAAAGCCATTCGAGAACTTTCGCGCGCGAGAACTTCTTGCGCCACGGCCTGTTTGTGGTCATGGAGTCGAAGCAGTCTATCATGCCGAGCGCGCGCGAGAATACGTGGAAATTGCTTCTGCCTTTGGGATAGCCTTTGCCGTCGAGACGCTCGTGGTGGTTTTCCACGACGTTGCGCGCGAGCGGCCTGTTGTTGAAAAAAGTGTGATACTGAATAATGTTCATCGAGACTTCGACATGCTTTTTAAGCGTTCCGTGTTCCTCGAACGATATCTGGCCTTCCTTGAACAGTATCTCCGGCATGCCGTCGTGCAGGTAGCCGATGTCATGCATGAAGGCGCCGAGCGCGGCACTGACAATCTCGTCGTCGGTGAAGTAGAACAGCATATCTTTTTTTCGTTCGCGGTCGATTTGAGACGAGTATTTCAGTTCGGAACTTACCGCGCCTTTTTTCTTCAGGTCCGCGTTATATCGCGCGATTGTGGCGAGGAAGTAAAGCCCCGAGTTTGCCATGTGGTTGAAAAGATAGCTGCCCTCGATCCGGTTGTCGTTCAGGTTGATCAGAACACTGTCGATTTTCCCGGATGAGAACGGCCCTTCAAGAAGGTCGTAGCAGTAACTCGCGAAGCTTTCGAGCTTCTGTATGCTGATGATGGATTCCGAGAATTGTTTCAGCACCTTGGTTTCCTGAAGCGATCTCTCGGGATCGATTTTTGTAAGCGAGCCTTTTTTGAGTATATTGTTGCTCCGGGTCGATTGCCTGATGCGCAGCATCTCGCGTTCCGGGTCTTTCTCGGTCATGATATCGGCAAGCTGGTTTGCCACGTCCATTTTAATATCGAGGAATTTTTCGGTCTGCGAAACTTCCGCTTCGTCCTCACCGTGAATGATTCCCGTTTCTTCCTCATCCTCGCCCCGGACCCACACTTCCATGAAGCCGAGGTCGATGAGCTTTTGAAGAACTCTTTCCGTTACTTCTATACCGGAATTGAAACCTTTAACGCCCGAGCCCAGCAGTACCGGTCTGGCGAGAAGCAGGTGTTCACCCGGCTGAATGTCCTGTAAAGAAATTTTTTGCATATCTTTCCACGTCCCTAACAGAGCAGGATCAGATTTATTATAACAAAAATCCCGGCATTTAAAATGCGTATCATAGAATGATATTACCCAGAACAGGTAATTGGAAACAAAATCCTGTAAAAAGAGAAGATATAATTAGGGGGCAGGCTAATGCTATGGACTAATTATTGGTAAAATGTTGTCTATTAAATATATAAAAGGGATAATTTACGTGTTGCGGTATCGGAACGGCAAAAAGGGTTAATGAGAGAAAACAAAGAAAAACACAGAATATTCTGGTTCAACATCGATGGTTTGAATGCGGATATTTTTTACGGCTTGCTCGATGCGAACAGGCTTCCCGGGTTCGGGATGATATTTTCCCGGGCGCGCCGGGCGGAGCAGGCGGTAGGTGTTTTTCCGACGGTTAACCTTACGAGCAGGACATCGCTCGCTACCGGTGCTATGCCGGGGCGGCACCTGATGACCGGCAACGGCTGGTATGACCGGTATGGGAAGAAAACGGTATATCGCGACTACAAGACGCTCGGATCAGAACTGGAAATGTTCGGATACGGCAAGTTGGGCATGCCGACGCTTGTGATGCCGAGGATACGCGGAGAAGCGCTGGCGAATAGTGATATGAGCGGCGGGACGGCGACGATATTTGATGCGATCAAGACAAGAAGCGTGAGATCGGCGGTAATTTTCAACCAGGTGTCCAGGGGCGCGAACGAATGGGTATATCCGTCGAGGCTGGATTTTATAAGGCATATCAGATGCAGGGCGGGGGCGGGGAATTATGGCGCGCTCGATCGGGATGCCGCGAGAAGGGCCATTGAATATATAAAAGATACGAGATATCTGCACAGGCTGATCCAGTTTAATTTTCCGGGTTTAAATGAACTTGGCCGTTTCAGGGGGATGGAATCACAGGAGAAACATCTCACCGAGACACTGGACCCGATTGTAAGCAGGCTTCTTGAAGAATTGAGCGGTCTTTGCAGCATCGGCGATTGTTTTTTCGTGCTGAGCGCAAGTCACGGGCAGGCGGAAGTGAAGCCGGGAGCCGGGTACGCGGTAACGCCCCTGGTCATGAGGGAATTGCTTGGCTCGATGGGGTTCGAGCTTTATGATGAACACTCTTCGTTTGAGGTTCGCAAAGCATCGGCGGTGGCTTTCAGTCAGGGAGGTTCCTACAACATATACATTAAAAATCGCGATTCGAGGCGCTGGCATACGCCGCCCCGGTTGAAGGCCGATCTTGTTGAAATAGCTTCGGATATCGAAAGGGTGAGCAGGAAAAAGTTCGCCGGTATCCAGCCGGGCTGGATCGATATGATTCTCATAAAGGATTATGACCACGAGAGATACCTGGTCCTGTCGGGCAGGAAATTATATGAACCCGATGTTTTTTTCAATATTTATGAAAACAGGAAAAAATATCCTGATGCCGTTCACAGGGTGCGCGGACTGTACTGCAAAAGAAGCGCCGACCTGATTCTTCTTTCAGACTGCGAGAAAGGATTCCATTTCTCCAGTAACTCATTCAGGGGATGCTACGGGGGGCTGTGCGAGCCGGCTTCGGTTGTGCCTCTGATGTTTTCAGGGCCCGGCATCAAAACAGATTATATACCCGGCATTTCGAGCATTATTGATGTTGCTCCCACTGTGTCGGCGCTGTTCGATGTTTCCATGACAAGCGCGGAAGGCAAAATCCTGCCCATTTTCTGAAATTCCCTTTATCGGAAAACACGTCGTAACGGGAAGGGCGTTCCCCGGTCTTTCATGCAATACCGCATGTGATCATTATCATTTCTCAACTGTGTTTAATATGTTGTATACTATTATGATTCGATGGTTCTTGAAGAAGACGGGGTGAACGATGCAGGCGTCTGTTGCTGTTTCCATAATTGTTTTTTTTCTTACCTGGCTGATTCGTGTCGCCCCGAGGATCGGGATGCCCGATTACGGTGCGGACGCATTTTTCCATATGAAAGCAGCGGATGTTCTCAGAGTGCATCACGACCGCCACCGGCTCGCGGACTGGTTCGCCGTGGGCAGCTTCAACGATTACCCGCCTTTGTTTCACTGGCTGCTGTCCGTTTTTCCGAAGGGCTTTATCGAAAAAGCCAATGGCTTCATCGCGCCGGTTTTCGATGCGCTGAACGCGGTGCTGCTGAACATGTTTTGCTATATGCTGACAGGCGTGTGGTGGGTCGGGCCGCTCGCGTGGATTTTTTACATCGCGTCCCCGCAGATTTCCATCGAGGCGCTGAGCCTGACGCCGCGGCTGCTGAGCCTGTTTTTCTTCAATCTCTGGTTTGTGGCGATGCTTGCCGGCGGAACCGGCGCTTCGGCGGTCTGGACATCCGTCTCCATCGGCGCGGGGGTAGCTTGCTTTTATACCGGGCGTTCACAGTTGCCGCTGATGCTTGCGGGCGGGGTGGTTCTCACGATTGTGAGCGGCGAGTCCGTTTACATGATAATGGAAGCCGGAATGCTGCTGGTTGCGTTCCTGCTCGGATCGGATCAGTTTATCAGGACATTCAAGTCGTACGCGATAATGACCGGCGACACGAGCAGGCGCTGGAGGGATTACGGTGACGAGCGCGACAGGCTGGCGCGGGCGGTCGGCGGGGGCGGCGAGCAGTCCGCAGCGGAGATGCTGAAGCGGGAGCTGAAGATGCTGTTCGCGTACAATCCCGGCGCGTGGATCGCGCTGGTTGCGGGCGCGTGGCTGTCGGGGTTCGAGGACGATTTTCTCGCGTGGGAGGTGCGGCGCCTGATGTGGGCGTGGTTCCTTACGGCGTTTGTTGCGTTTATAGCCACACAGCGGTTCCCGCAGCTCGGGCAGCGGGCGGGCGAAGGTTATCGCCAGTTCCCGGAGTTCGGCGCGGTTCCCGGCTCGATAATAATCGCGGTCGCGGTCGCGGAAAGTTACAGGCTGTCGCCGCCGCTTTTCGCGTTCCTCGTTGTCGCGGGCGCGGCTTCGCTGTTCATGATTCTCTGGATCGTTTCGCCACGTTATCGCGCGAAGCTGAAGGCGTCGGGGACGTATATAAATCCGGGTTTGAAATCGATTCTCGAAAGGTCGCGCGATCTGCCGGGCGGTAACATAATGTGTCTGCCGACGATTTTCAATTACCCGATGATTTATTACGGCGACAGAAAAGTTGTCGATGTGGTCGAGCGAAGCGTGCCCTACAGGGATATTGCTGAGAAATATGTTTTCGGTCCGAAACTGACGCTCGCGGAGTACGCGGCGGAGTTCGATCTGGATTATTTTCTTATAGATACGTCGAACCCGGACTGGAGCCTCGATTATTCAGGCGCCGGAAAGGTGATCGATTCCGAAGGGCCGCTCGTGATTGTCGAGGTGGATGCCGGGATAAAGAATGCCGGGAGAGGTTATGAAACGGATTCAGGGCAGGAAAGTTGAACTGCGCGCGCTGAGAAAATCGGACCTGATGCGTGTCGCGCGGTGGCTGAACGATCCGCATACCGCGTATTACATGGGCGTGAAGACGCCGGTCACGAAATCTTCGCAGCAGGAGTGGTATGAGGCGTTGGGCAATGACCCGGCGCGGAAGGTGTTTGCGATCGTGCTCAGGCGCAGCGGGCGGCATATCGGCAACATCTCGCTGTCCGCCGTCAGCGAACGGGACAGCAACGCGGCGCTCAATATTTTCATCGGCGACCGTCGCGACAGGGGCCGGGGCTACTCCGACGAAGCGATGATTCTGCTGCTGAAGCATTGTTTTGAAGACCTCGGCATGCACCGGGTTTACCTTATGCTGCATTCTGATAACGCTGCCGCGCTGCGGCTTTACCGCGCCTGCGGTTTCACCCGCGAGGGCGTGCTTCGGGATCATGAACAATACGATGGAAAGTTCGTGGAAAAGATAGTCATGGGCATCCTCGCAGATGAGTTCAATAACGAAGAAAAGCGATGCCGCGACTGACTATATCCCGTTGAAGAATTTCAGTGATTTGAACAATCTTCCGGCCCGCCGCCGGATTAACCCGGATTTCTCACAGAGAAATCCGGAAAACCGCGATAAGGCCAATCCTATTGCGTCACAGTGGCGATTCGGGATCGGTTACATACGCAACAGTATGCTCCCTCACCACTCACTTGCTGTTCCTTGTATTATCAGCCTTATCACGATTTTTAACCTGTGCCGGTGAGAAATGCAGGTTAAAGTCCGGCGAAGAGGTCTTTAAGCAGCATTCTGAAGTTGGAAAAAAGTCGCTTCATGATAAAACCATTCCAGTATTCACCGATGCACAGGGCATACGGGTACTCCGGCCTTTTGATTAGAGAAGGGATGCGAGCGCGACACTGCGCCTGCGGGGGGACCGGCCTCAGGCCGGTTTCAGCGGCACACTCGTGTCGATTCGGACGAACTGACCAACGATCTTGTCGAGTACGTCGTCGAAGTCGGCGTAGAATGATATCGTCGCTCCGATCACCAGCAATAACGCTTTCTCGAACATGGTACGATCCTTTAATACCAGTCGATTGTGACCTGATTCACAATCCATCTCTATTGTATAACTAATATCCTGTTTTTCAAGAAATATTTAACCTGGATTTCTCACAGAGAAATTCGGCAGATTGTGATATATTGATTATCAGAATAAAAATAGAATAACCAAACGGAGTTTTCTGGATTCCTGCCGACTGAGGCTGTTGAAAAATGTATCTTACTGAGTTTGTCATCCTGAGCAACGCGAAGGATCTCGCTTTTGGAGCTTATAATTGAGATTCTTCGGTCGCTACGCTTC
>DAOSYA010000025.1:0-37052 GCA_035380865.1 bacterium
TCATCTGGGTGCAGGGTTGCCCGAAATCCTGTCCGGGTTGCATTTCTCCCGACGCTCGACCGGTCAATGGAGGCGAATCTGTGTCGGTTTCCGAATTAGCAGAGTGGATTCTTGGAACTGGTGGTATCGAAGGTGTAACTATAAGTGGCGGAGAGCCAATGCTTCAGTCGGAGGCGCTTTTCGATCTCATTACAGAAGTCCGTCAAGCCTGTAATCTCGGAGTTGTCTGTTATACAGGATTTACTATAGAAGAATTAATACAGGAAGGCACATCGGAACAAAAATTGCTACTTAAAGAAATTGATATGCTGATCGACGGCCCATACATACAGGAAAAGCATGAAAACCTTCTCTGGCGCGGCTCATCTAATCAGCGGTTGATTCCACTTTCCGGAAGGTATCGGGAGTCTATAGTTCGACTCACACCAAATAATGACAGAACCGCGGGGATGCAGTTCTTTTTAGACCATCATGGGATACCTGGGTACTACGGCGTTCCTCACGTGCCAGGGTTCGATGAGAAGTTTTTATCTGAAATGGAAAGACGCGGTGTAAATATACGGAAAGAAAAGGAGACCCGACAATGAGCAGCAGCCCAAAATATTCATCACCCACACTTAGCCCCGAGGCGCAAGCCAAACTCAGGCGGGAAAGAGAACAGCGTGAACGCGAAGAAGCGCGGCGGCGTGCGGAAATAGCTGAACGTGAACGCCAGAACAGAATAAGAACATCCAAAAACAAGGCGAATTCGGATGTCGATTGGGTGAAAAAGCAGATCAATGGCGGCGCGAACATATTTACTCACGATGTCCAGAGGTTGACGGATTCGTGTGAAAAACTGGCGTTAAGAATAAAGAAAAGCGATCTGGAAGACCAGGCAAACAGAGTCCGCTCGGAGGCGGCAAGACTTAAGAAGGAATTGAACAAAGCGCTGGCTGAAAAAAGACGGCACGATGAGGGACAGAAGCGCCTTGACGCCCTGGAACAGCTGACGTTCGAGCATGATGAACTCAGGCGTAAAGTCGAGTCTCTCGAAGACGGCCTTTCCGAGAAATTCGACCTCGTTGGATATAACAAGGCATGCGAGACGATAGGGAATCTTCTTAAATCAATACAGAGAGGGAATCCGGACGCCTGCAAGAAGATGCTTCGGAGAGCCGAGGAATCGGTTGAAAAACACATCGAGTTGGTGGAACAGAAACATACACAGTGGTTAAAAGACAAAGCGGATGCGGAGCGGGCAAACTCTGAACTGAACGCACTCATCGAGGGACTACGCAGCGATGCCACAGTCATAGCATGGCATTCGGATTCCATCCCCACTCTTTCCGCGATGATCGAGGATTCAACTCGCTGTATTGCTAAGGAGGATTTTGTTACACCCCACGAAATTCTGTCCCGGGCGCAAAAGATGGAGAAAGATATTATATCGGAATCGCAGTCGGCGCAGGAACTCGCTGACAGTCGTAATCTGATCGCAGGAGCGATTTCAGAAAGCTTGCAGGCGATGGGATGGGTAGTAAGTCCTATGTCTCTTGAGGACAAAAACCATCCGCTTTCCGCTCTGACCATTTCCGCGACATCCCCCGCTGGCAGGGCCATAGGGGCGAGCGTTCCGGCTGAGGGAGATGTATGGTACACCGTAGACGGTTATCCGATGCGCACCGAGCGGACAACTGACGGTTCGACGGCGAACACCTGCGACGAGGCTGAGCAGACTATCGAGGAAATGCACGGCATCCTTGAGCAGGCATTCGGAGTGAGGATGAGCGAACTAATGTGGGATGGGAAGAGAACGCCTGACAGAATCCTGAGGAAGGCCGATATGCTGCCAAAATCCGGAAGCAATGAAAGGAAAGGGGTCAGGTCATGAGCATAACCTCGCGATGGATAACGGAGTTCGACAAACAGGTTCTCCGTGGCAAGCATGCGCTTCTTTACGGCAACGTGCATGATCAGTCCATCTACCGGGATAATTACATGACAGCGCTGGATTTTCAGCAAAACTACTTTCTTGAAAAGAGATATGAAATTATTGCCGGTTACGATCCAATTGAAGGAGTTCATTTCCCGGTTTCAGAAATGAAAAAGATATATGATGAAACCCTGCGCAAAGCAGTTCTCCAAAATGTGAATTGCGGATTCGGTTCTGATCCAAACCCTGATACCAACATTCCACCGAATGATACGGCACAGCAGCAACTGTCCTCGAATCCGCGTGTTGCTCCGGCTCGCAGATTGCCTCAGGCTGTCGGAAGTGCGGCCAGGCCGCGTATGGATGAAGCCTTTGCCGGATTCAGGCGGCTGCTCGCACAAAGGGATGTTTCGGTCGCCGTGCTTGTGGACATTGTCGATATGCTGACATCTGATCCGGAAAGATACGCGCAGGAGGAACGAGAGGCTCTAATGCAGCTTAAGAAATGCTCTCTTGAGGCGGCGTTTGTGAGAAAGGAACACCATAACGCCGGATACAGAAACACGCTTGTCATTACAGCAGGAGATATTAATCGAGTACCCCAGTGGCTCTACAGGGAAAATCCTCTCGTTTCGATTGTTCACGTGGCGCGGCCATCAAAAGAAGAGCGGAAACACTTCTATTTTGCGTTCCAAAACCAGTTTTATACCAATGGCGGAATTGATGATAATCAGAAAACCGCCGAAGAATTCTCAAATTTGACTGAGGGCCTTCAAACTTGGGATCTTGAGGCGCTCAAACGAACATCCTGCATTGAAAAGATTCCCGTTGGGAAACCGTCAAAACTGGTTGATTTCTTCAAGTTCGGTGTTCGGGAAGACCCATGGGAACGGATTGATCATGAGAGCGTGAAGAAAGCCGGTGACATCCTATCCCGGCGTGTAATTGGACAACCGCAAGCGATTGAGGCTGTGACGACTATGCTCACTTCGGCGCGTGTCGGTCTCGGGCTACAGGGCGGAGGGAAATCCAGCCAGCCCAAGGGGGTCTTTTTCTTTGTCGGTCCCACAGGCGTGGGAAAAACTGAGCTTGCGAAAGCGCTCACAGAATTTGTTTTCAGTGATGAAAGTGCATTCGAACGGTTCGATATGAGCGAATACAAGGAGGAGCATGCGGCTGAAAAACTGACCGGCGCCCCTCCTGGATACGTAGGCTATGAGGATTCGGGACGGCTGGTAAGAAGAATGATGGAAAAACCTCACAGCATACTCCTCTTTGACGAGATCGAAAAGGCGCACCCAAGAGTGCTGGACAAGTTCCTGCAGATATTGGAGGATGGAAGGCTTACAGACGGTCGAGGCCAAACAGTATATTTCAACCAATCAGCAATAATATTTACAAGCAATATTGGCGCTACGAAACTGGTGAACAGCGGAAATAGTATCCAGGATATGAATCGCTCGAAGGTCCACAAGTTCTTCAAAGACAGTGTCAAATCATGGTTTTTCGATGAAGAGCCGAAAGGAATCAATCGAGCAGAATTGTACAACCGTCTCGGTGACAACATTATTCCATTCGATATTCTGCGGCCCGAATATGTTAAGCCTATCGCGGAAAAATTCATAAATCAACTCGCGGTTGCCGCCGTGGAAAGATTTCAGTTGAGCATTGCAATCGACGAGAGTGTTTATCAGAACATTACACAACAGATGCAAGAGAACGGAAACCTTCTGCTTGGTGGACGGCGAATAAAAACCATGCTTCAGGATGCTGTCGTGAACCCTTTCAACAGGTGGCTCTTTGAAAATCTGGGAGGCAGCATAACAAACCATCCGAATTCTGTACTGCTGAGTATCAACACGGACGGTAAACTGGAGGTGAAAAATGTTTAAGATGAATCTGACATGGGATAGACCGGCTCGCACAGGCAGTCTGCCTGGAACACATACCCTAAGGGTACGCCTTATACCCACAAATGGTGCCGCAAACACAAAGCCGATGCACATTGCTGTGGCACTGGACACAAGCGGTTCTATGGAGGGCGTTAAATTTGAAAAAGCAAAAGAAGCGTGTATGACTGTCGCAGGAATGGTGCGGCCCGAAGATCATTTTACGCTTGCCGGGTTTTCGCATGAGATGAGACCAATTGTCCGCTCTGTTGCGGGTGGCGACGATTGTGCTGATTCAGTTAGCAATGCGATTTCATCTCTTCAGGCCGAAGGAACCACTCGCATGGACCTAGTCCTGGACTGGCTTGAGGCTGTTCTATCCGACACAGACGCCGGGCACACAAAGGCTGGAATAATTATCACCGACGGGCATCCCACAAATCCGAAAGGGCAAGTCCTTGATGATATGACCGACCTCCTTTCGCAGGCCGATAGACTTTCCTCGCCTGGCATTCGGGTAACTGCTGTTGGTCTTGGCGACGCGAGGAATTTCAATGTTCCATTCCTTGCAGATCTGGCGCTGCGTGGCAAGGGGGCGTTTATCTATTCCGAGTCTCCTGACGAGTTAAACAACCGACTTAAAGAACAGTTGTACTTATCGCAATCCGTCGCAATGGACAATTTGACTATTACGGCCCGTCCGGTTTCCGACGGTGTCAGGATTAAGAGCTGCTGCCGCATAAATCCGGAATATGCCCCTATGGATATGAGGAACAATGGTGATGGCTGTGAAGTCCGGGTTGGTGCAATCGGAAAAGATGCTCCTACAGATGTTCTTTTTATGGTTGAAATACCGCCCCTCAGCTTCGGAGTGAGAGAAGGCGTTCGCCCGGTAGTTGAAATAAAGTGCGCAACTGGTGATTCTGGTGCGAGCAAGACTGCTACCGCGGAGATTATCGATACCCTTTCATACAGTCGAGCGCAGCAGTTCGATCAGGAAGTAGATAGGGCCCGCATTCTGTGGGACATCAACCTGCATTCTGAGGAGATGATGCGCTGTGCCGATCCAGCAAGGAACACAGGTTTGCTTGAAAACATCCTTCACAAAGCACACAAAATCGGGAAAAAAGGCATCGAAGCGCAGGCTTCCGGTCAAATCGAGGAGTTAAAAAAGACCGGCAAACTTGACGAAAGAAAGACGGCACGGCTCATCGATATTTCAAGAAATACAGGGAGGTTGCCATGAGCGGAGGATTCGGATTTGATCCAATTCCCAGCAATAACGCCAGCACTTCAGACGGTGGACTGACCCCGGAAAATGCGGCGCTTCGAATCGTGAATGGACCTGCAGCCGGTCGCATATTTCCCCTTTCTCGTATGAGAACACTTATAGGAAGGAATGATCCGCCATCGATCAGCGTTGACATCGATCTCGAACCATGCGAACTGGCTCCGCCTCCGTTCATGATTTCCAGAAGACATGCTGAAATTCAGTGGGCTGACGGTGTCCTGACGCTCTGCGATCTCGGAAGTATGAACGGCACTTATGTAAACGATATGCGAATCGTGCCACAGTCCGATGACTCGGATAACGATGGTCACCGCACGCCGTCCGACCTTGTCGCGCTTAAAGTCGGTGACCGTATCAGGTTCGCAAATATTGAGACGGAGGTCGTTGCAGATGATAAATGCTGATCACAATAACAAGACCACCGTCAAAAAACTGGTTTACGCGGCCAGGACGGATATCGGGAAAGTCAGGCGCGTCAACGAGGATTCGGTTTCCCTTGAGCGCTGGCCAGATGGCGAAACTTTACTCGCCGTGGTAGCGGATGGAATGGGCGGACATGCAAAGGGTGAAGTGGCGTCCGGCATTATCATTGAGACATTCTCCGGAATGCCTCTAGTTCAATTCCCTGACAACCAGGCAGAAATGTACGATTCTCTTCTTTCCGCATTTTATAAAGCCGATGAGAAGATCAGAGAAAAAGCTTCATCTTCACCCGAATACTACGGTATGGGTTCCACGGTCGTCGCTGCGATTCTGACACCAGAGCAATGTCTCCATCTGCATACTGGCGACTGCCGCCTCTACCATTTTAGAAATGGCAGTCCCGTATATGTGACAAAAGATCACACAATCATCCAAATACTACTGGATTCCGGGAAAATCAGCCCTGAAGAAATCGATGAACATCCAATGCGATCTGTTGTGACCTCCAGTCTCGGTTCGGGGGATACAGGATTCAAAGCTGAGCCTTCTCTGATCGGCGAACCATCGGAATGCACTGCTTTTATAGAACTCATCATTGGAGATACGATTCTTTTGACAAGCGATGGGCTACATGGAAGTCTGGACGCCATTTTTCTTAATAGCCTCGTTGAACAATACGGAGCCAACCCTGGCGAACTCGTTGAAAAGGCTGTCAATGCTGCGCTCGAAGCTGGTGGTGAAGACAATATCTCAATTATTGCTGTTCACGTAGTTGATGATAGCGATAATGGTCACGAAGAAGTCCTGGATTACGATAAAAACGGTTTTGAAGATGAAAGCAGTGCATCTCTCGAAGAGTCATTAAATATGGATATGGAAATTCCGGACTAACGTCCGGAGAAAGGAGAAATTGAAGCATGAGCGTATCCGCACTCAGACTGCTTGAGGGCCGAACTATAGACGGCAAATATCATCTTAGCGAGTTCATCGGCGAAGGTGGTTCAAGCGGTGTGTTTAAAGCGGATGAAGTCGTGCATGATACGCTCTTGCGGACGGTGGCGCTGAAAATAATCATTTCGGGGAATGGTACAGACATCTCGAAACAACTGAGGGAAATAAAATCTTCAATAGATTTTGAGCATCCGAATGTCTTGAAGGGAATTACAGCGGGTGAAACAGAGATTGAAGGGCTTGGCCACGTGCTTTACCTTGTAACAGAACTCGCGGATGGCTCTCTTCAGGACCGCCTCACAAAAGGAGTTCTCTCTGGAGACGATGCAAGAAAAGTCATTGAGAATATTGTCGGGGCTCTCGAATATCTTCACAAAAACAAAAATGTGCACAGAGATGTAAAACCAGAAAATATTCTGCTTGTAGATGGTGTATGGAAGCTGGCGGATTTCGGGATACTTCGCCCCCTCGATAAAACAACAATAAGACACAGCGGTGTACAGGGTACGGCATTCTACATGCCCCCGGAATCGTTCAATGGCGAGGTTACAACTGCCTGGGACATGTGGTCGCTCGGTGTGCTTCTTACAGAAATGTTGACAGGTAAGTTTCCTTATGATGCTGACGGTCAGCCTGAATACATAAAATGCATCATCGAAAAGGAACCGAGAATACAAGCTAATGTTCCAGAGCCGTTTCAAGGAATCCTGAGGGGATGCCTGAATAAAAACAGGCGAGCGAGATGGAACGCAAATCATGTTCTAAAACATCTCACAGCGCCCGTTCGCTCTGCCGCCCCTTCTGCATCCAGAAGGCCACTGAATGTTACGCCGCAAAAATCTTACGCCAAGAACTGGAGTATTCTTTCAGTCATCGTTGCGTTAGTCATTCTTGCAGGAGCGATATTTGTTATTCGGGCCGGATGGATTTACACGGCTAAAACTGTCAAGACAATCTCATACGAACGGAGAATGGCGAGTCATGCTTTCGGAGGCAAAAAGGATGATGTTCCTGTCTTTCTATATAAAACCACGAGCGGCGGTTATTTGATTGGTGGAACAACAGAATCCTTCGGTAAAGGGAAAAGAAACGGCCTCGTCTATATCGTTGACAAAGAAGGGCATCAAAAGAAACGCATCATTATTGATATGGCAGAGGAAGACGCTGCCGTTACGATGAGCATTTCGAAGGATGGCGGATTCATTGTTGCCGGAGAAACAGTCGATTATGGCGCAGGCGATAAAAACATAGTTGTCCTGAAAACAGACAGTGATGGCAAACTTTCCTGGAAACGAATTTTAGGAAGCAGTTCAGACGATTTCGTGAAATCTGTTGTGTCAACGAGTGACGGAGGATATCTGGTGACGAGTATTCGTGAAGAAAACGGAAAAAATGACGGCATCGAATATCTGACAAAATTAAATAGAAACGGCGATATTGTCTGGCAAAAAGATTCCCCGGAGACAAGCAGATTTTCAAACCGTATCATGGATGACACAAGCAACATATCTGATGGTTGGGAATCTGGCATCGGAGACGAATTGATGGAATACGATGCTCAGGGAGTACATAAAATATCGTTTTTACCCGACAGCGCTTCAGTGTTTGATATGGGAAAAACCACAGAAGGAAGCACATACATGGTCGGCTCCTATGACACGGGAAAAGGTCACAAGGGGAACCAATTCCTGGTTGTGAAAACCGGAGATTCCGGAAACGTAATGTGGAATGCGGTACTTGGTGGAACAGATGACGATGTCGCTACCATCGCTCTTCCGGAAGCTGACGGCTGTGTCGTTGCAGGTTATACGGAGTCTTACGGGAATGGCGGGAGAGATTTCTGGATGGCCAAAATTGATGATAACGGTAAGGTCATGAGCAGATGGTTGAACTAATCATCAACGTATCCAGTACAATCACACACGTGGCACTTGCCTGATCTTCCGCAATCACGGCATTCGGTCTCTTCCATTCTTTCAATGCCCATTTTTGTGACATGACCTGAACCATGACATGTTGGACATTTGCCTGAACCGCCACAATTCTGACATTTCTTCTGTCCCATAGCGACAACCGCCTTTCGTAAAGTTCATCTCAAGTATATCAGAAAACATGTAAGCCGATGAAAGATCGTGCAAGGTAATCTTGTCTTCAAGAGTGAATGATATTGAGGTCAAAAATGGCTTTTCATGTTTTACCTTTTATTCAATCTGATGGAGGTATAAAAAATGGAGACAACATTTGAAGAAAAAATAGTTGAAAGCGTGATTGAGGGGAAAACACTCGCCGTAGAAAGCGGGATTAACGATCTTCCAAAGATATTCGTACAAAAGTATGAGAACCAGGAAATGTTTGAGGCTTTTTTCACCTATAAATGCGACAGCGCGGCAACGGCAAACGAATGTGAAGAAAAACGCGCGAAAGCTGCGGTCGAGAACCTTCAGGTAAACATCGCAAACTGGATTTCGAATTCGGACGACACCGATTTCCGCTTCAAGCATCGGTTTTTCTTCGATACCGAAGCCAACCGGTTTTCCATCATTCTCTTCTCATCTGTAAAAGGCGAGACAAAGGAATCGGCGACTGATCTTGCCAATACGCTCGCCTATCAGCTCAGGGATATTCTCCGTCTCCATTATATGCATAAGTTCCTGCCGGTCATGGACGCGAACGGCCTGAAATCATGTGTTTCAAGAAAAGAAATGACCGTCAGAAAGGAAATCGTCATCGGAGAACAGCATCTTCCCGTGAACGGCTCATGGATGCTGAACTATTCAAGATATGCGTCAGAAGTAAACGGGACCGGCCACATGGACGACCTGATCGGAATATTCATGAACCGCATGGAGCCGTGTGTTCTCGACATTCTTTATGAGAAGGTCGTTCCTACAAGAGCGGAAAGAGAAAAGCTGGAAGCCCTCGAACGGGTCGTTAAAACAACCAATTTTACCACCATGCCTGTTGGACTCATTCAGCCTAATGGATCGAGGAAGAATCAACCCGAGCTTGACGAGGACGGAAAGAAGTACGTTCTTTCCCTTCTCGACACTGCCTGCAGGGGCAAGCTGATGCGCGCCAGGTATTTCCTCAATATGGACCAGAACACCCCCGGCGCTGGTCCGATGTGCTTTGTGAAGGATTTCATCGGCTCTGTCTCTTACACAACAGAGACCATCGAAGCCGAGCACGCAGACACTTTTCAGCAGGAGCCGATCATATCCGAAATCGGAGAAAACGGATCGCACAGAATACGGGTAAAACTTCAAAACATCGTGACCTCACAGCAATTCGTGCGTCTGTTCAAACTCCCGGTACCGGCAGAGAATGGCATTCCAGGAATGAAAGTGGAACGGCTTCGCACGCTCAAGATTCCCGAAACACTTCTTTCGGGCCGCGCCAATGCGCTCCTTCTTTCCAAGTGTTTCACAGGGAAAGGTGAAAAGGAGCTTCATCTTAGAACCGAGGAGCTCCTTCGACATCTATATGTCTGCGGCATGACCGGGACGGGAAAAACCACACTTCTTCGGAGGCTCTGCTTTTCGATGGCCGACAGGAAACAGGGCTTCACGCTTATTGACCCTCACGGAGACCTTTCAAGGGATGTGTTTGTCTACACACAGTCACTCGGTATGGGAGAATACAGCGCCGCAAATCCGTCCGGAGTTGTTTATCTCGACTTCGAGAACGACAACCTTCCCTTCTGCATCAACCTGCTGGCGAACGATGGCACGGAGAAGCAGAAAATGCAGGTCGTCGAAGAAGTGGTCGGCATGATTTACCGCATGATCGACCCGAGTGAGATGGCCGGGCCGATATTCGAAAAATACTTCAGACTGGCTCTTCGCACCCTGGTCGAGGCCATGCGCCCAATGAGTGATTTCAATCGTATCATCATGGATGAGGATTATCGATGCTGGGTCCTTTCAAAAGTTCCGAGAGGTGACAGCTCCGATGCGGACCTGAGGAGTACACTTACGCACGAGTTCGATGAAGGTGACAAGCTCCGCAATGATGGCCCGATCTGGCCATATATCACATCCAAGATGGACCGTTTCTGCGACAACCCAACTCTAAAAAGGCTTCTCGGTAGCGAACGAGACAATCTGAACTTTGACGACCTGCTTGCGAACGGGAACATCATCCTCGTTCGGCTGCCCATCGGTATCGTCCCGGAAACCATTGCATATACCATCGGAACGATAGTGAATATGCGGATCAATCTTGCGGCAAAAGAAAGAATCCGGATTCCCACGGCGCGGCGCAGTCCTTATTTCCTCGTTATCGACGAGTTCCAGAACTTCGTGTCGGCATCCGCGAATTTCTCTCATTCAAAGCGCGAGGAACGCGATCTTACCTCCATTCTCTCCGAGGCCAGAAAATACGGCCTTGGGCTGATTCTCGCCAACCAGTACATTTCGCAGCTCGACCGCGGGGCGCGAGAGGCCATCTTCGGGAATGTCGGCGGGAAAATCGCTTTCCGGGTTGGTATAGAGGATGCAAAGTATCTCGCGGCCACATTCAGCCGTGGAATGCAGATCGGCGATTTCGTTGACCTGCCCAACTTCCACGGGTATGCGTCCCTGCTCATGAACAACATGTATATCGACCCAATCACAGTAAAAACGATCCGATAAAGGAGGATGCTCAGAATGGCAGATGCGACTATTTCAAATCAGACACTGATGGATAACGGGATCATTTACGTCCCGAGCTCGATTGACGAGGAGATGGCAAACAAGGTCACGCAGGCGATTCTCCTTATCAACGCCGCCGACTCGACACGTCAGATCAATCTCTACATTAACAGCCCAGGCGGCAGCGTATTCGAGACTCTCGCCATCTACGACGTCATGCGAATCGTGACAAATCCGGTGGCCACATATTGCATCGGAACAGCCCTGAGCGCGGCGGCTGTGCTCCTGGCTTCAGGCGACAAGGGGAAGCGCTACGCAACCCCGCACTCGAGAATCCTGCTGCATCAGGTATGGCGGTCATCTCTTGGCGGCCGCACCGAGGACGTGAAGGTCGCCGCGCGGCTCCAGGAATCCCTCGAGCACAGCTTGATCGATATTCTCGCCGAGCACACCGGTCAGGATAAGGACAAAATCAAGAAAGACATGACGTTCGATTTCTGGCTGACCGCTCAGGAAGCTCTGGAATACGGGATAATCGACGAGATCATCTCTTACAGCATTAAAGCTGATCAAGGCAAAGTGACAAGCGAAAGTTGAGGATGGATAGTGGGATAGAGGAAGAACGATGATTATAGAACTTATAAAAACAAAAACAGGATGGGATATCGTTTTCCCTGTTGGAGCACTTAAAGACGTTGGGATTGATGAAGGGGAGTGGCTGCACTTAGATGTTACATCAAACGGTTTTTTCATATAACCGGTCAATGATAAAAGCGTCATTGAAGCATTTTATCCAGCCAACACTGAAGGCTCTGTGAGTTATGATTTTTCTGAAGAAGTTGAAAAAGAAAATCGAATCAGAGCTGTGATGAATGATGTTCTTTTCTTATATCGCAAGACAATTGAGGGGGCGGATGTATGAACAGTTTTCTCTTTCTGTTGAATTATTCCAATATACTGGAAATTCATTCCGCTCACGTTGAACGCTTCGGAGGTGAAGCGGATGTCATGAGGATACAGCTGCTTCATGACACCATCGAGAAAGCGAAAAGCAACTTCGAACGAAACAAAAAAAACTAATGATGTCATAAAACTGGAAGTTGAGATTATATATAGGCTTGCAAGGTAATCTGCATTGGATATATATTATCAAAAATGAACTTCATTTAGAATAATGGTAAGGGGTGCAATATGGGGTGCGATATTCTTTTCTTTGGAAAGCAACCAGACAGGGTTCTTCAAAGTGAGTTTATTTCTTTCGCAGAAGATTTACCAGATGTTATTAGAAAATGGGATTATCAAGGCGAAGGGTTGGACAACTACAACAGGAATGAGAAAACCCGTTCATCTATTATTAGTTTTGAGAATAAAGCTCCCAGAAAATTGATCCTCAGCAATGAAAGAATATTTGATATAAAGATTAATGAGAGCACACCGCAATGGGCCAATTCATACTCTACGAGAAAAGGGAAAGGAAGATTCGAAACAACAGAGATGAAGAAAGATACGTTCACCGGTATTTGTGTGAATGGGATAGATTTTTGTTTTGATAATGATAGAGATGGTGTTCTTTGTGAAGTGTTTTTCCTGCCAGAAGAGAAAAGATATTTGGACGAAAGTGAATATGGACCAAACAGGCACTATTGCTTGAACGATATCAGCCAAGAAACCTTTGATCTATTAATGGAGCAAGGGGCTATATCAAGTGTTGGATTTGAAACACGCACAGACACATTGCAGATGAGTCTTTATGTATTGCTGTCATTGGTAAAGGCAAGGTTCGTTCCGGATTTCCATATCATTGCAGATTACAGAAACTACCAATGGGTTGATAACATATTAGATGAAAAAGGGATTTTGAAAGTATTTTCAACAAAGCCTCTCGAACAAATCATCGAGGTTTTTGCAGATGTGGTATTCGATATTCAAAAGATCGCTATGAACTAAAGTCGTAAAGCAAAAAAGGAAAGAGAGCAGGAGTATGAAGAAAAGCGGAAACAACAGGAAGCGCTACTCAAAACCAGCGGAGACAATTTGAATTGTCCTATTGATTATCTGGATTTCTCTGTACGAAAATTTAATGTTCTCAAAAGGGCAAACATAAGAACGGTTGGAGACCTGATTAGATGCAATGAATCGAAACTTATTTCACTTCGTAATTTTTGGGACAAGAATCTAAATGAAGTGAAAGCACAACTAAGAGAGTATGACTTATCGCTATCTGAAGATGATGAAACCTTGTAAGTGGAAAAACACACAAGGAATTTTGAAATTCATGAAAGATATCCCCTTAAATTGTTGTCCATATAAAATATACACACTTTTATCATGTGTACGGCGGGCGATTTTTCAGCGATATTTATACGAGTTTTAGATTGGTAGGCGTCTGGCTAATTCGCCGGACCATAGAAAGCCATAACTCAAGGGGTGCTGTGGTAATTGAATACGACGACCAACGAGCCTTCAAAGGGATCGAAACCATGTATAAACCAGCAGGAGTTACACGACCTGTTACGGGAATTGTCACGGCTGCTCGAAAGTACTGGCTTTGAGGATGAAGACTGTTTTCCATTGTCTGCTTATCTCATTCCTGATCTTGCAAGGTGCGGACAGGAACAGCCTGCAATTGAACAGGCATGCAAATTACTCGACACAAATCATCCGGACAAGATAAATATTTTCAATCGAACCATGGGGCGAATCGTTACCACAATAGTGCGTGCTGGACGCCTCGAAGAGGCTCTTGCGCTCATCGAAGAATCTGAATGGATGGCTTTATTATCTCCTGGAGATTTTCAAGCAAAGTCAGCCGGGGAAATAAGATTGTACCGATCCTTGAGTGATAAAGACGCCTGGAGAATGCTCTCTGAAAAGTCTTTTGTCGCATATGAATATACTAAAAAACGAGACATTGAAAAAGCTTTGTCCGTAATCAGCGGTATTCATAATCATAGATATAAAGCGAAATGTTTTTTTAATCTGGCAAATGCTCTTGAAGAAGAAGGGGATTCAAAAAGCGACGAATATTTTGGAAAGGGGCTTCTCGAAGCAGGACTCATCATGTCGGATATAGCGAGGGGTTTTGTATTAAGCGATGCTGCCGGCCAAAGAGCGAAAGCGGGAAAATACGAACAGGCAATAGAAACCGTTTTTTTAATACCTTCGCCGTGGTGGCGCACAAGCGCTTATTCGCGTCTCGGCCAAATATTCATTAAAGCGAATCGAACTGATTATTTTATTCAGATGTACAATGCGGTGATCGACGTCGAAGAGTTTCCAGATGATGAGTGCTCAAACAGAAATGCTAATATTGCAGATACATTAGCTCATTTCGCGTATATCGCAAAGTTACACAGATATGACAAGTCGGAAATCATGTTTAAAGAAGCGCTTCATTATGCAATGCTGTCAAAAGATGCACAGGATAAAGTATTGTCCTACTGCGATGTTTCCATAATGATGATGCTTTGCTCCTATGCTGATTCCGGAGCCTCTTTTAATCGTGTAATGGCACTTGCCGAAAAACTTCAACCATGTGAAAGGTCAAGGACATTATCCCATATTACAGCCAGACTTGCCATGTTCAGCTTATACGAACCGTCTTTGTTTTTACTCCCCAGGGTATTTATACGTTACGACTATGAGTATGCATTAAGCAATATTGTTGAATATCTTGCCAGAGACAGCAGGCGAAAGGAAGCCATTCCATTATGGAAAGGAATAACGTATTACAAAGAGAAGATTGAATCACTTGAAAAGATTGTTGAGGCCATGGTCCGAGACGGTGAAGTGGCCGAGGCAATGAACATGTTGAATGGTAATGAGAACGAGAAGTACAGGCAGGTCATCCTGAAGGGCATCATTGAGAATTTGCACTTGCTGAATGTTTCATAAACAACTTTTCTCCATAACCAACAACTCTTTTATTCCCGTTTGAAAGAATATCACAGCGTAACGAGTCTCTGTTTGTGAAACGTCGATTTGAAAGAATCTTAGATGGATAATAAATTACATAAAAAGGAGGATTGAAAATGCCGGACAGAATCGGTTGGCAATGCTGTAAATGTGGCAGAAAAAATGTTCCTGAAACGGGCGTCTGCGTAAACTGTGGACATAAAGAATGTCCACACTGCAAGCCCACGAAAGTGTAGATGAAGTAGATATTCGGCTGAAGTGAACAGCCATGCAGGGAGGTGAAAAATGACCTGGCAGGCGTATGTCTTTCTCGGGCTGTTTCTGTAGTGCCTATCGTACATGTTTCTGGATGATTATTTGTTTGCCTTGAAAGGGAAGCCCCTTGCCGACAATATGGTGTCCTTTCTTGCCTACCTGCCAATCATCATCTTATCGAATTGTGTCTGGGACGCGGGTAAAAAGACCTCGCAGACAAAAACAAATGATTTTAATGTCATCGATCCCAATCAAAGAAGAATCATGCGGAAATGAAAACGGACTGTGACGCGAGAGAGGCGACGATGAAAGAAAACCAGGACAAAAGCAAAGAGGTAAAAATGGAAGAAACGAGAACGTGCCTGTATAATTCAAGGGGAATATGCCGGTGCTCCAGGTCGCCGAAATGCGCCGAGGAATGCAATGACAGCACGGTAACTACATGTGAGTATTTCAAAGGAACAGAGAATTGATGCGGGTAGGTTTGATATCAGACATACATGTATCCAAGCCGGGGAAAACGCCCCTTTACACATTGAAGCGGGCATTTGGAGAGATTGATCTGCTCCTCAGCGCCGGGGATCATATTGCTGTTTCTGTCCTTGAAGAACTGGAAACAATAGCTCCATTGAAAGCGGTAATGGGAAACTGCGACACATACAATAATCCCGAGGAACTCCCTCATAAGAGAGTTCTGAAAATCAAAGGGCATCGCATCGGTTTGATCCACGGCTGGGGAGACACGCACGAGAATAACAAGAATGTGCTGTCTTCCTTTAGGAACGATAATGTCGAGGCCATTGTGTATGGGCACACTCACATCCCTTCAATAACAGAGTATGAAGGAGTGCTTATCATAAACCCCGGCAGTCCGACGTTCCCACGCGGTGGTTCTTCAAAATCTGTTGGAGTTATGAGTGTTGAAAAAGATATCCCGCTTAATGTCCATATCGTTAAGATATGATATGAAACGAAGGGGGAACACCTGTAATGAAACTGACATTAAGCGATGACGTCAAGCGAAGGCAAGAAATCCGTATCTACGCAATTCCCCTGAAGCAAGTCTGTTTTGAAAATCCAACATCCCAGCCGCGCGAAAAACACATATTGCGATTTGCCCCGGATACCCCCTCCGAGCTTTGAAATTCAAGGATTTAAGCCATAGCGCAGACTAAAAAGCCGATTTTGAATCATAAAAGCAATTTTTCATGACCGCATTTATAATTCTCATGCCATTGTTAATCAAAACGTGGCTTCCAGTCGGTAAATGTTATAAAATGTCATCTGATTCCGATATGGGTTGGAAAATGAGAAAACTTACTGAAGCCGACACGTGTACGAAATACGTAGTTCCCAGGCTGGTTCAGGCCGG
Organism: bacterium; assembly: GCA_035380865.1. Lineage (GTDB taxonomy): Bacteria > UBP15 > UBA6099 > UBA6099 > UBA6099 > DAOSYA01. Next base: position 16,646 of record DAOSYA010000025.1, read on the forward strand.
TTGGGACTCTGAGCCGCATTCATTTACGGAACAGCGCACTTTCACGGATGGTCGTATCGTCGTTGTCGGAAGCAGGGTCAAAAGAAGGAACCCCAAACGGGCCGATTATCTCCTTCGATTTACCAGGGACTTCACAATCGCTGTTGTAGAGGCCAAGGCGAATTACAAATCTCCAGGAGACGGGCTCCAGCAGGCCAAGGAATATGCCGAGATTCTCGGCCTGAAATTCGCATATTCCACGAACGGAAAAGGAATTATCGAGTTCGATTACCTGACCGGCAAAGAGACCGAGATTGATGCTTTTCACCCGCCGGAAGAACTATGGTCCCGCCTTCGCGCCGCACAGAACATCACGAACGATGATACGGCGCAGAAACTCCTGACGCCTTATTTCAATCTTCCTGAAAAAACAGCGCGATATTACCAGGAAATCGCCATAAACCGCTCTGTCCAGTCGATTCTCCAGAGCAAGCGCCGCATTCTTCTCACCATGGCTACCGGCACCGGCAAGACATTCGTTGCATTCCAGGTATGCTGGAAACTCTGGAACGCGCGCTGGAACCGCACCGGCGAGTACCGCCGCCCGAAGATTCTTTATCTTTCCGACCGCAATATCCTCATCGACGATCCCAAGGATAAAATGTTCGCACCGTTCGGCGACGCCCGCCACAAAATCGAAAACGGTGAAGTGGTAAAAAGCAGGGAGATTTATTTTGCGATTTATCAGGCCATCGCCCGCGACGAGCGCCGCCCCGGACTGTATAGGGAATTCGGCCCGGATTTCTTCGATTTGATAATCGTCGACGAATGCCACCGTGGCAGTGCCCGCGACGACAGCAACTGGCGCGAGATTCTCGAATATTTCTCCCCCTCATTCCAGATCGGAATGACCGCCACACCGCTGCGCGACGACAACCGCGACACCTACGCTTACTTCGGAAACCCGATCTACACATACAGCTTGCGCCAGGGCATTGACGACGGATTCCTCGCTCCATACCGCGTTCACAGGGTTATCCCGAGTTGGGATGCCGCTGGCTGGCGACCGAGCCGCGATGAACTTGACCGGTATGGCCGTGAAATCCCGGACGAGGAATACCACACGCCGGAATTCGAGCGCGTCGTAGCCTTGCGCGCCCGCACGGAGGCCATTGCACGCCACCTCTCGGATTTCATGAAGAAAACAGATCGGTACGCGAAAACAATTGTTTTTTGCGTGGACCAGGAACACGCAGACGAAATGCGCCGCGCACTGAACAATTTCAACTCGGATATCACCAGTCAGTGCCCGGATTACGTTTGCCGGGTCACCGCCGATGAGGGAAACATCGGACGCGGGCACCTCGGGCGCTTCCAGGAACTTGAAATCGAATCCCCCGTGATCCTCACAACATCTCAGCTTCTCACAACCGGTGTTGACGCGCCTACCTGCAAAAATATCGTTCTTGCGAAGATCATCAGATCGATGACGGAGTTCAAACAGGTGATCGGGCGCGGCACCCGCGTGCGCGACGATTACGGAAAACTGTTTTTCAGCATTCTCGATTACACCGGCAGCGCGACTCACCTGTTCGCCGACCCGGACTTCGACGGAGATCCCGCCATCAGCACCGAGGAACATGTAGATGACGAGGGCAACGTCACGGAAGAACCCGTTGTGGTTGACCCCGAGGAAGTTATCGAGGAGGAAACGCTCCCGCAGGACACTATCGTGCCTGAAGATGAGGATCACGAGCGACGCAAGTTTTACTTCGATGGAGGCCAGGTCGAGATTGTCGCCCATCTGGTCTATGAACTCGACCCCGACGGCAGGCAGCTCCGCGTCGTGCGTTACACGGAATACGCCGGTGAGAAAATACGCACCCTCTATCCGTCGTCCGCAGAACTTCTGAAAAAATGGTCCGATCCGCGGCAGCGCGCAGAGATCATTTCCATGCTCGAGGAGCGCGGCGTGGACACCGACGAACTTCGCGAGGCTGCGGGCCAGCCGGATGCCGATCCGTTTGACCTGCTCTGCCACATCGCTTTCAATGCGCCGCTCCGCACCCGCCGCGAGCGCGCCGACCGCCTACGCAGGGAGAAAAAAGACTTCTTCGACCTGTTCGGCCCGGAGGCCCGCGCCGTGCTGGATGAATTGCTCGAAAAATACGCCGAACACGGCACCACCCAGTTCGAAATCCCAGATACGCTCAAGGTACCGCCTATTTCGGATCACGGCAACGTCATGGAGATCGCGGGCTTCTTCGGCGGCCCGGACAAACTACGCGAGGCCGTTGAAAAACTACAGACATTGCTCTATGTTGCATAGGGCGTCATGCCTTTCCGGTGAATAAATATGGCAAAAAAGAAATCTGAAAAAGCAGTTCCTCTCACAACCGCGCAGCAGCTCGGCAGCCTCGTGAAGTCCGCACGTGACATCATGCGCAAGGATAAGGGCCTCAACGGCGATCTCGACCGCCTCCCCATGCTCACCTGGATCATGTTCCTGAAATTTCTCGACGACATGGAGATGATACGCGAGCAGGAATCCGCTGTTGCCGGAAATAGGTTCCGGCCCACCATCGAGCCGCCTTACCGCTGGCGCGACTGGGCGGAAAAAGAAGACGGCATGACCGGCGACGAGTTGATCTCTTTCATCAACAACGACGAGGCGGTGCGGCCAGACGGCTCCCGCGGCCCGGGGCTTTTCGCGTATCTTCGCTCGCTCCAGGGCGCGAACGGCGGCGACCGCCGCGATGTCGTGGCCACCGTGTTCAAGGGCACCGTCAACCGCATGATAAACGGCTATCTGCTCCGGGACGTCGTGAACAAGGTCAGCGGCATCCATTTCCATTCCTCCGAAGAGATGCACACGCTCGGGATGCTCTACGAGTCCATGCTCAAGGAAATGCGCGACGCCGCTGGCGATTCCGGCGAGTTCTACACCCCGCGCCCGGTCATCCGCTTCATGGTCGAGGTCACGAACCCGCGTCTCGGCGAAACCGTTCTCGACCCCGCCTGCGGCACCGGCGGTTTCCTCGTGGAAGCCTACCGCCACCTCGAAAAACAGTGCAAAACCGTCGAGCACAGGAAAACCCTTCAAACGAACAGCATCTACGGCGGCGAGGCGAAATCGCTTCCATACCTTCTCGCACAGATGAATCTTCTCCTGCACGGGCTGGAATACCCGCGCATAGACCCGCTGAACAGCCTGCGGTTCCCCCTCAAGGAAATCGGGGACCGCGACCGCGTGGACGTGATACTCACGAACCCGCCCTTCGGCGGCGAGGAAGAGCGCGGCATACTCTCCAACTTTCCTGTGGATATGCAAACAACTGAAACCGCACTTCTATTTCTGCAATTGATTATGCGTAAACTCACCAAATCCCCAAAAAATGGAAGAGCTTCAGTTGTTCTACCTGACGGAATTTTATCACAGGAAGGTATAGCCGCTTTAAATATAAGAAAAGAGCTTTTGTCAAAGTTCAATTTACACACAATAGTGAGGCTTCCGAGAGGGGTTTTTGAACCTTATACAAAGAGTAGTACATCAATACTTTTTTTCGACACTAGGCGTGCTACTGAAAAAATATGGGTATACGAGATTAAAGTCAGAGATGATATCAAATCATATTCAAAATCCCAGCCTTTCCTTTATGAAGAATTAGCGCCATGTATTAAGTGGTGGAATGAAAGAAAGGAAAACGCCTCTGCATGGATTATCAATAAGCAAGAAATTATTGACCAGAATTACACATTGAGTTTCATCAATGCCAAAACAAATGAAAATAATAGCTTCTCAAAGCCAGGCTTATTGTATGAAGAAATGAAGGCAAAAATTCGTTTCATTGATGATTCTGTAGAGAACATTCGCAATATGTGGAAGGTTATTGAAGAAAACCCCAAAAGAAACGCATGGAAGCTAATGCCATTTGAAAAGCTGGCAAAGCAGATCAAAAGAGATGTTGTTGTTGAGCCAAACGTTGAATATCCAATATTAGCTATGAGTTGGTATGCAAAAGGTTTGTATATCAAGCATCGGAAATTGGGATCTGAAATAAAGGCATCAAAGCTGTATCGTGTGAAAGCCGGGGATTTCGTTTATAACAGGCTTTTTGCTTGGAAAGGATCTTTTGGAGAAGTTCCTGATGAGTTGGATTCTTGTTTCCTCTCTAACGAATTCCCAGTTTTTGTCATAAACAATGAATTGATTGAGCCTGGATATTTATGGGCATATTTTTCACAACCTGATTTATGGGATTACATTGAACGATTGAGTACAGGCACAACGAGTACAAGTCGGCTCAGACTGAAAGAAGCAAAAATAAAGAAATTCCAAATACCTGTTCCACCAAATGAAGTTCAGAGAAAGATAGCCAATGTTTGGATTACATATCTTCAAACCGAAAGAGAAATTGACAGTCTGAATACATCTTTGAAGGAGATATCTCCTTCAATATACGAACGATCTATTAAAGCAATTTGGTGATATCCTTACATGGTTTTCAAAAATGATGAAACGATTTTATATCTTCAGTACTCAGAAAAGATTCAATGGTGAATTGTAATGCCGCCGCTGCCGAGAATCAGTGAGACCGATCTGGACAGCATGTGCAGGATTCTTGCTGATTCCCCAACACATAAAGAACTGACTCTCCTGTTGCGCGACTGTAATATCCAGGAAGCAGGCGGAACCCCGAAATGGGAAAGAATGCTTCTCTCGCTGGGGGCAAGGCAGAGGCAGGATAATTGCGGGAACAACGTGATCGGTTTTTTCACTAAGGTTCTCCATCCATCACGCTTCAGGGATAAGCCGGAAGAATTCGAAAGTTTCCGCACCCAGGTTAACTACCATCTCGCTTTCTACGGCATTTCGATCACTGAAAAAGGTGAAGCCGTTACCGTGCCAAAAGCCTCGACCCTGTCCGAAGCGGAACAGAGGGCGAATGAGTTGCAGGCGGAACTGCGGCGGCGGTCGGTCCATGTGGACGTGCTCAAATTCTGCCGCGCGGAATACCTCCAGCAGAACTACTTCCACTGCGTACTGGAAGCCTCGAAAAGCCTGGCTCAGAAAATCCGCGACAAAACCGGGCTTACAGGCGATGGCGCTGAGCTTGTTCGACCGGCCTTCTCCTTAAAGAATCCTCTACTGGCGCTTAACGCATTGAGTACCGATACGGAGAAATCAGATCAGAGCGGATTCTCGAATCTCCTGACAGGGATATTCGGCACGTTCCGAAACGTAACAGCACACGGCCCGAAAATCCACTGGGCCGTCAACAAGCAGGACGCCCTCGACGCCCTGACGATTATCTCCTACGCCCACAGGCGCCTCGACGACACGATTGTCGTTCCTCAATCGAAAAGTTAAATCTTACTTTTCCATAGAAATCCGTCACCCCGGCCGCGCGAAAAACACCCCGCGCGATTTGCCCCGGATACCCCCTCCGAGCTTTGAAATTTGTGTTTTCTGATTACCCCACATCTTTCTTTTGAAATGGCTTGGCTTTTCGCGCCCCCGGCTCCAAGATGTCACCTGCGTAAAACAGAAACCGGAGGTAAACACATGAAGAAAATCATCGGAAGGATAGCCAGATACACCGGAAATGAACAGAATCTGGATCGCGTGGTCATCGTCGCGGCGATGATTTCCGGCGGCTCGGACGACCCGGACGAACACATTTACCTGAAGACGGACAAGGAGATCGCGGAAGCTGGTGGCGTCGCGCCCACGGATCGCGTCGAGGTAAGACCGATCCATCCTGATGGGCGCGTCTCCTGGATAACCTGCGATCCGCTATATGCCGATCTCGTCATAGAAGACTGAAACAAAGCCTTTAAGGAAGGAGGTGATCCAAGCTTTTCATTTCTGTAAACCGGACGACAGACCGGAAACCAATAACCCAACAGGGAAAGGAAGGTAACAATCATGGCGAAAAAGAAAGCGAAAACCGGTGAGATCACACTGGAAAGGGCAATCCCCGAATTCCTCGAACACCTGAAGGAAGCGGGAAAGAACGAGCGCACGGTGGCGGTCTACGGGCGGTGCCTCGAAAACGCGGTCACATTTTTCAAGGCCGATAAGCAGCTCGGCAAACTCACACCCGCGCTGGTGGGACAGTTCTTCAAGTCCGACGCGATGACGAAGAAACCGAACGGGAAAGAGAAGAGCGAAATCACGATTACCCAGGGCAAGCGCGTGTTCCGGATGATGCTGGTCTGGGCCGCCGAGGCCGGACACATCGCCGACGTGCCGGTTCCGAAATCCGAGATGAAGGGAGGAGCGAAACAGGATGCCGACGACTCCGGTGACAACCAGTCCGCTGACGCTGCGCAGGGCGATTGAGCTTTTTGAAACTAAGCTCCGCGCGGACGGGCGCTCGCCTCATACGGTGTCGTCCTACCTCCGGGACCTCGGGCAGATGGAACGATTCTTTTCTGACCGCGACGTCTGCTTGGCGGTTTCCGGCATCACGCCCGAAGCTCTGAACGATTTTCTCACTTCGCCGCTCGCCAGCCAGACGCCGTCCGGGCAGCCCAAAGCGAAGATATCGGTCAATCGCACCAGGTGCGCTCTCCGCGCGTTTTTCTCATGGCTTTATGCGAATGGGCACATCGAGACGAATCTCGCGGCAGGATTGAAGACAACGCGCACGGAACGCAAACCGCCGACCTATCTCACGGAGGCAGAATCGAAACGGCTGCTGAAGACCATCCAGACCCGCACCGGCGGAACAGCGCGGCGCGATGCGGCGATTTTCGAATTGTTCCTCAAAACCGGTATCCGGCTCCAGGAACTCGTCAACCTGGACGTGGACGACATCCGGCTGGACGAGAAGCGACTCATTATCCGGCACAGCAAGGGTGACCGGCAAGTGGCGAAATTCCTGAATACCGCCATCCGGCAGACGATAAAAAAGTACCTGGCGGAACGCAGGAAGTCACCTGCTGATTCTCAGGCGCTGTTTCTCAGCAACAGGGAAAAGCGGATTTCACCGCGCCAGATCGCGTTCCGGCTGGATTACTGGCTGAAGGAGGCGGGCATCGGCAAAAAACTCTCGCCGCATGGGCTGCGGCATACCTTCGCCACGAGCCTGTTTGCGAAATGCAACGACCTGCTCGTCGTGCAGCGCGCGCTCGATCACAAGAACCTCGAAACCACGCAGATTTACACCCACATCAACGACGAGCGGTTCCAAGAAGCGCTGGAGTGCTTGTGAAAGCAGCACCGTATGGAATCATCGGACAAAATTTCATACGAACTTGCTGTTGCTGCCAGAGACCTTGCAAAGCGATTCCTTTACAGGTATGTAGAACGCGGTGATTCGTTCGAGAGTTTGAAGGCCTCACACATGGGGATGGGATGTATGAAAGAGTCGGTCTGTATCGGCGGCTGGATGGACGGCAAATCATGGACAACCGATTACATTCTTGTGTCGAAAGTGGACGGGGACACCGTCAATAAGCATTTCAAACACCGCGACATCATAAGAGAAATCGAGGGGGATATAAAGATCGCCGAGGCTCTGGAGGATTTCAAACTGGAACCCGGGTAGGCACGGAACACTCCAGACACACCGGGGACGCCTATCTCACATGAGCCGGTACCTGTCCCCCCAGAATCGAGACCGCTCCCCGATCTCTTTTTTGTTGTGGAAAGTTTTCACCCGGTCAATCATCTATCCAAAGACTTCAAGGGACATGGAACTAATTTTATGTCCCACATTCGCTTCCATTGAACTTCAGATAATGCGTATTATCTGAAGTCGCGCCACATCCCGAAACAAAAACGCTTGGTTTTATCGCTATTTCTGAAAGCGCACATCTAAAAACCACCGTATTATCTGAAGTTTTTTCTTCGTTTTCCTCTGTCTATTATCAAAAGACAGCATTCATTTCATTCCTAATACTTGATTTATTCGTAGAAATCAGACATATTGTCACTAGATAAAAATAAGTAGTGACGTTTTGTCTGGTGTTTGTTATGAAAAAAAAAGCAGAGGACATCTTTCGCGAGCATGGTGGGCAAATGCGAATGAGCGAGGCCCTGTCAAACGGCCTTTCGCGTTATATGCTGTATTCCATGAGGGATAAAGGAATTATCAAGCAAGTAAGCAGAGGGGTCTACCGGCTGGTGGAACTGCCTGAAATCAGCGATCCTGATCTTGTCACGGTGGCCCTTCGTTTTCCCAATGTTGTTATCTGCCTCGTGTCTGCACTGGCATATCATGAAATCACTACTCAAATACCACACGAAGTTTCAGTTGCGATTCCCCAGGGAGGCCGATATCCAACTCTTGATCACCCTCCGATACGCACGTACAAATTTTCAGATGAAGCACTCGGTACCGGAATTGAAGAACACCAAATTGACGGAACAAAAGTTCGCATCTATTCTCCGGAGAAAACCCTGGCAGATTGTTTTAAATTCCGGAACAAAATCGGCATGGATGTAGCACTGGAAGCACTGAAGCTGTATAGAACAAGGAATCCTTTCAACCTCAATGATCTTCTCAAATATTCACGGATTTGCCGCGTCGAAAAAGTGATGAAACCATACCTGGAGGCAATGGTATGAGCCAGAAAGGGAAAAAGAATATTCCCGCCTCCGTACGACAGAAAATCCTGAACCGAGCCAGAAACGACAATCGCCCATTTAATGAATTGCTCCAGTATTACGCTATGGAAAGGTTTCTTTACCGGCTTTCTAAATCATCCCACTCAGATCGGTATATTCTCAAAGGGGCTCTGATGCTCAGGGTATGGAACGCCCCACAATTCCGCCCAACTATGGACATCGACTTGCTTGGGAAAACAGATCGTGACGCCGCTGCTATCGTAGCTCAAATTCGAGAGATTATCGCTGTTGACGTGACTCCAGATGGATTGTTCTTCGATCCGGAGTCTATTCAAACCGAGCAAATCACTGAGGCTGCTGAATATGAAGGGATCAGGGTGCGATTTCAGGGGAATCTTGATACAGCCAGGATCAATATGCAAATAGACATTGGTTTCGGCGACGCAATATTTCCCGAACCTGAAAAGGCCGATCTTCCTACATTGCTGGATTTCCCAGCGCCCACTATCATGTGCTACAGCCGTGAAAGCGCGATAGCAGAGAAATTCGAGGCCATGGTCAAGCTCGGCGTACTGAACAGCAGAATGAAGGATTTTTATGATATCTGGCTCTTGTCCCGTCAATTTGATTTCAATGGGAAAAAGCTGGCAGAAGCTATCCGAAAGACCTTTGAAAAACGTGGTACTGATTATGCCGTGGACATTGTAGCTTTCTCTCTTGATTTTGCAAATGATAAACAGGCACAATGGACCGCTTTCCGTAAACGTCTGCAACAAGATTCTGTTCCGGAATCATTCGAAATAATAGTGAGCGCCATTAAAGAATTTCTAAAACCAATCATTTCATCAATAGCACAAGAAACACCGGATCCCACAAAATGGGTCGCATCCGGGCCATGGGATCAGGACATCTGATTAATTTTATATCCTTCTGTTCCACACAAATCAAATAATCGTGACAGGAGTGAAGCAGGCAACCCAGTGTTTTGCACCAGCGGTATAGACCTGTTTCTTCATTACTACTCATAAGAGTGCGGAAATTAATTAATTTATTTCCATGCTTGTTTACCGTGGTTAAATTCCACCCATGAGCACAGTGTCTGTTTCGTGGTAAAATCGGGTTTTACCACGGTGTAACTGTGGTGCTGCATGAGGGTATTGGAACTTTGGGTGGAGCGGAGAAAAGATAAATTTTGCGGTTTTTTTAATGTTCGGATAGCGATTCATTCCATACAAATAACTTTCTATTAAAACGCAATGCTTTTTCCATTGATTTCTTATACGTTCATGAGGTTGCGGGAATTTGGGGCGATGGCGAAAAAAGAAGATTTTTGCCCTTTTCAGCTTATTCGTAATGGTAAATACCGGGTGCCTCGCAATGAAATGTGTATTTTGCACCCAAATTCCGACTTAATTTGAAATTTGGGTTTCGTTTTGCCCCGAAAATGACCTTATATATATAGGGGACATTTTTTCTCGACAGCTTCTATGAGGTTCCCAGAATGGTCGTTACTCCACCAAATAAGACGTTTTCAGAAGTCTGGGAACCGGAAAGCTATCATTCTATGTGGTTCCCAAACATGTTATTATCCCATTAATATATTAGGATAACGACACGTTTGGGAACCACTTCCCGCGCATTATTGAGCACAATAACGAACTTTCACGACATGTCGCCAGAAACGGGTAATGAATTACCCAAAGCGCATGGTTTCATCTGAAGATGTCATGGAAATCGGTCGGAAGTAAAATTAATTTCACTTCCATAACAATTTTCGGCGAATCGTGCGTATGTTGCTAATAAAGGGGAATTTCCTGCTCCCGGCTTCAGGTCGGATTTATCGCAAATTCAGGGGGCACATCGAAAAAAAGTTTTTTCGCCGAAAATCATAGATTTCAAAAGGAGATTTCATCATTTAACAGCCCAAAGACCGGTTTTTCGGCCAAACTTTCTTAAATTCCCTTCAGAGAAATGGCCGAAAAATGCCCATATATATATTGGGGGATAGTTTTTCAGTACTCAATTGGATGCCCAATCCGGTAAGAATCAATACCGGCAATACTGATCATGAAATTTTTTTCACACCCTGTCGCCTCAAGCCACCCCAAAAGGGCCTTTAATAGATAGGAGCATATTCTCCGCATCAACCAATATGGAGGATCACGGACCTGAAAAATATTTTTTTCGCATTTTGTCCCATTTGGCCGAAAATCAGGCCTTTTATATATAGAGGGTCATGTCGTTTATGGAGATGGTTCGGTACCCCTCAGAAAAATTTTTTTTCAAAACCACCGGAATTTTCGATCCCTTTGTCGTATATAACAAGTAGGAGGTTTGTTCGTTTTCTACTGATTCAGAGATATCTTTCAATTAGAGAAACACCAGAAAACCGTGGATTTCTACAATTCTTTCACGCTAAAAAAAAGACTTGAAAAAGCCTGTCCTGGACAAAAATTAATAAATATCCACTTAAGAAATGACGGATAATCATCTTATATAAAGTACAGGGTTGCGCCCTGTAGTCAGGCCGCGTTCAATTAAAGCATTGACCTGATTTATAAATTTATTTTGAAAAATTTGTCCCCTTTACCCTCTGATATACCCCTTTTACCTTATAGAGGGTTTTGTCGTTGATACACAATTTCAGTGGCTCTCGAAAACAGCACTTCAGAATTATTTTTAATTTTTTCGACCATTTTGACTTTTTTCCGGTAGGTAACGAGTAAATGGGAATTTTTACAGACGGAGGTATGAAGAATGAATGATACTGCATTTGACATTTCTGAAATCAACATCAGGTTCGAAAACGGCAGGCATGATGGAATCATCGCCTGGGCGTCGATGGTACTGAACGGGAAACTGTTCATTGGCGATATCGCTGTGAGAAAAAACAGCGCCGGGCGTGTCGTGGTAACATTTCCCGCGCGAAAGCCCTCGCAAATGAAGAATGAGCGCAGCAAGTATTTCTAAGCCGATAAATGCAGCCTGTCATGAAGAAATTAGAAGTGCGATTGAAGAGTCACTGAAACTGCGCTGAAAAAACTCCTGGAAAGTGCGTGAACCATGAACGAAACCAAAACAAAGAATATAGTATTGCCCGCTGAAACTGACCGGATCATTTACGGAGCGAACCCTCTCCAGAAAGTAGTTGGATTCACAATCAGCGGGAAATCTGCAACGACATATATACGGCAGGGAGACACCGTGATGAAGCGGCTGTTTCCCTGCCGTTATTTTTTTATCCTGTCAGATGTAAGGTATGCGGATGGAATAGATGATTCCCTCGAATACCAGGAATTCGACGGTCCGGGGCATTTCCGGCACGCATATTACTTCCGGTCAGGGAGTGAATTGTGGCGATCGCTGAAAACCGTGGTTGCCAATTACAACAGGATTAATGGAACCAAGTTCAGCACGAAAGAAGTGTTCAGAATACCCGATATACTGTTTATTGCGGATCGCGAGACGCAGTTCCTTGTCGAGAGTGGGATCGGCCAGTTCAAAGGAATGGATTTTTCTGAATTGAGGCGGATGCAGATTGCCGTCACTGTGGCTACGCCCTGTGAGCTGGAATATACCAGAGCCTCCCATCCGGACAACAGGATACTTTGCATTTCTCTATCTGATAACACCGGCTGGCACCGCACTATGCATGCCGGTGAAACGCTGGAAGAGGATATGCTGAATGAAGTGATGAAGGCTGTTTCTGAACGGGACCCGGATGTCATCGAAGGACACGATCTGTTTGTAAGCATACTGCCTCTCTTATATGCAAAATGCCGTCGCCATAAGATCAGCTTCAGGCTGGGCCGTGATTTCCATGAGGTAGAATCTTTCAAATCAATTCGAACGGTTCATGGGAAGCGCGTCCTGTTTGTTAATTACCATGCACCTGGCAGGCACCTGGTTGATACATTGTCGCTTGCAGATAAAACGGGTCGGGTCGAACCGGACACGGACAATTACGATGCGTGCGCCGTGGCGAATGATGTTGTTGGAGAAAAGCAGTTCGAAACCGGCAGGGACTGGTACTCAGCCCACAATTGGGGATTTGACTGGAACAAAATTGTGAGCGAGACAGAAAATCAATTGGAAGCGATTTCTGTAATTTCGGAAACGGTTCTTCCTGCGGATTTCTATCAATCACAGATGGTTCCTGTGCCGCTCGGTAAAATGAGCAATTCCGGCCAGGCAAGAAAAATCGAATTAATGATGATGCGCGAATACATACATTCCCGCCAAGCAATCCCCGTTCCCCCTGAATCGAATCCATTTGAAGGTGGATACAACGAAATATTCGTAACCGGCAAATGCGACAACGTCGCGAAGGTGGATGTCGTTTCACAGTATCCGTCGATTATTCTCGGAGAAAAGATATCCCCGGAATCAGATAGTCTCGGCGTATTCCTGCCCATGCTCGAAGAACTCGTGAAGTTGAGAAAGGATGCCCGGAGTAAAAAGAGTGTTTCCGAAGGGTCAGAAAAGATTCGAAACGACAATTTACAGAAATCTCTCAAACTACTTTGCAATGCCGCCTACGGAATGCTCGGTCATCGATATTCGCATTTCGCCGATTTCAATGTCGCCGCTGAAGTAACAGCGAAGGGGCGGGAATTCATGAAATCGATCATTGCGGCCCTTGAGAAAGAAGACTGCCAGCCAATACAGGCCGATACGGACGGCTGCTATTTCTCGCTTCCTGGCGGAAATGGTGACGATACAGGCGCTACGCTATCCCACATCCGCGATGCGGTAAATGAAACTCTCCCTGGGTATGCCGAAATCAGTATTGAAGGCATCTGGCCGTCGATGCTGAGCCTGAAGAAAAAGAATTACGCTCTGCTGTCAGATGAAGGAACAGTGAGAATAACGGGTGGACTGCTCGGCAACCGGGGTGACGAGAAATTTATTAGAGATATCCTGAGGTCAGCGGCACATACCATTCTCAACGATGACCTTGGCCAGTTGCATGACAGTGTCGCTGATTTCCGAGATATGCTCAAAGCAAGGAGATTACCGGTATCTGAATTCGTTCTGTTCGAAAATGTCACAATGGAGAGGAAAGCATATCAGGAAGCGACAGAAAACGGCGGCGGGAAAATACCCCTTTACGAAAAATTGCTTCGATATGAAGGTGACAGAGTTTTCAGGCTCGGCTCACCTGTCGGGTACTATCACATAAGCGAAGCAGATGCATTAGACGATACAGGCATAGAATTTGATTTCCACTACCATACCCGCCTTTTGCCGGAAGACACCGGTCATTATATCAAGAAACTCGACAGCGCTTTTCAGAGGTTGCGTTTTCTTTTTACCCCTGAGCAGTTCAAACTGGTCTTTCAATCGCCGGTCACTGAAGTTTCGCGCAAAGCTGCCCAGAATATCTCGGCAGCAATTATCAACAATGAAAAACTGCCTCCAGAAAAGCTCAAAAGATACGTTGAACTTTCCCGGGGCTTCAAGTCTAAAAAGGGCATTCGGAGACATGTGTTTATTGAAGCCGATGATATGGGCGCCTTGCAGGCGTTCCGAGAGAAATATTCTGATACCGATGTCTATCGTTCCACATATGCATATCTCTGTGATCGCCTGCCCGATAAGCATGTTACACGTTTCTGCCCGAAATCCGGTGATTTCATAATAGAACTCGAATCTGAGACGGGAAATCATGAGAAGAGTGTGGGTGCATCACTATCCGCCGCAAGGAACTGCGTTGAAACCATAGAAAAACACCTGAAGATACCCCATACCGCCGTAAAGCCTTCTTACAACGGCGGGAAAAGTATTTACCTGTCGATTCCGCAGAATATTTTTGGTGTTCCCGACTGCGTGGAATTGAATGTTATCTATGAAAGAATCGCCGGACACATACTTAAGAAAATGTCCGAGGAGTACCGGGACGCGGTTGACATGAACCTTTATAACCACGACAGGCCCCTTCGCATCCCAGGTTCCGTACATCCGTCTACCGGGTTATACAATGTGCCTCTCACAATCTCGGAATTGTTCAGTTGCGATGTCGGTCAGATAATGAAATATGCGAAATACCAACGAGATCTTGGCAGCCTGTCTTTCGATTGCCCTGAATGCCCGGAAACTCATGATATCGTAGCAGGAATCACAAAAGATATTCCTCGAACGGTGCATTTCGATCCATCCCGTAAAATGCAGCGCACAAACATGCGAAACAAAAACTGGCGTAAAAACATCGCCACTTATCTTCGAGACCTCGGAGTGCCGGTTCAAATCCCATGTGTTGAGGCGCTATCAGCACTCATTCAATCCGGCGGCTCAATCGGATTCAACGGGCGCGTAAAACTCGTAACCGAACTCCGTGCCGCGGGCTCCACCGAGGAAGAAATCATTCGCGTTTTCATGGACAGCCCGTTCTTCTTTGAAAAATACTTCGGTGACATTGTATTCGCTGACACTCGATCCGAAAGCCAGAGAAATGATACCGGCTACATGCTTCGGGGCGATATCTGGAATGATTATAACGAAATCTCATGCGCCAAATGCCAGGAGTGGTGCAACCCGGCCAGTTGCTATCGCAATCACCAAATAGCTTTTTTCGATGAGAACAACTCTCCGTCGTTTCAGGAGTTTCGGGACGGGGCAAGAAAATCCCTGGAGTCAGCCCTGGACGACATATTCAGGACGGAATTCATAGAGCGCGGTTTTCTCAAAGTTAATCTTGTTGAAGCACCGATGGCGAGTGGAAAAACCTATCAGGCCGTTTCAACAGCACTTGATCTTGCTGAAGATGGGAAAAGCTCTCTCATACTTGAGCCTGACCATACCACATGCGCTGAGGCAGTGGATATGGCATCAAGAATGGGGAAGAACGGCAGTTCTATCCTTGTACATCTGATGGGGAAGAACGAAATTTCATGCGCTGATTTCTTCGAGATGATCCGGCCATGCGCTTCGTGTCGAATGGGCATTTCCGCATTTAACAAAAAACATCCCGATTACATATCGGAGTTTATCACTCGTGAAACGGGCGTTTTCAGCGTTGAGAAAATGAAAACGCTGGTTGCTCATATAAACAATGCGCTCGGAAAGCACAGCATTTGTCTTCGAACACTTTCAATGATGCTCGCTTCCCGCGCTCACGTCGTTGTGGCTCCATTTGTTTTTCTCATCGACAGAAATCTGCGCCAGGCCATAGAGCCCCTGCGCTCAAATATTTTCATCGACGAAGCGGACCTGTTTGCCGACCAGCTCATGAACCGATGCCGCCGTTCTCTTACGGTGGCGCTTCCCAGGACATCCAGTACGAACTGGATGCGGTTCTGTCGGAAGCCCAGGTGTGGGCAGTGCAAACTGTCATACAGTTCGCATTTCTGTGACGGTGATATGGAGCCGAAGCAACGGGCTTTCAATCAGAGTGCATTTAACGATCCTGGTGATTTCATAAATTCCCTCAAAGATGCGGCCATGGCAGTCCGCGAGGAAATGTCGAGAGGCGTAATAAGAAATGACATTTTCGATCTGGATGCAGTGAACGAAAACATCGAGCGGATCGAACACCTACTGAAGCCAGCAAAACATTATTTCAGATCACATGAAAAGAAAATAACTGTCGAAGAACACTTGAGGCGGGAAAATGCCCTGTTGTGTTCCGCTCCTTCCAGTGTCCATGATGTCATTGAAACCGGCCCCATATTCGGGTTCGCCAATGAGATCACCAGGTATCCTTCCGTGAAGCTGAAAAAGGTCCTTATCGAAACTGAAGAACTTCAATTCGATGAGGAACCACCATCTGATTCAGAGAATGGGAAGTTTCGCTTCTCGGTTTCCAGCATTTATACCAGTAAGGAAAGTTATCGTCATTATCGCCAGGCCGACCCGGCATACAGGAACAATATCAATATGTTTCTGTCTTTTCTTGAATTCTGCGAGAACGCTCCGAACTCTGGCGCTCTCTTGCGCCACATACCAAGAACCTCTGAAACGGAAGCAGCATGCAGAATCGTCCTGAGTTACCTTGACCGGGAACAGTTCGAAAACACGGTTATGAATGTGAGGCTTAAAAACAACGCACTTCTTTCGGGGACTTTCATTACACCCGGCATGGCAGCGGCGACTCTGTTATTGGACGAGAGAGAAATCAATTATTTCAACACCGATGTTAATATGCATAACCTCGCCACGCTCATCCTTCACAATAATCGGATGGGAGAAATCTTGCTTTCAGGGAACCGCCGCGACAATCCGGCAAAACCCAAGGCCTTGAATCATAATTCTTTTTTCACGTTTTTCAATTATTGCATAGACCTGTCAGACGACGATCTGAACCTATACTACTTCGCAAAGAATAAGAACATGGCGAAATCCCTGTTCGATTCATACAAAAGGCACTCCGGCGGCATGAAATTCAAAGCACACCTGCTTGATTCGAATGACAACGTGATCTGTTTCCTCGGCGATGAACTTCTTTTTCACCCTCAGGCGCCTGCCGAAATGAGAAATCATCTCGAGCGTTCCAGCTTCATGTTTGTCGACAATTACCGGTCTTCTCGATCACGTGGAAAAAACCTGCCGGATTTTCACCTGTCAGTCGCGGACGGCAACGGTCGGGCCAATTTCGATCACTTCTTCGACTATGTGGTGGCAATAAACACCGTAACCGGCCTCGGCATCACCCTGGGGGAACTGCTGAACTACAATCGGAACCGTGCGGTTTGCCAGGCTATGCTTCGCACTCCCCGTGACGACAGCCGCAAACACCTTATTGTCTATAATGGCGATATGACTATTTTTGATGTCCCCGGATATCTCAAAAACCGTATTGTCGGTGCGAATGATCTGTACAAGGATTACTGGGATGGATCACGAAGAAGGATTTTTAAGAATCTCCGGAGTGAGTTTTCTCCAGGTAATCATGAAGACGCACAGATGTTGATGCTTGCGTCATATTTCATGGAAATGACTGGTCATGATTCTACCACCGAAATTAAGTTCTGGAAAGATATTGATGATACCGCGCCCGATGAAGATGATGATGCATCCGAATCAAAAACCACATTCATGAATGCCGCGAGAATATGTCCTGCATTTTCTGAAAGAACAGCAGAGCATATTTTCAGTCAATTATCAGAAAAGAAAGTAGTGACACATGCTGACCGTGTGGGACGAAAGACAGACTGGCTGGCGCTGCTTGACCATCTCGTAAGCGTTGGTTTGATCGTGAAAGAAAAACACGGGCGCAAAGTGATATATCTACCCTCCGACGAGCTTGCACTGAAAGTCCGGTAACGACACCGATACCGGAATAATCTTCGGACACAAATTCTATAGAAAGGAGAGTTCTGGTAATTCCTGTCTGTTGTTGCATGAAAACCATGCCAAAAGAAAGGGGCTGTTAAAATGTCTGAAATTTATACGAAAAAACAAGTAGGTATGAAGACCGTTCTGTTGGGTGCTGGAATCGCGAGTATCAGTTCGAAAGAAGGAACTTATTATGTGGACCTCCGAATTTATGATGAATTCAGCATTCAACCGAAAAGAACCACAATCGAAGCGGATCTGGAAATGATTCAAAAGATCATAGATTCCCTCCCTGAGGAACATCGGAAAAGCATCAGGAAAACAGTTATAGAGGATGGCAACTTTCTCCTAATCGATCCCGGTTCAGTGCTTGAAATCGCGATGATTCAAGGCACCGTTTCCTGGTCGAAGCTTCTTCACCGCACATGCGTTATCGCGGAAAACGTTTTTAATCCTTATGATGAAAATCCCTCATGTGCCGCTTTTGGCTATGTTTAGAGGCTGAATGAAGCGATAAAACTGTGTGTTCACAGAGTTTTTGATTCCTGATATGAAAGGTATGATCCAGATGGCAAACAGAAAATACATCATCGAGCGGCTTAATGAATTCTTCAGCGATAAGGGTAATAAGCTGTTCGCCGCTCCGCATTGGAGATGGAAAAGAGCCCTTAATGATTACATGCATTCTTTTTACATGAATTACTTCATTAATGGCGGATGTGAAGGTAACCTCACCCCTGACACGAAGGGAGGTAAATCCGGAGATGAGTAAAAAGGAAAACCAAAAACCATGCGCTATCTACGTACGCGTGAGCACGCAGATGCAGGCTGACCACGGGCTATCCATAGAATCGCAGATAGAAACGCTGAAACAGGAGGCGGCGCGACGCGGGAAACCCGTGTACGCCGTCTACACGGACGTAAAATCCGGCGGCTCATTCAATCGTCCTGAGTTTCAGAAATTAGTAAAGGATTCACAGAAGAAGCCGCCGCCGTTCGACCTCGTGATTACCTGGTCCGTTTCGCGTTTCGGACGCAACAAGATGGAATCGTATATTGCCACTGAAAAGTTGCGCGAGCGGGGCATATCCATTTTCTATTACAAGGAGCCGTTCGACACGGAAGATTCAATGGGCAGACTGATTATCGAAATCCTGCGGGCGGTCGCCGAATTTTCACGGCTCGAGTATGTGAAGGATGTTGAAAGGTCGAAATCTCACCTGGCCCGCAACGGTTACTCCACGGGAGGGAAACCGCCGTTCGGGCTCCGAAGGAAAGAGGTTCTTGAAAATGGGAAGCGGCATATCCGATGGGAGCCGGACCCAGACACGGCACCGATTGCAAAGAAAATCTTCGAAATGTATGCCGACGGCCATGGATACAAATCCATCTGCCGATGGCTGAATGACAGAGACATCAAAACAACCTGGGGGAACAAATGGCGCGCCGCTTCGTTTTCCAGGATGTTGCGCAACGAAATATACATTGGAAACATTGTTTACAACAAAGAAGTGAAACGGAAGATGGGGCGTAACGGTGGCTCATCCGATATGAAGCCAGAGGATGAATGGGTCAGATGTGACGGGGCAATCGAACCGATAGTGCCGCGTGAATTGTTTGATAAAGTCCAGCTACGACTCAAACAGAATGACATTTCCGCATCGTTGTCGAAAAATTCTCAGTACCTACTCAGCGGACTCATCAAATGCGGCATCTGCGGCAACGCATATTTCGGGCGTACTCCGAAAAAGAAAGTGAAAGACAAAGTTTACTCATATTCTCAATATATTTGTTCCAAGCAGAACCGATACAATGAGAAGCGAGATAATATCACACTGAAAAGGGAATGGTTTGACGAAATAATTGTTAACCGGCTCTTCGAGAGAATCCTGTGTGAAACCAATATCATGGAGCGAGTCCGGAACGAGGCAGACGAGATAATACAGGCCGTCGAGGAGCGTAAAAAGCAAATCGAAACCCTGAAAGCCGAGCAGAAAAAGATCGACGGCACTTTGCAGAAGTATTATGACGCTTTTGAATCCGGCGCTCTTACTCCCGAAGAGCTGAAATCACGACTGAAAAGACACCGGGGCAGGATTGAAGAGATCAAACTCGAGATAAAAAATCTACAGAACGAAATATCGATATGTGAAGTCAGAAAAGAGAGTGGTCTCGAAGCGCTTCTCAAAGTGGATTTCAAAAGGCTGCGGTCTTTGTATGATGAATTGCCTTTTGAAAAGCAGAAGGATTTGTTGCAGGTGTTTATCGAGAAAATTATCATCGACCCGGAATGGTACGAAATTCACTATACGCTGCCGACCGGATTTGAAATGGACCGCTACGAACACGATTCTGACGGAAGCGACGGCGGTCCGCATGGAAGCGGGAACGATCCCGAAAAATCAGGCAACGGATGTGTGCCGGAAGGGGCTGACAAAATTCGTAAGTCCGAAAACGGAAGTTTGGTTTCGAGCCCAATGAAAAATTTTTTAAGTGGGATCAACGGAGACCGCACAAAAGAGCGGCGATTAGGTAGTGACAGAAAAAACGGAAAAAACTGCGGCACATCGCGAGACG
>DAOSYA010000026.1:0-36378 GCA_035380865.1 bacterium
ACAAAGCTATTTCCTTTGTGCATGTATTCAAGTTTATTTTTGAGAATCACTATAGTGTTAACTGTTCTGTCATTGCGAGGAGTGGAGCCGGGCCTGTCGCCCGGCGAGCGACGCGGCAATCCCGACTGTGCGGACTGTTAGTCCGCATGCTATCACCACTATCAGGCGTCATTTCCACAGAGGATGCTGTTTAAAAAATATCGTGCTTAGTTTGTCATAATGAACGCAGTGAAGGATCTCGCTTTTTGGAGTTTGTTACAGAGATTCTTCGGTTGCTGCACTTCATCAGAATGACAAAGCGGGGATTTTCATCAGCCTCGGAGATCGGGAATACAGGGAGAGCAGGACGGTCGTGGGAGAAATATTTCCGGGCAGGTATCAAAAAGCTTTTTATGGGGGGGCATGTTAATCACATTATTCAATATACCGTAAAAGATGATCACAAGATGGGCCGTTATAGATAATTAGGCCCCTTACTAATGCTTTTTGTGGTAAAACGGATTGAACAAAACATGCTGGTTATTCAATCCTGAGTTCCAAATTGAGTAGGCCTGCAGCTATTGCCGCAGGCCCGAAATTGAGGTAACCACGACGGCTCCTCGGAGCATGCCTTTCGGCATGTAGTCACCGCCGTGATAAAAAATCTTAAAAACAACAAAAAAAGACAAAAGTTTAATAATATGTTTATATGAGCATCTTTAAAAACTCAATAAATCGCATTATAAAGCATATTTTACACACTAAAGCCCATCAAAGTGTTGCAATAATAGTGCCATTACGCAATTGGTTAGTAGCTTGAGGGCAAATTTCGCGCAAACAGTACTAAAAATAATATTTGGAATATAATTCCAAACTCCGTAGTGTGCAAAACTTTTCACATATTAGAGCAACAACATGAAAAGTTTGTAAGTGCTTACTCACTTTGTGTTTTGTATTAATGTTTTTGTTGTTGAATATCAGGAGTCATTTATAAGTGTCGTTTTCATGAAAAGTCCGGCTGTTGTAGGTTCGAGAATCGGGATGTCTCGGAAAACGGGTATTTCGCCCCGGAATAGGATTTAATCCGGGTTTCTCACAGAGAAATCCGGAAAATCGCGATAACACATGTCCTGCTGCGCGGGTGACATGCACAAGCTTTGCTCTGTGCATGAATCAACCGCCCCGCTCTATTTTTCAGGAATATTTTCCGAAAGCCTGGTACTTGGAATAGGCGTTCACTATGTCGGTTCTGGTGATGAGACCGAGCAGGCGTTTGGGGTTGTTGCGATCCACAACCGGCAGCCTGCCCACATGGCGAAGACCCAGCTTGTGAACCACATCGTCGAGGGTTTCATCCGGATACGTCACAATTATATGATCGTGTTTGAAGATGTCCTTAACTTTCATATTATTGAGATCGGCATTGTTTTCCACGTAATGAAAATCGTCGAAAGTCACCATGCCGGACAGCTCGCCTTTATCGTTTACCACCGGGAACCCCATGTGTTCGGTTGACTGGATCAGTTTCTGCAGGCCGGGCAGCGGCATTTCCTCCGACACGATTTCGACTTTTTTGCCCATAATGTCCTTTACCATGATGTCCTGCAGCACATTCAGGTCGCGTCCCCCGTGCAGGTGTACGCCGCGCCTGATGAGTTTCATCGTGTAGATGGATTCTTTCGAGAATTGCCTGTAAAGCAGGTAACTTATCGAGCAGGACAGCATTATCGGCATGATGAGATGGTAATCGTCGGTAAGTTCGAAGAGAATGATGACGGCTGTGATGGGGGCCTGTGCCGCTGCCGCGAAAATTGTTCCCATGCCGACAAGGGAATAAGCGCCCGCCGGGGTTGCGACATCCGGGAAATAGATGACCACCAGTTTGCCGAACGCTCCGCCGAGCATCGCGCCGATGAAGAGGCTTGGCGCGAACACGCCGCCCGAGCCGCCCGAGCCGATGGTAATCGAGGTGGCGAATATTTTAAGGAACACCAGAGATATTAGCAGAACGAGCGGAAGCTGGTTGAGCATCGCGCCTTCAATCGTTTCGTATCCGACGCCGAAAATGTGCGGGTAGAAAAAACCGAGGCTTCCTATGATGAGGCCGCCCACAACAGGTTTGAACTGTTCGGGGAACCTGATCCTGTCCCAGAAATCTTCTGTGAAGTACAGCGCCTTTACATAGAAATGGGCGATAACCGCGCCGAAAATTCCCATGGCGATATAGAGCGGGATTTCCTCTGCGCCCTGAAAAGTGAAGTGGGTTACTTTGAACGCGGGGCTTGATCCGAAGAACGGAAGCGCAACCACGAGAGCGCTGAAAGAAGCCAGCGTGAGAGAGACGAACGTGTTTGCCGAGAAGTTGCCGAGAATGACTTCGAGCGCGAAAATCACGCCGCCGAGCGGGGCGTTGAAAGTAGCGGAGATGCCGCCCGCCGCGCCGCATGCGACGAGTCCTTTTATCAGGTCGGGCCTGAGCCTGAGCAACTGTCCGACGCTCGATCCGAGCGATGAGCCGATCTGGACGATCGGGCCCTCGCGGCCCACCGAGCCGCCCGAGCCGATGCAGATCGAAGACGCGAGCGATTTTATGGCCGCCACGCGCGCGCGTATCCTGCCGCCCTTCAGCGCGACGTTTTCCATCACCTCCGGCACTCCGTGCCCTTTCGCCTCACGCGCGAAATTGTACACCATCGGCCCGACCAGCAGGCCGCCCAGCGCCGGCACGACAACTACATAGTATTCGCCGAGAAATGAAAATATATCTTTGCAGACGGTGAAGAAAAAGTAATGATTGAAGTTTATCAGATATCTGAATGCCACCGCGCCCAGCCCGGCGAGCGCGCCCACGATCACTGCGAGTATATTTGAGATCGCCTGTGCTGTAAGATGAAGGTCGAAATGACCGAGGAATTTCTCGATACTTCTATATAAGAAGTTCTCTCTCACCTTTTTAGGCAGGTGCGGCATGACGGTAATCATCTCCAATTCCAGAACTAATATAGTCCTTCGATCTTTGATTTTCAATGAAGTTGGAATGTGTTTTTTGATTCTTCACGAAATAACATTCTTTACAGCCTTCAGCCTATCATGTAATATTTGAAAAGGAACAATCAAACCCAGAGGGATCGAGAGATATGACGGCTCATGAAATTCTGAAACATTGCAGACTTTTTGAAAATCTGAGCGATGAAGAGATCGACATAGTCGCGTCAAAAGTGGAAGAACACCATTACCGGAAAGGTGATTATATATGCCGCGAAGGCGCATGGGGCGATTCCATGTTCATAATCGGGTCGGGCGAAATGAAGATCGTGAAAAAGCTCGATACGGAGAACGTATGGGACATAACATCGCTGCGGCACGGCGATTTTTTCGGCGAGGTTGCGCTGATCGACGGAAGCCCGAGGACGGCGAGCGCTGTTGCGATTGTGAATTCCGTGGTGCTGGAACTGTACGGGCGTGATTTCAAAGAGTTGATCAGCGGGAGAGACGTTCTGGCGAACAAGATGCTCGAATCGTTGTTGAATGTGCTTATCAACAGGATAAGGGCGACAGATGATGTCGTGACGCGCATTATGTCCGAAAAGTTGAAGGGCGAAACCGGGCAGGCGGGCAACATGCGTGATGTGATGATGAGAATGATGCTGTCGCATCGTTGATTTTCTCCGTCGGATTTTGATATTACATTAATAAAGGGCCGCAGCCGGTCAATGGGCCGTGGCCGTGTGATTCCCCGGGCAGGAAGCGCGGCAGGCGTGCCGCTTAAGAATTTACTTTAAGTGAAAAACCTTTTGACAAGAAGAATTTTTTCAATCCGCTAAAGTTATTTTCGTTTTTATCCGATCTTTATATACGTAACAAAGACTCTGTTCCAGTGGGATTTCCAGGATGTATCGGACAGGGCCGGCGAACACGGAGGTTCGTTAAGGAAAATCAAGGAAGATTGTTAAGACCGGGCCGAAAGTTTCCGAGTTTTCCAGGTAGTCCCCTTTTTTTTGCGAAAATTCGGCATCACATGGAGGTGGTGCAATGATAATGATCAAGGACGATGTTTTCTATACTATAGGCGAAACCGTTGAAATTCTCGATGTTCCGGCTCATACGTTGAGGTACTGGGAGAAGGAATTCAAGGATTTTGTAAAGCCCCGCAGGAATGGGCAGAAAAACAGAATATATTCCACGGAAGATATAAATGTTCTTAAGCTTGTGAAGCGTTTGCTGGAGGTTGAGCTGTACACTGTGGCGGGCGCAAGAAGACAGTTGTATATCAGGAGTTCGGATGCGGAAGAACTGACCGGATAATGAATCTGTCTTGTGCAAAATGAGAAAACGCACTCATAAAATCGAATATAATCCAGGCCGGGATGATCGTGTCCGGCTTTTTTATTCCTGTGCAATTTTTTTGTCGATGCTGTTGTTTTCCACTGCGGCCTGTTCTGATGAACTCGACGGTTTGCCGTCCGACCATGTAAAAAAGCCGAGATGCGGAATTTCACATACGTTTTCCACCGGATTCGATAAGGACGACAACCTCTACTCTCTCGAATCCGGCGGCATGGGCGATACGATAAAAAGTTTCGGCTATAAAGGATTTGTTGAATGTGATACGAATGAAAGTGATACGTTTACAGCGGAGTTCAGCTATGAGGAAAACAGCTTTCGCGAAAATTCAATCGAGGATTACAGGGAATTCGGGCTGGAGCTGGATTACCGTAAAATATTCTCTGCTGAAGAGTGGCTGGAGATCGAGTATGGTTTCGGGCTTACGAAAAGCGACCGGGATGCGTATATAGCGCTGCCGGGGCAGGAGAAGAAGTTCGAGTTTACCTATGGCGGAAAGCTGAGCGAAAAGCACACCGGCGAGGTTTTTATTTTCAGGAAAAGCGAGACATACGAATCCGGAGAGCTTGACTTCAATGAGGAGAATAACTCTTATGCAAAGGGATACGGTGCCCGTGTGATTTATGACCTCGGAGGGTTTTCGAGCGTCGAGGTGAGCTACACGACCGAGCGGGTGGAGTATCACAACAGTTATCGTCTGGACGAGGACGGAAATTCAACAAACACTCCACGGAGAGACAGGAACACCACGTTTGCCGTAAGCGTTACAAAGGTCTACAGCCTGTATCCGTTGTCGCTGCTTATGGTGTCTTCAGAGAAATCCGACAATGAGTCCACCAGCAATCAGTATTACGACTGGTACGAGAGAAATGGCTCGGATTTCGATTACATGTACAAAATAACAGAAGGATTCGATGATTACGATGATTTCAACTGGTCGGTCTATTATCTGCGAGGTCTGAGCAGCAGGGCGACGGGATTTCTGTATTACATGAGGAGCGAAACCGGGTATCCGAGGCAGTATATTGATTCGGGAGATGTGGTGATGCCGGGTACGGGACTTGAGATGGAAATGGATTACGCGATGGTCGGGATCGAGTATTTGTTGAACGAAAACGCGAAGCTGGATATTTCATCGAGCAGGATAAAAAATGATTCAAATCTGGAATATTACGAATACACGAAACGAATAAACAGCGTGGGACTGAGCTACAGATTTTAACATTCCTCAATTGGGTACAAAAATAGTCACTTTAAATAAAAATGCTAAAGTTTTCCGGGGGCCGGGTCGATATTTATTAATGGTTGAGTAATGTTGATTAAGTTCAACACCCTAGAGAACCGCCCCCCAATCGGGCGGTTTTTTTGGTTGGTTTCGAAATGAAGAATTTTCATGTGCAAATGATAAAAGACACAATTTTAAGCATTGATATGATAATATTATTGAAATCACAGAGCTTACCCGGACTGTTGCAATACTGTTATTAACAGTTCCAGTATATCAATGGATGTAATTATTGCGAATGGATACAAATTCTGTTATTATGCTGTAGACTCTATATAGGACAGTATGGAGTAATTAGAGAAAATGGCAGATGAAGGTCAGGAAAAATCATATCCCGAAGAGGATCTTCTTGATATAAACGGTGCCGCAGAGTATCTTTCGGTGAGCACCAAGACGGTTCGAAGATACATAAAATCCGGGAAATTGCGGGCACGCAAGGTTCGCAATGTGTGGTTTTGCCCGAGAGTTGAGCTTGATGGTCTTCTTGACAGGGGCAAGAGCGATGAAGCGCCCGAGACAATAGTTGCCCCGAGTTCGGAAATCTTAGATGAATTCAGGGGCATGTTCGATGAATTCAAGGGATTGATGAAGGAGATCGACCGAAAACTTTTTTTGATCTCCCAGGAGCGGGAAAATCAGATAGTGCGACCCGACCTGATCGAGAAGGAGCAGGAAATCGAATATCTCAAGCTCGACAACCA
Organism: bacterium; assembly: GCA_035380865.1. Lineage (GTDB taxonomy): Bacteria > UBP15 > UBA6099 > UBA6099 > UBA6099 > DAOSYA01. The sequence goes on from DAOSYA010000026.1 coordinate 6,310, forward strand.
GAAGTTGATCGAAGAGATGCAGAGGATGAAAAAGCAGATTTCGGAGCAGAGCCAGTCCGGGCCGAAGGATATGAGTTTGCTTAAAAGCAAATCAGAAGAGATAGAGCTGCTTAACGCCAAGATTTCATCTAACGAGAGAGGGCTGGAACTGCTGAGGCAGGAGATTGTAAAGAAAGACGAAATAATCAGGCAGAAAGACGAGACGATAAGAGAGATTAAGGATTTTGTAAGGACGTATGAGGAAGAGATGGCTTCCGGAAGGGGAAGCCGAAAGGGCGGGTTTCTGGCAGGGCGAAGGCAGACCGGGAATCCAAACAACATGAACACCGGGAACACTGAATGAAAAGATATTATTCTTTAAGAGAAATTTCATCCGAGCTCGACATTCCTAAAAGCACGATTGTCAAGTATAAGGATTACTTCCAGGATTTTCTTCCGATGAGCGGGGAAGGAAAGAGGAAGAAGTTTGAAGAGAGTGCGCTCGGCGTGCTGAGCATGATAAGGGAGTTGAGGGAGGAGCGCAAGCTTGACTGGATGGAGATCAAGCAGGTGCTTGCTGAGAAATTCGGGGAGCCGGAGCAGCCTGAAGTCGAACAGAGCGCTGTTGTGGCGACAGTGCAGCAGGTGGCGCCTGTTAACCTTGATTATATCGAGCACATGGTTGCTGTTATCGGGAGCCAGTTGATGATGATGACCAGGGCTGTCGAGCAATCCCGGAAAATATCAGCGGAGACAGACAGGAAAGTAGAAGTACTTTCAAAGAGGGTTGTTGAGGCCGAGAGGAAAACCGACCTTGTGATCGGCGAGTTGCTGAATCGCGATGATAGCGCCGGAGCCGGCATAGAAGAGCTGACTGGCGGCATGAGAAAAGAGTTCGACCGGATAAATGTCGGAATGCAGCATCTTGCCGAAGTAACGGGCAAGAGCAGCACGAACGGGGATTTTCAGAAAAAGCTTGAGGCTCTGGCGGATAGAATAGAATCGATGGCTAAAGACGTGACATTATTTCAGAGTAAATACCAGGTGCTGCTGAGGGAGAACGAGGTTCTGAAGGGAAGGATAAGGCAGATGGGAGAGCGGTATCCGGAGAAGCCCGAAGAAGCAAAACGCGGAGGCTGGTTGTCGCGGTTCAAGCGCGATTGAGCGGTCGGAGCGCATTTAAGCATATTATGGATAATAAGAAAGAACGGACCGACTCGGGAGAAAAGATATCTATCCCGCAGAAAGATTCCAGTGAAAAATTCAGAGTTGGTATAATGGGCGGAACGTTTAATCCGATCCATTACGGCCATCTGCTCGCGGCCGAGCAGGCGAGATGCAAGTTCGGGATGGACAGGGTCATATTCGTTCCCGCCGGGGATCCTCCTCACAAGGAAGGAATGGATATTGCCCCGCGCGAACACAGGTATCTTATGACGGTGCTCGCGGTTGCCACGAATCCTCATTTCAGGGTTTCGAGGTTCGAGATAGACCGGAACAGGATTTCGTATTCGATTGATACTATCCGGTATTTCATTGAGCATTACAAAGACAGGAACCCGGAGATATTTTTCATAACGGGCCTGGACGCGGTTATGGAAATTCTGACATGGAGCGAGCCGGACGATATTCTGAAACTTAGCACGATAATCGCCGCGACCCGGCCGGGTTATGACGTGAGCCAGCTCGAGAACCGGCTTGGGACAGACCTGATGATGAATGTGCGAATTCTAAGGGCGTCCGCGCTGGCGATTTCTTCGACTGATATCAGGAACAGGGTCGTTAACGGTCTTCCTATAAAATATCTTTTGCCGGAGTCTGTCGAACAATATATTGAAAACCACAGGCTGTATCAAAAACCTCGCGAGGCTTCTTTGTAGATGGTCAAGAGCGCATATCCTTTACAGAAACGCAAGTTGAAGAGCGGAAACAGGAAATGGTACGTATATGTATTAAGTTTCCTGATCGCTTTGTGCATAATGACGGCGGGCGTTGTCATTTATATATGGAAAGTAAATCCCGGGGTGCCGACTCTCGTGATATGGAGCAAGGAGGAGGGGCGGCTCGAGGGGATAACGGAGTTCAACCTGCTTGTCGCCGGCCTCGACGAGGTTGACGGTACGAAGAGAAGCGACACGATAATGGTTATGCACGTGTCGCTGACGGATAAGTTCGCGAACGTGGTTTCCATACCGCGCGATACAAGGGTCATGATTCCGGGCTATCGCATGGACAAGATCAACAGCGCGTATGCGCGCGGCGGGGTGGACCTGCTTGTCAGAACCGTCGAGGATTTTCTTGGAACGGAAATAAATTTTTACTGCATATTGAGGCTGGACGCGGTGAAGTCGATAATCGATTCGATGGGCGGCGTGGACCTTGATATCGAGAAGAATCTGTACTACGTCGATAATGCGCAGGGCCTGTTCATCAATCTTAAAAAGGGGCACAAGCATCTGGATGGCGAGCAGTGTCTTCAGTACGCGCGGTTCCGTCACGACACCATGGGAGACCTCGGCAGAATCGAGAGGCAGCAGAAGCTGCTGAGTGCGCTCGCCGACAAAGCGACATCGCTTGAGATTGTGAAACATCTGCCGAAGCTTATTCTTGAAATGGTAAAGCAGGATCTCGTTTACACGAACCTAACGTTCAAGGACGGGGTGATCCTGACAAGGGTGTATGACGAGCAGCTTAAAAAGAATATCAACATGTTCACGGTTCCGGGGCTGCCCGAGATAATCGACGGCATAAGTTATGTGCTGCCGGACGAGAAAGAGATTCCGCACATGATAAAGGCGCTGCTCGACGGCGGCTATCATCCCAGGAACAAACTTTTGAAATTGACGATTAAAAATGGATGTGGGTCGCCCATGCTCGCGCAGATTTATAAACAGAGGCTGAAGTATTTCGGGTTCGATGTAATAAAAACGGAAAACGCGGATAATTTTGATCATGACAGAACACTTGTTATAATCAGAAAGAAGACGCCTTTTTCGAAATCGATAGCGAAACTGCTGAATGCTGAGCTGGTATCGGATCTTCAGCCGGATTCTCTTTCGGACATCGAGGTCGTGCTGGGCAGAGACAAACTGGAAAACAGGTGAAAATTTTGACGGTTAATAAAAGAACGGCCCGGATGCTGGCCCAGGAAGCTTTCGAAAAGATGGCGTTCGATATCGAGCTTATCGATGTCGGTCGGAAGTGTGATTATACTAATTACTTTCTCATGATGTGCGGCAAGAACACGATTCATCTTGACGCGCTCAAGAATCTGATGCTCGATTTTGCCTCTAAACACGAAATTGAGATTTATGGCCGGGACGGGATTCCCGAATCGGGATGGATGATATTCGATTTCGGCGACATAGTTGTGCATGTGTTTCTTGCCGAGACACGCGGGTTTTATGACCTGATGAGCATGTGGGGCGATGCGAAGAGGGTCGAGCTGGAACTGAAACCACCGGAGCCAAAAATTATTAAAAAGACCGATAAATAATTTTTATAGTATTGATGGAGCGAGAGTAAAATGGAGTTCACCGCGCTTGAAAATGCCGGAATTCTTGATGCCATGTCATATTGCGGACGTGGTATTTTTCTTCCGCAGGGGATTTTTTTCTGGAGTGGCCGCGCGAAGAAGGAAGCCGATATTAACGCGACTATCGGTTCCGCTAAAGGGAAAAGAAGTGATTTTCTCGCGGACGGCGATGGCAGAATTTCGACTTTTTATATTCCTTCGATAATGAAAGCGCTGCGTGAGGTCGATCCGGAAAAACTTGTGCCTTATGCACCGATATCGGGTGTCCCGCGGTTCCGGGATGCGTGGAGAAGCTGGATAATCCGGAAGCTCGGCGCTTGCTGCGAGTTCGACCCGGCTCTGATCGGGAAGCCGATCGCGGTTCCGGGCGTGTCGTCCGGGCTCGCTTATGTTTCGCAATTGTTTTTGACTCCCGGCGATACGATCATCTGCCATGACAGGAAATGGGAGAATTACAACCTGATGTTCGGCGCGGTTCAGGGCGTCAAAGTCAGGTCGGTTCCTCTCTTCTCAGGTTCCGGGCTGGATGTCGATTCTTTTATAAAAGCTGTTCGCGAGACGGCTTCGAGTCAGAACCCGGTGGCGGTTCTCAATTTCCCGAACAATCCCACGGGCTTCATGCCTTCCGTGCAGGACGGTATAAGGCTCAGGGACGGGCTTGTGGAAGTTGCCGAAGAAACCGGGAAGAAAATAATATTGATTTTCGATGATGCTTACGATGGTTTTGTATACGACGCCGATGCGGCGCAGATTTCGCTGTTCGGGCATTTTGTCGGCGCCCATCCGGGTATCATCCCGATAAAGTGCGACGGGACTTCCAAGGAGATGCTGATGTACGGCGCGCGGACTGCGGCGGTGACGTTCGGATTGCATCCCGGGTGGGGCGATCCGGCGGATATCCAGAAAGAACTCGACAACAAGGTCGGCGCATATATCCGAGGAACGGTTTCCAACTCGGTGCATGTGTTCCAGGAGGTTGTCGCCGATGTAATAGAGCAGGGCGATTCCTGGATTCAGGAACGCGATACCGTTATCGGGGTTCTTGCCGACCGGTACAGGATTTTGAAATCAGAGCTTGAATCGGCGGACCTCGGCGGGTCGAGGCCCGACCATTTCAATTCGGGATTTTTCTGTTTTCTGAACCTGGATGTTCCGGCGGACGATTTCGCGGATTACCTGCTTGTCAACCAACGTGTAGGCCTGATACCTCTCGTTGAGCCTGAAAACGGCATAAACGGTGTTCGAATAGCTTTCTGCAGCGTGGACAGGGATATGATTCCTGAAACTGTCTCGAAAATCGCTGCCGCGAAAAAAGCTTTTTCCTGAACCGCCCGTGCCGGCACGGTGTTCACTGGCACGGCGGGCCGGATTATAAGAATCCTGTTTTTATGAAATTTATTTTTGTTTAAATATTCACCGATATAGGTATACTTTAAATGTGGAAGCAGGCATAGCTACAGAACAGTTCGCAGATCATCTGCGAGAAGTTCAGGTTGAATTCGTCAACCCGTTTCTCAGCGCGCTTAACCAGACATTGCAATCAATGGGTCGCACGACTGCAAGCAAGGGAAGCATCAGGCTTACAAAAATAAATATCTTCAGCGCCGACGCATTGATCTTCATGCGGATCGACGGGGCGATTAAAGGAATAGTCATTCTCGAATTGCCCGAAGAGATCGCTAAAAAGTTCGTTTCGCAGTTTCTGCTGGGCGTGCCGATCATCGAGCTCGACGAGATGGCCCGGAACTCGCTTATCGAATTTTCCATAAGAATATCCGAAAAGGCCAAGGGCCGGCTTGTTCAGCGTGGCTACCTGTCCAATGTTTCCTCGAACATCAATTTCTATAAGCCGCTCCAGTTTTCGCGCGACCGCCAGTTCATTGTCGTTCCTCTCAACACCGAGTTCGGGTCGTTCAATGTTTTCTTCCATGTCATGAAAACCGATGTGATCGAACGCCGTGAACTCCCCAACTGATATCCGCTGTTCCATGAATTAAGTACCCGGTAATAAATAATATGATTTGTTGTATGCTGCAGGCAGTATCTTCTTGTGTGGCATATACAGCCATGTTGTGAATAGTTGTTGAACGGCATACTATCGAGTGGACTCCCGCCTTCGAGTCTTTTGAAAAAATGTATCATAGAGATTTGTCACCCAGAACTCAGTGATGGATCTCGGTTTTATCTCGTTCCAATGCTCCGCGTTGGAATGCAGACCTGAACGCTCTGCGTTCATTAAGAGTCTACTACCCAACCCGCTTCGTATAACATGGGCGCAGAGCGCCCGGCTATCGCGTTACGACGCAGAGCATCGTAACGAGAGCAAATGAATAATATGATTTGTCGTATGCTGCGGCCCAGGCCGCTTTTTGTCCATTTACGGATTTTCTCTGTTAACAGGCTTTTTGTGAATATACCATGTTTCTTGCTCAGTTATTGCCATCGACTTACAGTTTGCCGCATCGCGATTCGCTCTGCTTTTAACGGGTAATCCACATGTGATGTTGCCCGCTGAAGTGTGAACGGCTTCTCTGGATTCCGGCTGACTACATGCCGGAATGACGGGTGCTGGGGGATGAGTCATTCCTGCGAAGGTGGCTGTTGAAAAAGTCGAGATTGCCGCGTCGCGCATTGCAAGACAGTTGCAACGCCGCTTCTCGCAAAGACAAACCAAAAGACGTGTTAAGGTGTTTCAAGTACGAGCCATCCACGAAGTAATGACGTGAAAGGGCAAAGAGCGGCCTGGGCCGCCGGGCTGGCCTGCTGTCATCCTGAGCGCAGCGAAGGATCTCGGTTTTATCTCGTTCCAATGCTCCGCGTTGGAATGCAGACCTGAACGCTCTGCGTTCATTAAGAGTCTACTACCCAACCCGCTTCGTATAACATGGGCGCAGAGCGCCCGGCTATCGCGTTACGACGCAGAGCATCGTAACGAGAGCAATAATATGATTTGTCGTATGCTGCAGACACCGCCTGGCGACCACCGACCGCTCTTTGTCCTCTTACGGATTTTCTTCGTGATAAGCTGCTTGTAGAAAAACACCTTAGTGTGGCTTTTCTGTCATTGCGAGGAGTGAGACATGCTTGTCGCATGTCGAGCGACGCGGCAATCCCGACTTCGCCGGCTTGCTGCCCGCATATCTGTTGTTAGCATCTTTCCCTGTTGAAAATCCTGTGACGGGAATGCATTCAATAAAATGCCATTCGGCTACAATGTTTCCCTCGTGGAGTGGACTGGTTCAACCGCCGATGTCGGAGAGATGTTTTTTCGGCATGATGATCCACAGCACGATGTAGATGAGGACGCCCGCGCCGATGGCGGGTATGAATGATGCGATGGCGAACGCGACTCGCAGGAGCGTGACGGATATGCCGAAGTTGTTTGAGAGACCGCTGCAGACACCCGCGATGAGTTTGCCCTCGTGGAGTCTGTACCATTCGTCGCGCAGCGGGTTGATGCCGAGCACGCTGCCGCAGTATCGGCATTTCACGGCGTCGGCTTTTATCTCTTCGGCGCAGTACGGGCATTTTTTAGTTTCTTCATTCATGGCGGTTCATCTCCGTTGAAACGTTGGTTTTGAGCGCATTGCGCGCGGCGGCGGTCAGCAGGGGCAGCGACCCGTAGGCGATCCCGGTCGCGAGCGCGGCTCCGATTATGTAGTTGACAAAGAACATGCTGCCGGCGAAGGGCGAGAGCAGGGCGTCGAATACCTGTCTGCCGCCTGTTGCGACGCCGTAGTTGAGCAGTATTATGATGGGCGCGAGGATGAGCGCGGCTGCGGCTGCGAGCATGTTGCGCGGGTTCGAGTGCGATCCCGCCGGTCCCGAAAGCAGTTCCGCGCGGGCGAGCCTGAGCGTGTTGTTGAGCAATGCATCATCGCCGGGCCGAGCGGTGTCGCAGGCGACGATATTGAGGAACCCGGCAACGTCTGCAAAATCGGCGGCGAATGCCGCGCAGTCTTCACAGGCGGCGATGTGTTCAGCGGCGAGTTCCGCGCTGCCGTTCCGGATGTGTTGTTTCGCTTCCCTGCAATCCATTATTCGTTCGGTCCCATTATGTTCTTAATCTTTTTCACGGCATTGTGGGCGCGGCTTTTGACCGTTCCCTCCGGTATCCCGAGAATCGAGGCGGTTTCCGCTTCGCTGTAGCCCTGGTAATAGCGGAGTTCGAGCACTTCGCGTTCCCGGGCGTCGAGCATGGCGAGCGCGTCGCGGATTTCCGAGGCCCGTGAGTCCGAGGAGGGAGCGGGACTGTTTGCCGCCGCTTCGAGTTCCACTGTTTTCGGCCTCGACTTTCGCCTTCGATGCGCATCGCGGCACAGGTTGAGCGCGATCCTGAACATCCATGGCGCGAACCTCGCGCCGGGCCGGTACGAGTTGCGCGCCCGCACAACATTTATCCACGTCTCCTGATAAATATCCTCCGGCTCCGAGTCCGTGTTCCTGCGGATGAACGCGAGCAGCCCGGAGTGATATCGACGCATGAGCTCTTCGAGCGCGCCGTCGTCGCCTGTTGCGACACGCTCCATCAGCCATTCGTCCGTGCCCCCGCATCCCCGCATTCAGAAAACCCTCGCGCGACGGTTCAGACATTCCCGTTTTCGTCCTTGATGGGGGTGCAGTTTTTCGGTTCCGTGCCGGGTTTGTTTTTCGCCGACCGCGAGTATTTCTTCGAGTAGTGGCTGTAGATGTTTTTTCCTTCCTCGATCAGCCGGTCCAGCAGCGTCGATTCCCCGGTTCTGAACGGCGTCACGGCCCAGATCACGAAGTAGGCTATCAGCCCCACCGGGAATGTGAATATCGACAACAGCACGAAAGCAAGCCGCGCTACGGTGACGGAGATGTTTGTCGCCGCCGCGATGTACACGCATACGCCGCCGAAGATTCTGCCCGGCAGGTCCCGGCAGTGTTCGCTTTCGATGATGGGTTCCCGGGCCTGTGTATAATCCTGCGCCGGGAGTGTGCTTTTGCAGTATCGGCATTTCACGGCGTCCGCTTTTATCGTCTCTTTGCAGTACGGGCATTTTTTCGTTGTTTCCTCGTTCATCATTCTACCTCTTTTCCATGTTATCGACCATAAATACGCGCAGCAAGTCCGAAAGGTTCACGGGGTTGAAAAATATTTTTGAATGAAGCCCGGCGCGTGTTCCCCGGGCGGCAGGCATCGGGCAGGAAAGCGCGGGCTGGATAGGCCTCCGGCCGAAGAGGCCTCCGGCGGCTTAAGGAAACCTTTTGAAAGCGGCCCAGGCCGCTCTTTGTCCTTTTATGTACTCACTTCGTGATTATATAGCTCTTTGTAAAGATACCTTAATATTCCTTGTTCAGTTATTACTGCCGCTGTTGCACCGCTTCGCGATTAGCTCGACTTTTCACGGGTAATCCTCATGACACGTTGCCCGCTGAAATGGAAAATATCTTCTCTGGGTTCCGGCTGACTGCATGCCGGAATGACGGCAGGCCAGCCTGCTCTTTGTCCTCTTATGTACTCACTTCGTGGACAGCTCAAACTTGAAAACACCTTAGTGTGTCATTGCGAGGAATGAGACATGCCTGTCGCATGTCGAACGACGCGGTAATCCCGACTGTTCTTTTCATGTGCACAAGTTGTGATTGAGAGTAGACTCGGGCCGAATTGAATTGCCCGGCCGGAAGCCCCGGGCTGCATCATGACGCTTTTAAGAGATAAATTGCTTCACGCTTACACTCATTGGTGCTACAATTTCGTAATAAGCTTTCAGCGATCAGCGTTTCGGATAGTTTCATAGATGAGTAAGATGGTTGTTCAGTTCTTTTGCAAAAAGAAAATGCGTTTGCGATAACCGATCGGGGAGTTCAGATGAGAAGACTGTTTAAGGGAATAATATTCTTAATAGTATTTTTGTTATTGATGTTTGTAATTGTATTAGTTTTGATGCCCGACAGGCCATGTCCCGATAGAACACTTTTAAACATCACCGGGCAGGTTGTGCCGGATGATCAAAACGGATTCGTGACGCTGAAGCCGCTCCTGAACATAGACAAAGAGGAGAAGCTTGTTATTGACGACGGAATAATGGAAAAAGACATAAGGGACATGGAATCCATCCTGGAATTCAGCAGATTATATGCTGATGAAGTCAGCCTGATTAAAGAGGCTTCGAAGAAACCATATTTCAATTATGTGCCGGTTACGCAACTGACGACGATGGAATATTATTCTGCCGGGAAAGTGACAGTACCCGACATTAAAAATATTCTGATACTCGCGAGAATATCGCTGGGATTATCGTGGATAGACTATAAAAACGGGGAACTGGAAAAATCGTTTCAGGGTATATTTGATATGGTCAGGCTGGCGCAGCTCATGAGGTCCAGTCAGAATTCACTGATCACATATGCTGCTGGAGTCATTATAATGAACAATGCTTATCGTTCATTGAATTATATTATTGAAGATATGCCGGTAATCCCGGACGAATTTATGGAATTGATTCCACGGTTGCAAATGGCTGTTGATGATTATGACGGGCTGAGATGGTTGTTGGAAGCGAAATGTTCGATGAGTTCCGACTTGTTGTATTCGATTGCGAATGGAGATGAAAGATTATGGGATACTGCTGCTGACGATATGGAAGAACATCGAGTACCGCCTCTGGCCAAAGTATTGTTCAAACCCGGCAGAACAGTTTATTTTGTACAAAAATATTTCAAATCTTACACAGGACTATTAGGGAAACCATTCATCGAAAATGAATTCAAGGTTTCTCCTTTTACCTCTGATATAAGTTTCAACTCTGAAATGAGAAGAGAATTTTTGAGAGGAAATATTTTAGGCTGGATACTGGCGACTCAAATGGCAACAGCCATGTTTGAAGAATTAGTAGAGAAGGGATATTATTCGAATTATCTGAATTATGCAATGCAGATGAAAATTGCCCTGCTCACTTATGAAAAAGATCATGGGGTTTTGCCTGAGACTGTTGACGATATTGTTCCCGGCTATCTTGATTCCATAAGAATGGACCCGTTTGACGGCAGGCCGTTACGTTACGACCGGGAACGAGCGATTGTGTATTCCGTAGGAAAAAACTGTGAAGATTTCGGCGGTGTTGCGGCTCAAGGCAATCCCTTTACTGTCGGCATAAACAACCAGAAGAGAGGCACTGATATGGTTGTGCATCTGCACAAGGAAGTTCAGGACTGAACCGGATTTCTCACAGATAAATCCGGAAAATCGCGATAAGGCAATCCTGCTGCGCCGGGTGACATGCACAAACTTTGCTCTGTGCATGAATCAGCAAAAATCGGGCTCTGTTATATAGTGATTCTCAAAAATAAACTTGAATACATGCACAAAGGAAATAGCTTTGTGCATGGCACACTACCTTTGTATTTGTGATTTCTGATCGAATTGTGAATCTGTTTTTATTATGAGAATTGCTATATACGCAACATAACCTGCACCGGTGAGAAATGCAGGTTAAACAGCGTACAAATGAAAATGCCCCGAACGATATGCCGGGGCATAATATAAATATCAAGTATAAGAATACTTAACTATTTTTGATTTAACAGAAATTAAATAAAAATTTTCTGTTTATAGAACAATTACAGACAGGAGCTTATTGCTCGTCGCGCGGCGGATATTTGTAGATATTGACGCCGATGCGCATGTTTGTATGTTCCGGAACGGGCATGTTTCCTTCGGTGGAAGCAACTACTTTGGTTTTTCCCGATTTGGACTTCCCGTAGTCTTTCGACAGATCGATTTCAAGCTTGAGAATCTCTCCGTCGAGCCTCATCACGATGTTTTTCATCTCCTCATCCCTTCCTGTTGTTTTTCTCTTCCTGAATTTCTTTTCTCATCTGATCGGTGTATTTCTTTATGTCCAATAGAACCTTTCTCGTTCTGGTTCCGGCTGCATTGTTGCCTTTTTGAAATTTTTCGTAATCGTCCTGCCCGGCTTCCACTATTCCTTTAAGTCCTTCCCAACTGGTAGCCATATTAATCCTCCATTATAATATATGATTGGCAAGTTTATCATTTAATATAGTATTAAGTCAATATACTTGTTAAATTATATTTCTATATATACAACATATATTCTATAGTATTATTAAATAAAGCGCAGCGTTATGATTAGTTGCCTAACTAAATCCCGGACCGTTATGCGTATGGATTATTCGGGATATATGAACTGAACCTCGCAGGGTGTGTGGCTCGGGTCCATCGCGTAATCGTAGCAGTACGGGTTATTGGTTCTCTGGCAGCCGGAAATCGTGTTCTGGCGCGCCTCGCTCTCGGTTTTTCCCTGACCTTCGAACCCGTCCTTGCGGGCGCCGTCGCGTTTCCAGAGAGTGCAGGACCACACGGCTTCTGGTTTTGGCCCGTAGGCGACATAGGATGCCTCGCAGGATGTGTGGCTGCTGTCGTTTGCGTAGGTGTCGCAGAGCGGGTTGTTTGTTCTGTTGCAGTAGCCGGCCGCCTGCGCGCGAGCCTGTTCTTCAGTTTGACCGACTCCTCTGAAGCCGTCGTTGCGGGAGCCGTCGTTTTTGTTCAGCAGGCATGCCCATTCGGAAATGCTTGCGTTTGCCGGCAGCTTATCGGAGTCGAATTCTTTTATGCTTGCGCTTTCGATGAGTTCGACCTCGCAGGTGGTGTGGGCAGGGTCCTGCGCGTAGTCGTGGCAATACGGGTTGTTTGTCCTCATGCAGCCGCTTGCGGCATTATTTCTTGCCTGTTCGATAGTGTTTCCGTTGCCGGTGAACCCGTCTTTGCGGGCGCCGTCTCTTTTATACAGAACACATTTCCAAGAGGGAGCGTATTCGATGTAGTTGACAGGAACTTTTGTGGGGATGACCTGAACTTCGCTGCGGGGAGGAGTGTCGGGCCTGCCGCCTCCGGGCATCGGGCCGCCGGCTCCCGGCGGTGTGAGCATGTCGCCTGATTTCGATGGCCTGGAATTCAGCGGCGGCAGGTATATCGCGTGATCTTTTGCAATTCTGTAGCCGTCTTCTTCAACGCCGAGCAGCGACATTTCGAGCAGGCGGGCTATGTTTTCGTTGCCGGTAACGGTTATCAGGGTTTCAGGTCCGTTGCACCTGCTTTCGTAAGCGGCGTCATAGACACTTATTTCGAAAGCCACAGCTTCCCGGTTTTTTATCACGGGCGTGATTTCCACCGTCGCCTCGTGGGACATTGCCGGGCATTTACTCTCGACTGTGTATGAAAAGCTCAGTATATTGCCGTCGTAGCTTACTATATCGAGCTTTTCGATGTTTTTTTCTTCGAGCCCCGCCGCGGAAATCATGCAGGTGAGCAGCGCTGTGAGAGCGAGCGTGAATAGAATTGTTCTTCCGTGTTTCAAACTGGATTTTTTCATGATCCAAACCTCTTTTCGTGCCGTTATCAGAACATTTATATTTATGATATGTCATTTCTCGATTATGTCTAACACCGGATGAAAAAAAAGGGCGCAGTGAGTAGACTTTGGTTTGCTGGAGAAAAAGTATAATCAGCCTGTAGTTTCAGATTTTGGGACAGACGCTTAATAATTCACGTTATAAGAAATAAGTTATGGGTTCCCTGGGATAAAGCAGTATCTTTGGGGGCTGTTTTGTCAGTCGGATTCCACCCTGTTTCTGCCGCCTTCTTTTGCCCTGTAGAGCGCGGCGTCGGTAGCTTTTATGAGTTGTGCCTTTTCTTCGGAAGGCGGAACGGTTCCCAGCCCGACGCTGATGGTAATATTGAAATTTTTATCGTTTATATCTCTGAATGCGTGTTTTTCAACACAGTTTCTTATACGCTCCGCAGCCTTCAGCCCGTTTTCCCTGTCTGTTTCGGGCATAATTATCATGAACTCTTCTCCGCCATACCTGCAGAAGATATCTGTGGTTCTGAGAGTTCGCTTCACTTCCGAGCAGAGGTCACGCAACACGAGGTCGCCGGTCTGGTGTCCCATCGTATCGTTGAGATTCTTGAAGTGGTCGATGTCGAACATCACGAGCGAAAGAGGGCGCGAGTACCGTTTCGCGCGGGTCAATTCTCTTTCCATGGATTCCTGGAAGAACCTGTGGTTGTAAATGCGGGTGAGCCCGTCGGTTTCCGCGAGATCCTGGAGTCTTTTCCGGAGGGTGATGTTTTCTATCGCGACGGTGAGATGGCTGATGAGTATTTTCAGTTCGTCGAGCAGATCGTGGTCGAACGTGTATTTCCCGGAAGTGGAGACGGCTAAGATCCCTTTCATCCCCATCCGGTCTCCGGTAAGCGTCTCGATGTGCATTGCATCGGGCTGGGCGGGTGAAAGAAGTATGGAATCAGGGATAGTGTGCGCCATGTCAGAGTTCCAGGTGGCTTCGAACTGACCGGCGTCGTCGGATTCGGCGTTGATTTTCATGAGCAGCGGGTGTTCTGGCGGGAGCTGGAAGTTGTCCTCTTCGTGTTCCGACGGGTAGAGGGTGATGGTTTCGTTTTCACTGTCGATCGTAACTATGTCGGCGCGTTCGACCTCCAGAAGGCCCCGGACATAACGGCTGAAGAGCCTGACGGCGTTCTCGATATCGTTCTGGGCGTTCAGCTCGCGGGCGAAAGATATCTGCGAGCGGCGTCTTTCGGTGACGCGGTTCATGCTGTTGATAAGCATTTCTTTTTCTGAAACTGCCTCGGACATTGCTTCTTTATCTTCGTTCAGTTCCTGGTATCTGTCTTCGAGCCTGCTGTTCAGTTCATCTATCTGATTTTTCTGTTGTTCTATATCCGATCTCGCTTTACGGGCATTTTCTTCGAGGAAGGCAAGGATGAAGAAAAAGAGAAACATCACGCCCAGTCTTATACCGAAATCGCCTAAAAAGATCTGGTTTTTCCCGAGGATATATAGCGACAGGTAAGCGGCGCTTGAAAAAAAGGTTACGAGCGCGCCGCCCGCGAGACCGAAGTAGAAGATTTCGAGCGCTATCATCGGGTAATATGCAAGATAGAAGTTGCTTTGCATCGATCCTGTGAAATAGATCAGTATGGTTATGAAAAGCACGTCAACCAGCACGGAAATCTGGTACAGGACGCTTTTTCTGCGCGGGTAGATTCTCGCGAGCAGATGGAATGTGACGGTGTAGGCGATGAACCAGACGAGCAGCGGAAGCACGGTAGCGATGAGCCTGCCGCGCTCTTCGAGAATGAACTGCATCTGTTTGTAGGTGAGCGCGAGCCATGCTGCGGTACCGGCGAAAACAATCAGCCTGGGGATGAGAAAGAAGCGGTCGTGTTCATCGGGTGCGACAAGTGGTGAAAGATTTTCCCGCCTGTTATTCTGCTTCATGATAGCGTTACAGCGCGCTTATTGAAGAAAATCGAAGTGTTTGGTTTCGTAGAAAACGCGCTGATCCTTTACCTGGGTGGTGTTGTAGGAACTCGAAGGCAGATCCGAGGAATCGCTGAACAGCAGTTTGCCGGAATCTTCCTTCAAAAAGTAGATCAGTGGTAAAAGCTGGTCGTTTTCTTTTGCTTCCGGAGACACGAGATATGCGGTGTCGTTCCCGAAGTTGAAGAAGAAGTTGGAAAGCCCGACACCGGCGAATTCAGGCTGGAAGTTTTTGACGAAGTCGCCGAACATATTAAAAATGAGCCTTCTGTTGGCCGCTGTTTTTTCGGGTTTGGGCGCAATCAGCCCGACCGAGTTCATGTTCCATGAGCCTTTGGGTTCTTTTTCCACGATCGGATCGGTTCTGAAAAGAGGTTTGCACTGGAGTGAGAACCATTGCTGCGGTGAGAAGAAGACTATGTGTATCTCGAAATGGCTCTCTTTTTTCTCGACCGATACGGTGATGCCGGTAGGCAGGTGGGTGTCCGCGATCTGGTACGGATTTTTCCAGCCGCCGACAAATCCCATGTCCACTTTTTCGCATTTGTATTTTTCGATCCTGAGCAGGACTTCCTTGATGACGTCGTAATGAGTGGCGCAGGTGATATCTTCTTTAATTTCTTTGAATTTCTCCGTATCCCATGCCGCTTCGTTGTATATCACACGACCGAATTTACTGATTTTGTCCGTGTGCGCTATAGCTTCCCGGACATCTCCGAGATAGATGTGAAGAAAGCTGGCGATTTTATCTATATATGAAGAGAAATCTTCTGGGTAATTCATGTATACATCCCAATGGAGTCGATCCATTACAGGTCACCTCGCCTTGTGAATTTTACTTATTATACACAAAAATGAATTTATGGGTATTATGAATTTATCTTTGTTTTGTAATGTGAATTTAACGGGAGTGGCTTTTGAAGGTTCGTTGACCTTGATCCGGGACAGGGTTTAAAATGCCCGATAGCACGAGCCGGGCGAAAAGCGACTCGCCGGAGAAGATACGGGAATGACTGGAATATCACCGGGAAGAACAATTGTTTTTTTGATTCTTATTATCAGCTTGGTTATGGCTGTCTGCGCGGATGCCGACATGCCGGGCGCGAGGATCGAGAGCGTTGAAGTCACGAGATCGGGCGTGAGGGTGGCAATTGACCAGGGGCTGGACGACGGGCTGGTTCCGGGGATGATATTCGAAACTGGAAGGGAAGGAAGGAAGACCGGCAGGCTGGAGCTGGATGTGGTAGGGGAGAATGAATCGGAGGGAATTTTCGAATCCGCGTGCGAGGGATGTGCGCCGATGGTGGGGGATGTTGCGCTGTTGAGCGAGGAGTCGTTCAGGATTTCGATGCCGCCGATACTCGTGCCGGGAGCCGCGAAGGCGGAGGCGCCGGTTATGTCGGATGAGGATTCAAAGCCGCTGAGGATGGCGTTCAGGATGTTTATGTCGGGCGAAAAGCCTGAAGCGGGTGAGAAAAAAGAAGCGGAAGCGGAATATGCGCCGCCGCCGTGTGCGGGAAACGGGCCTGAGCCTGAACGGATACCCGGCGAGCTGAAGACGGAGATATTTATTGAGCCGGGCGACAGGTTCATGGTGGAGGGCTGGGCGGAGTACTCGCCGTTCTGTCCTGTGGTGGGAGATGGCGGGCTGCTCGAAATGCCCGAGATAGGCGCGATGGAGACGAGCGGGAAAACCGTATCAGTGGTGGAGCGCCTGATACGCGAGCGGATCATGGATGCGGGCGGTGATGCGAAGCCGGTGCTGTCGCCGATAAAGAAGGGGATGCCGTTTGCGGTGATAATGGTTCTGGGACAGGTCGGGGAGCCGGGGTATTACGAGATCGAGTCCGGGGTGTGGGTGGAAGATGTCGCGCGGATGGCGGGAGGCTTGAGCGGCGAGTCGGATGGAACGGCGCTGATTGTGGGCGATCCGTCGAAAAGGAAATTGATGACGCTTGTGAAGATAGATGAGATGGCGGAATGCGAAGACTGCGTGCCGCCGGTGGTGGGCGGGATTGTGTTTTTCCCGTCGTCGAGGGAGAATCGCGAGGAGTTTCTGCGCGAGGTGCTGCCTTACTTGAACGCTGTCGAATAATGTTGGAAAGTTCCCTTTTGTCATTCTGAGGAAGCGCAGCGACCGAAGAATCCCCATGATTCGAAAGCGAGATCCTTCACTTCGTTCAGGATGACAAACTCTCCGTGATACATTTATAGTGATTCTCAAAAATAAACTTGAATACATGCACAAAGGGAATAGCTTTGTGCATGGCACACTATCTTTGTATTTGTGATTTCTGATCGAGTTGTGAATCTGTTTTTATCATGAGAATTACTATAACAGCGTCTATAAGGCCAATCCTGCTGCGCCGGGTGACATGCACAAGCTTTGATCTGTGCATGAATCAGCCGGTTACACGCCGCACAGTATGCTCCCTCACCACTCCCTCGTCGCGCCGCATGCGCCATCTGTCGGATTCGGTTGTATTTTTGTATCGCTTAATTGATTTCCACGAGGGTGTAGTCCCGTGTTCCGAGACCCATTTTTTCCGCGTGATCGAGCTGCATCGACCAGTCGGTATTGTGCAGAGTCATGAATTTGTCTTTGCAGTCCGGTGAGTCGCCGAGCGCGGAGCCTGGAACCACGGGCGCTTTGTTGACAAGGTCCACGGAAGCCTGATCAACGGCGACCGGGTCGCGCGACACCGCGATGCCGATGTCGGGGACGATGGGGATATCGTTGAAATCGAAGCAGTCGCAGTCCGGGCTGATTCTCATAATCACGTTGAAAAAGACTGATTTTTCGGTTTTTCCTTTTACCGCGGCGAAAGCGTACTCCGCCATTTTCTCGTTCATCAGCTTCAAATCGGTTTTCCAGTTGATGGCAATAGCGTTGAACCTGCAGGCTACAGTACATTCCGCGCAGCCGATGCATTTCTTTTTGTCGATTACGGCTTTTTTATCGTCATTGAGAGATATCGCGTCGACGGGGCATTTTTTCAGGCAGGTTCCGCAGCCGACGCAGAGTTTCTTTTTGACGCCCGGTTTGACGTCCGAGTGCTGGTTCTGCTTGCCGCTGGAAGCGGCGCAGCCCATTCCGATATTTTTTAGAGTGCCGCCGAAGCCGGTTGCCTCGTGGCCTTTGAAGTGTGCAACTGAAACAAGCGCCTGCGAGTTGTATATGGCCGAAGCGATTTTGCATTCCTTGAAGTGAACGCCGTCGATTTTCACATTGACAAAATCCTGGCCGAAAAGCCCGTCGGCTATGATTACAGGGACACCCGTGTTGGAAAAAGCAAACCCGTTTGCGTAGGCGGTCGAGAGGTTATCGATGGCGTTCCTGCGCGATCCTTTATACAGCGTGTTTGTGTCGGTTACAAAAGGTTTGCCGCCTGCTTTTTCGATTTTTCTGAGGATTGTGACGATCAGCGGCGCAGGGACGTATGCGATATTGCCGGCTTCGCCCCAGTGCATTTTCAGGGCTACGAAATCCTTTTCGTCGATTAAGTCGCCGAGCCCTACGGCATCGAATAAACGCTCCAGTTTTGAGGTCAGGTTGTTTCCGTATCTGCTTCTTGCTGAAGCGAAGAACACTTTACTGGACATAATATCACCCCGGAATCAATTGGTTCGTTATAGCTTAACCCGGATTTCTTTGTGAGAAATCCGGAAAATCGCGATAAGGCCAATCCTGCTGCGTCACAGCGGCGATTCGGGATCGGTCACATACGCAACAGTAAGTTCCCTCACCACTCACTTGCTGTTCCTTGTATTATCAGCCTTATCACGATTTTTAACCTGCACTGGTGAGAAATGCAGGTTAAACACTCCTGACGGAATAGCAACCGGTCGTATTTTAAACAACCGGGAAAACGAAAGGAATTATGATAGAATATAGCACAGATCGATAGATTTGCGGGAGATAAGACAATGGAAAAAATGATAAAGAATCTGATGGACGAGGCGCTTGCCGGGGGGGCGGAGTTTGCGGATGTGCGTTGTGGTGAAGGGTGTTCGACGTCGATAGAGATACAGGATGGGAGGGCGGAGAAGGTGCATGGCTCGACCGGGCGGAGCATAGGGATAAGGGTGCTGGTGGACGGAGCGTGGGGTTTTTCGACCACGTATGACCTGTCGGAGGAGTGGGCGAGGAAATGTCTTTCGGAAGCGATAGAAGCGGCGCGTACGGCGGCGCCGCATGTGGCTGAACCGGCGGGGGTTGCGAAGGTGGAGCCGGTTGTTGACAGTGTTACGAGTGAGGTTGAAAAAAGGCCGGACAGCGTGCCGATTGCGGAAAAGGTTAAGATAGTGTTCGGGCATGAGCGGGCGGCGCGGGAGTTCGACAGCCGGATCGAGAACACGATGTTGAATTATTCCGACGGGGTGTCGCTGATGAGGATAGCGAACACGTATGGAACATACATAGAAATGGAAAACATCAGAACCCGGATGGCGGTTCGAGTGGTGGCGAGAGAGGGGGATTTGAGGCAATCCGGGTATGAATCCGCGGGCCGGCTGGAGGGGTTCGAGCTGATAGAGAACATGAGGCCGGAGGATCTCGGGATGAAGGCTGCGAGGCGGGCGACGGAACTGCTTTCGGCGAAGCCGGCGCCTCCGGGCGAGTACCCGGTGATATTCGATCATACGGTGACGGGGCTGTTCGTGCATGAGGCGTTCGGGCACAACGCCGAGGCGGACCTCGTGTGGAACGGTGAATCGATAATTGCGGACAGGATGGGCGAGCGGATAGGCTCTGAGCTGGTGAATATAATCGATGATTCGACGATAAAAGGGGCGTGGGGTTCGTATAGTTATGACTCCGAGGGGGTGCCGGGCCGGAGGCGGGTTCTGGTTGAAAAAGGGGTTGTCAAAAGTTTTTTGCACAGCCTGGAGACGGCGAAGAAGTTCGGAGTGGTGCCGAACGGGGCCGGGAGAAGCGAGGGGGCGCACAACAGGCCGATCGTAAGGATGAGCAACACGTTCATAGCGCCCGGGGAAAGCACGCTTGAAGAGATGATTTCGAGCCTGGATAAAGGCGTTTTGCTGAAGGGCGCGCTCAGTGGTTATGTGTCTACTGAAACCGGTCAGTTCACATGCCGGGCGGCGG
Organism: bacterium; assembly: GCA_035380865.1. GTDB lineage: Bacteria > UBP15 > UBA6099 > UBA6099 > UBA6099 > DAOSYA01. The sequence continues at coordinate 26,264 of DAOSYA010000026.1, forward strand.
AGGGATGGCTGATACGCAACGGGGTGATGATGGAACAGTTGAGGGATGTTGCGGTGTCGGGGATGGTGCTGGAAGCGCTCGCGAATGTTGACGCGGTGAGCAATGAATTTCATATCGGGTCGCCGGGGACATGTGGAAAGAACGGGCAGGGGGTTCCTGTTGACGATGGGGGGCCGCACATCAGGGTTAAGCGGCTGGTTGTTGGAGGGAGAGAATAGGCGGGAAAGAGCTTTTTAAGAGGGAATATTAAAGGAAGAAGATGTAAATGGGCGAAGATGTTTCATTTTTAGTCAAAATTGCGTAAAATATAGTATCACAGGACAACAAGATTGGACGATGCGGAAACAGTGGAGGAAAAGATGAATAGTCCAAAAGATGCGCTCAAACAGGTTCCGTTGTTTTCTGATTTGACGGACGGAGAGCTTGATATATTAAGCGAAGTGGTACAGGTAAAGAATTTTGACAAGAGTGAGACGATCATTCACAGGTATGATGAGGGCGATTCGTTTTTTGCGATGATATCAGGAAAAGTCAAGGTTGTGCTTACGGACGATGAAGGCAAGGAATTCATAGTAAAAATATTACAGCCCGCGGAATTTTTCGGCGAGATATCGCTTCTCGACGGGGAACCGAGGTCGGCGTCGGTTGTTGCGATAGAACCGACAGAAGCGATGGTGCTTCACCGCGAGGATTTTCTCGACCAGTTGAAGAAGCATCCCGAGGTTGCAATCAAGGTTATGAAGGTGCTCGGCAGGAGATTGAGGCATTCGAATGAGAATATAGAAAGCCTGGTTTTTCTTGATGTTTGCGGGCGGCTCGCGAGAATTCTTCTGGACATGGCGAATGACACCGGAACAGAAACGGAAGAAGGGATCGAGATAAAGGTTGAACAGAGGCGAGCGGAGATGGCCAGCCTTGTCGGAACAACAAGGGAGACTCTTACGAGGGCTTTGAAAACGCTTGAAACGATGGGATATATTGTTGTCAAGAGAAATTCGTTTGTAATAACCAGCACGCATGGTCTGAGAAGCAGGGTGTATTGATCGAGCGATAATAATAATAGTGTGATGTTAATCACAGAGCGAATTGTGAGAGTTGTCACAGACAAAACCGGAAAAATCCTGCATAATATACTCAATTAGAAAAAAAGCATAAAAATTTGACGCGAAGTGGAAGAAATTGGATAAAATCGACACTTCCAATATTTTTTTAATTATGCTATAATATACGATGTTTCTGACTATGACTAAATATTTTATTAATATAACCCACGTAATCACAGCAATCGTTTACAGCGATGTAATTAATAATATCAGCACGGAAAACATTAAAGCGGAGAAAAATATAGCGCGATAATGCGGAGGGAACCATGAGTAAAAAGATGAAAAGCATAGTGAAGTGGATGCCTCTTTTGACTCTTGTAGTTGCAGTGGCATTGATGTGTCCGGGACATGTTACGGCAATCCCGGTGGGAGCGACTCTTTCGACCGTAACCGGTGATGTACAGGTTATGATGCCCGGGAGCAGCTGGCAGCCCGGCAGCGCGAACATGTTGTTGCCGAGCGGCACGATGGTTAAGACAGGGGCGAAATCATCGGCCGTGATAAAGTGGAGCGCGGAAAATGTCATGAAGTTGACGCCTTTCACGAACTTCACGATAAAAGATATCGATATTGATCCGCGGACGAAGACTGTTTCGTCGAACATGGACCTGTTCGTGGGGAAGGTAAAAGCGAAAGCCGAGAAGCTCAGGAATCCCAATTCCGAGTTTACGATTACCACGCCTACGGCGGTTGCAGGTGTCCGGGGAACGGTGTTCGACCTTGAGAACACGGCGGATAACACAACAAATATAACGACGCATGAAGGGGCTGTTGATGTCAGCGCCAAGGGACAGACGGTGTCGGTTCCGGCAGGGCAGCAGGCATCGGTGGCGCCGGGCGCGCCGCCGAGCGATCCGAAGCCGATTTCTGAGGATAAAAAGAATTCCTGTGAAATGGATGAGGATTGCTGGTCCGGAAAATGTGAAAATGGAAAATGTGTTGGAGAACAGAAATCTGTTGAGGGCGGAGCGTGTGTAGCCGGTGGGGCTATATGTGAGAAGAATCAGGATTGTTGTAACGGTTCTTGTCTGGAAGGGCTGTGTGCAACTGAAGCAAAAGAAGACCAGAAAGCTGAAGCATGCATTCCCGACAACTCGGATTGCGAATCCGATAAGGAATGTTGCAGCGGCTCATGTGGTGAAGATAAAAAATGCCTGAAAAAAGAAACGACAGAGAGCCAGGCAGAGAAAACGGCAGAAAAAACAACGGAATCCGACGAGGATGGCGACGACGAGGATGGCGACGACGAAACAACAACTGCAACCTCGACGACGGCTGCTACTACGGCGACCACTTCCTCGGAAGCTGGAGACGCAACAGATGAGGAAACATCCGAAACGGCTTCCGAGGATGGGGATGAGGAGGAAGGAACTGAAGACTCGACGGAGGCAGAAGTTGCTGCCTGCGTTGATTACGGTTCCGACTGCACGCTGGACGAGGAATGCTGTTCAGGCAATTGCGATGAAGGAAAATGCGGACTTACGTTAGACGAAGAAGAAATTGAGATAGTTGAATGCAAAGAAGACGGCGTGGAATGCGCGCTGGATGAGGAATGCTGCGGCGAAAGCTGTGTTGATGGCGTATGCGGCGTGAAGGAAGAGCCGATTGAGATGTTCGTGTCGATAATCCAGCCCGGCGACGGCGACGAGGTGCCGATTTCTCAGGAAACCGGTATTGTGACTGGAGAAACCGTAAGCGGAGCGATGTGTTCGATAGGCGGCGTGAGCGTAACAGCCGGTGCGGATGGCAAGTTTTCTGCCGAATTGCCCATTGAAAATGAAGGCGAGACGAGCCTTACGGTGATATGTATGTCGGAAGACGGAACGGCTTCCGCGGAAGAGTCGGTTACGGTGAATGTGATAGGGATGCCGTTGCTTGATATATCCAGCCCGGCCGATGGATTCCAGAATTGCCCGTACATAGACATCGCCGGTATTACGACTCCGGGTACGACGGTAACGGTAAACGGGTTCAACATTATGGCGGCGGCGAATGTCGAGGCGAATGAAGGCGCTTTCCAGTTGAATCATTACAAGCTCGACGACTGCACGAAGCCTCTTGAGTTCGAGGCGGTAGATGAATACGATCAGACAACGCGAGTGACAATTAATTCAGGTATCAGTTCAAATGCGGAATTGTTGGGAATACAGATAGAAGATGTAAACCTTATACTTGCGCCGAGCGGGCAGTGGGTCGATGGGGTTACTTCGGTTGTCGCGAATGTGACGGTCAAATCGAGCACCCCGTTCTCGAGTTCGCTCGCGGTTGAATTTTCGAATTCCCAGGGCGAAATAATCGGGTACAGAAATATTGTGCCGATCGGCGGGCTGACCACTGCGGCGCTTCAGGCCGACAGCGGCGATGTCGCGGCGGCGAGAACTGCTGCCGTGGAGGTTGCGGCTGCTTATTACGCGCAGGCTGAAATGGTGATATTCACAGGCCCGGCGAACCCGCTGACGGTTATCGCGAAGGTCGGCGATTTCCAGCCGGTGTCTTATTCAATAGTATTAAGAGGTATTGTATGCGAATTGACCCCGATGCAGCCGGGAGATGGTATAGATAATGACTGTGACGGGCTTGTGGACGAAGATTCGGTTGACGGTTTCGATAATGACGGTGATGGAGCGATAGATGAAGACCAGCCGATGCTGGGTATGGTCTGTAACGATGGAATAGACAATGACGGTGACGGGTTGATCGACGAGGAATCGCCGGACGGGTTTGATGCCGATGGCGATGGAGCGATCGACAGCGGTGAGATCGATGAGCGCGATAATGACGGCGACGGGATTGCCGGCGAGGACATGAAGTGCGCTTGCGATGGTAATGATCCGTTCGCCGATTGTGATCTCGACGGTCTGGTCAATGGAGAAGATTGTAACGCTAATAAATGGTCGAGCGCCCCGGTTACGAAGGACAGCCCGGATTGTGCTGTGAGATGTAACGCGCAGGAGACGCCGGACGGTGACTGTGACAAGGACGGCCTGTTGAATGCGCAGGAGCTTGCGCTCGGGACGGATCCATATAAAAAGGATACTGATGAAGATGGATATTCAGATATACAGGAAGTAACTGATGGAACTGATCCGTTTGATCCGGCTGATAACGCGGGATCCGTGCAGTTCGAGCAGGTGGAAGTCGCGTCGGATATATGTATCGGCGGACAGATAGCCACTGGAGAAGGCACATGCATATGCCCGGCCGGCACGAAATGGGATGCGGACCAGCAGTCGTGCGTGGTCGAGGACTTCACAAATTGTGCTGACGGGATGTATTTCGACTATGCGATCGGAGCCTGTGTGTCGCAGTGTACGGGCGGCCAGGTGCCTGATGATTCTATTGGTGAATGTTATTGCCAGGAGGGTGTGCTGAGCCAGGATGGTTATTGTGTTGCGGATTGTCCGGTGGAGATGGGCCTTGTGGCCGATCTTACTACAGGTGAGTGCGTATGCGGACCGGAAACGCCGTATTTTGATGAATTTTCTGCCATGTGTGTGGCGGCCTGTTCGGGTGGCCAGAGTGGAGATACGTCGATCGGGCTCTGTGTCTGTCCGATCGGGACATATAAGGATTTCGCGGCGAGGGAGTGCATACAGAGTGTATCGGAAACAATCTGCTCTAGCGGAACAGCCGGGGCGGGTTGCGATTACATGATGTACAACATGGACTGCGACGGCGACGGAGTAATCAACGGAGAGGATGCCACTCCATGTATTAATGAAGGCGGAGTAGTTATTGATAATGATGGAACGGCGCAGCAGTTGTGTCCGGCGGATTCGGACGCGCCTGATTGTAACATACTGGTAGACGGCGGAGATTGCGACGGCGATGGGGCGGCGAATCAGAACGATCCGTGCCCGTGCCGCTGGGGAACGATGGAAAGTGATTTCTGCCCCGCAGGGCCGGTTGGATGTTCGGAAGGGAAATACCTTGATGAATTTTACGGCGCCTGTCTTGAGCAGTGTATCTCGCCGAAGGTGCCGGATACGGAAACCATGACATGTGTGTGCCCGGTAGGGACGTATATGGACTGGAATAGCGGGCAGTGCGTGAGCGAGTGTCCCGAGGGGTTTGTGATGGGCAGTGAAGGTTATTGCGTATGTCCTCCCGAAGCGCCTCTCTGGGATGATATAGCGCAATCCTGCGTCGCGGCTTGCACGGGCGGCCAGATTGCGAATTCGATGGAGCCGATCTGCCAGTGCCCGATTGATTCCGGGCCGGATTATGGAACGGGCCAGTGCGTGTGCTTCGACGGTTCTTTGCCGGATCCCGCCACAAACCAGTGCCTGACCGAGAGGGATGAATGTGCCGAGACGCCGTATGGCCAGGGCTGCGGATGCGAGTACTCGTCGCAGTGCGGAGAAGGCTTGTTCTGTGATGCCGCGGCTGGAGTCTGCGCGCCGATTATCGGTGAATGTCAGCAGGACGGTGTGTGTAATCCTGAATATGAAAATTATCTTACATGTCCGTCGGATTGTTCGCATGGTGACGGGGTGTGCGATTATTATGAAGCGATTAATCTGAATGCGCCCGCGGATTGTTCGGATCCGGCGGCAGGGGAAACTTCCTGTCCGAATGGATGTATATTTACGAATGCCGGGTTCGATTGCGACGGCGACGGATATTTGAACGAGATGGACACATGTCCGTGTGATCCGGAACCGAATTCCTCGAACGGCTGCCCGTGCTGGGCGGCGTCCGATGAAGCGACGTGTTCGGCGGAACCGGATTGTGAATGGGACGGACAGTATTGCGATTACAGGTACACGGAACCCGAGTGTTATATGTATACGGATAATGCTTCCTGTGTGTCCGATCCGTCATGTTACTGGAATAGTACTTACTGCGAAATGTATATGCCGGGAGAGGGCTGCTGGCAGTATTCGACGCAGGAGGCTTGCGATTATGATGTCGCTTGCGACTGGGACGGGACGCAGTGCGTGGATTCCACCAGTATTCCGGATTGTTCGACATATACGGACCCGAGCGATTGTGAACTGAGCGCGCTTTGTGTATGGAGCGGAACGGAATGTGTTGCCGATATGGAGCAATTCTGTTCGTTCTATACTGATGATATTAGTTGTGAAAGTGATCCCGGCTGCGATTGGGATGGTGTGGAGTGTATAGCCGCGGTCGAGGGCAATTGTTCTGATATACCGGATCAGGCGACCTGTGACAGTTATCCTGCATGTATGTGGGACGGCATGGGTTGTGTGATTGATATGGGTGTTATTTGTTCGATGTTCGGAAGCCAGGCGGAATGTGACTCGGAAGCGGCATGCTACTGGGATGGATCGTTCTGCTCGTTCGGCCAGGTCACCGGATGCATGGGTTATTATGAACAGGCAACTTGTGAGAGTGATTCCGAGTGTTACTGGGACGGATTCAAGTGTGCTTATGTTAATCCTCCGGATTGCTCGGTGTATGTAGATTCGGTGAGCTGTGAAACGGAACCGGCATGTTACTGGAACGGCACGCTTTGCGAGCTGGATATGGGGCCGGATTGTTCGGTATATGTGGACCAGGCGACATGTGAGACAGATGATGCCTGCTACTGGGATGGAATATACTGCGTGGAGGATATGCCGCCTGTTGATTGTTCGGTTTATGCGGACCAGGCGACGTGTGATGTGAATCCCGATTGCTACTGGGACGGCGGCATGATGGCATGTCTGTATAATGGCGGGCCGGATTGTTCCGGTTATACTGACCAGGCTTCGTGTGATGCCGATATGGGCTGCTACTGGGATGGCGGCATGATGGCATGCATGTACAATACCGGTTCGGCCTGTGATGGCTACTATGATCAGGTATCGTGTGAGAATGATTACGCCTGCATCTGGGATGGAACGATGTGCGTTGGAAGTATCGCATCGGTCTGTGGAAATTACATGGATCAGGCTGCATGCGAGACGGATCCGGTATGTTACTGGGATGGCACCTACTGTGTCGGCGGGTCCGGTGTGGATTGTGCCATGTATGATAGTGATCAGGTGATGTGCGATGAAACGCTGGGTTGTCACTGGGATGGAGCATATTGTGTGTCTGATATGGTTGTCGATTGCTCGACATATTACGATCAGGCGACGTGTGTAAGCGATCCCGCGTGCATGTGGGATGGAGTGTCATGTGTCATGAGCACCCCCGGCTGTGAAAGTTATTACGATCAGGCTTCGTGTGAAACAGAGGTGGGTTGTTACTGGACAGGTACATATTGCGAAAATTCAATGTCGGATTGCCCGACATATTATGATCAGGCAACATGTGATGCAGCGCCGGGTTGTTACTGGGATGGAACAAGTTGTATGACGTCCACCGGAACAAGCTGCCCGACGTACTACGATCAGGCGACATGTGAGATGGACGCCGCCTGCTACTGGGACGGCACGTACTGTATAGATAACGCAGGCTCAAGTTGCTCGACCCACTACGATCAGGCTACATGCGACGCCGATCCGTCATGTTACTGGGACGGCGGCATGATGGCATGTGTATATGAAGCTCCTTCATGTTCCGGATATATGGATCAGGCTTCGTGTGATGCCGATATGGGTTGTTACTGGGATGGCGGCATGATGGCATGCATGGATAATGTTGGTGCGAGCTGCCCGACATATTATGATCAGGCTACATGCGAAATGGACGCCGCCTGCTACTGGGACGGCACGTACTGTGTAACTTCTACCGTACCGAATTGTCCCGGGTATATGGATCAGTCAACATGTGAAACCGATCCCGCGTGTTACTGGGATACCGGGATGATGACATGTATGAACAACGTCGGGTCAAGCTGCTCGGCGTACTACGATATGGCGACATGTGAAATGGATGCCGCGTGCTACTGGGATGGCACGTACTGTCTGGATAGCGCGGGCACAAGCTGCTCCGGTTATTATGATCAGGCAACGTGCGACAGCGATCCGGATTGTTACTGGGACGGCGGCATGATGGCGTGTATATATGAAGCTCCTTCATGTTCCGGTTATTATGATCAGGCTTCGTGTGATGCGGATATGGATTGTTACTGGGACGGCGGCATGATGGCCTGCATGGATAATGCGGGCGCGAGCTGCCCGACATATTATGATCAGGCGACATGTGAAATGGACGCCGCCTGTTACTGGGACGGCACGTACTGTGTAACTTCTACCGTACCGAATTGTCCCGGGTATATGGATCAGTCAACATGTGAAACCGATCCCGCGTGTTACTGGGATACCGGGATGATGACATGTATGAACAACGTCGGGTCAAGCTGCTCGGCGTACTACGATATGGCGACATGTGAAATGGATGCCGCGTGCTACTGGGATGGCACGTACTGTGTTGATAATGCAGGCTCAATTTGTGGAACATACTACGATCAGGCGACGTGTGACAGCGATGGGGCGTGTTATTGGGATGGGACGACTTGTCTCGAGGACATGGGACCGAATTGTGCTGATTATGTTGATCAGGCAACGTGCGATGCTGATCAGGTATGTACATGGAATGGCAGTTATTGTGAATATTCCGGACAGGGATGTTCGAATTATTATGACCAGGTGACCTGCGAGGAAATGTATGGATGCGCCTGGGATGGCACGTATTGTGTAGAAAGTATTGCAAATTGCTCCTATGTTGATCAGGCGACATGTGAAATGGATGCCGCTTGCTACTGGGATGGTACGGGTTGTACTACTGTCGGCATGGATTGCTCCACTCTGTACGATTCTACTACTTGTGAGGCTTATCCCGAATGCGCCTGGGATGGAACATATTGTGTTTATGCTACCGGATCAAGCTGCTCGACATACTACGACATGGCAACATGCGAGATGGATGCCGCCTGTTACTGGGACGGCACATACTGCGTGGATAATGCAGGCTCAAGCTGCTCGACGTATTACGATGAGATAACTTGTAATACGGATCCTTCATGTTATTGGGATACGGGTATGATGGTGTGTGAGGATAATGATTTCACAAGTTGTTCGACATACTACGATCAGGCGACATGCGAAGGGGATGCTGCCTGCTACTGGAATGGCACGTACTGTGTGGATAATGCCGGATCAAGCTGCTCGACATACTACGACATGGCAACATGCGAGATGGATGCCGCCTGCTACTGGGACGGCACATACTGTGTGGATAACGCGGGATCAAGCTGCGGGACATACTACGATCAGGCTTCGTGTGATAGCGATCCTTCCTGTTATTGGGATTACGGGATGTCATCTTGTGTTGATGACGCCGGTGCGATTTGTGCCGAATATTATGATCAGGCTTCGTGTGAAGCCGATTCCGCCTGCTACTGGACCGGTACGTATTGTAATAATTCAGTGTCGGATTGCCCGTCATTTTATGATCAGGCTTCGTGTGATGCTGCACCGGGTTGTTACTGGGATGGAACGAGTTGTAACACATCTACCGGCTCAAGCTGCGGGACATACTACGATATGGCAACATGTGAGATGGACGCCGCCTGCTACTGGGACGGCACATACTGTGTGGATAACGCGGGATCAAGCTGCTCGACATACTACGATATGGCGACATGTGAAATGGACGCAGCCTGCTACTGGGACGGCACATACTGCGTGGATAATGCAGGCTCAAGCTGCTCGACATACTACGATATGGCAACATGCGAGATGGACGCCGCCTGCTACTGGGACGGCACATACTGTGTGGATAATGCAGGCTCAAGCTGCTCGACATACTACGATATGGCGACATGTGAGATGGACGCCGCCTGCTACTGGGACGGCACATACTGCGTGGATAACGCGGGGTCAAGCTGCTCGACATACTACGATATGGCAACATGTGAGATGGACGCCGCCTGTTACTGGGACGGCACATACTGCGTTGATAACGCGGGATCAAGCTGCTCGACATACTACGACATGGCAACATGTGAGATGGACGCCGCCTGTTACTGGGACGGCACATACTGCGTTGATAACGCGGGATCAAGCTGCTCGACATACTACGATATGGCAACATGCGAGATGGATGCAGCCTGTT
>DAOSYA010000027.1:0-36085 GCA_035380865.1 bacterium
AGGATTGGCCTTATCGCGATTTTCCGGATTTCGTTGTGAGAAATCCGGGATAGAGGGCTGAACAATTGCTGCCGTTACCTTATGCGGTTGACAATCCGCTACGCAGGCTCCCGTTCATGACGCTGTGCCTGATCGTTCTGAATGTTGCGATATATTTCGGCGGCGTATACGGCGGTGGGCTTTCGAACGTCTGGGACCAGCTCGGGTTCCTGACGGTGAGGCCGGCGTGGTACACTGCGATAACGCACCAGTTCATACACGGCGGGCTGATGCACCTTATCGGCAATATGTGGTTCCTGTGGCTGTTCGGCACGAACCTGGAAGACCTTATGGGTCGGATCGGGTACGTTGTTTATTATCTCGCCGGCGGGGCGGTCGCCGCGTTTGCGTTCAAGATAAGCTTCAATATGACGTCTGATATGTCCGTGCCGCTGGGCGGGGCGTCCGGTGCTATTTCAGCCGTGATGGGCGGATATTTTGTATTGTTTCCGAGATCGTGGGTGAAATGTGTTTTTCTCCTCGGGTGGATACCGATTCCGTTCAGCCTGCCGGCTGTGGTTTTTCTCGGAATATATTTCGTTTACCAGTTTGCGATGATGAAAATACTCCAGTTTTCGAGCGTTGCGTATATGGCGCACGCGGGGGGGTTTGCTTTCGGGGCTTTGATATTGTGGATAATGATTGCAGCGCGCGTGGTGATCGTGCCTCATTTAGACAAAGTGAAGCGAGGAGAGTTTGCGCGGGTGACTCCGGAAGACGAGCTCATGGGCAAGGTGGAGGTTGCATATGAGAAAAAGCAGTTCGGCGCGTTGCCGCGGTTGTACAGGGAGCTTGTTTCCAAGAAAACCGAAGTCGAGTTCACGCCCGAGCAGCAAATGAGGCTTGCGGATGCTGTCAGGGAGGCTGAAGATTTTCATCTTGCAACTCAGCTTTACCGGGGCGTGATGGAAAAAGACCCGCATCACGAGCTTGCGCGCAAGTGTGGTCTCGAAGCGGCGAGTATTCTCGCTTTCAAGTATAAAGCGAAGATTCCGGCGATGAGATACCTTCAGTGGGTGATTCGTGCCGGCTCGCCGGATGACGAAGATTCCGCCCGGGCGAAAGAGATTCTATCCATGGTCAAAGCCGGGCAGCCGGGTTGAGCCCGGGGTACAAACACGTCACGGTGAAACATCATTTTCCGCTTACAAAATCCATCTGTTCTTTCAGCCAGCCTCTTTCCGTACATGTCTGCATGTAGTTTTTTGTGACTTCGTAGGATTCGTTGCTGAAAGGCACGAAATGCCCCCGGATCGCCACGAACAGAAACTGGAATGAGCCGAACGCCTTGTCGGTGTGGGCTCCGAGCAGTATTTTCCTGTATTCCTTCATTTTGTTGATGCTCATTTTGTCTTTATTAAATGCGATCATGTGGGTTGCCCTGTGTGGCTCGCATACGAGGGTTTTGATTTCCTTATAACGTTTGTCTCGAATCCTTCCGACCATTTCGTCTTCGAGTGAACCGGTAAAAACGTCTGTTTCTCCGGAGATAAGTTTTTCCGCCATTGCCACCCACTGGTCTTTCAGATCAAGTGATATCTCTCCGAAGAAATCGGCGAGCGGCTCGTCCACACCGTTCTTTTCAAGAATGTATCTCGTGCCCATGTAAAAATAGCTGCCGGCCCATTTTTTGCCGCGCAGTTGTTCGACTGAATCTATCCCATCGCCTTCACGGATGTAGAGGCAGGCGAGGTCTTCCGTTTTTTTGTTGAAGCTTATCGAGAGAACAGGCAGGAGTTTATCATAGCCGTATGTTTCTGTGAGGTTGTAATAATCGTTGCTGCTGAGGTAAACGGCGGAGAAGTCTCTTTCTTCAATATCGCTGATGTATTTTTCGATACCTTCTTTGTGGCTCATAGCCTCGTTGGGTTTGTAAACCACGTGGCATTGCACGTCGTCTCCCGTTTTTTCGGACAGGATTCCGCAAAGCTTGCCGAGCATTCCGGAAGCGTCTTTCTGGATGTCGCTTCCTTCCGCCTCCGCTTTCTGGACAAGTACGGGCACAATAAAATTGTGGTTTTCTTTTTCCGCTTTCACGGCTGAACCTGTTATTAGAACCAGCATCATCGCGAATAATACAATCGGTTTTTTCACAAAATTCTCCATATTAAGTTTTAAGGAAGCATTATATATTCTATTTGATCGGGGATTTAATCGCAACAGTTACGGATTAACGGCATTATTATTCGCATCTTTTTTCAAGGGTTTATTGTTCATTTCCTCTTCCCTCCTGAGCATTCTTGTTTTCCAGTGTCCTTTTCGATAGATGAGGCCGAGGAACATAGTGTTGAATAGCGTTGAGACAGGAATGCTGATCCAGATGCCGTTCATACCGACGGAAGGAACATTCAAGAGTGAAAAAGCCACGATAATCTGTATTACCGAACGGACGATGGCGCCGAACATGGGGGGCATGTTATCGCCCGCGCCGCTGAAAGCGTTGTTGAAAACGATGTTGAGCCCGAGCAGCACTTCATTGAAAGCGAGGATTCTGAGGATGGTTCTGCCCAGTGCAACGACCTCATCTGAGTTGACAAATATTTTCATAAAGAAATCCGGCAGAGCGGCGAAGGTAACGGCGATTATGCTTGCGCAGAAGCAGGCACCGGCGATCCCGATTTTGCATGCGCTGTCCGCCCGCTCCGGTTTCCCCGCGCCGAGGTTCTGCCCGACGAGCGTTGCGACGGCAGCAGCGATTCCGATGACCGGAATTGTCGAGAGGTGGATGAGGCGCCAGGCGGTTCCCGCAGCGGTCACCGGGGCTTCTCCATACGCCGCAACCAGTATTATGATGATCATGAAGCTTAAGCTGAGAAAAAGGAACTGAAGCCCCGCCGGTAGCCCGATGCGGACGAGTTGATTTATCAGCGGCCAGTCGGGTTTGAACCTGGTGATTATTGGAACATGCAGGATTGATCTGCCGGTAACGAGGATCACGAACACATAAGCAGCCGAGATTGCAGTGGCGATCAGGGTGGCGATGCCCGCGCCGGAGATTCCGAGTTCGGGGAATATCCACCAGCCGAAAATGAGGAGCGGGTCGAGCAGCATATTCGTGAAGGTCGATATGATCATGGCTATCAGCGGGGTTCGCATGTCGCCCGCGCCGCGCATGGAGAAGTTGATCACAAAAGAGATAATCTGGAATCCGAAAGCTATTCCTATGGGCCTGAGATAAAGAGCGCCGAGTGTGATCACGTCTCCCCGGGCACGCAGGCCGATCAGGATATACCGGGCGAAAACAAAGCAGCTTCCACCCACGATTATTCCCATTATGATCCCCGCGAAAACGGCGTTGCGCACAGTGTGGACGGCCTGCTGTTTCTGTTTCTGTCCGTATGCCCTGGAGACTATCGCGAGCGCTCCGGCCCCCACGGTTTGTGCTATGGCGAAGAAAAAGAAGAAGAGTGTGCCCGCGAGTGTTATCGCCGCGATTGCGGTGTCGCCGAGCCTGCCGACCCAGTACAGATCGACGATCGTGTACATGTTCTGCAGCCCCATGCCCAGCATCACGGGTATGCTGAGCCTGAAGATATAGCCTGCTATGCCGCCCTGCGTCAGATCCTGTTTGCCGGGGGTTTTCACTATAAATAGAATCCAGTCGCCGTTTACGTTGTCAAATACAGTCTGAATAGTATAACCCGGCTTTGTGACATATCAATAACGGAGTATGAATTGACCGGGTTGACCCGGGTTCTGCTCGAACGTACAATAGTTAACCAGTAAGTTGTTCAGGGGGTCATTTTGCTGGAAATCAAACCGGATTGCAGACATTACAGGGGTGACAGGCCGTGTATCCATAACAGGCTTTGCGAGGGCTGCCGCCATTATGACCCGTGGAAAGAAAAAATACTTATTATTAAAACCGCGGCGATGGGCGATGTTCTCCGAACGACAACCATACTTCCAGCGCTCAGGGCGAAATACCCCGGTTCGAAAGTCACGTGGCTGACGGACCCGGCTTCGGCCCCGTTGCTTTACGGCAATAGCCTTATCGACGAGATAGTATTGATGGACGCATCCACGGTGCCGGCGCTGCTGCCGAGAAAATTCGACATAGTTCTGTCGCTGGACAAGGAAAAGGCGTGCAGCGGGCTCGCGATGATTCTGAACGCCGGAACGAAGCTCGGAATGGGGTTGAGCGAGCACGGGACGGCGTATCCCCTCAACGCGGAAGCGGAATATGCGTTTTCGCTCGGGCTGTCGGACGATCTCAAGTTCAGGAAAAACCAAAAAACATACGTTTCTCTGCTGATGGATATCTGCGGGCTTGAGGGCGAGCCTGCGAGCCCCCGGATCGAGCTTTCCGCCGCTGAGATGGAAGAGTCCGCGCGGTTGCTGGGGACGGTTGTCGATTCGGGGAAAAAGAGGATCGGGGTGGTTGTCGGCGCGGGCAGCGTTTTTGCGAACAAAACCCCGTCGCCTGAAAAATGGCGCGAGATTATCACGGCTGTAGAAGCGGAACCGGGCGCGGGATACGAAATTATTCTGCTTGGCGGGCCCGGCGAAAAAGAGAAGATCGAGGCGGTGAAATCGACGGGCGGGCGCCTGCTGTCGGTCGAGCCTGTCGAGAATGTTCGCCTGTTCGCCGGGGTGATTTCTCAGATGGACGGGCTGATCTGCGGCGATACTCTCGCGATGCACATCGCATGCGCCGTGAATGTCCCCGCGCTCGTACTGTTCGGGCCTACCTGCCCGAACGAGATAGACCTTTTTTCAAACGGCGTGAAACTCGTTTCGCCGATAGACTGCGCTCCCTGCTATCTGAGGGTTTGCGATAAAAAGCCGAACTGCATGGATGTGATATCCGCTGAGGAAGCGGGCATGAAAGCGACGGAGCTGTTTAATCGGGGTTGGCCATATATTAAATAACAGACAATTAACAAGAGATACTCAAATAACATTGACATTGACAGGCGCCGTGGCTACAATTTTAGCGCTGTAAAAACGAGCTTTTTTATCGGAGGGCTTTATGTCCCAGAATATTGATGATCAAGTAATCCTGACGCCGGACGGACACAAGAAACTCGTTGAGCTTCTTGAGCATCTTAAAAAGGATCATCGCGCTGAACTCCAGGAAAGAATGAAGAGCCAGGAGAAAAGCGTTTTAATGAGCGATGACAGCGAGTATGAGGATCTCAAGAAAGAACAGGCGATGCTCGAGAGCAGGATATCGCATCTCGATAGTATCCTCAAGCGGAGCAAGGTGCTGACCCCCGGTGAGATTTCGACTGATCGGGTTGGAATAGGCTCGCGTGTCAAGGTCAAGAATCTCAAGACCAAGGAAGAAGAAGAATACGTCATCCTTTCATCGATGGAGACGAATCCCGGAGAAGGCCGGATATCGGACGCCAGCCCGGTGGGCCGTGCGCTGATGCGCGCTAAAAAGGGAGACATGGTCACGGCGGATACCCCGAGAGGTTCGGTCAAATACCTGCTGGTAAGCATAAAGAAATAAACACCGCGCGGCGGTTCTTCTTTTAATTTAATTTCTTACTGCCATCGAATAGAGAGGTGGGCATAGCCCGGGATATTGATATGGAACAGGATGAACAGGTACAGCAAAGACTCGAAAAAATAGAGAAGTTGAGAGAGCTGGGAGTAAAACCTTACGAGCGGAAATATGAACGCACGCACTATGCGCGGGAGGTGGCGGAGAATTACGACGCGCTGTCCGAGTCTCAGCAGATGGTGTCGGTTGCGGGCCGCATGAAGACCGTGCGCAGGATGGGGAAGGCTTCGTTTGCCGATCTCTGGGACGATTCGGGAAAGATCCAGGTTTACTTCAAGCTAAACAATCTCGGCGAGGAAAAATACGAGATTTTCAAGCTCGTGGATATAGGCGATATCATCGGTGTCAGCGGGAAGGTTTTCAAAACCCGCACCGAGGAGATCACGATTGTCGCAGAAGACATAGTGATGCTGTCGAAAAGTCTGCGGGAACTGCCGGAGAAGTGGCACGGGCTGCGCGATGTCGAGCTGAGGTACCGGCGGCGATATGTGGATCTTATCGCGAACCCGGACGTGAAGACGGTTTTCGAGATGAGATTCGCCATAATCAGGCGGATAAGGGAATTCCTGTTCGAGAAAAATTTCATCGAGGTGGAAACACCGATGATGCAGGCGGTGCCCGGCGGCGCGGCGGCGCGGCCTTTTATTACTCATCACAACGCGCTCGATATCGATCTCTATCTGAGGATCGCCCCCGAACTTTATCTGAAGCGAATAGCTGTCGGCGGGTTCGAACGGATTTTCGAGATCAACCGAAATTTCAGGAACGAGGGCATTTCGACGAAACACAATCCCGAGTTCACGATGCTGGAACTCTACCAGGCGTTCGCGGATTACAATGACCTGATGACGCTTTCCGAACAGTTGATAGCTGATGCGGCGCAGGCGGTGACCGGTTCGACAAAAATAGTTTTTGGAGAGATTGAGCTGGACCTGACCCCGCCGTGGACACGGATAAAGTGGGTTGACGCTTTCAAGCAGTTCGCGGATCTCGATCTCGACCTCGGGATGGATGCGGCACAGCTTTTCGAGTTGTGCAAGGAGAAGAGGGTGGATGCCGACCCGGATATGAACAAGGGTCAGCTCCTTGACCGGCTTTTCGATGATCTCGTCGAGCCGAACCTTGTCCAGCCGACATTCCTTTACGATTACCCGACGGAGATTTCGCCGCTGGCGAGGCAGCACGACGACAATCCGGCGATCACCGAGCGCTTCGAGCTTTTCATCAATTGCATGGAGATGGCGAATGCGTTCACGGAGCTTACCGACCCGATGGAGCAGTTGCGCCGGTTCGAGCACCAGCAGGCGCTGCGCGACGCGGGCGACGAGGAAGCGCCGCCGGTCGATGAGGATTTCGTTACCGCGCTTCAGTACGGGCTGCGGCCTACGGGCGGGCTTGGCATGGGGATCGACCGGCTGGTGATGCTGTTGACCAACCAGCAGTCGATTCGCGACGTTATTTTCTTCCCGACGCTCAGGCCGGTGGAGCAGTAACGTTTCCGGCGAATCGGTTTCTTCTTTAACATTATACGAGTTTTCCCTTATTATTATATCCGGGTGAAGATGGCATGGATGCGGATTTGCAGAACAGGATAGCGGGCAAGCTGGCCGTGCTGGGGCGCGACTATCTTATGAAGGAGCCGCCGCCGCTTATAAAATATGATACCGACAGGCTGGCTCGACGCGCGAAGAACGAGAAACTGTTCGCCAGGCTGAATGCAATGTATGCACCGGTTCCCGGTGTCGAGTGCGGCGACTGCGGGAATGTTTGCTGCAGCGCAAGCCCGGATTTCTACCTGCTCGAATATCTGAACGTGTGGCGCTACATCCGGTACGAGCTGGCAGACCCGGAACTCGAAGCGGAGATTCTGCGGCGTGCGGCGCGATGGGCGTTTCTTTCTTTTTTCAGTCCCGACGTGTTCTGCCCGTTCCTGGTAGACCGAAAATGCGTTATATACGATGTGCGGCCTTTCAACTGCCGGGTGTGGGCGCTGGAAGACGATGCGTATTACGAGAGCAAAGCGAAGCGCTCAGGGAAGCATCTGGCGAAGCTCGCGGCGTTCTTCGACGAGAATGGTTTGAGGACATTCAAGCCGCTGGAGCAGTTTGTGCTCCCGAAGTGCCGGAGCATAACTGTTAAGGGCGGCGATGGGCCGATGTCCGAGGAGCAGATTGTCGAGATGGACACGGATATTGCTTTGCTGCACAGGGTTCTTATCCGGCCCGAGGAGTTCCGGTCGATCAACTTCCATCTTCATTTCCCCGGCCATGTGGTGACGGCGAAGCTGCCGCTCGACAGGTTCGATGAAACAAGGGTGGCTGTCGCGAGGGAATATACCGAGCATGGCACAGAAAAGATCCTCGACGGTATCGTTGCGGGCTACGACGGGAAACTGCCCTGACGGGCGTATTATATCGATTATCAGAATAAAAACGGAATAATTTTGCAGGCCGGCAGGCCAGCCTCCGGCGGCTCAAGGAAACCTTTTGAAAAAGGTTTCCTTGAGAATCCTTCCAAAACTTTTCGAACGCGAAGCGCTGAGTGTTGCTTCCGGCAACACTCAGCGCTTCGCTCGACTTTTATGGGTAATCCGTAAGGAACGTTGCCCGTTGAAGAGATAATATGTCATTGCGAGGAGGCAGGCCAGCCTGCTCTTTGTCCTTTTGGCTCTTATTTCGTGGACGGCTTAATCTTGAAAATACCCGGGTATATCTTTTGTCACGTTATTGCGAGCGACGCGGCAATCCCGACTGTGCGGACTGTCAGGCCGCACGTCTGAAGGGGAAGCATTTCCGGCCCGGTCCGAAGGCAAATAAAAAAGCGGCGCGATTGGGAAAGCGCCGCTTTTTTTATGTTCAAAAAAGGTGTAATTACATCATCGGCTCGATGTCCGGGTAGACGTAATATTCGTCGTGGCACATCGTGCAGTCCGTTTTCTTTCCGAATCCTTTTTTGTGGCAGTTCGAGCAATCGAATTCTTTGTGAACCTCGCCGAGCTCGACACCAACCTTCGAGTGGTTGAATCCCTTCCAGCTCTTGTGGCAGCTTTCGCATTTGCTGTCTCTTTTGCCGATCTTCTCGCCGTGGCACTGGTTGCATTTCAGTTTCTTGTGGTACGCCTTGAGAGGGAATCCCGTGTTCGAATGATCGAACGCATTCATCTTGCGCTCTTCCTTCGAGTGGCACTTGCTGCATCCTTTTCCGGACCTTACATCGTGGCAGCTTGAGCATGCGTAGTGGATATCTTTCTCGTTTGCCTTGTGAACCAGCGGCGAGCGGGTTCCGGGTTTCTCTTTCTTATCATGGCAGGCCATGCATTCGACTTTCGAGTGACAGTCCTTGCATTCGAGCCCGAACATTTCGGAATGGCCGTTGTGGAAAAAGTAAACTTTCGTTTTTGCGAATTTGGCTGTGTCGAAAGTAATTTTTTCCGGAGCCGTGAACGGCGGATAGGTAACCGCATCATCCGGGAGGATGGTGTCTGTGCCGTCCACGTTTTTGGCATGGCAGACATTCGCGCAACTGGCGCCAGGGTCCCAGCCGTTGTGGCAGTCGAGGCACTGCTGATGGAATGCCGCTTTGAGCCTGGGAACCGAAATGTCATTTCGGATCAGGCCTTTGTCGTGGCAGATAATGCATTTCTGGAACGGTTTGTCGGCATCGTAATGATTATGGTGGCAGGTCCAGCAGCCGTCCTTCATCATTGAATGATCCGCGTGTTTGGCATGGTTGAATTTAACAGGACCGAAATCCCCGCCTTCCATGTAACTGATACTTGCCTGCGCAGGGCCTTTGGCCGCGGGTTCCCACTTCTGGGGATGGAATTTGGGGCAGGGTTTAAGCTCGCTGTCTCCGTATGTCGGAATTTTCTGAACATGGCAGCTTTCGCAAAGTGTCGGGTCCGTTATTCCGTGATTGTACTCGACTTTTGTGTCGGATGACGCGACTATCAGGTTGACGGTGAAGAGGACTGCAACTGCCGTCAGACCAAGAGTTTTCAAGTACCTTCGCATATTGTCCAATCTCCTGTTTCCTTAATCTCGTTGTCAGTCCTTCGTCAAGCAGGCTGCGGCTGCGATTTCGCCCCCGCCTGCGCGGGTTCTTCTTCCTTTGCCGGCTGGCTCATCACCGGGAATATGTAAGCGATGAGGCGATACAGGAAAATGATCGCGGCGATCTGCGCGACGCAGATGATGATTTCGGCGAATGTCGGGAAGTAGAATGCCCCGTTCGCGTTATACGGCATGTAGCCGGTTAAATATGTATTGACTCTGTTCAGTCCTATTCCGAGCATGAAAAGGAACGAGGCGAAGAACATGGCTCTCGGTGATTTTCTTGCCGACTGGAACAAGAATATGATCATCGGGAGAATTACGCCGATGAAGAACTCGACCAGGAACATGTAAGATCTGCCCGATCCTTCGAACATGAGACCGAGGCTGTCCCTGAGCGCAAGGTCGATAATCCTGAGCGCTGCGTAGAAAGCGATAACGATCGGAATCGAGCGAGCGAGCGAAGTGATGGCTTTCATTTCGTATTTCAGGCCGAACGCCTTTGATGACCAGAGCGAAGCCACCACCGCGGAGCAGAGCCCGACTGCGGCTGCGGACGACAGGAAAAGCAGCGGAAGCGCCTGGGTCCACCACAGGCCGTGCAGCTTGCCCTGCGTGATCACCATCAGTGTGCCCAGTGTTGCCTGGTGCAGGCAGCAGAGCGTGATGCCCAGCGCCATGAAGATTCCCATTGTCCTGCCGAGCACAGTTCTGCCGAGTTTCAGGATGCCTTCCGTAAGCTTGTTGAATCCCGCCAGTGCGCCCGGAAGGTTTACTTTGCCGATGAAACGCTCGAAAGCCAGCGGAGCGAACTCGATGTAAAGAACAGTCAGGTAGCACATCACGCACATTGCGACTTCGAACAGCGCCGAGTTGCCCTGCCACATGGTGGGCCACAGCGGATGCCAGATATCGTAATATTTTCCGATATCGACGATCAGTGCAATTCCGACGAATGTGTAGCAGAGAAGGCCGACGATCAGGCCGGGCCTCATCAGCGAGTGATATTTTTCTTTGTTGAGTACGTGGATAATGAAAGTAAGGGTGAATCCGGATGACCCGTAAGCCGCAATTGCGGCGACGTTGATGGCTTTCCATATTCCCCATGGGTATGTATTGGTCAGGTTGGTGACCGGTTCGAGGCCGGATATGTACCTCCAGAGCCCGAAAGCTGCTCCTAATGCCATAATTGCCACCAGGGCTAACGTGCCCGGGGTGAAAAAGTTAGGCTTTTCAACCGGCCTTGGCAGATCGTGTGCGCTCATTCCGGTAGGCTCCCTTTCGATTTATTCATCTTCATCAGATTGTTTTTTTCTTGTGTAAATCCACATGGTAGCGCCGATCGCGGCATAGATCGAGAAGGGCGGTATCCAGTGCTTGAACGCGCTGTGCATCAGTGTTTCCGATGTCATGGCGGGAGACGTGTCCGCCAGCTTCGGGAACCCGATTTTGTCAAACGGCATGCCCGCGAGATACATCCAGGATGTGCCGCCGGCTTCGTGCTCGCCGTAGATGTGGTTCAGGTACTTGTCCGGATTCAGCTTGATGCGCTCTCTTGCAACTTCGATCAGTTCGGATCGTTTGCCGAACGTCATGGCACCCATCGGGCACGCATCCGCGCATGCCGGCGTTCCGTTGTACTTCGAGATTCGATCGAAGCAGAAGGTGCATTTCTTGATCCGGGGCTCAATAGCTTTCCCGAACTCGTTGGTCGGCACCTGGAACGGGCAGGCCATCATGCAGTACCGGCAGCCGATGCATTCCCATGCGTTGTAGGTGACGGCGCCTGTTTTCTCGTCTTTCTTGAATGCGCCGACAATACATGCCGACACGCATGGCGCATGAACACAGTGCATGCACTGCTTCTTGACGTAAACAGCTCCGTCATCGCCTATCTCCACCGGGTTCGGGTACTTGTTGACGACAGTGTATTGATTCACACTCAGTGCCCGCTCACTGTCGAACACGCTCTTATCGTCGAAATACTCATCCGTCAGTGGTGTGTCGGCGACATGATTTGTTCTTTCGCAAGCCCTCTCGCACTCTCTGCACCCTATGCAAAGGGTGGTGTCAACGAGGACTCCCAGCGCTTCCGGCGACGCCTGCTTTGCGTGACCGGACGCTTCGGCGATTTCCGGTACGGAAGCCACTGCTCCGCCTCCGACCAGTGCCAGTCCTGATTTCTTTAGAAATTCCCGTCGGTTCATCGGATATCCTCCGCTTTCATAACCAGGTGTGAACAGAATTACCGGGATTAAATATATTACGCTTTATTGATAAAACGTTTTGTTCGCTTGGTTTTTTTATGTCTATCCCTGAATGCGGCATAACTTTGCAACCTGTCTGTAACGAATCTGACTCATCTTTTTTTGTCAAACTATTCACGGTGGTCAATGATAATACGAACAACGCACTGCAAAACGCTTGTTATTTTTATCACAAAGTCCAATCGGTTGTCAATATTTTCTTTAAACAGAAGATTATTTGCGGTAATCACGTTTTATTCATTTCTGTCGTAAGCGCGCCGCATTGATTCATTATCGATCCGGTTAACCTGCACTTCTCACCAGCGCAGGTTAAAAATCGTGATAAGGCTGATAATACAAGGAACGGCAAGTGAGTGGTGAGGGAGCATACTGTTGCGTATGTGACCGACCGATTTTTGCTGATTCATGCACATAGCAAAGCTTGTGCATGTCACCCGCAGCAGCAGGATTGGCTTTATCGCGGTTTTCCGGATTTCTCTGTGAGAAATCCGGGTTAACTTTTAATGAAAATGAATCGGACTGTATAAGAAAAGCAATCCTGAACCCGACTTGTGGATTTCATGGGGAAGGAAGGAGGTTCAGTTATTCATGTGGAGGAAAACTGTTTTGCAGATTGAAAAAATGATGCAAAAATGCCACATGTGTTGTTTTTTAGCAGCAGCCTGAGCGCCGAAAAATTTTGTCTGGTTTTAAAAAACATAATAAACAAGGCTTTTTTGAGAAAGCGTGTTCTTGGCAGGAATCTTGATCCTATAACATCGATGTAAGGTCATCTTATAAAGCGACAGCACTATAGTTTGAAATCGCCGTGAGCATGATCCGGCATGGAGTTAATCCGCTATATGCGGTTTAAATATTTATTGTTTACCCTCTACAGGTATTGTTAGCCCGTGTCCAACCGGCGCGGGCACTTTTTTATTCAATGATTATTTCCACTTCGGTGCTGTCTTCTTCATCGTCTTTGCGCATCTTGCTGCGCCAGTTACTGTCAACCTCGGAGTAGAGGTTCAATAAGTGGTTAACTGATGCGGCAAGGGCTTCGACACCCGGATATGCGCCACCCACAGGAGTTGAAATCCAATCATTAAGAGCCATATCGTTGTAGCCTACGATAACGATTTTGTCCTGAAAATACTCTTTCATCTTTTCCGCGTGGGCTTCTTTCGCGCCTTTTTTGAAATCGTCTTTAACTTTTACGACATCGTAGAACGAATAAAATTTGAAAATCGAATTGTGAGGCGGATAAGCAACTTGAAGAGTGTCTTTCGATGAAATCTGTATCGATCTGCCTCTCACGGAAAGATACCTGTTTGTTCCTGAACCGTATACACGGATTTCCGCGGGTGATATTCCGATGGTTTGCATAAAGATGGCGAGAGACAAGGAGGGCAGTGAATAGCCGTTGTAATTGATATAAAGATTGGAATGCCGGAAGACGTTATCTGCATCCGGCTGATCCGTCAGGCATCCCGGAGCCGCCCCGGAATCGAGCAGCTCCCGGGCGGGCAGGGCAAGCGCCCCGGCTGTGAAGGATTTGGAGTCCGCAAGCCTGATCCCGGGCAGGGCAAAACGCCGCATGTCGATTTCCGGAGAATTGGCGAGAGGGCCCGGTATGGATTCGAACCCGATTAGAATCGGAGGCGGGCCGTCCGCGATTATTTTAGAAAACGACTGGTCGTCATAATTTTTCCAGGATTTGATGAAAAGCTGGTCGAACGCTATTATCCTCGCGCCTGCTTCCCTGAGCTTCTGTGTCAGTTCTCCGAACCATACCCGGTGCAACGGATATGATCCTCTGTAAATTTCGCCCTGTCTTTGGTATGATGCCGGGCCGAGATAGTACATGGTTGCATCGTCTATTCCCACTATCGCTATATCCGATATCGGGTTCGGGGTCGCGGGCCACCTGAGATTCGAAACGGAATCCTGCGCCGACAACCGGCAGCCGAACGCCATCAGGATTGTTGTAAAAATTATTAAAAGTTTTTTGTTCAAGATAAACTCCCGAAAAACTTCAATGGTCAACCGTAATAATAGCGCGTTTTCTTTTTTTATGTCAAAACAAAAGGGCGGAGGTCTTTTCCCTCCGCCCTGATATTGTCAGATCCGAGCGTTGTCCTGATTCCCCTTGCAGGTTAATCGGTCGCAACTTCGATCTTTCTGGCTTCTTTCTTTTCCTCAACAACTCTGGGTATTCTCAACTCGAGGACCCCTTTTTTGTAGCCGGCTTTGATCTCTTCGGCATTCACGCCTTCGGGAAGATAGAAAGATCTCTGGAAAGAACCATACCTTCTCTCTGTCCTGTAGTAGGTTTTCTCTTTCTCTTCCTTCTCTTCCTTCTTCTCGCCCTTGATCGTCAGCAGGCCCTCGTTCACTTCCACAGTGATGTCTTCCTTGCTGAGACCCGGGACTTCCGCCTTGAGCACAATTTCAGTTTCTTCCTCGTAGATATCCACGGAGGGTGCCCAGTTCCTCAATGAGAATTCATTTTCCCACTGCGGAAGAAGAGAGTTTTCAAAGAACCTGTCGAAAACATCTCCGAATTTTGTGATTCCCGTGTTTGATACCGCCGGTCTCCATCTGATAATAGACATAATAGACACCTCCAAACTTTATTTAACAGTCCTGTTTTTTTTCGCTTTATTTAAAAACAGGCCGGGCGAAAACAGTGTTCCTTCAAAGTTTCATAAGACAGAAGAAAATTTCTCCCGGCTTGATGATAGCCATGTGCCGGAGCTGAAAGCGCAGCTTTTTCCCCGGCAGGATCTATATTCAAAGGTTCCCCTATTCAATTGTGATTTCACAAACCTCTTTTTTATCTTTAAGTAAAGGGGCCTTAACGATGAGAACCCCGTTTTTGAACGAAGCCGTGAAACCGTCGGCATCGATATTATCAGGCATGTGGAAAGAGCGGGAAAAACCGGGCCGTGAGATTTCTTTCCTGATGTAACCTTCAGGGTTTGCGCCGGAATCGGTTTTTCCTGAACCTTTAATTGTGAGCAGCTCGTTTTCAAACTCGACAGAAATATCATCCTTATCGAAGCCCGGAGCTTCGAGCTCGATTACTATGGATCCATTCAACTCGAAAATATCCACAGCGGCAGTTTCGGCACGGGCCGGGTATTGTGTGCGCGGCGGATTATTTAAATAGTTATCTTTTAAAAGTTTTTCCAACAAAGAATCGATTTCCGGTGATGAAGTTTTGAGAATTCTTGTCATTGATTTTCCTCCGAGACAGGGTTCCGAGAGAACCGTTAATCAATTTACTTTTAAATTTTAATGCCTTAGCATAATGTTGTCAAGTATTCTACAAATAAATTTAAACCTATCTATAATTTATTTATAATGCCAAAAAGGCTATGAAAATAGGGGGTTTTTATAAAAATGGGCCGTTTGAATAAAATAGGAAGGGAAAATTTTTCAATTTCAAGTTGGTTTTTGCGCGATATTTCAATGCTTGAAGAGCGTTTTTTACAAAAAATAACCATGACGGGGAAAATTAAGGCAGAGTTGGATAAATTTTATGTTTTTAGCTGCTGCGGGTTGTGTAAAGAGTTACTCAAATGTGTCTGATCAGGGGGGGGATATCTTTTTCCAACAAAAAAACCGCAACATTGTATTGTTGCGGTTTTTTGCATCGGGGCCGAAATCTTATCAATTAAGATGGTTTTCTATAGCTGCTTTGAGAGTGTTCTGCTGTTGAACGCCTACAAATCTCTGTACTTCCACACCGTCTTTAATTATCAGGATAGTGGGAATGCCGGAAATGCCGAATTTCCCGGGAGTGGCGCGGTTTTCATCGACGTTCATTTTTCCGATTTTTGCCCTGTTCTGGAAATCGGCTGCGATTCTGTCGACTATCGGGCCCTGCATTCGGCACGGGCCGCACCAGGGTGCCCAGAAGTCGATAACTGATACGCCTTTCTCTGTTTCCGTCGCAAAGTTCGAATCTGTGAATATTATTTCCGCCATTTTGGGCCTCCTTTTCTTTTATATAAACGATCGATTAATTAAGCCTGCTGATTTATGAACAGTGCGGGGGATGCAAAAGTTCCGTGGTGAGTAAATTTCGAAAAAATTGAAACTTAACCGGTTATTCAGTTGATTCGGCATTGAAGTCCGGCACGATCTCGCGGCCAAGTTCATCTTCCATCGGGTAATAGTCCGGAATTTCTTTCTTGCCGGAATAGACCTTCATGAGGTGGTCGCGTCCTTTCAGGTGGCGCGTAAAGATGATCTCGAACACGGTGCCGCCTCGTTTTGTAATGGTGAAGTGAGTATTTTCCGCCGGGAAGATTGTTATGACCGTGCCCCGGCTCTGGATTCCTTCCGCCATTTCTTCGAAATCATTTGATTCGAGCGGGGAAGGGCCGCCCACGAAGTGGTCCTGCCGGGAATCCACTTCATTGTCGTAGGGTTTTGGGAGAGAATTGATGTTGTACCCTTCGACCATTATGTAAGCCGGGGTCTGCATATATCTTTTGATCTGGTTTTTTGCGCGTTCCGTCATCTGCGAGTCCGGGAACGTGAGAATCAGCCTGTGAGGATTCAGTTCTTCGAACAGGGAAGGCATATTTGCCTCCGACATTTCGATCGTGAGCGCCTGGTGGATTCCCTCGGTATAGAAACCCACCTGTTCAATGTAATTTATGGGGAGCGGCCTGGACTGCGGTGTTTCGGTTCCTATTCTATAGAAGTAAAGCGTGATATCTTTTCCCGCCGCATCGACGTCTATCTCGACATCGGATTCCACGTAGGCGATGATCAGCATATCGGTAGGCGATGACATCTGGCGGATTCCGCCCGAAGGGTTAATGACTGCGCGGCGCTTGAACATCTGGACTTCGAACCGCTCCACGCAGCTGCCCCTTCTTTCTTTAACGAGGTCGTTTATTGAAGGGGCCGCGGTTGTTCCTTCGAACTCGACGACGATCCGATTCGTGTTGCCGTATCTTTTAACTTTCGGCACCACGGGTTTCGACAGTCTGAGCTTGAGGTTGTCTTCGTCTTTGCCCAGCGTTATCGAAACTCCTTCGGCGAGCGCGTGTTCGGCTTCGCACAGCCCCTTCTGCGGCAGGGTTGCCAGCATGCATAAGACGATTGCAAAAGCCAGCGATATTCTTGTAACTGAAAGAAAGGTTGTCGTCAACGATCCACCTTCGAGGCCGGTGTTTTAAATCAGACCTCTTCTTCTTTCTGCTTATTATACCTTGATATGATCTCGTCCGCGACTCTTTTCGGAACTTCTTCGTAAGTGGAAGGTTCCATGGTGAAAGTTCCGCGCCCCGATGACATGGAATCGAGATCGGGAGCGTACCTGAGCATTTCGGAAAGCGGTATCTGCGCTTTGACTATGGTAGCGCCGCTTGCCTGCTCGGTTGTGCTGACCCGGCCCCTCCTGCTGTTGATGTCGCCTATGACGTCGCCCATGCATTCGTCCGGGATTTCTATCTCGACGTTCATGACGGGTTCGAGCAGGATCGGGTTGCACATCATCGCCGCTTTTTTGAAAACCTCGCGACCGGCGGTCTGGAACGCGATGTCTTTACTGTCCACGGGATGGGTTTTCCCGTCAACCAGCGAGACTCTCACGTCCACCACGGGATAGCCGGCGAGTATTCCCTCGGCCATTTTCTGCCTTATGCCTTTGTCCACCGAGGGCCTGAAGTTCTGGTCGATCGAGCCGCCGAATATTTTGTCGACGTAATCGTAGCCTTCGCCTCTCTGCGTGGGCTCCATGTCTATGAAAACACGGGCGAACTGGCCTGCGCCGCCCGACTGTTTTTTGTGCGTGTATTCGACATATTTGGTTGCTTTTGTGATGGTTTCCCTGTACGGGATTTCGGGCGGGGAGACTTGAATGTTGAGCTGGAACCGTTTTTTCAGTCTGCTGACCACGGAATCGAGGTGGACCTGGCCGGTTCCGCATACGGTAAGCTGTTTCGTCTGCTCGTCTCTTTTTGTTTTGAGAAGCGGGTCTTCTTCCAGCATGCTGCTGAGTCCGCGGCTGAGCTTGTCTTCGTCTCCTCTTTCCGCCGGCACGACCGCGAGGGCGAGAACCGGGTCCGGGAAAACGAGTTCAGGCAGGCGGACGACATTGTTCTGGTCACAGATCGTATTTTTCGTTTCGATTTCGTCTATTTTCACCACGCAGGCGATGTCTCCCGGCTCCGCGCAATCAACCTGTTTTTGTTCTTTCCCCTTAACCATGAAGACATGGGAGATTTTTGCTTTTCTATCTTTCTCCGAAATGGTGATGTTGGTATCCGCTTTGACGGTTCCGCTCAGAACGCGGAAGATGCTGAGTTTTCCTGCGTACTGGTCGACCATGGTTTTGAAGACGGTGGCGCAGAAAGGATCGTCTTTCCCTGTTTTGATTGTTGTTTCATTGCCGTTTTTATCAAAGACTTTGATTTCCGCGTTTCTTTCGGGGGCCGCGGAAAGCTGGCCGAAGTAATCCATGAGCTGGGTCACTCCGATGTTGCTGGTGGCTGAACCGGAAAGAACCGGGCAGAGTTTGTTGTCTGCGGCGCCTTTCCTGAGGGCGGTTGCGATTTCCTCGGGGCTGAGTTCTTCGCCTTCCAGGTATCGTTCCATCAATTCATCATTTGATTCGGCAACGCTTTCAATGAGTTTTTCTCTGTAGTCATCTGCGAAATCCGTAAAATCGTCGGGAATGTCCGACTCGGTGGATGTTCCGCTCTTGTCGCCTTTGTCTTCGAAGAATTTCATCTTTATGAGGTCGATGACGCCGACGAGTTTGTTTCCTCTGACAGCCGGGATGCAGATTGGGATAAAGGACATTTCGAACGATTGCCTGAGCGAGTTCCATGCTTCTTTGAAGTTCGCGAGCTCTTTGTCCATTGAGTTTATGAAAACGATTCTCGGTTTATCTGATTCATCGAGGATGCGCCAGAACTTGACGCCCTGTGACTTGACGCCTTCGACGCCGCTGACCAGAAAGATGGCATTGTCCACAGCGCGGAGAACGATTTTAACTTCATTGATGAAGTCGGGGTATCCCGCAGTATCGACTATGTGAACGCGTTGCTTGTTGTAGTCGAATGAGCAGATGGACGGAACGAGAGATATCCCGCGATCGATTTCTTCCTGATCGAAATCCATTATCGTGTTGCCGTCTTCCACACGGCCTATTCTCTTTGTTATTTTCGCGTTAAAAAGAATGGCTTCCGCCAGTGATGTTTTTCCGGTTCCCTTCGCGGATAACAGTGCCAGATTACGTATATTGCTCATATTATTCCTCCTCCAAGAGCTGCCCTGTGACTTGACATTTCTTCCGGGCATTGGTATTTTTATATCACAATCTCGTATTAGGTCAATACTAAGGGGAGAAAGATTATGTCCCAGTGGGATGAGATACACATCAAGCAAAGGGTAGAAATGTCCATATCCGTGCTGAATCAGGACTTCAATTTCGGGAGCATGATCGTTCGAAAAAATGATAATGCTATTTATTTCCCGATGCCGAGTTCGCAGCATTCGAGCAAGGCGCTGAGAAAGGGTTCTCCCATAGAAATAATAGTTCATGCCGACAACAAGGATGTAACTTTCACAGGCGAAATCACGACGATTCATCCGGGCACGCCTCCGACGGTTCAGGTTAACAGGCCCTCGGAGGATCAGCTCCGGGTCACCAGCAAAGACAGTTCATACGGGCTCAAAGATAAAGTGCCGCTTACTTACAGGATACTGCGGGACCCGGTGACGCCGATATCGGATATCAAAAAGGGTGAGACGGTATCAATAAGCCAGAACGATGTTGTGATCAGTACAATTGGAAACCTGACGCCGGACAATTTTATCGAGATAAACTACACGCTTCCGGGCGATCAGCAGGTTGCGCTTGTGGGGAAAGTCAAAGATGTTCGTGAAGTGAAATCAGGCGCTCAGGTTTCGTACGAGTCGCATATAAATTACGAAATCATAAGAGATAACGAGCGAGATAAAATCGTTAAGTATATATTCGACAAACAGAGGATGCTCCGTAAGCGCGGATTGTATTGATCCTCGTTGTATAGAAAAGCCGAAGGTTTTATTCGTCCCAGAGTTGCTGCATGTCTGTAGGAACGTCTTTTCCTATATATTCTTCCTGTATGCTGATGCCGTTTATTCTCGCGAGCGGGATGAGCATTTCCTGGCATGTGCCGACTTTCGACTGGCGGTTTATAGCGTTTGCGATCGTCGGTTTATCCGCAGCGGTTCCTTCGGGTGTGCCGATTATTTTATTGCAGATCAAATAAGTGTCGGTGGTTTCCACCCTCTTTGAGAGGGCGGCATACAGAAAAGAGCCGTCGATGAAAGAAATAAGAACTTTTGCCGCCTGAGCCATTTTCCGGTATACCTCTCTTTCCAACCGCTGTCAAAGCGGTTTGTCAGAAGTTTGAAGGTTTTGCAAGGATTTCCCTGACTTTGATATCAAAAAACCTGTTTGAAGAATTTGCGGCAATCACCGCGCAGGTGTCCGCGCCGCGGCCCGTGCCCGCGATTGCGATTACGTCTCCCGGAGGCACTAACCCGGCATCGCATGCCATTGCCGAGATTTCCACGCAGACTTTGATGCCCTGTCCGAGAATCCTCAGCGTGTTGGCTATAAGCTGCTCCTCGGAGTAATTGCCCGAGCGCTGCCGGACCGCCGTGCCGAGACCCCGTAGCACCATTGTTCCGGTGTATATCTGCCCGCCCAGTTTTTTTATTTGTTCCGCCTTGTCGGGTTCGAGCTGCTGAACGCCTTCTTCGTTGAATCCCGTGTTGTGTGACACGATGGTTACGCGGGCCGGATTGTCTGAAAAAACTTTTGCCGCTTTCACGCCCGTGTCGCCCCATGTTGACGCGACAAGGATGTGTTTGATGTTTCGCTCACGTGCCGCTTTTTGCGCTGTTTCCAGCGTTTGATCGGTGTTGTGGGGTCCTGCTTCTTCAAAATGAACTGTCATATCACGGCACCTTTCATAAGGTGGATTTAGTATATCGCCATTAATAAAACACGTCAATTTTCAAAATCTATTGTTGGGAGCTTATATCTGCTGTGAGAACGATGTCTCCGCTGTCGTTTTTCAAAATCGCAATGTTGTTCACACGCAGGGAATCAGGGATGGAGGGGAACCCTTCTCCTTCGAGAAAGGTTTTCGCGTTTCTGCCGCCTATGAGAACGGGGGCGTAAAAGACAACTATGCGGTCTATGAGTCCGGACTGGAGCATGGAGAAGCTCAGCTCTCCGCCTCCTTCGAGGAGTACCGAGTTCACACCCCGGCCCGCGAGTTTTTTCATTGCTTCCGCCGCGTCGGGATGTCCCTTTTTGTCCTCGGGAACCCTGATGATCGAGCAGCCTTTTTCCTGTAGTTGTTCAGCTTTTTCGGTGTTTGCGTTTTCAAGCGTTATCAATACTGTTTTCCCATCGCCCGCCATATTTACGAAATTCGAGTCAACCGGGATTTCCAGCCGGGGATCGAAGGCGACACGCAGGGGATCTTTTATTTTCCGGTCTTCCGGCAGCCTGCTCGTGAGTTTCGGATTGTCAGTAAGAAGGGTCCCGAGGCCTACCAGCACAGCGTCGGATTCTCCTCGCATTACATGGACTGTTTCCCGGCTTTCCTCGCTTGAAATCCATTTCGAGTGCCCGCTTGCTGTTGCGATTTTGCCGTCGAGCGATGCCGCCGCTTTGAGTGTTATGAATGGCAGGCCGGTTTTCATTACTTTTACGAATGCTTCATTGAGGCGGAGGCATTCTTCTTCGAGAACTCCTGTGATAACCTCGACGTCTCTCTGCTCGAGAATTTCAAAACCGCGTCCTGAAACTTCCGGGTTGGGGTCTTTCATGCCGGCAACAACTCTTGTTATGCCGGCGTCGGCAATGGCGGGCGCGCAGGGTGGCGTGCGGCCATGGTGCGAACATGGTTCGAGGTTGACATAAAGCGTCGAGCCTGCTGCGTTTTCCCCGGCTTCCCGCAGTGCTTCCGGCTCTGCATGGGGTTGCCCGGCTGCTTTGTGGAATCCCTCTCCGACGATACGGTTGTTTTTTACGATCACGGCGCCTACCATCGGGTTGGGCGAGGTTTTGCCACGGCCTGATTCGGCGAGCTCGATCGCTCTGTGCATGTATTTTTCCTGGTATTTGTTCTCCATTGTCGTTACCGGTCATTCTGCGGCGGGGCCGATTCAGTATTCTGAAAAATTATAACTGATGGATGTTTGTTGGCAAGCCCCGGATGGGTTGACACCATAATCGCGTGTTGATACACTTCAAATCAAAAATTAAAAAGCTTCGCTGGAGGAAAGAAAACATGTTCAAAATGTTTTCGGGAGAAAAAGGCGCAGTACCCTTGTGGATAATCGTTTTTGTTGTTGCGGCGGTTCTTGTAGTGGTGTTTTTAAAGCCGATAAAAAATCGCTGGAACCTTGCAATGTGCAAGAATAAAGTTTCCGTTATAAGAAAATTGCAGCAGAGTTATTATGATTCAAACGCGAAGTTTGCAGAGCATCCCGATGATCTGAAGAGCAACAAAAACTATCCCAAGCTTGAACCGGTATGCATCAGGGTGGGTGAAGAGACGGAGTATTTTACAGATGGAAGCGAGCAGCCGACGGAGTGGGAAGTCAGGGTTATGGTTGCGGGCGAATGGGATGGGGAGTGTTTCGTGTTCGCAAACAAACAGGGCACTTTCGTGGAGGGATCGTGTGCGTCTGAAAAGGAGCGTAAGAAGGCTGCCGAGGTGCTTGGTTACGAAGAGGAAGAGTAAGAATTTGTAAATGGCAAAGGGTTTAGCCCCGGGTTGATGATGTAAATTGCCTGGAGAAAAAATGGGATTCCTGAAAAGCATAGCGAGGATATTCAGGGTAAGGAGCCTGGCGGGACAACCGATGTTGCGACCCGAAGATCCATGCTGGTGTGGAAGCGGAAAGAATTACAAGGAGTGCCATTATGATATGGATAATTCGGGACAGGCTAAGGATACTGCACTGGCGCGCCGCGCCGCAATGAAGGGGTGAAAGAAGCTTCCGGGGTAAGTTTTGCCCGACCTGATGCAGACGAAGAAAAATTTTGGACGGGATCAGGGATTATATGTTTTGTTTGCCGGTTAGTGGAAACAGAATTGATAATTAACCTGATGTCAAAGGAATATAAATGACGGGATTTATTGGAAAAACGAATTACAGAACGTTTTCGGGTTTCAATGCCGAGGTTGAAACAGTGCTGGCGGGATCGAAGGCGCCGGTGGAATTGGTGGCTGTAGGGGCGTCGGGAGAGGGCAGGGGCATAAGCGGGATATGTTTTGGCGATGGTGATTATCGCAAGCCCGAGCTTCTGTTCTTTGCGCTTACGCATCCGCTTGAGTTTATCGGCGCGGAGACGGCGCTGGATATAATAAGGTATCTTTCGGAAGGTTCGGAAAACAGCGTTCTGGAGAACTGTAATATCTGGGTTCTGCCGATATTGAACCCCGACGGGTATGCGAAGGTTGAATCGCAGCTGAGCGGCGGGCTGGGAATAGCTGCTGTGAGAGGCAACTCGGGCGGTGTTGATCTGAACAGGAATTTCCCTGTAGCTTTTTATCATCTGCCGATATCTCTTTTTGCGGGCAGTTCAATGAAAATATCGCCTTATTACAGGGGTTCGGAGCCGTGTTCCGAGGCCGAGTCGCAGGTTTTCAGGGATTTTATTCTGGGCAGAAATTTCAAAATCACGCTTTCCCTGCATTCTTTCGGCAGGAGTTTTCTTTTTCCGTACAGTTACGTGAAAAGAAAATGTCGTGATCATGATTTGTTCATGAAGCTGGGAGAAGAGATGGCGGAACGGCAGAAAAATCCTTATTCCGTGAAGCCCGGATATTCGCTCTATGCGTCGAATGGAACGATTGAAGACTGGTTGTATGATGAATGCGGGATTCTTGCAATGGTGGCCGAAATAGGAGGTCTGAACGTGCGGCCGGTGAACCCGGAGAGCTGGGTCAATCCGTTTTTCTGGTCAAATCCGGTAGACCCGAAGCCTGAGATCGAGAATGTATTGCCGGCATGTTTTTACCTGATTGAGGCGCTGCGCGAAAGGTTTGTTGAATGATACTGATCGGTATGTCGTACTGATAGAAGAATTATAAAGTTTTAAAAAATAAAAAGACCGCCGGAAGGCGGTCTTTATTGTTTTATTTATCTGGTTTGCTTACCCCGGGAACAGGTATTGGATCCCGTGTGAATTAAAATTCTTCTTCTTGCATAAACCCCGGTTTGATAATAGCGAGATCCCTGAGGTCGATTTTTCCGTCCTGGTTGATGTCGCATTGCGGGCAGATTTCTTCTCCGTTGCAGGCGTCCGAATCCGGGTTCTTCAAGAAACAGGATTTAATCGGAACAATGTCTTTAAGATCGATTTTTCCGCTGTCGTCGAGGTCGCCGCCGAACAGATCCTGGACCATAACCGGATCGAAGCCGTTTTCACCGATTGTAACCTCGAACTCTTTACCAATAACGTAAGGAGCATCGAGCTTGATCGTATAGGTGTTGCCGGCCTGGAGAGAGCTTGTGAGATCGAAAGTTCCATCTTCCGAAGTGTCTTTTTTCTGACCGTTAACGTAAACGTCGATTCCGCTGGCGAGATCGCTCGTTGAGGCGAGTCTTACCGCGCCGAAAATTTCTTCGCCATTGGAAGCGAGGAAGGTTTTCGATGTGCCGGCCATTACATATACGGTTTTCTCTGTTGTTTCTGAGACTTCGAAAAGTTCTTCGAGCTGGCCGTCCTGTGTAAAATCTATCAGTTCTTTAGTGTCGGGAATAAGTACTGATAGATCATAATCCGAGAAAAACTCATCAAGATTTGCTTCAAGAGAGACTTTCTTTGTCTGGCCCGGTTCGACCTCGACGTTGACTTTGACTGCCCAGACTTTGCCGGGCACTTCTTCGTCGGGCTCGGCAATGCTTTTAGCGGCACCGACGCCTTCGGAGTTAAGGACAAAGCCGTATACGATGGGATCGTATGAGTCGTCATAAGCGATTCCCGGCATCGGGGGGGGCTTGAGTTTTTCGACCGGGCTTTTGCTTTCGCCGATTTTTACAGGCAGAATGTCTTTGTCGCCGCTGTCTGTGGAAAAGGTGAGCGTTGCGCTCCAGTCATCAGCAGTTCCAGCCGCATAAGTTATGCTTACAAACGAAAACATAAAAGTTACAGCTACTAAAAGGGTTAGCAAACGTTTCATTTTTTCACCACCTGTTTGGAAGTGTTTTTTTATATATATTAAAAAAGTTTTTTGACCGGTATTTATACAAACACACAAAACCGAGACTACCAGCCATTAAACATTTTACCATAATATTTTAATACGCTCCACTTTAAAATAATATTTGTCACTCATTTATGATCAATGTCACATTTCTGAAAACGTAAATCCAGTATCCCGACCATGGTGATACCGTATTTCCGGCCCCCGGATTTAATTTGTCATAATCTGTCCCGTTGAATTGGTACAAAGTCGAATTTATCCATCCGTTATCATCGGCTTCCTGCAATGTGTATGTTCCGGGTTGTCCCGGGAGGTTTATTTCGATATCTGTATCCGACCAGTTAATATTCGAATCGAACGGGTTCCCGATGATGTTCCACCCCTGTTTCAGTTCGATCGATTCCTGCTGTTGTATGTTCTCGCAGGTGTCGGCTGATATTTTTGCATTGTCTTCGAGGTAGAGCCAGAAACCGCGGCCTGTTTCACCGATTCCGGGGAAAGCAGAGTCGATGTCGTAAACCAACTGCTGATTTTGAGTGTCGTAGGCAATGAGAGTTCCATTTACTGAGTTATCCAGAGCATCCAGGTAGTTCAAAGCGGATGCGGAATTTCCTGACGGTATAAACGGCAGCGATATGAGATGCCATCCTGAAGAAAGGATTGAGGATTGCTGTTGTGTCGAACATTCTGTAACAAGGTTGGCTGTGAACGAGTATGTAGCCGTGTTCGTGTATTTGTGGACGTTGTTGATTACGAGAACAGCTTCATTGAATTTCGATCCGAGCCCGGAAATGGTTGTGTTGCCCGAGCCGTTAGTGATTGAAATATGATTGACGCTGTAATTGTCTTCCGTTCCGGTTATAACCGAAACCGCCCATTCCGCCGAGCTTTCTCCCGTAAAGCTTATCTGCAAGCCGTAAGTGGAGGAATCGTCGGGCGCGGAGAGTTTGTAGTATTGTGATGAAAGGTGATCAAGAGTCCATGTATCTGAGATGGGGTAGGAACTTCCCATGTTGCTGGTCAGAACATCCGGGAAATAGCTCTGGCTGCCGTCCACGAAGTCTTTCTCGTATATTGCCACGGCGTAGTCTCTGAACGTGCCTTCCAGTTGTTTCCCGTAAGTCGACAGGGATGAGTCAATCATAGGAGTTTCGGATACATACTGGTTGCACCAGGTGTAATTGCTCGGGGTCAGGCAGGATGACCTGAGATCGTACCACATGTCGACAACATAGTCCGGCCCCGTTATGTGTTCTGTTATGTATCTCAGGAAAATTGCGGAGCCGTATGCCAGCAATCCGGAATGTTTATCTATAGGTTCATCGGTATTTCTGAATCTGTAATCAAGATATTGAGGAATGTAGTCGTCCACATCGGGGAAAACTTCCTCTTCCATCCACACGGCATTCATTTCCAGAAACCATGTAGTCGGCGCATCATAATTCATACCGAACTGAATTGCGTGGAAGAATTCATGAGCCGCTATAACTTCCACGAGTTGGTCTTCTGTTATGTTGTTGTACAGGTGGATCCCGGAGTTTGTGTAATCATTATCGATTTCAATAAACGAAACAGCGGTGTAGTCTGAATAGTGGACGTATGTGTTGGTGTACGCGAGAACACCGGACATGTGCCCGAAAACATCGCAGACGTTCACATGGTATTTATTGTCGGCTGAAAGGGGCGGCGCGGGCAGTCCCATCACGTCGATTTCGTGGTTCCAGACCTTTTCAAAAGTCTGAATCATTTTATTGATATAAACGGGAATACCGTTTTCAAGTTCATTTTCAACAGCATCCTGTCCCACGAGCGTGTAATAAAAAATAAAGTGTTCCGATTGCACGCTTTCGCGGTCTTCCGCGCTGATGTAGTTGGAACAACTGCTTCCCGATTCGCCAAACCCGACGGTTCTTTTTCCGTCTCTCCAGTCGGAGAGAGTTATAACCGGTTCGAGTTTTTGTTTGCTTGATTCCGAAAGCGAATCCCAGTTTCTCACGAGATCGAGATGCGCGAGGGTAGGGTCGTCGGTTCTGTGGCCGGTCTGTTCGGATGTTGTTCTTGCCGCTGATTTCGAGTCGAGCATCTCCGGAGCATAGAACTTGAGGTAGTTGTCCACAATTGACGACTCATCGGCAAAAGAAGCGATTGCCGGGAACACAAAAGCCGGCAGCAGGAAGACAAACAGGATAAGCTTCAGAGCTTTGTTTTCAAGATGTGAAAGCATCAATTTTCTGCCAATCAGGTTCATTACAAATAATTAAGACACATGTGTTTTCGCAACCATTACTCGGGAAGAGAATAGATGCTCGGAAAAACAAGAGTGCAGTCCTGTAGAGCCTTAATAACTATGCCTTCCCAGGGTTCCAGGGACTCTCCTGAACCCGGTTCGAACGGACCAAGGTATTTATCGTTAGTCGGGTCGTACTTGTAAATATTAGTCTCCAGAATTGTTTCCACGTAGCTGTGGTTCAGCGGGTATGTGCCCGTTGAATCCATAACGCTTATCTGGTCTCCCCATGCGAGTGTTTTATTGTAAGGAACAGTCGCAAGATTCCAACCTTTTTGGAGTTGCACCGTGTTGGTAGTAGACATAATTCCTTCGGCGACGGCCGTTCTGTCGGTTGGGAAATATGCCCAGTAGCACATTCCGGGCGCGGCCGGGTCAAGCCCTGAATCGTATACATAAGCGCCGCTTTTGTACTGGAAAAATTCGATATCGTACAGCATAAGAGCGCCGGCGGGATTGTAAACTACAGGCTGGAGCGGAATCCCCACAAGGTTCCATCCCGCTTTAAAATCATGATTCAGTATTGTCGAAACGCCCTGCAGCCCTATCAATGCTATCGGGGTGCAATATTCACTTTCGTTTCCTGCTTTGTCAATTGCTTTTGCGTATATGTAATTTACGCCCGGAATTATTCCTGACGTTATGATTTCAAAATTTCCGTATTCATCAGCTGTGGCTGTTCCGTCCGGAACAGGTTCCTGATCAGCCGGGATATAGATACATTCGCCGTATGTTGAAGACCATATCTGGGTTGTTTTCAGGCAGGCATTAGTTGTGTAGTCTTCGTCGATAAAACCGTCTTTGTCGTTATCCCGCCCGTCTGCTCCGCCGGGTTCTTCATCGATTCGCCCGTCGCCGTCATTATCCGCCCCGTCATCCGCTGAAGGCTCCGGTGCGTTCAATTTGACATAAACTTCTATGTTTGCATAACTTTCCGGCGCTCCCGTGGTTGTTTTGACCGAACCGGATCCGTTTACCTGAGTGAACGAAGTTTCAACAACGTCTATTGAAAGAACAGGCGGCTGGGGAGCTGTCGTATCTATCATGAGTTGTCCGCCGGGCGAAGGTTCTACGTCGGTACCTGTATTGCCTACTATGTCTGTTCCTGTCATTGTTACATCGGCGATGCCGTCAATATAATTGCTTCCATCTTCGGCCCTGACGTTGTAGGCATATTTATAATAAATGCCCGTTAGGTCAAGCGCCGTAGTGGTGTCGTTAGAAACATCGCTGCTTCCGGGTTGATTGATGCTGATCCCGGGAGCTGAAGACAAGACCTCGTTAGCAGTAATCCGCAGGTAAATGTACTGATCTTTTGACTGTGGTACTCCCGCAAGGCTTCTGAGTGGCGTTTGCAGCGTGGAATCTTTCCAGTAGGTGATGCGGAAAGTCGGCGCTGAAGTATCTACGGTAATATAGGCTCCGTGGGTTGGAAGCGTTCCGGCTGGAGTCTGGTTGCCTTCTTTGTCAACTCCTATGACAACCACTTTTGCGTCTCCATCGATATTGTAAGGAGCGGATTCTGTTTTTGCTTCGAAGCTCCCTATGAATTCTGTATATGAATCATCGACAGAAGCGGTGATTCCATTGCTGACGTCGACAGTTCCCTGGAAATCCACGGAGAAGGTAGGCGGGTTAGGAGCTCCTGCCTGCACCAGTTCCTCGCTTGAAGTTATCCGCATGTAAACGTTGCCTGCTTTGGTTGCCTGCTTGCCGGTTACGGTGTTTATCGTCGGGAGAACCTGTGTCAGTTCCGCGTCGCTGTAATAAGTAACGACAAATTTGGGCGGACCGGAATCAAGGTTAATGATACATTTTTCTTTTTCTGAATCGTAAAAGGAAGTGTTTGTGTCGCAGCCTTTCGTTCCGACGTTTCCGCCGGAATCTGTGATAATTGCCTCGACAGTGTTAGGCCCTTCCAGCAGGAATATCCCGTCGGGGTCTTCGTCAACCAGCCCGTCGAGGTCGTCGTCTACTCCATTTACCGGGTCTTCATCGATTACACCGTCAAGGTCGTAGTCGATACCAAGCTCGAACTTTCCACCGGAGTCGGTATAAACAGTGCCGATATAAATGTTGTTGATATAAATGTTTACCTGGGCATTGGCTTCTACCGGGCTTGTGTATCCGGAAAGCGGGGATGTCGGCTTTGTGGTCGGGTTGGTCACGGCGTCAAACACAGGCGGAGCAGGCCCTTCGGTGTCCACATAGAATACATAAGTGATGCTCTGTAAGCTCTGGTTTTCGGTCTGGTCGTAAGTGAACATCCGCCAGTAGTATTTATTGTCCGGCAACGTGTCGCCGTTGATAATGTCCGCGTCATTAATCGTGGTATAGAAAGTTGATGAGTAACCATCGTCAAGAATAGTTTTAGATGCCGCGAGAGTAGAGAAACTGGACGATGTCGAGATTTCAATTTTATATTTGAGGAGGTCCGACACCCTGTTGGAGATCCTCCATCCCATCTGCGGGGTATTGTCGTTTACATATTGATTGTGGGTCGGTTTAATAAGCGTGGGCGGTGATGGCGCAATTGTGTCCACATCGAAATTTGCCGTGGTGTAAATATAATTTCCGCCGAGGTCGGTCAGGTAGAACCGGCTGTTCGGCTCGGTGTCTCCCGCCGTAATCGTTGCCTGCCCGTCATAATAATCCGGCACGACATTATAGTAGCCGGCGTACTGGGTCAGGGAGTCGCCCTCGAGAGAGAGTTCTACCCAACAGCCGCTTCCGGGCATGCCGCCGGATGTGCCTATATCTTCGTCTACAAGACCGTCGCCGTCATCATCTATATCGTTATCCAGTTCCTCGTCCACACTGCCGTCGCAGTCGTTGTCGAGCAGGTCGTCCAGACCCGAGGGTGTCACGACGAAGTTCTTTTGCTTCACGCGGACATTGAAAGATTCTCCGATATATTTCGATACGTTGCACTGGATTTTAACCGCGTCGTCTTCGAGTTCGTCCGGAGTTCCGTCATGGTCGTTGTCGTTCGATGCAAGCGAAGGGGTGATCGTGAAGAATAGTTCCGGCAAAGTAGCGTCGATCATAAACGTCGAGCCGGTTGCCGCCAACTCGTGATCAAGCTCGTTTCCATACTGGTCCCTGGTGGTGAAGTAAAGGAAAGCCTCTCCATCATTGTATATTTTCCCCGATCCCAGCGCGTCCACTTCGAAGGCATACCTGAAAGTTGTCGTCGAGGATGCCGGGGTTGGTATCATGGTGTAAGGGCCTTGAACCAGTGCCCCGGATTGCCATGTTTCAAAAACAGGAACACTGCTCTCGGATATCGGTTCGGCAGATTCTGCTTCAATGCAGACGATAGTCTGTCCGTTGCTGGCGGTATCTCCTGTGATTGCCACACCCTGGGGGGTTGTCGGCATCGGAACGGAGCAATCGCTGTCGAGATAATAAGTTACATCGAGTTGCGGGGGCAGGGTATCTATGCCGAAAGTAAAATATTCAGTCTGGGTAGCTGTTACCGGATACGGGTTCCACGGGCCGATGTTTCCGGCCCTGTCATATGGAGCGACTCTCCAGTAATAAGGTTCATCTACCGTTCTTTCGGCCATCGGCTGCAACTGTTTTGTTGTTCCCGTGACCACTGTGTTCAGAACGATAGTGCCGTCATCGAACCCCGGGGTGGTTGCGATCTGAAGTTTCCACTGCCCTATCTGCCACGAGGGAGTGCCGACGAAATCGCATACTCTTGCGTCTTCATCAATTGTCCCGTCACCGTCGTTATCAATTCCATCGACGCATTCCTCGTCAATAGAGCCGTCGAAGTCGTCATCGTTGTCGTTATCGATCATTGTCCAGCGAATCGACGGGTTTTTAACAGTTGCCGCTTCGTTGGAGCATGACATATTGGTGCGGGCGATTATGCCGTCGCAGGGCGATACGGGAAGGCTCATAGCCGGCGGCTCAGGGATAAGCGTGTCGATAGCGAAAAGCTGGCCTTTGACGAGTTCCGTGTCCGGCTCGGGAGAGCCGTATGAAGTTGTTACATAATTGGGTATTTTATCGCCGCCGAACGTGTCGTCTTTGAACCCGTCCTGATCTTTCTGGTCGGCCGCCGCCTGGTAATTTTCCATGTCCCACGCCTGATTGTTTCTCATATCGGGCGCCATAACGGTTATCGCGGCATATCCGTTATTGATTGTTCCGGAAGCTACCTCAAAGCATCCTCTGAATACTGCGCAGGGCGATACCAGCGGATCGTACCCGATGCATCCGTCGCCGGTGCAGTAATCGCAGGAAGAACTCTGGTCGCATATAGTATAAAATGTCGGCGATTCGTAATCCACCGGTTGTGGTTCACCCATATAAGCCGGTGTTTTTTCGTCCGGTGTGAATATGAACACGGACGGGGTTGCCCCAAGGTATTCAATCTGCGTATTATATTCCACCCATGACGACACTTCGAGATAAGCGGTTCCTATAGGCGCTATCGGCATATCCGGCGTTACCGCGTCATCGTCGTTATCGTGGTCGGCTATTGTGAATGTGCTTGAGAACGAGTTGTTCGAGTAATATTTAACTTCAAATTCAGGAGCAGAGTTATCGACATTGACAAGGTCACCGTATAGCGGAACCGTGTCCTCGGCGACGTTTCCCGCGCCGTCAGCCGCTGTTATGGTAAGCGAGTATTCGCCTTCTTCGACGCCGTATCTTGGCGGGGCGCCCGATAAATCCCACTCAAACCTGTATATCGATGTTCCGCCGGGTTGATCGACACAATCGGGATGAGTAGTAATCCCATCCTGAGTGCAGATCCAGATGAGGTTTCCGTTGGCGTGTTTTGGCCCGGGCACGGTTGCCTGGGTGTCCGGCCCCGCAATTTTTATCGCCGGGAACGGCACGCAAACCGGATTCTCGATATCTAAAGTCTGGTGATAGTTGTAGAAATGCCCCGGCTGACATGTATAGTCCGAGCCGTCGTATTCCGGTGAGCCGTCGTAATTGGCGTCTCCGTTAGGCATTTCGTCTATGTAGCCGTCGGCGTCGTTGTCTATGTGATCGTCGTAAGGCCTCGCAGGATCGAACGGATATAAAGTATCGGTCTGTGCGACATCGTCGTCGATCTCGTTGTCGTTATCTTCATTAACGGTGTTGAAACCGCCGGACTCTTCGTCAATATTTCCGTCGTTGTCGTTATCGAACAAGTCTCCTGCTATTCTTGTTGCTCCATACCTGTTCTGCCCGTCGAAAAGAGGCTCGCTCGCGGTTATTTTTACCTGAACTTTTCTTGGTGTGGCAAAAGTGCAATCCGTTGGGCTGAAATGGCATGGGTTGCTCGTAACAACCGGGTCGCCGCGTGAATCGAGACCGAATATTCCCGAAAAACCGTCTTCTTCCGTGTAGCTGGTGAAGAAATCCACTCTCGAGAAAGAAGGAGGGGTGTCGTCTGGAACGACACATTTCTTCAGCGCGAGTGTATCGGCATCTGTATTGAGTTCACTTGTGGTTATGCTGAAATTTCCGGCCGAGTCGCCGAGTCTGAGAATGTAACAGTAGGTTGTATGTTCGTCCATCGGGAACCTGTCCTGCCCGAGGTCGTCCACTCCGTCGATTATATACCCGTCGACCGCAGGCTCTGCGGAACCGGCTGAAGGAGTGGTAAACAACCCATTGGCGCCTACCGCCCTGAAAATCTGGACATTGTACCAGGTTGCTGTCTTGTTGCATTTATAGCATT
Organism: bacterium; assembly: GCA_035380865.1. Lineage (GTDB taxonomy): Bacteria > UBP15 > UBA6099 > UBA6099 > UBA6099 > DAOSYA01. Next base: position 33,082 of record DAOSYA010000027.1, read on the forward strand.
CGAACCCGTCGTCACCGCAAAGCGGGCAACTGTTCCCGTTATCGCCGTCTGGGTCCGGCCCATAATCTGAGATGTTGTTGAGCCTCCATCGCCATATTATGTCACCGCCGGGTAAAACATCTATCGCGAAAGTCGAGACCTTTCCGTTTCCGACAGACGGCGGATTGCCGTCGAATCGCATTGCGTTCGGGTAAGACCACGTGTAACCGTTCACTGTCGGCATAACCATCTTGCACCATATCTCGCGGCCACTCAGGTTCAATGCGGCAACCTGTGTCTGGTTGAATTCCGCCATTGACACTTTATTGAACGTTACATTATCATTTTCGTCTGTGACAAAAGTGATTTCCGGATGATCGAAAGTAACTGTTTTGCCGCCGCCGCAATCAAAGTACATGGCATCGGCTTCAATTGCGTCACCCGAATGGAACCCTCCTATCCCTTTTATGGTTATCGAGTCATTGAACGCGCCTGTTGTTCCGTCGTTCCCTAGCTCTATGGTCGAACTGTTTTTCGGGTATCCAAGAGGAGGAGACCCCGCGGGTTCCCTCGTCTGATAATTTTCCAGGCTCGACTTGAGCGCACTGTATGAATGGGTGGGAAATAATACTAGCGAAGTCACAAAAGCAACACAAAGCACGACTAATTTGAAGAAACGTTTTGTGCTCATTAAAACTGACTGCTCCCAATTCGCTATACTATTATATTTCAAAACCCATATTAAGTGAACAGTATTTATTTTAAAACCCGGTTTCCATATATTGTACAATTTTCATGCCAATCCTCAGTGTATAACCAAATCATGGTGATGTGAAAAAAAGGCGTTGTACATGACTTTTTCAAGGGTTATTTATAATGGGTGTTAAATCCCCGGTAAGGTTTGTGGGTATTTTGTCACAGGTGCGGCAATTTTATCACTGGTGGAAATTAAACAGGGCATCGAAAAAAATCTTAAAAATGTAGACAGGAAAATCGATTATTCTAAAAAATCTCGATGGCGTACCGATCATTCTCCAGAGCCATTCCATGCCTATATACTGTAAAAAAACCGGCGCTCTTTTTGTTTCTCCGGCAATGACATCGAAAGTGCCGCCTACACCAATGAAGACTTTCGCCTTGATAGTGTGCAGATTTTCTTTTATCCACTGTTCCTGTAACGGGCATCCCATCCCCGCCAGAACGATGTCGGGTTCTGTGCTGTTGATGAGATTTGATAATTCTTCCGGGTCTGTTTCGTTGATGTAACCGTGATGGAAACCAGCTATAACAGGCGTTTTTTCACGTTTTTTAAGAGCTTCAGCACATTTTTTTATGGTTTCGGGCTTTCCGCCAAGAAGGAAGATGCGAAATCCTTCAACACTCGATTTATCAAGCAGGGCTTCCGTCAGCGAGACCCCGGTCACTGCTTCAATTCTCTTTCCGTATTTGAGCCTGACGGCGAGCCGGACACCCACTCCATCCGCAGTATTCAATGTGCCCAGCCTGAGGATGTCCCTGAACGCTCTGCTTTTCTCGGCCCTCATTATCATTTCAGGATTGACCGTTGCGATATGCAGCTTCCTGTCTTCCGAAATCACGGAGCCCACAAGGTCGATAGTTTTGGAAAGGCTCATGCCGGAAACAGGAATCCCGAGAACATTGAAATTGCGCTGTTCGATTCCGGCCATTTCGCTTGCAAAGGCATCGAGAGACTGGTTTAAAAGTTTAACCGAGTTGTTTCTTGCAGCGAGAATTCTTTCACGCGCCGCCGCGCCGCCGTCTTCTATGAGTTCTGAAATCGCGTTGTCCAGAACCAGTGGCGATGCCGAGGACAACTCGTCTACTACAGGTTGCCCGAAGGTTTCCGCGAAAGCTTTCACTTTAGGGTCATACGAAAGCGCAACGAAAGGAACGCAGCATAGAGACGCGAAAACAAGCGAGTGGAGCCTCATCCCTATTACGATATCCATTCCCGAGATCATTCCGAGCATACTTTCCGAAGAGGGGACGGCACTTTTCGAAGAACCGAAAATATTTACATTCAGGTCAGGCGCGGAACGGCTTGTTTCCTGTGCGAATCTGTTAATGACGGGGACATCTTTTTCAAGATCAAAAGCGAAAAGATGAATCTCGACCTGCGTGTTTTCCATCAGTCTCAAAAGACATCCTTCAAGAACGCCCATAACATGTTCGAGCCCTTCGGACGGCCTGAGAGACACGGCAACCCGAAGCGGCTGATCACCCCGGGAAGAATCATTTTTTGAATCGCATGGCTCGATGTCCGCCATTTCGAGAGCCATGTCCGCGCCCAACTCGAAACGCGGCCCGTCGAGACCGAGACTTCGCATGTATTTCAGAGCGGTTTCGTCGCGCACCCATACCCTGCGGGTCCATTTTTTGAGGGCTTTGCCTACACGCTTTTTGACCCAGCCTCTTTTAAGCGGGCCGAGACCCTGTGACATCAGGAACACCGGGCGTCTCATCAGGTGTGCAATGAAAAGTATGAACAGGTAATAAATTACGCTTCGCGCGCTGGTTACATCCTGAAAAATACCGCCGCCGGGAGAGATCACTGCATCACTCCACAGGATCGCCCTGATCATTCCGAAAATGTCTTTTTTGTGAACCGCAGCCACATCGAATTTCTGCGAGGTGTCTGCCGGGTTGGATGTTAGAACCCTGAAACTGCAACCCGGGAATCTTTTTCTGTTCCATTTCACAAATGACCCGAGGAGTGTTTCATCTCCCAGGTTGCCTCTGCCAAAATATCCGAACACAAAAAAATTCATAGCTGCCAGATTTTACCACATTATCGAGGAGAACAGTCAATAGAAAGCTATCTAACCCGGATTTCTCACAGAGAAATCCGGAAAACCGCGATAAGGCCAATCCTACTGCGTCACAGCGGCGATTCGGGATCGGTCACATACGCAACAGTATGCTCCCTCGCCACTCACTTGCTGTTCCTTTTATTATCAGCCTTATCACGATTTTTAACCTGCGCTGGTGAGAAATGCAGGCTAAC
>DAOSYA010000028.1:0-35282 GCA_035380865.1 bacterium
ACCGATCCCGAATCGCCGCTGTGACGCAGTAGGATTGGCCTTATCGCGGTTTTCCAGATTTCTCTGTGAGAAATCCGGGTTAGTTATTCTATTTTTATTCTGATAATCAATATATCTGTTTTTGTGTCTGACGCTGACGCTGGAAAGTTCTTGATCTATCGATGAATTGAAACTCGCTGCTCCGGTCCCGGACGGGCTTTTGCTGTTTTTGATTGATGATGCCGCGAGGGTTTTCGGGTGCGGGCAATTCATTTATATCCTGAATGTATAGTATGATATACGGTAGTCACCGGCGTATTGTTATATTCCGGGGGCTGTCCTGTGTTTTGTTTCCCGGGACGCTGTGTGTCAAACAGGATTCATCGGGGTGAAATGGCTGGTTCGGAATCGCTTGTATCGGTAATAATCGTTCACTGGAATACTGCCGGGGAACTAGAAAAGTGTGTCCGCGCGCTGCTCGATATCCGGGGCCTGCCGCTGGAAATCATTGTGGTGGACAATGCTTCGGATGATATTGATTCCCTGCAATGGAGCGGGTATCCTGAATGCGTTCACCTGATACGCAACACTGTGAACACGGGTTACGCGCACGCTACCAACCAGGGTTTGGGCCGGGCGCGGGGCGGGTTTGTTCTTCTTCTGAACCCGGATGTCGAGGTCGATGAGCATGGCGTGCGGCGGCTCGTGGAGACGATTGAGTCGGACCCGGCGGCGGGCGCGGCGACTGCAAGACTGAATTCTCCGGACGGTTCTTTCCAGAGATACTGCAACAGGTTCCCGACGTTTACGGCGATGATCGGCAGGTTCACGCTTCTCGAACCGCTGATGAGGGGAACTTCAGCCGTGAGGAATTACCTGATGCTCGATATGGATGCCGGCGTGCGGCAGAAGATAGAGCAGGCGCCGGGGGCGTGCCTGATGATTCACAGGCCGATGCTCAAAAAGGCCGGTTTCATGGATGAGAGGTTTCCTCTTTTTTTCAACGATGTGGATTTCTGCCGGCGCATCGCGGCTGCGGGCGGCGCGATTGCGTATGTTCCGGACGCCGTTTTTACGCATGCGGCGCAGGCTTCGGTGAAAAAGGTGAGGCCGGTGCTGCTTCAGGCGGAGTTCCGGGTTTCCGTGATAAGATATTTTGCCCGGTGGCATTCCCGGCCCGCCGCGCAGGCGCTGAGAGCGTTTATTCTGATCGATCGTTGCATCAGGCTCGCCGCGACTGCCGCGCGGGTTGTTGCGGGAAAAAAAAGCCGCGACGATTTGTCCGACTGCCGGCGGGGAATCGCCATGCTGGTGATGAACAGGTCGATGTTTGAAAAACGGTTCCAGTCTGCATTTCTCACCAGTGCAGGTTTAAAATCGTGAAGCCGTCTGAATCATGCACAAAGCTTGTGCATGCCACTCGACCGTGCCGTCGCGGTGGCGCTGATGTTGAGGTTATTAAAACAGTTCGTATTTTGATATTCAGGTCCACAATGTGTGTCGGGGATTGAAAAAAGAATGGCGATAAGAAACATGGAAGCGGTTCGAATAAGATGAGCGCGATCAGAATAGGTTTTTTCATGGCGTCGAACGACATGGATATAAAGTCTCCGAAGCCTCTGTCGTTCGGCTATCTTAAGGCTTATCTGGAATCGCAGGCGCCGGGCGATTTCGAAATGGAATATTTCGATGGTCCGTTCGATGCGCGGAGTCTCGACATTCTCGCTTTGTCTACAACGACACAGGCGTATCCCATCGCCGTTGAAGCCGCCCGATCCGCAAAGGAAGCGAACAGTGGAATCATAACCATTATCGGAGGCCACCACGTCACATATCTCCCGGAAATGATGGCTGATTGTTTTGATATCGGCATAATCGGGGAGGGTGAGCACACCTTCGCCGATTTAGTAACAAAGGCTGTCGACAACAGGCTTTCGCTGGATCACGATGTTCTTGCCGGGATACAGGGGATTGTGTTTCGGCATGAAGGTAGCAGCGTCGTGACGGACCCGCGCCCTCTGATAGAACCTCTCGACAGCCTGCCGCACCCGTTCAGGTTCAGGGAAAAAGCACAATACATATTCTCCTCGCGCGGATGTCCATACAAATGCGTTTTTTGCAGCAGCAGCGCTTTCTGGAAAAAAACACGCATGTTCTCTGCGGGCTATGTTGTCGAGGAGATCGAGCAGATACTTCACAATATCCCCGAGACGGAGAGGATTCCTTTTCAGGATGATTTGTTCGTGTTGAACAGAAAGAGACTGCTGGAATTCGCCGCGCTGATGGAGGAAAAAAAGCTGGCAAGGAGAGTGCCCTATGTTTTTTCCGTCCGCGCGAACCTGGTGGATCAGGAACTGTGCGACATATTGAAAAGGTTCAACCTCGGCTACGTGGCTTTCGGCGCTGAATCCGCATCCGACAGGATGCTTGATTTACTCGGCAAAGGCACGACGCGGGAAATGAACCAGAACGCTATCAACCTGCTCACAAAGAACGGCATTAATACGGTTTGCTCATTTATCGTCGGCATCCCCGGCGAAACGGAAGAAGAAGTGAACTCGACATATAATTTTGCTTACGGGAATATGGCCGCAGGAAGAGTATCGATAAATTCTATCGTCAATATTCTGATGCCGATGCCCGGAACCCGTTTGTGGCAGACGGCGATAGACCGGGGCATTATCAAGCTCGATGGGTTCGACTGGAAAAAACTTTCTGTGTTTGCCTCTTACCGCGCATCCAGCCTTCCGCTCGATTTCGATGAATGGCTGGCTATCAGGGAAGAGAGCGGAGCCGTCTACCTGAACGAGGCGGAAGTGCCGTTCAGTCGGATGGCGCAGTTGATGAGAAAGCACGAAGCAAGGATAAGCCGTCTGGAGCGAATGTTGCGAATCAGGGTCGCACTGTACGCATTCAAGTTCGTCAATTATGTAAGAAGGCTGTTTTTGTGATGCAGTCCCCGATGCCACGCAATTCTTTTAACCTGCGCTGGTGAGAAATGCAGGTTAAGTCGATTAAGGATAAACAGCAGACTGCGAATGATTTCGTCGGTTGTCGGCGTCAGCGTGGATTTCTCGTAGATAAAGTAATTCTCATAATAAAAACAGATTCACAACTCGATCAGAAATCACAAATACAAAGATAGTGTGCCATGCACAAAGCTATTTCCTTTGTGCATGTATTCAAGTTTATTTTTGAGAATCACTATAAATCAGGTCATTTGCTTTCCGGCGCAAGCAGGCGGAGCCTGAACGACGCCGCGAACAGAGCCGGAGCGGAGCGTGCGAGCGTCTCTCTCACCCGATAGCTTTTAAAGGGCAGCAGCCCCGGGTGGAAGTCCCACGGCCCGAACTGCACGTCGATGAATTTATCCACCGAGAAGCCGGCTTTGCGGATGATGGGTTCGATATCGCTTCTTGAAGGAAACCTTATGTGAGGATATGTCCAGGGGTCGGTTGATTTTGTTCTGCGGTGTGTATGGTGTACAATGCCGCGACCGATCAGCATGTTGAGCCGTTGAAATCATCCGGCCACACTCCACCGAGCTTCCTGAACGAGCCTCGTTCGCACTCGCTTTCAAAAGCCCGGTCGAAATATTCACCGTTGTAATATTCTTCGATTACGTCCATTTAAAATATCGCACCTGTTATTGCCGGGGGGCCGGAGCGCGATGTTTCGACCCGCGCGATTTTCCCCGTGCCTTCCGGCTGATGGTTATTTTACATCAACTCCCGTGTAATTGTGGATTGCCCGCGGAAAAAGACGGCACCGACCGGAAATATGCTTGATGCTCAGGCAAGGCGGAAAACAAAATCGTTTTTAAGTTGATGACCCGTATGGACTGCTGGCAGCCGACAGATGTTCGCTATGCCCAGTTCACATATTAGTTTTATTTATATCTTCTAATGCTTTTTTCAGAACATTTGGTATATACATTCCGTAATGTTTTCTTACAGCAATATCAATATTCAAGACATTCTCGTAATCTGAAATATTCCATTCTTCCAATTTGAGTTTCATTGCTTTTTTGAGTCCTTGATAGCTATAAATGAAGTCCAGAATACCCCAGATAAATTCCGTATCAACTTTGTAAGTGTTCAGTCTATGATAAATTTCATTCCCTAAATCTTCTTTTATTTCATTATCGAAATTGTTCTTTATTCTTTCATCATAGGCATATTCCTTTGTTTTTAGAATTTCTATTCTATCTTCTGTTAGATTATCTTTAGCAAAATCCCTTTTGTTGAAATGGGTCATAAATCTCGAAATAAATGCATGGAGAAGTTTTTCATGTCCTTTTATGATATTTTCCTGTTGGTGCTCTTCAGATGATTTCCAGTATATCCATACTATTGTAACGAAAGAGGCTATAGTTATAAATGTAACAAGAAACCTATTAAACTCCTTGAATTGATCCTCACACAAATATAAGTGAGGAATAAGGATACTTATTATGCAAAAGAAAATAAACAACACATAGTTCCAAAAAGTTATATCAGGAACATGGGGAAAAGCTTTTTTCTTAGCAGGTCGAATATGTTTTTTCAATATAAACATTCCTTTGCAATTAAATCGACAATATTGTTCACACCTTAAGTGATATCATTTAAGCAAAACAAAATAATATTTCAGCGATCTAATATTATTATACAGTATTTTGGCGCAGTTGGTTTTTGTGATAACGGATTCAGAGAAGACCTGGAAAGTTAATAATTCAAAAAGTATTTCTACCCGCCGGAGGCGAGTGGCGGGCGGCAGAGGTAGAGGAAGTAGTAGTAGACGGGCAGGGTGAATACGATGCTGTCCATTTTATCCAGGAACCCGCCGTGGGTTTTGCCGAAAGTGCTGCCCGAGTCTTTCACTTCATGTTCGCGTTTGAAGACGGATTCACAGTGGTCGCCGACCTGCGAGGCGAGATCTCCCGAACCCGAACCTATGCCGCAACGCAGCAGGACAGGCGTTCTCACGATACTCCAAATTTCTTTGTGAGAAATCCGGGTTAAATAAGTTTGCAGGTTTTTTGCTCACTTTCTTAATTTAATAAAATGAATATAATTTTAAAACAAAGCAGAATCGCTTTTCCGGAGGGTGTTATAAAAACCATTGGAACTATGAGCGTGGATGATCTTGAAAATCTTATCGAGCAGAAGATAGTCGAGGTGTTCGATGATCCTGATGCCGGACTTGAATTGAGAGAAGATTTCAAAGAAAAGCTGACAAAAAGACTTTCCTCGAATTCCAGACGAATGTCTCATAGTGAGGCGGTAAAGAAATTAGGCTGATCTGGAATGGACTGAAGCAGCATTGGGAGATTTGAAAGATCTCGATATGATCGTCGGAAAAAGAATTTTGAGAAAGGCCGAGTGGTTTGCTCATAACTTTGAGAGTATTGTTCCTGAGCCTTTAGCGGTGAGTTCAAAGGCGCATATAAATTGAGGATAGGCGCATGGAGAGTTATTTATACTTTTGATAATGAAACAGTCGTTATACATATGGTCCGGCACAGAAGAGAAGTTTATAAAATCTGATAAATCTCTGCGGCGCAATAAGCATTAACAGCTATTCAAAAATCGATCCGAGACGTAATTGCTGAGAATGACAATTCGTATAGCCCGCATCGTGCTTTGCCGGATATATTCTGTAATGGAGTGTCAGACGAAATTAATGTAGTTTTGAAGATGGATAGATGGTATGCTTTGAATAATCAATATTCGTTAACAATATTCGAGGGAGGGAAACATGTGCTATTTCATTACAATCGGGTCGGATATTGACTTTCCGTCTCTTGAAAGCTGCGCGGAAGGCGGCCTCTGCATTGAAAAAACGGACAGGCCTTTCTTCAGGGAGAACATGCCCGGGGCGGTTTCGTTTGTGAATCTCACGGACAGGCATTGTTCGTGCAGTATCTACAATTCCGGCCCCGGCGCGGAGCGGATCGAGGTGAATGATGATGAGGATTCGTCATGTGCCGGAAGCGCGCGGAAAATATTCAAGAAGATATTTGCGAAAAGCGAGTTTGTTTATGTTTACTGTCACATGTATTCGGAAAGCATCGAGGACGAAGAATTGCCCCTGAAAAAAAGGAAAGCCGTTGCTGCCGGCTGCTTCGATGAAGACATCCAGTCATGGCTGCCGGAGGATACCGTCGTGTTCATTCCGAAAGAGCTGGACTGGAAAGCGTTTCAGCGGTGACGAAGCGGCCTGTTTCACAAGAATTGAGTTTGTGTACCTGATCTGAAATACACAATTCTACCCGCCGGAGGCGAGTGGCGGACGGCAGAGGTAGAGGAAGTAGTAGTAGACGGGCAGGGTGAATACGATGCTGTCCATTTTATCCAGGAACCCGCCGTGGGTTTTGCCGAAAGTGCTGCCCGAATCTTTCACTTCATGTTCGCGTTTGAAGACTGATTCACAGTGGTCGCCGACCTGCGAGGCGATGCCCGCGACCAGCCCTATGCCGATCAGGGCCGGGATTGAGTATCCGAGGAAACTGCCCGCGACAACCGTGCCGACTACGCAGAATGTCAGCGCGCCGAGGCTGCCCTCGATTGTTTTGTTAGGGCTTACGCGCGGGAACATTTTATGTTTTCCGAATTTCGAGCCGACAAGAAATGCCGCGCTGTCCGATCCGTATGCCGCCCAGAACGGGAGGAATACGCAGAGGTTGATTTTTACCATGTCGCCGGGAAAATATTGTATGCCGAGTCCCCATACCAGCAGGATGAAGCTGAGGAGTCCGCCGACATATACGCTGCCGAAGAGCGTGACCGATATCTCCGCGGTTGTGATTGATTTCTTTCCTCTGGCCGCATAGCAGAACTGGTAAACGAGTGATCCGAGCACGATCGAGACAATGATGAGAAGGTAAGCCTGCGGGCCGAGTATCTTACCGTCAAGGTAGATCGAGAGAAGCGCGAGTATTATAAAGGAACAGCCGAGAGGCACGCCGAGAAGCGGAAGCGGGCGGATACTGTTGGACTTGTGGATGTCATAATATTCCCTGAGTCCGAAGAATGTGGCTGTCAGGAGCCAGATCGCCATCGCGATGGGGCCGGCCAGAAGTAATCCAATTGCAAAAGAAGCAAGCGCTATTCCAATAATCGTTTTTCTCATTGGAGAATATTACCCTCGACAATCCTAGGTTGAATACTTCACAATAAAAAAGCAACGCCGATATTATAACAGTGAACAAATTTTATTTCGAGGAAAATTCAGATAAGATGTCAGACCTGTACAATATAATTCGATTTCGTTTTTTGTCGAGTGGAGGATATTGCGATATTCACGATAAATATCGAGTCAAATGATGAAAATAGATCAAAGAAAAATGCGTGGAAATATATTGATTAAACGATGCCTGAATTTCTATTTACGCATGATTGTAATGAGTTTTAATAATGATCATTGTTCAGTCACAGGTTATTTGTCTGCAATATTGCTCCAGCACATTTTTATGTCCAGCACCGGGGTTTTGTCGATGGCGTCGAGCCCTTCAACGCAGAGTGTTGTGCCTTCGACACGGATGAGCCTGACGTCCTGGATGGCGATGCCGGACAGCCTGTCCGGGGTACGGGTTGCGAACACTCCGGTTTTTTTACCGTCCAGCCCCCTGTGAAATACCGATTTAACCGGTTTTCTTTTGTTTAGAAAATACACTACAGTCAACGATTTTTCATCTTCAATTTTATAAAGAAACCTTTCCTGTGATGGAAACAGCTCAATGCGTGACTCACCCTGCGGGCCGGAAGTTCCGAATCCGGTTCTGCTGCGATTGAGGTTGTTTCGCACAATGCCGATCGGGTATATTTCAAACGGTTCAGCGTCTCCATAAAGGCATCGGGCACAGATGTTATCGCCGTCGATTTGAAAAATTCTTTTTTTCTCTGTAATCCGCCCGCATTCCGAGCAGCGGCAATCGTTTTTATCGCTCATCCCTTTTCCTCTCCGTTGTTATTCCATGATTATATTATAGTGATTTAATTCATGTTTGAGATGTCGATTGGCATAAAGCCGAAAAGGGAAAACGGGGGCAGCCCGATTTGTTGGCAGGCTGCCCTTGCCGACGGTTTGGGTCAAACTGCTTTTCCCCTTACAATGGCATTGTTGGGGCATGTTTCCACGCAGTTCCCGCAACCGGTGCATAATTTCATGTCGAATTCCGGCAGACCGGTGGCGGACATGGTGAGTGCCTGTTCGTCGCAGGCGCTCTCGCAGATTCCACATCCTGAACAATATTCTGATATAAGTCTGGGCATAATGAATCTCTCCTGTTCCGGTATATTTTTCAGTTCAAAAACCTGATGATGTTCTCCGCAGCCTGGACTATGGAATTATTCGCCGGGAAAAAAGCCTGGTATGGTTGGGCGGAATAACTGAGAGCGGAAAGCTCATCAACGGTAGACTGTTTTTGAATGGCAAATGTCAAAAGATCTATCCTGTCTGTGACCGGCGCTCCGCTGACAACCTGCGCGCCAAGGAGTTTCCGGTTGTTCCTGTCGGCGATAAGTTTGACCTTTACAGGCTTTGCATCCGGCATGATCGGGAACTGTGTCGTCAGTTCCGATTGTGAAGAGACAACCTGAAAACCCGCGCGTTCGGCGGCTGATTCTGAGAGACCTGTTCCGCCGACAAAGAAGTTGCCGACCCTGGTTGCAGCGCCGTTGAAAAATCCCGGATAGGAGCGAGTGTCGCCCATTAAGTTTCTCGCGAGCAGTTTTGCCATAGGAACGGCATTGGTAGCAAGCTTCCCGCTTACAATCTCGCCGGTTATGCCGCTGGTGAACTGCGCACAATCTCCGACGGCATAAACGTCTCTTATACTGGTCTGCATCTTATCGTCAACGAATATGCCGTCGCGACCGATTTCAAGAATTGTGTCTTTGAATATCTCCAGGTCCGGGCGCATCCCGACAGAAAACAGGACAAGGCCGCCGGTTGGTCCGGTATCGACACTGCAATAGTCGGGACCGGATAGTTTTAACAATGAATCATCGTCGAGGCGCACTCCCTGCGCGGCCCCGTTGCCTTCGATGGCGATGACTTTCCTGCCGAGGTGCAGGTGGATTCCTTTGCGTTCCAGTTCAGGGCCAAGGTCTGTGGCCATGTCCGGATCCACCAGGTTCGGAAGCACTGATTCCGCTATATCGACAAGGTGAACTTCGAGGCCGCGGTCGGAAAGCGCCTGCGCGAGCTCGATTCCGATTGCACCGGCACCGACAACAACGGCTTTCTCTACGCCGGATTGCAGCTTGCCAAGAATGAATGACATGTCGGTCTCTGTTTTAAAAACGCCGACACCTTCTTTGTCGGTGCCTTCAATTGGAGGCATGATCGGGATTGCGCCCGTTGCGATAACCAGTTTCTCATATCTGTACGAGTTGCCGCCTGCAGTGTGAACTTCCTTTAAATTGAAATCAACAGAAACTACCCTGTCGCGGATCAGGTCCGCGCCGGATCCCGTTACGAGAGAGTCTTTTTTCAGCGCTTTGGTTCCGGGAATGATATCCTCGATAACGTAGGGCATAGCACAGTAGATCATGCTGTGTTCTTCCGGCCTGATAATACCGACCTTTTTTTGGCCGTTGATTATTTTTGCGATACTGATGCCCGCCGGGCCGCCGCCGATAACAAGTATGTCGTATGATTCCATAATTCAAACTCCTTTCGTGAGAGAGACAGCGGTGATGATAAGATAGAACGCCGGTTATGAAATTTGGGCATCTAAAGCCGCCGCAAGAATTCGTTCCTGCTGAACACCTACGAACTGATCGACTTTTACGCCATTTTTAAACACCAGTATTGTAGGTATGCCGCTTATGCCGAATTTTCCGGGTATATTGCGGTTCTCATCGACGTTCATCTTGCCGATTTTCGCTTTCCCGGCGTATTTTTCAGCGAGCCGATCAACAATCGGACCCTGCATCCGGCATGGCGCGCACCATGGAGCCCAGAAATCGACGAGCGAAACTCCACCGGCAATTTCTGTTTCGAAGTTAGTATCAGTAAAAATTTTTTCAGCCATTTTATTTCTCCTTAAAGTTTTTAGTAGTCATAAGGACAAATTGATTGCCAGGGGAAAAAAAGGGGTGTGGAAAACAGTACAAAACAGTGAAAAACCTTTGATTAAAAGCGAAAATTAGAGGCGAATTATTTTTATTCGCGCCTTTTCGACAAGGGAAAACAGACATTAAAAATGTTACTTATACAAAGATAACGGTTTCTGTAACGGTAACGGTTGCGATATCCGGTCATATTCAATAAAATAGAATAACCGGAGAAAGGGGCGGGGCCGGTTCCCGGGGAGGTAATTGTTGATATGAAAGAAAACAGTTTCATGGAAAACCTGGATGTCGGCCTGCTTCTGGATGCGATCGCTGAAGGAGTATTCACACTGGACCGCAACGGTATTATCACTTCCTGGAATCCCGGAATGGAAAGGATTTCAGGTTTCAGCAAAGAAGAGGCGATAGGGCAGTCGTGCGGTCTGATGGTTTTTGACCGTTGTTTTGGGAGATCGTGTCCGGAGAACAAGAAAGATTGTTCGTTGTTCGTTGAGGGAACAGTTTCGCAGGCTGAGACATCGATGAGGCACAAGGACGGAAGGATAGTGCCGGTACTGAAGAGTGCGAGGGTGATACGTGACAGTAGGGGAGAAGTTATCGGGGCTGTCGAGACGGTGACTGATCTGACGGAGCTGAAAAATGCGAAGCGTGTTGCCGAGAATGCGGGTCACCGGCTGAAAGAGATTCACCGGCTGGGGAATATAATCGGGAAAAGCGAGTCGATGCAGGGTGTATATGAATCGATAAAGCTGGCGGCTGAGAGCAACGCGACGATCCTGGTGCAGGGAGAGAGCGGCACGGGCAAAGAACTTGTCGCCGGCGCGATTCACTGGAACAGCAACAGGAGGGATGGCGCTCTTGTAAAAGTGAATTGTTCCGCGCTGTCCGAGCAGTTGCTTGAAAGCGAGTTATTCGGACACGTAAAGGGTTCGTTTACAGGCGCGATAAAAGACCGTGCCGGGCGGTTTGAGGAAGCTGATGGCGGCACAATTTTTCTGGATGAGATTTCCGAGGTGAGTTCTGTTATACAGCTTAAGCTGCTGAGGGTTTTGCAGGAGCGTGAGTTCGAGCGGGTTGGTGAATCGAAGACCCGGAAAGTTGATATCAGGGTCATATCCGCAACCAACAGGGATTTGTTCTCAAAAGTGCGGGATGGATCGTTCAGGGAGGATTTATATTACCGGCTGAAGGTGTTCCCGATCAATATGCCGGCGTTGCGGACCCGCAAAGAAGACATTCCGCTGCTCGTGGATCATTTCATTGAAAAGTTCAACAGGCAGACCGGTAAAGAGATAAAAGGGATATCCGAGCCGGCGCTGAGGCTGCTTTTCGACTATCCGTGGCCCGGCAATGTGCGGGAACTCGAGAATGCGATCGAGCATGCGTTTGTTCTGTGTCACGCCGGTGAAATAGAGTTGTTTGATTTGCCTGTAGAGGTGCGCAGGTTCGAGTACAAATTTTTTTCGCAGCCGGTGTCGAGGCATCCCCGCTCCAGGGTCAGCCGGGAAGAGTTGGAGGCGCTGTTGATGGAATGCAACTGGAACAAGGCGGAAGTCGCGCGCCGGATAGGGGTCAGCAGAACGGCGGTATGGAAATACATGAAAAAGTGGAATATTCCGCTCAAGAAAAGCGACTGACGATTAATAGATAAGAATCTGTCAGGTGTCTCTGCATCAGGGGATTCCATTATTGAAACTGGATGTTCGTTTGTTTTTCGTCTCGTGGCGGGAGACTGGAATACCCGGAGAACCGGCGCATGACCCTGCGTTATTTCCGAATCAGATATATTTTCGTATGGTGTCTATGTTTTGTTCAGCCCATCGGAAGATCCTGCGGAGCCCGGCGGATACGCCGGTGCGTGGTTGCCATTTGAGGCCGCGATAGGCTTTCGCGATGTTGCTGATGTAGACTTTCTGGTCGCCGGGCCGCCAGCCGGCGTATTGAACGTCGAGGCTGTGGCCGGTGAGCGATTCGAGTTGTGATATCAGTTCGAGCAGCGACAGCCGGTTTGCGGGGCCGCCGCCGATGTTGTAGATTTCGCCCTCGCAGGTGTCGATGTTCCTGATTGTTTTCAGGTAGCAGTCGATAAGATCGTCGATGAAAAGCACGTCGCGCGCCTGCATGCCGTCGCCGTATATGGTCAGCCTGCGCCCTGTGAGCGCGGCGATGGTGAACCAGGCGATCCAGCCCTGCGCCTCGACCCCGAACTGACGGTAGCCGTAGATGCAGGATTGCCGGAGCACAACGGTACGAAGCCCGTATATCCTGTGGTAGTCCCTGACGTACTGATCAGCCGAGCCTTTCGAGCATCCGTACGGAGAGTGGAAGTCGAGGGGTCGGGACTCGTCGATGCCGTTCGGCAGGTCGCGGAACGTGTAGCCGTTTTGCGCGCGCTTGATGCGAACATCCGGCAGGCCGCCGTAGACTTTGTTGGTGGATGCGAACAGCAGGACGGCGCCGGGCCGGACTGCCCTTATCGCTTCGAGCAGGTTGATCGTTCCGAGCGTGTTTATCTCGAAGTCTTCGTATGGATTTTCAACGGATGTGGTGACGGCTGCCTGTGACGCGAGGTGGATCACGGCGTCGGGCCGGGCGCGTTTGACTGCTTTTGATAGAGCGGCGGCGTCTCGGATATCAATTTTCGAGAACCTGAATCTGCCCTGTCCCCGCAGCCAGCGGATATTTTCTTCCGTGCCCGTGCGTGACAGGTTGTCGATGATGGTCACGTCATGGCCGTCGCGTATCAGGCGCCGGGCGGTGTTGCTGCCGATGAAGCCCGCACCGCCTGTGATCATGAAGTTGAGTTTTCTTTTACTCAATCCGGAGTTGTTTCCATTCGGTTTTCACAGATTCCACAACATACTTAAATTTATTTTACATTAAACGGGGATTCAGCAATAGCGGCAACTGAAAAACGATTGTGGCCGACCGGGTGTTGATGTGGAGCGGACTTCTTTTTATTGATAGAAAATCGCATTTGTGAAAGAATTATCTCAATGAGGTGAGATTGAAATGAATGCATGTAAAAAGATATTGTTTGTGTTCGTGCTGGCGCTGGGATGTGTTGTATGGGCCCGGGCCGGCAACAGCTCGACCATGGGTTTGAGTGTTGACGGCGAGAGGTTTATTGATAGCGCGGGGCGGCAGGTAATCATGCGCGGGGTCTGTGCGGGAAGCCGCAGCAAGCTGCCGCCGTTTTACCCGTTCGAGCCGGTTCCGGACTTTGACACGGCGCTGAAAGCTTATGTCGATTCGCTGGCGGGGCTGGGGATAAACGTTGTGAGGCTGCTTGTGATATACGAGGCGGCGGAGCCGGTGCGGGGCGAGTATGACGAGAAGTATCTCGAGAACTACGACAGGATGGTGAAGGCGTTTGTCGCGCGAGGGATCAGGGTGATAGTAGACAGTCACCAGGATGTGTACAGCAGGCGGTTCTGCGGCGACGGGTTCCCGGACTGGATGATAGGCGAGAAATATCGCAACAGGCCGTATCGCTCGGATTGCACGGTGTGGGAGTTGCGGTATTTTACGCCAGCGGTTTCGGATTCTTTCAGGCGGTTGTGGAACAATGTGGACGGCGTGCAGGACAGGTATGTCGAGTTTTTCGCGATGCTGGCTGAGAAGTATGCGGATGAGCCGGGCGTTATCGGGTTCGAGCCCATCAACGAGCCGGTGCCGGATTTCAAAGGCATGCTTTTTTATAACGAGTGGTACAGCGAGTCGCTGTATAAATTTTACGAGAAAGTGGCGGATGCGGTTAACGCCGTCGATCCGAGATATATAGTGTTTGCCGATATATGTTCGTTCGAGAATCCCGGGGTTATAAGGTCGGACAGGCGCAGGCCGGAGATTAAGAACCTGGCGTTCGCGCCGCATTATTACGATCTTGGATACCTGAAATTCCTCTGGTTCAATCCCGGCGGAGGGATCGAGTCGATGAGAAAAGGGCTCGGGAAACACGCGAAGCAGGCGAAGAACTGGAAGGTGCCGGTTATTCTGACCGAGTACGGGGTTTCGATGCACAGGGATGACACGGAGGAGTATATAACTCGATTGTATTCCGTGTTCGACGAGATGCATCTTTCGGGCACGGTCTGGGAGGCGTCGGCAAGCGAGGTTCTCTGGAATAACAGGGACAAGGGGATAATGGATCCCGATGCCGCGATAAGAGAAAAAGCGATTGCGCTGGACAGGCCGTACCCGAGAGCGGTTGCGGGAACGGTCGTCGAGTTCGACTTCGAGCGAGATCTGAAAACATTCGATATGAAGTGGAAAGAAGAGCCCGATATAGTATCCGATACCGTGGTGTATGTTCCGGTAAGAATATTCGGGAAGGAGCCGGCGGTATCCATCGAACCCGGCTCTGATTATCGGTTCGATTGCGCGAGCGGGGAGTTGAGCATAAGGCCTCTGGGTGGCGCGGCGGTTCGCAAAATCGAAGTGAAGGCTTCGCCGGAAAAGTAGGGCGCAAAAATGCCGCCTGCGGGATTAACCTGTATTTCTCACCAGTGCAGGTTAAAAATCGCGATAACACCTGTCCTGCTGCGACGGGTGACATGCACAAGCTTTGCTCTGTGCATGAATCGGCAAAAAAAGGTTCGGGATCGGTTACATACGCGCACAGTATGCTCCCTCACCACTCCCTTGCGGTTCCCTGTATTATCAGCCCCTGCGTCGGCGGGAAATGCAGGCTAAAGTTTTATGATTATTTTGAACCGGTACATGATGCCGGTTATTCCCATCCATAACATGACGTATGCCAGGGTGAAGAACAGCGACCCGTTCCGGAACCCGGCCCATGAGAAGAACAGGTTCTGCGCGATCCAGTTTTTCAGGGTGACTTTGCCCTCGTGAGGATTGACGCATTTTTTCGTTTCGCTGTTCCATGAGCAGTCGGAAATGTTCCCGCAGATGCTCTCCATCCTGAAGAGTTTGCAGTTGACGCCGGGGGTGATGCACTTGTTGCGCGACTGGTCCCACACGCAGCCCTGGTATGCGGGGCAGCCTTCCAGTGTCTTGTGATTATCGCATGTGCCTCCGAGCTGAGACACGCTGAACCATGTCAGCGAGGACATCAGCAGCCCGGATATCAGGTATGCGAACAGAGGGTTGCGGCCAAGAACAAAAAACGGGCCGGTCCACCATTTGAAACTCTTGTAATCAATAACCCAGATCAGGACCGCGAGCAGGCACGAGCCGATTCCGGCGGTGAGCAACACGAACGACGGGCTCCACAGGTTTTTGTTGATCGGGAACCAGTTGTTTGCGATGAATGCGAGCACAATCAGAACGTTGCCGGCAACCAGAATCGGGGTCAGTTTTTCCGCAAGGCTTTTTTCGCTTTTTATAACGTTTCCGACAAGCACGCCGATGAGGCAGCTTGCGATCGATGGAATCGTGCTGAGGATGCCTTCGGGTTCCCATACTTCCGTGTGCATGTGTCCTTTGAGGATAATGTTGTCGATATAGCCCGCAAGGTTGCCTGCCCGGGACAGGTCGCCCGCGCCGAACCCCGGCACCGCCACGTATTTCATGAGAATCCAGTATCCGGCGAGCAGCCCCACTGTCCAGCAGACGAGGCCGCGTTTCCCTGAGTTCATGGTTATCAGGGACGCGAACAGGTAAACGACGGCGAGTCTTTGCAGCACGCCCATGATTCGCATGTGCTCGGGCCACTTCGCGGGATCGTAATATGAAATCAGGCCGAGAGCGAAGAGCAGAATAGCCCTGTAAAGGGTGTGCCCGTAAAGCCTCGATGCCGGCTGGCCCGATTTCGACCGGTTGGAGAGCGAAAACGCGAGCGCTACGCCCATTATGAAAACGAAGAACGGGAACACCAGGTCGGCGAGTGTCCAGCCGTTCCAGCCGGCATGCCGCAAAGCAGTGTAGGCGTGATCTCCGAACTGGTTGTTTACGACAATCATTCCGCCGATTGTCAGACCTCTGAAAACGTCCAGGGCAAGGAGCCGGCCTGGGGAACCTGTTTTTGCGCTCATTTGCTTTCTCTCCGGTTAAGTTTTAACCTGCACTGGTGAGAAATGCAGGTTAATGGAAGTCCTTATAAATGCATCACACATTAAAGTTTATTTACCGCGCGTGCAAGCGGCAATATAAAATCGGAATATACTTTCCGGGTTCCGACAGGAGAGGAAGCGGCGGGCGTCCCGCTCAGAAAGTCGCCTGGAGTTTGCTTTCGATCAGGTGCCCGGTGAAGTCGCGCTCGGGATCAAGCGAGCTTTCAAATTTCGACAGACGGTAGAAAATTTCGAATGTGAACAGTTCGGACATTTTTCGATCCGCGCCGATTTCGAGCGAGTTGTCCGCCTCGTCGGTCGATCCCGACCGTTCGATTTTCTGGTAGCTTATCCACTGGCTGCCGCGCGGTCCGGGGGTTCGCTCCGCCCGCAGGTCGAGAGAGCCGGTGTCGTAATCGCTTCCGCTGCTGGAACTCCTGGTGTCGATGTTGTAGTTGAGTGAATAGCTCCAGATGTTTTCCGGGTCATAGTTTACGAGAAGACCGGTGTTGTCGGATTCGGTCGAACTGGTTCCCGACTGACTGGAACTGTCGGAGGTCGTGTTGCGGAGCGAGAGCACGGCGTTGTAAGGCTTCTTTTCGGGATGGAAGTCGAGTTCGTATTTTCGCGTTTTATTTTCCGACGTCGAGTCGTCGCCGGCGTATGAATCCGTTATCGATAACGATGGCCGGAAAGTAAACGTTTCATTTATTCTGTAACCTGTTGAGTACATAGTTGTCTTCGATCCGGACGAGAGGCCGGAAACGCTCGGCGAGTCTTTTTTCATGTAGTTGATTTTCACGGATTCGAACTGTCCGAAAGATTTGGTTCCGAGGTTGATGCGTGTCTGCTGAATCTCGCGGTCGGCGACGCTCTCGCGCGTGTCGCTGGTGGTTTGTTTGTCGAGATCGACACCGACGAGCACGAGCGGGTGGGGTGTCCACTGCATTCCGATGCGGCTCGAATTATTGGTGGAGGTGAAATCGGTTTCGGGGCTGTGGGAGCCTATTTCGTTAACGGTGAACTGGGAGTTGAAAGCGAGCCTGCGGCTGACCCTGTAGTTGAAGCCGAGCCTGCGGCTGTCCGTGTCGGTGCCGGTTCCCGGCCTGGTGTTGTCCTCCTGGTCCGAGGATGAGTAACCGAAAGAAACATCCGCGTCTTTGAGGAGCGGGACGGGCATCGCGACGTCGATATTCAGTGTGTCTTCGTCGGAATCGGTCTGCGAGGGGCTGTAATCGTCGGTGTTTCTGCGGGTCGAGTATCCGATCCTGAACGATGAGAGGAAACCTGTTTTGCCGGACAGGTTGAAGTTCTGCTGCGTGTTTTTTCGGGTGTGAGATTCGAGCAGGTCCGCGGCGTTTTCGACAGTGAGCCGGTCCGCGGAAAAGACGAGCGATTCGCTGAAGTTGTGAGAGAACCCGTAGGAGAGCCGGCTCGTTTCGATATTGGCTTCGCCGCCGATGGGCACGAAATACGTGTCGCCGGTGTCGAGCGAGAAGTTGATCTTTGTGTCGTCGCCCGAGTATGAGGCGGTGAATCTGTCGCGGTTGCCCGTTTTCAGTTCGGCTTCAATATCGGGCGTGTACTGGTAATCGCCGAGGATCAGCGTGCCCGCCGGGATGAGAACATGAAAAGTGATCTCGCCGCGGGTGTAGTCGATTGTATATTCGCCGGACTTGAGGACCGCTTCGTCGGAAAGCCTGTCGTTGAAGTAGAGCACAACCGTTCCGGCTGTTATGTTTGAGTTGGCGAGAGAAAAAGTGCATTGTTTTGTGCCGCCGCCCGATGAGCAGTCGAGGTCGGTTCCGCTTGCGGCGCGCACGGTTTCGTTGAGAACGGAGATGGACCTAGATGACACGTCGGCCTCGCTGACTGCGTGTTCGAATTCGAAATTCAGCTTTTCGTCCGGGGCATACGCGACCCTGAAATCATCCACCGTGTGGTCGTAATCGGATTGCAGGCTCGCGATATCGGGGTAGTACCAGTAATCGATTCTGACGAATCTGCCGGTGTCGATGGAGGGAGTGAACGTGATCCGGTCGAGCTGTTCTTCGACGATGTAATCGATGCCGCGGATGAGCGGCGGGTCGCACGAGGTGAAAGCCTCGTCGTTGCAGAGGATTATCGTTTCCGAGCCGGAGTAGATCGTCGTGTGCTGAGTGTAGCCGAAGGCGCCGGTTATATCGACATTGAGAAGTTCTTTCACCGTTTCGCGGATCACGTCGTTTTCCGGGTAGTAGGAATAGCTTATCGAAAAAGTGTCGCCGGGCGAGGGGAGCTGTGCGAGAAGGAACCTGCCGTCTGCGTACAGTTCGGCGAGCATGTAATCCTCGGTCAGTTCGTCGCGGCGATTGTAGTCAACGTTCGGCTCCAGCACGGTCGAGCCGTTTTTCGTGATCGTTTCAGTGCCGCGCGTGGAGTCGATGCGCACGATGAAATCTTTGCCGACTTCGAGGTATCTCGTGGAACCGTCGGCGGTTATCGTTTCGGTTGTGGATTCCGTGAGTTTCTGCGCCTGTCGGTTCGCGGCTTTTTCGAGATGGGTGAAGCCGTATTTGAATTTCTCGTTGCGGGACGTCTGCTCGGCGGTGAGCCCCAGAATATTCCCCTCGTTAAGGCTGCCGATGAGCTGCTGTTCATAGGTAATGTTCACAACATCGCTCGGCCCGAGGATGCGGTTGAAAGTTATCTCGCCCTGGTATGGATCGATGAAATATTCAGTAGCGGCGATCACCTCGTCGTTGATTTTGACGGTGGCTTTTTCCGGCACGAGGTCGCGCGCGTTCAGGTCATACGGGCCTTTTATATTTCTCCCGGTGAAGCTGAGGTTCTTCGTCTGGCTTTTCGATTTGGAAGTGATCGCGGTGATGCTGGTCCTGCCGGTGATGTATTCGAACTGGATACCGTTGATCTTTTTTCTAAACGGGGCGAATGCGCCTCCGTCGAACTCCGGCACGAAATCGCCGTAGGTGGTTGTATAGAAGCCGTGCCCGAGAGAGAAATATATTTCCCTTTCGCTCTTCGGCATTTCGTAGAGTTTGCCTTCGAGGGTTGTTCCGTCCTCGAGTGTCGCGTCGAGAGTGAGATTGGTTCCCTGTTCGACCCTTTCGCCATTCTGAACCAGACCCTCGCGCAGTAGGAATTCGTCCGAATCTCCCGCGGCGTCGTAGTTCCTGATTTTGAAGTAGCGGTAGCCCTTGAGGTTGATCTCCGCTTTTTGTTCCGGTTCTTCTTCGACCGGGATAGAGATTTCAACATCATCCTGCGGCGCCGGTTCTTCGTTTTCCGCGAAAGAGCAGGGCGCGAACATAAAAAGGCAGAGCAGGACAGCGCATATTCGAAAAACATGAAAGCGAAGATTTTTCATACAGGCATAAATCATAAACCACACCCGCCGGAATCGACTGGGATATTATATCTTCAATAGAGGTTTGAAGTTAAACGCATCAATAAAAAGCTCATATTTAAAAACGGCCATTCAGTGAACAATCGAGAATTTGCCGGTCTGTTTTATAGAAGAAACGCCGTCTGTGGCCATCAGCACGTATAGATAGACGCCGCTTGCGAGACGCCGGGCGCCGTTATTGGTGCCGTCCCAGCAGGCGAGTATATTCTGGATGCCGTCGGGAGTTGCGGCGCCTACCTGCGCGGCGGGCGCGAAAATGTCGCGCACTTTCGCGCCGCGTATGTCATAGATCATAACCGTGACATCGGCGGTTCCGGAGAGATTACCGGCGAAACACATCTGCGCCGTCCGGCGGTCGTTCCACGGGTTGGGATATGTATGGACATCGGTCAGGCCGAGCGGCACGCCTGCATAAACAGCGCGGAGCGCCGGCCCGTAAATGTTGTCGGCCACCATTACCTGGAGAAGGAACTCGCCCGGATTTTCATTGGGAACGGAAAATGTCGTCGAGCCGAGACTGCCGGTGACGCGGGCGGCGGGCTCCATCCACGCGGCGAGAACCGACCGGCCTGTTATAGATTTGCCGGACGCGGACGGCAGCGCGATTGTTCCCGGCTCCATTTCGGAATCGTCTTCTTCCGTAATTTCGCCCCGGACCGAGACATTAACACCCTGAGCGGTGTCGCCGTTGAGCATGAAAACGTTCACGCCGATCTCCACAGGGGTCTCGCCGTCGGCCGGTATTTCCGTTGTGTCCGTATCTGTTATGTAAATAAGCTTTCTTCCGCCCGAGTCGAGCACGACGAGCGTGGGGCGGCCAAGAGAATCGAGGTCGCTCTCGCCGCCCGGGACGATGGTAAGTTCGCTTGAGTCGGGGATAAACAGGGCGGTTCGCGCGGCGGCGATTCCCTCCGGCTGGAACGAGATTTCGACCGTGTTGTCGTCCTCGTTGCCGAATATATCCTGCGCGCGGACAACGAAGTAAACGCGGCGACCTGCTTCAAGGTTTTCAACGCTTGTGCTTGTCGCGCCTGCAACTGTTTTGAGCGGCGCATCGTATTCATGAGCGCCGGACTCGAACGCCGTGTAGATGTTGTAACCTATCGGGCCGTTCAGGTCTGTTGCGTCGTCCCAGTCGAGAATGGCTGAAGATCCGTCGGGGCTGGAGACGGAAACAATGCCGGCGAAAACCGGCGGGTCGTTGTCCACATTGAACGTAACACTGTCCGACACCGTATTCCCGGCAACGTCCGTAACGGTCAGCCGGACGGAGTAAACGCCGGATTGAAGTTCGGAGCCGGGTTCCCATACGGCGAGTGTTCCCGCTTTGACGATCGATCCATAGACGGTTGTTATGGTTTCCCATGACAGGGGATTTTCACCGGCGCCGAATTCAACCGAGTAGCTCTGCAGGTTGTCGTCATCGGCAGTGCCTTCAATGCTGATGCTGTAACCGGCGAGGCCGCCCTGTTCCGGGTTTGAAATAGCGGCTGCGGGTTGAGTCGAATCCGCGCCGTAGAATGCTGAAACTGTTCCGTTGTACGAAGCTATAAAGATCATGCCGCCGGCGATCGCGGGCGATGAAACGACCGGGCCGCCGAGAGCAACTTCCGCGATTTGCGATCCGGTTACGGAGTTGAAAGCGAAGAGAGTGCCCTGCGCGGAGCAGGCGAAAACCGTTTCGTCCGCGATCACGGGAGTGGAAGTGAAATTGCGATTTTCGGCGCTGCCGAGGTTATGTTGCCAGAGAACAGCGCCGCCGCCGGAGTCGAAGGCGAAAATTTTCTGGTCGGGATAGCCCATGCAGGCGAAAGCGCGATCGTCATGAGAAGCGAAAGACGAGATTTTAACCTGTTTGTCGTTTTCTCCGGGATTGGAAGTCCAGAGCCCGCCGGCGTTTTGCAGCGAGAAAGCATAAGCGTGCGTATCGAACTCGCCGCCCGCCGCAAACACTTTCTGTCCCATTATCGAAGGAGACGAGACGTATATCGTTCCATCCGTTCTGAACTGGCCCGAGGACTGTCCGCTGTCGGCGTTGAATCCGTATATAACGCCGTTGCCGGCGCCTGCCCACACCATGCCGCCGGAAACGGCGGGGGTCGAATGGACCGGCTGCCCGATGTTGTTCTGCCATGCGAAAGTGCCTGTTTCCGCGTCGAGAACCACAATGCTTTTATGAGGATGCCCGGTGCCGAAATATACTTTTCCGTCGTAAACGGTTGGGGAGCCGATGTTCTGGCTGAGCGTGTTGTATGACCATACGGGGTTACCCGTTTCGGCGTCCAGGCAGTGGAGAAATCCGTCAAAGGTGTTAACAAAGAGTTTGCCGTTGTAGAAAGCCGGAGTGCCTGCAATTCGAACGCCTGTGGAGTATTGCCATTCGACGGAGCCGAGGTAAGCGTTGAGTGCAAAAATATTTCCCGCCCGTGTTGCTACAAATAGTTTTCCGCCTGCCTTGATGGGCGATGCGGTGATTTCCGCGCCTGCGCTGAAAGACCATTTTGGGGAAAGGGGAGTTTCCAGGCGGGATGAAGTATACCCCGAGTTGGCCGCGTCATTCAGGAACATGGGCCAGTCGGAGGCATCGGCAAGGCATGCCAGGGAAATAACGAAAGCAATTGTGAAAGTTATAAGTTTCTTCATATTCAACCAGATCACATCCTCGGGAATGCGTAAACGTTCCCGTCAGTTGATGGTATTACGATGACATTATTCGAGCCGAATACGGATGGGCTCGCTGTAAAGTTACCGCTTGTATAGAAAGGCCATTCCTCCAGAAGCTCGGGAGCAGTGGCGCTATTCTGCATTTTGTAGAAGTGATGATCTTCGGAAGTAAAGTAAATGAACTGGGCGGCCGGGTCGGACGGAGTCGTGAAGTTATACGGGATAACGAACGGGAGAGAAGAAACCGCGCCGTTGAAAGCCGAAGCTCCGGACGGGAATTTCCACATCAGGGTTCCGTCGTTGTTGATCGCGTAAATACAGCCGTTCTCGTTGCCGGCGTAAACTGTGAGCGGTGGCGAGGTTGTGTCCCAGACATCGACAAAGATATCTGTTGAGAATACTCCGGCGTCAATGGGTGTTGTCGGGGAGAAGTCCCAGACTTTTTCATTGCCCGGAGTCAGGGTGGTGTCGACTTTGAAAACCGAGTCGTCGCCGTTTATCCATAACCAGGCGCCATCCGCGGGATCACTTGTTTTCAATGTTACAAAAGCCGATGTTCTTATAGCGCCGTAGCCTGAAAATTCTGAAACGATTGTTCCGTCCGTCCTGTCGATTTTGAACACGGAGCCGGCCTCTGTCGCGACATAGACATAACCGTCGTTGGGCAGTGCGGGTGTTGAATAGATGGCGGAGCCGAGTGATGGATTGCTCCATCCTGAACAGGTGTTTCCATCGTAATCAAGGCAGTACAGGCTACCGTCAAGTGAGCCGAAGTACAATCTTTTTTCCACGCCGTTTATCCATCGGGATGCTGCGGTTCGGATCGCGCCGGATGCCGGCGATCTGCTCCATACCAGGGATGCCGAGCCTGTGTTGTCTCTCACGGCATGGAACCCGCCCGACTCGTCGCCGAAGAACACTATGTATTCACCGCCTTTGACGAAAGGCGTGCTGCGGATCGCGCTGCCGATATTGTATTCCCAGTTTTTTGCTCCACTGTTCATATTAAGAGCATAAAGCTTGCCGTTCTGATTCGCGACATAAAGCGTGACGGCGGAACCCGGGTTTCTCTGCGGCGCGGCTGAGTTGTAAAATTCCTGGGTATTGCTGTCGTCGTTGAAAACCCACAGTGGTGTAACGGTTGTTTTAACTGTAATTATATTTGTTTGAGCAGTCCCTGAAGTGACAGTTGTTCCGAGATTAGACTCCGTACCTTCGGCGGCGGCCTCGAACGTTACAGTGCCGTTGGCGGTGGCGCGGAACGAATAAGAGAAGTCCTGGGAGCCGCCCGCGGCGATATCCGCCGAAGCCGGGGTCGGGCCGCTCACGAGGTTAACCGAAGCGCCGAGCGTGTAGATTTTTGTCAGCGCCGACGGTGTTGGAGCGACATTCTCCGCGTCGGAAGAACCGGAAGCATTTGAAACCGTCATTGTAATCGTAAAATCATAATTCGGATTAACCGGCGTGGTTGCGGTTGCGAACGAAGCTGTCAGAACCGCCGGGTTCATAATTATTACGGTTGAAGATTCAGTAGGCGATACCGAGAGGTTGACCTGAATCCCTATTGCCGGGCTGGTTGTTATAGAGGCCGAGTCCTCGATCGAAACGCCGACGGTGTTTCCCTGCGTGGCAGCCGCGTCAATGCTGTAAAGCACAAGAATGGTTTCGGTTGTTCCCGTTGCCACGCTGAGAGTGAAACCGTCGAAAGTCAGTGCGCCCGAACTGAAAGTTTTATCCGCGCCGAGCTGAGTGTCGGTTCCCGAATCGTAGGCTCCGTTTCCATCTGCGTCCCGGAAAAGCTTCGCCGCCGAGATATCGGCGTCGGCCCCTGTCCCGATAAGGTCTATATTAAGCTCGGTAACATCTACAGTTCGGTCAGGGGATTCTATATCTATAGACTCGAATAGAATGTCCTGCTGGCCTTTTGTGACATTATTGGTGAGCGTTGCCGCAACGTCTGTTCCCGTGACATTGAGCAGCGAGGCCTCGTAAACATAAGTGAATGTCTCCGTGGCGCTGAGGTTTCCTGCATTGTCTTCCGCTACAAGGTTCAGGTAATAAGTGGACATTGCTTCGAGCGTACCTGAAGCCTCGTAGAAAATCGATGTTGTCGAAAGAACGGGCACGCCTGCCGAGTCGGTGCCGAAATAGATTTTGTATTGTTTCAGGCCCGAGTTCGGGGTGGCGGGATTGTCGGCTACCGCGGCCCATTCGAAATACGGGTTCGGGTACATGTATGTGTTGCCGCTTGTGAGTGTCTGGGATTTTGCCGAACTGTCATAGCCTGTGACCGACGGCTGATCCGGCGCATCGGCGTCGTATTTGTAAGTAAAGGTGGTCTCCGCATCCGAGACATTGCATACATCGTCGGCGGTTTTGATTCTGAGATAGTAAGTTTCGCCCGATGTAAGCGGCCCCGCAACAGTTACTCCCAGGGATGTCTGATAAGTGGACGGATCGAGGGCCGAGTTTGTTGTGAACTCGACGTAGAATCCTTCTGCTCCGACGCTGTCCCCGACGGGGTTGTCGGTGGCACCGGTCCACTCAAAGTACGGGTTAGAATAATTGTACCATGTGTCGTTAACCAGAGATGTGACTTTCGACGATGTATCATATCCCGAAACGGACGGGTTATCTGGATCCTCGTTATCGACCTGCATATCAATATTCACGGTGTCTGTGAGGCCAACCACGTCGTAAACAGTTATCGTCACGACCTGATCCGTGATATCTGATGAATCTATGTTATAGAACTGCTGCCAGGGAGAAGAAGTATCCGCGGATTGTTGAACGTCCCCGAAAGCGGAGCTTCCCTGTATTTTCCATTTTGACCCGTATGCCTCCATGTTGTCCGACCAGTTGACAACAATTGTGAACTGATTGGGAGAGCCGGGGGTCGGCGGATCCAGCGAGCTCTGATACCATGCGGTGCATGCCGGGTTCAGTGCGGTGTCGCAGGTAACTCCGTCGCTTGTCCCGTGCAGCGGGCAGTCGTTACCCACGATGGTCTGGATGTTGGTTATGCCGGTAATTTCCGGCGGGGTAGTGTCGTAAACTGTAGTGTCGTTTGCATGGGATGTCTGGACAGCGCCGAACTCGTTTTTAAACTCGACATATACGGTTTTTTCACCGTCGCTGCTGTTGCAGCCGGCGCCGGTTGTTATGTCGAACGTGGTTACAGTTCCGGAGTAGGGCATCCAGCTCGACCAGGTCGTTTCGTCGCAGGAGAATTTCATTGAATCCGCCGCGGTGCATGCAGTTCCGGCCGGGTCTTCGCAAACAACTGTAAGTGTTGGCGTCGAATCGCCCGTGCAGCACCCGCCTGTTTCGGTTATTGCAATAGAGCCTGTTGTCGGCGGATGTTTCGCTTCCGGGTAAACATTGTAAGTGATCCCTGAAGTTGATCCGGAATTGGTGAGCCTGAACCTGTAATCGTAGCTCATTGCCGCCGTTTGCGGTTGGATCGAGTACCAGAATTCGGTGTAAGAACCGCCGCTTAAAGTGAAGGATGAGACGATTCCGGTTTCGTTGTATATTCCATCCTGAGCAGAACCGGTTCCGGAATATGTTGTCGAGAAACTTCCTGAAGAAACTGTATCGCCGTCGTTTCCGTAAACTCCGTTCACGGCGCGCCAGTCGGTGGAGTAAGTCGTAACATTGGTCCATGGTCCGGCTGTTCCGTAGGGATCTTTCTGATATTGAAGCTGCCAGTTATAAGAAGCGTCGCCGCCAATGTTGTCGACCTGGAACGCGACAATATAAGTCCTGCCGGAAACCATACCTGTTGGGGTGTCTTCTCCGGTGAAAGAAGGAGCAGCCTCGTTCTGTGCCCAGTTGTAAGACTCGATATTATTATTTGCAGGAACGACATTCAAAGATATCGTGGAAGAATAAAGATCCAGGGCCTGGGGATTGGCTCCGCTTGAATCAACCTCGACAACCCGCATGTAATATGTCCCTGTTACAGTCGGCTGAATCGTGAAATCTTCCTCGTAATAAATATTCATTACTTTGTCCTGGGAGGCCGGCTGGTTTTCGTCCTCGTGATAGATTCCGTCCCATGGCGTACCGGAAAGAATATTTGAAGTTGTAATAGTGTCACCTTCATTATTATCGGCATCGTCCCAGGCTTTGATATCCGAAGAAGTCGTGACGAGCGACGGTGAAGAGAAGTCGCTTGAGGTATCGTACTGAAGAGCAAGGTAATGGCCGTTCCACGCCGCGTTGCGTGACTGGACCCCAACCCTCAGATGGATGAGCTGGTTCTGTGACACGTCCGGCTGGGTGTTTTCGGCATCTATAGCGCTTTCGTTTGCATCCGCCCACCGGAAATTCCCCTGTTCGTGTTTGATGGTTATTGCTTCAGCGTAAGCGGAATAAGAGATGCCGTAATTTGACCCCGAGTTTGTTGCCCTGAACCTGTAACCGTGCGAGTCTGTTGTCGAGTCCGGCGTGATCGAATACCAGATTTCCGTATAAGAATTAGCATTGAGAGAAAACGAAGTTGTTTTTCCGTCTTCAGAATAAACACCTGTTTCGACAGTGCAGGTGGCGCATCCTTCGGTGCCTGTTGTTGCGAAGATTCCTGACGGAATTGCATCGCCGTCGGTTCCGTATGAGCCGTCTGCGGCGTACCATTCAGATGAAGTTGTCGTAATATTCGTCCATGCTCCCGGGTAAATATACGGGTCGCGCTGGTACTGCAACTGCCAGTCGAAATCGACCGGTACGGGGTATTCATTTTCAATTTTTATAGCCACGATATAATTTGTTTCGGGCGTGAATTCATATATAGCGTTGTCGCCGTTCCATGCCGGCGAAGCCTGGTTTGGGGACCAGTCATAAAGAGTCTGATGGGTTGTAGGCGCCTGAACGCTCAATTCCGCGATATTTGTGTATTCATTAAGTACGCGAAGGAAGTTGCCTGAAGAATCGACCTCGATTACTCTGATGAAATAATCGTCGATCAGAACGGTTTCGATCGAGAAGTCTTCTTCATAAACAAGGTCTTTGCTTTTGTTCTGGACCGCGGATGTTTCGTCCTCGTGGTAGATACCTTCCGCATTTGAGTCGGAGAGAATTTTCGCTCCTGTAACAACAGAGCTCTCTACATGGTCTGTATCGTCCCACATCTTGAGGCCGGAAGAGGAGGTTGTAATGATGACGGGAGAAGTGAAGCTGATATCGGTTGCGTATTGAAGAGCGAGGTAATGATTGTTGAAAGCTTCTCCATTGCTCCGTATTCCCACCCTCAGGTGAATTTGCTCGTTGGGAGCGGAATAATATAACGAATTTTCAACGGAAACCCCAGCTTCGTTCTCATCCGCCCATCTGAAGCTCACCATTTCGGTTGTCGGCTCAATTGCCTCGGGATAGACGACGTAATTGAACCCCGAGGTGGAGCCTGAGTTCGTCATCCTGAATTCATAGGTATTTTGTGAAGATGTTCCAGCCGGTCTTACGCAATACCAGAATTCAGTGTAGGAGTAACCGTTGAGCGTAGCGGAATTGTAACCTGTTTCCGAGAACATGCCGTTTTGAGCCGAGCCGGTTCCCGAGCCGCTGTTCAGGACGAAATCTCCCGTTGCGGCAATAGTTTTACCGTCAACGCCGAAAGCGCAGTTGTCCGCGAGCCAGTCGGTGGATGTTGTCGAGATGCTTGTCCATACCCCCGGCGGGTCGTTCGTTTTTTTGTATTGCAACTGCCAGTCGAAGATGGAGGCTACGGCTGACTCGTTAGCGATCTGGGCAGCGAGAAGATACTTGTTCCCGGGCGCGAAACCGAGAGGCGCGTTTGTTGAAGAGAAAGAAGGACTTGTCGCGTCGGCGGCCCAGGCATAATAAGCCTGTGTGTTTGAAGGCTGAACAGCAGTCACCGAGATTGTTTCGCTGTAAAGGTCGAGCGCCTGCGGATTGCCGCCAAGTGAATTCACCTCGACGACTCTCAGGTAATAAGTGCCTGTTGCTGATATCGTAACCGTGAAATCTTCTTCATAAATAAGATTTTTGGTTTTGTCCTGCCCTGCCGGCTGGTTTTCGTCCTCATGGTAAATCCCATCGTATGGCGAACCGGAAAGAAGGTTTGTGCCGGACATTGTATCGCCATCGAGGTGTCCTGTGTCGTCCCATACAATAATGTCGCCCGATGAGGAAGTGATCAGAACCGGGGCGGAGAAAGATTCCGTCGTGTCGTACTGAAGCGCAAGGTAATGCCCGCTCCAGTCGCTGTGGTTGTTCCTGATTCCGGCTCGCAGATGCAATGCCTGTCCAATTGATACGTTTGCCGCCTGGTTTTCGTCTGTTATGGATGATTCGTTCTCGTCGGCCCAGTGATATGAAACCTGTTCTGAATAGGATTGCTGAGCTTCGGCGACTGATTCATACGTTATGTTGTTTTCGGTTCCCGTGTTGGTGAGCCTGAACCTGTAAGCGCTGTTTTCGGAACCGGATTGAGGCTGTATCGACCACCAGGTTTCGAGTTCCCTGTTTGCGGCGATGGTTCCCGTGGTACTTCCGTTCTCATCGTATCTTCCATTTATTTCGACAAGTGACCCGGTGCCGGTTACATAATCGGTCGTATATACAACAGCGTTATCCCATCCCCATGCCCCGTTGACGGCGCGCCAGTCGGAAGAAGTCGTTGTGATGGTGGTCCATTCTCCCGGGTCGGTGTATGGATTTTTCTGATATTGTATGGACCATGTATAATTCGAACCCGAATATTCATCCAGCCTGAAAGCAAGAATGTAATCCGATCCGACAGTGAATTCGAGAGGCGAGTCAATGCCGATTGGAGTATATGGAGAAGTATTGGGCATCCAGTTATAAGCGGCCTGTATGCGTGAAGAAGGAACAACGACAAGACTGATGGGTGTTCCATAGGAATCCAGGGTGCTTGCGAAACTGCCGCCGCCGTCGACGAAAACGAGTCTCAGGTAATAAGTGCCGTCTGTTAGAGGCTTTACGGTGAAGTCCTCTTCGTAAGTGGTATCGGCGACTTTAGAAGAGGAGGGCGGAATCTGGTCTTCGTGATAGATACCTGCGGAATCCGTGGTATCAATATAAAAGATTGAAACGGCATCGCCTTCGAGATGATCCGGATTGATATCATCCCAGTACTGGAAATCGGTTGTTGTTGTGGTCATCAGCGTCGGAGCCGAGAAGTCCGGGTCTGTGTCGTATTGCACTCCGAAGTAATGCGATCCTACAGGCGCGTTGTTGCTTCTCACCGCAACGCGGACGTGCAGGGCGGACATCTCCGCCGCCGTGTAATTCATGTTCAGTTCAGCAACCGGAGATTCATCGGAGTCGAGCCAGCGCCAGCAAATCTGTTCTATATTTGATCCATAATTGAAGTCTATCGTAGCGTAATCGAAAGCCATCGACGCATTGTAGGCAGTATCTCTTATAGTTCCGCTTACCCACACGCGAACTTTAAGGATGTCTGAAGAATTCAGGTAATCATCGGTAAAATCGCAGGGCTTCGTTCGTGTGAGCGGTTTTTCCGGATGTGTCGATGTGGTGTCGTCCCAGAGCGAAGCTTCCGTGGAGAGGTACCAGTTTGAAGCGGTAGGAGTAAGGAAGCTTTCTCCCATATCTTCCCAGAGCCCCGTTCCGTAATTAAATATCTGGACCTTTGCGTCGTATATTGCGTTCCACCATGCTGTTTCCGCCGCCGGCCCTGTCGTGCTGTCAGTTCCTACAAGGTAGGCTTCCGCCGAGAAGTTGAGAGAATTTATGTCACGGCCTCTTATTCCATAAGAAGAAAGGTCGTAAGAGAATTCCACCCATTCCTTCTGGTCCCATGAAGGGTTGGTAGAAGCGCTGTCGTCCATGTCCAGCCCGGCGTAATTAGCATCGTTGTTTTCGAGCGATGCTATGGTGTCGCCGGTAGTGCAGTCGCCGTAGTCGGCGGTGTTGTAAAATGCGTCGAGCTGGCCCGACATGTAAGAAGGATCGGCATCTATCTGCATTTTGCAGGGCGCAAGACCTTCGATGTTGCCGGTGGGTATAAAAACTGTTCTGGATCCTGTCGGATTTCCATCGACCGGCGTAACAGTTATTCCTTCTATCAATATGTCGTCTGTCAGAATTTTCGCGTCCAGAATATCTCCGTTGATAGCGCTGTCGGAGACGTCGAAAGCTATGAAAATCGAGTGTGTTGCATCCGGTGTTTCAAAATCCAGAAGATCCGTGAAGGTCACCTCTCCTCCGCCGAAAGGCAGGTCGGGTGTTCCAAATACAGTCGATGTTGAGAATGCCTGTGAGGTGCCGGTGTAGTATACGGTTACACCTGTGACATCTGAATCCTGTGAGTTCGCTGAAGTGACGGTTATGCTTTGCAGCGTTTGTGGCGAGCCGGTTCCGCTTACCGGGAAGTCTATTCTTAATAATTCCTGATCGGAGTCGCCCGACGCAACAGTGTCCAGGTTACTGTTAACCATGGTGATACTGCCAAGCGTTTGCGGCGAAGCGATGGTTCTATCACCATCGGGATCGATTTCCAGCGTTGCCGGATAGGTGCCGGAAGTGAGAGTCACGGTAGCCGAGGCGAGTTTTATGTCCAGAACATCGCCGCTTGTGGCAACGGGCGACACGTTGTAAACAATGAAGACATAAGAAGTGGAGTCCGATGCGAGAGTCTGGCTCCCGGTGAAGGTTATAGTGCCTCCGGAGAAAGTCTGATCTTCGGTTCCGAACGGGGTCGAGCTTTCAAATGTGTCATTTGTTCCGGTGTAATAAGCGGAAACGCCTTCGATGTCCGACTCGTCCGTGTTTTTGCTTGTGACGACAATGCCGGTGAGCTGCTCGGATTCGGATGTGGAGATCGAGAGTCTCAGCATCTGTGCGTTTGTTTCGCCCTGTGATACCTGTGATACAAAAGTATGTATGCCCTGTACTTTGAAATCGGCGTTGCTCTCTTCTGTTCCGAGAGCGAGCGTTGGCTCCGGATATGCGAAGTATCTTACCAGCAGGTTGTCGAACCATCCGCGTTGCTGGTTTGCCTGGATTCCCACCTGCCCTGAACTGTAGGTTCCATCCGTGCCGGTGAGGTCCGGCGCGTTGTACGTTCGATCATGATACCAGAAGTAATGATTACTCTGATACGCGCCGTATCTAAATCTTTTTGGAACGCCTGAGCTTGGGAAATAAGTGTTCGGAACTGTTGGCCCGGCCACAAAGCAGTTGCGTTCCGTGGTGCTATCTATTGCGATACATGGAGAATCGTATGTACCGTTCGAAATATGAACATAATAAGTGTACACATTTGATTGCCATCTCATCGTGAAGTTGGACGTGCCGTCGGACGGATAGATTGCATCAACGTATTGATCGACCTGGACAAGAACATTGTCCAGGGAGAGGGAATTTATTCTTAGCCCGGCGCCATAATTATCTCCGGTGTCGAATGTTGCATTTTCGTTTGCCGCGTTATATTGGACCAGACTTGTGTTGTCGCCGTGAACATCGACTGATTTTCCGTTGGAGTAACTGGATAAAGTGTCCGAAGAGAAATCGTCGTACCATATATAAACATTGTCCGGATCATCGGGAGCGGAACTCGCTTCATCGTTGCCGTAATACAACCAGTAGTTATCATCTGAGCCGCTCGCGGGGATTGCCTGCTGAAGCGCAAACCAGATCTCCGTGTCCGTGTCGTTCCATGGAGTATGCCCGCCGCCCTCGCCGGTGCAGCCGGAAACGTCGCCCTCGCAGCCCGGCTCATTCACCCTGTCGATTTGAACATATTCGTCCCCGTCAAAATAGAATATTCTTACGTCTCTTCCGTCTGAGAAAGAACAGTTCCCCGAACCGCCGTTGTAGCATGTCTGGTGGTCGAAAGTGAACATCACCGAATATCCGGCCGGCAGTTCGGTGGCGACGTTGTTTGTTACCGTTATGCGTTTCCTGTAATCCCAGTTGCCGTTTGGTTCCGTGCCTATTACCGAAACGGTTCCGCTGGTGTCGGAAGGCCCGTAGCTGCTCGATGCCGTTACGCTTCCGCTGCCGACCTGGGTCGAACTGAACAAACCCGTTGACGGATTTATGTTTCCTATCGACCCGTTGACGGACCATGTTATTGTCCCGAGTTCGGTTGTCGAGTTCCCGTATGTATCAGTTCCTGAAACGGAGAATTGTTTCTGGCTGTTGGTCTCGACCGTCGCGGTGTCCGGCGAAACGGTGATTGTCGAGGCCTGCCCGCCGGTTACTGTTGTTGTTCCACTCACGCTCACGGGAAAAGTGCCGCCGATGTTCGCGATTGAGCTCGTTACATCTCCCGAACCCGTAATCTGTATATCGATGGTCTGCCCGGCGATTACCCCTCCGCCGATGTCGCCGACGAGGTATGCGTAAACAGTCTGCGTGCTGTACGTCTGAAGCGTTCCGCTGAATGCCGCCTGCTGCGAGGCATTGAATCCGGTTGTTGTTCCCAGTTGTGTTTCGTCGCCATCGAAAACACCTTCGGTGTCGTACCACAGCTCCACATTAGTGATATATGTCTGGGCGTTCAAAGTACCTGTTTCGGAAACCGTTATCGAGGCCAGGGTTGGCGCAAGCGCATCCGCGTCCATTGTGAATATTCCGAGTACGATATTTGATGAATCCACGGAAACGGACGTCGGCTGGCTGCCGGTGGTCCCGATTTCTATTGTCGGGAGCGAGACCGTTGAGGTGCCTGTAAGAAGGAGCGGGTACGAGCAGTACCTGTCACCCGAGTCCGACGAGATATCAGTAATAGCCGTGATTTCTATTTCGGCGGTTTGACCGAGGGAGGCGGAAGCTCCAAGGTCTGTTACGACATAAATGTAAGTATTGGAGGTTCCTATGGATATGCTGCCTGAAAATGAGGCCTGGCTCGAAGCATTGAATCCCGTTGTCGATCCGAACTGTGTTTCGTTGCCGCTCCATGTTCCGTCCGTGTCGTACCATAGCTCG
The DNA here is from genome assembly GCA_035380865.1 of bacterium. Lineage (GTDB taxonomy): Bacteria > UBP15 > UBA6099 > UBA6099 > UBA6099 > DAOSYA01. The sequence goes on from DAOSYA010000028.1 coordinate 33,063, forward strand.
ACATTGGTGAGGGATGCAGCTGCGTCGATCGTGCCTGTCTCTGTTATCGTAATGTCGGTGATATTTGTCGAGCCGGTATCGACGGAGAACGAGAAAGAACCCATGACTATGTCGGTATCGGTTCTTACGATAGTTTCCGGCTGTGTCCCTGCCGGCAGGCCGACCAGGGTCGGGAATGAGAACCTTATCGGCACAAGCTCGAAGGGCCGCGCTGCGCTTGAGGTGCTTAATGTCGCCTCCAGCGCGGTTCCGCCTTCGGTATCTGCGGCGCTGCCTGAAGATGGGAATAATTTAGCCCAGAGGTCGTTGCCTTTGTCGCTGATAATAAACATTGCGTTGCTGCTGTCGAGCGACCGGCCCAGCAATGAAACTTCTTCGCCCGACAGGACGGGTGTCGGCGTCCAGTCTGCTGTTGCGCTTAAATAACCGTCATAAAGAGCATAATCGACATTTGTTCCATAATTGTCTGCGTATAGTATCGCTCCGCGGCTTCCCGCCCATGCCGCAGCCGTCATTATCCTGTAGCCGCTCTCGGCGTCGCAGCCGCCGTCCGCATTGTTGTATATCGACCAGGCGCTGCCGCTCCAGTACATGTATTGAAGGTCGTTGCTTCCAATGTCTATTGATGCAACGAGAATCTCGTTCGAACCGGGATTCGCCGCCGCGCTGATGTTTGTCGCCTCATCGCTCGTGTTAAGATTTGCATAGTTCCATGTGCATGTTCCCGCGGTTTTCTGTCTTGCATATAAATCCGTGCTGCCCGGTGCCCACATGACAAGCAGGTCGCCCGAACTCTGCTCATATTCTATTTCGACCTGTCTGTAGTTTTCATTGCCGTCTTCGAGCGAATTCGCAAGAAGCCCCGATCCGCAACTCCATGAGCTTCCATCCCATACCATCGCGCCGACGTTCGAGCTTGCTGTTGTCCATGCGATTGCGACCTCGTCGGTTCCGGGCCTTTCTGTAGCTTCGAGCCACATGACTTCGCCTGTGCCGGCAAAAGTGTTACCAACGTTCAGCTCTGCCGTCCAGCTTGTTCCGTTCCATATCCTGTACCTGGGCTGCCCGCTTCCGTTCGACGAGTAAACAACAATGGCGTCGCCGCTCGATTGCTCATAAACGACATCAAAATCAAGCCTGTCCGCCGCAAGTGTGGCGTTCCATTCGTTCGTCCAGGTTCCGTTAAAATATCTCTGGACATACAGCACGTTGGTGTTGGTCTTAACACCAATGATAATCTCTTCGCTGTCGGGAGCCTGTTTTCCCCTGATCCATTCGATAGTGCCCGCAGCAGCAACAGTTGTGGCGTTGCATGCCCAGCTCGAACCGGATTGTTGAAACCTGTAGCTCTCGGGTGTGCTTCCGCTGCCTGAAGAGCCGAAGTAAAGAAAAGCATCGCCTGTAGTCGCTGCATGCGAAATAACCGGGCACACAAATACCAACGCCAAAATCAGCAGGAGTGAAGAAGTTAGTTTTCTCATAAAGGTCAATTGTCACTCAATAAATAAGTTTTGATATTTAGTGAAGATAACAGAAAAGTAATAATTAAGCAAATATTCATATTATATCTATGATAAACCATTTAAATGAATTTGTCATGATTCGATAAATTCAAAATCGAGAACACATCTGAGACTGCAAGTATTTTCATAGTTAATGTAATCCCCGGTTTTGACAAGTTAAACAGTTTTTATTGGTTTTATGTTTCGTGATTAATGTCAATTAAAGTTTGAACAGGACGATTTGGGTGAATTTATAAGGAACGATTGTATGGGGAGGGCATCATGGAAGCACTGGAGAAAGAATACATGGCGATCACGGAACTGAATAAATATTATGGTTGCATTGTTGTGTCCATGAGCGGAGACCTTACGTTCGACAGGGTTGATCAAATGAGAAAAAACCCGGATTTTATGTATCCCGGCAAAAAAGTTCCGATTATTGTGGATTTAACGAACGTGGAGTTCATAGACAGCAGGGGAGTAGCGTATCTAATATACCTGAGCAGAAAGCATAAAGATGACGGGATAGCTTTTGCGGGTGCTTCAGGCCCGGTGAAAAAGGTAATTCACAGGTTATGCCCGGGTGGAGTAATCCGAATGTTTTACACCCTCGAAATCGCTTCAAGGGAGCTTCGAAAGCTGATTTAACTCATCAGGACAGAAGTTAGCCTGCATTTCTCACCAGCGCAGGTTAAAAATCGTGATAAGGCTGATAATA
>DAOSYA010000029.1:0-33598 GCA_035380865.1 bacterium
CGGGTGACATGCACAAGCTTTGCTTTGTGCATGAATCAGCAAAAATTGTTCGGGCTCGGTTACATACCGCAACAGTATGCTCCCTCGCCACTCACTTGCTGTTCCTTGTATTATCAGCCTTATCACGATTTTTAACCTGCACCGGTGAGAAATGCAGGTTAATGGAATCAGAATGTAAAAGCGAAGCAGACGGCATCATTGCAGGGGGGGGATGGTGATGTGAAGGCAAAAGCCGTTTATATCAAACAGTCAGATGATATACAATTATGGGTTCTGATTTCCCTTTGACGAACGCTTCGATTTTGCCTGCGACGCCGATATCACCCCTGATTTTTTCGCAGGTTGTTTCTCCTATCAATATCGGGATGTTTTTTGACCGTGACAGGGCCTTTATTCTCGATGCCGTATTAACAGTGTCTCCAATGATCGTGTATTCCATGCGCCGAATACTTCCGATGTTGCCGGCGATGACTTCTCCAGAATTTATTCCTATCGTGAACAGGAATTCCTCTTTCCCTTCAAGTCTCCATTTTTCATTGAGGGTTTTGACCTTTTCGTTCAGGCTTATCGCGCATTTGACGGCTCTCAATTCACTGTCCGGCATTGGAAGCGGCGCACCCCAGAAAGCCATGACGTTGTCGCCGATGAACTTGTCCAGTGTTCCATCGAATTCAAATACGGTGTCTATCGCGGCGGCGAAATATTCATTGAGAGAATCGAACAGCAGCAACGGGTCTACAGATTTCTGAAGTTCCTTGAAGTTGACTATTTCCGTGAACATAACAGTGACGTTCTGGCTTTTTCCTCCAAGTTCAAACCTGTCGGGATCCTTCAGTATTTCTTCGGCGACACTTCGGGATACATAGGAGGAAAACGTGTCGCGAATACGTTTGTTCTGTATCTCGTGCTGGATTTTTTTCTGCCGTTTCTCGACAATCTCAAGGGCGTTCTCGATGGAATTCTTATATGCGTTGAGAAAAGCAATCTCTTCTTTTCCCAGCTTGTTGTATCTTGTGTTTATTACGGAGATCACTCCTCTTGCGGCACCGCCGTATTCAATGGGGAATATCGCGAACTGCTCTATCGCGTCGTTTTTGTCCGCCCCGCCCGTGTGCTCAAATCGCGCATCGTTCGGAACGTTGTTGCTTATTACTGAATTCCTCGACTCCAGCACCCTGTAGTATACGTGGTCCGGCGGAGATACTTCTTCTCCCGATTTGTATTCTCTTAAAATGTTTTCCTTATCAAGAAGACATATTTCCACCGAATCGGATTTCCCTATTTCACTGAACTGTTTATGAAGGTTGGAAAGCAGGCTGTCTTGATTGGCGTTTTGCTGTGTCTTTCTGATCGTTTTATTGATATTATTGAGATGCCGGGAGTTCTCCCTGCTTCTCCGCTGCCGGTGTCCTAAATATGTCGAAAAAATCAACACCACAACCGTAGAGACGAAATACTTCATTCCTTTGTCGAGATGCCTCGATGCGTATACGAGCATCACGGGTGCCTGTGCCACCAACAGAATAAACGATATTGAAGTGGAACCGGCGCGCCGGAAATGAATTCCGGCATAGATGACCGGTATTGCTACCAGCGGACATGTCCATACACACACAGGCATTTCAAGGTAGTGCGAAACCATTATTACAACAAGGCACAGCACACTCATGAATATTATGAAAAGCATTTTTCTTGTCTGTTTCATTCTCGGTTTTTCAAGCGGCTCTGTGAATACGTCCGTTTAAGTAACCCCCGCCATCTTTAAAAGAAGCATGACCATTGCGATCAAAAATGTCGCTGTCAGTGAATTTCTCAACCAGTTGAATGTAAAGTGCATGACAATCAATGTGAGCATCATGGTCCATATAAAACCTCCAAATGCCACCGCAGGGTTCATCAATCCCAGTGACGCATACGCCAGGATTGCCGGGCCTGTTATGATGCTTGAAATCGCCAGAAGCGCGAGAATGCTCTGAAAGGTAGTAGCGCCTCTTTTTTTCAGAATGTTCCACACGCCGTAACAGTAGTTGCTGACGAACATACAGCTTATGATATTGCCCGAAAAATAGGCGGCCATTTTGACCGGCATGAACTCCAGTTTGAAGCCGGTTACCAAAAAAAGGTGTACCGCGTATGCTGTGATGAATACAACCAGAATCGAAGCGAAAAGCAAATCCGACACGAAATTGGATTTTCTAAGCCCGAACTTGTTCATGAGTTCAGGCCGGGTTATTATCCACCAGATAATCAGCCAGCATCCGGGAATAAATTGAAATATTTCGAGTAATGAATGAATACCGTAAAAATACTTGTTGACCGTGAATATGAAGATTGCATACATGAACGTGAAAATGAAAGAGAGAACGGCGCGCCGGTTGTTAAAACCGCCTGCAATTATAAGGCCCCCGATTAGCGGGCTCAGGTATAAAAAAGGGAAAAGCGAGTCCTTGACTGTAAGAGATATATGATTTGTCTTGTATAACAATTGAAGAATTGCGTTCCCGATTCCATAGAAAGAAATAATCAGGAGAGACTGCAGGAACAAAGGTTCTCTTAACAGGTTTGTTTTTTTCCATAAGTCAAAACGGTTTGTTGTGAATTTCAAGGCGGCGACTTCGGAAACAACATCGGCTTTTTTAATAATCATGGCGCATCTACTCCTGCCGCTTATTTAGATAAGAAAATAATACAGGTGATCGCATGGGCTATCAGGATCGGCCTTGTGGTTCTCGTGAAATAGTAGACCGTCCCCGAAATCAAATTCAGGATCATGGACCATGAGAATATTTCAGCGAAAAGCATTGCCGGGTCATCGACATTGTACGGTTCTGTATACCACAGGATCATTGTGAAAATAATGTTGAAAATAATTGGAATGAGATATTCGAATTTCAGATCAAGCAGCCGTTTCATTAATGCTCCGTACAGCACTCCCCATACCACGAAATATTTGGGGACAATAACAAGAAACGCCAGTATGCAGCTAATAGAAAAACGCGGCACGAAATTTACCTTTTGCAGCATTACAGTTGCAAAATAAATAATGAAAACACATAAGCAGGTTGCGATGAGCGTGATCAGAATTTCGCTCGGTGTAATCGGTTTGCCTGAATAGCCGAAGCGGCGTAGGATTTCAGGCTCGGCGATGAAAAGAAGGATCGCAAAGAAAGCCGCCGGAAGGATTAAGATCAGAAAAACAGGTGAGCCCCATGCCGCCGGGATCAGCCCTGAAAGAAAGAATATTACGAATCCGGCATACAATTTCCATGACTTACGAGACATCCCGCCCCAGAGCCGGGTGGATAGCGGAAAAATAAACAGAAACCATAAGATCAGTGAGACGGATTCGGATTTAAAACCGCTTGTTATTGAGAATTTGACGGGCGCCGCAATTATCGCGAACAGCACGAAGATAAGCGTGGAAATGCGTACGGTTCTGTCGTCGAAAAAGCCGGTCTTTTGAAAACCGTCGTGAAACGATTCCGTCGCCCTGTATTTTAGAAGCATCATTCTTTTCCGATCTTGATTTTGTAAAGGTTCCGAGTTCCGGGCTCGCTTCCGTTGGAAATCAGTTCACAATCAATACTATTCTCTATGGCTCTGCAGGTTTCATCGGTGAGTATGATTCCGGCATTCAGGCTTTTTGTCATGGATTCGATGTGAATGGCATTTTCGACTTCCTCGCCCATGATTGTAAAAGCCTTTTTTCTCTCGTCGCCGATGCTTCCGATCAGCACATTGCAGGTATGCAGGGCGATGCCCGCTTTGAATTGCGGGCGATTCTGGGCCTGCCATTCCATGTTCAGCAGGTCCAGTTCCCCGGCCATCGCAACGGCTGCCCGCGCGGCGTTCAGGGGATGCTCGGGATCCGGCGCCGGCGCTCCCCAGTAGGCAATGATGCAATCACCCACGAATTTATCTATCGTTCCTTTGTGGTCCAGAATAACATCCACCATGCGAGTGAAGTATTCGTTAAGCTGCCGCACTATCTCCTTCGAGGACAGTGTCTCCGATATTTTTGTGAAGTCCCGCACATCGGACACCAGAATTGTCACCTCCTGCCAGTGGCCCTTCATCATTTCGGGATTTTTCAGCACGAAGTCCGCTATGGAGGTCGAAACATATCGTGAGAAAAGTTCTTTCATCTGTTCCTCACGGAGCTGCTCTTCCTGCCTTTCTCTTTCCTGCTCGATGTTCAGGATGGTTCCGGCGGCAGATTCCGCCAGCATCTGCAGAACGGCGTAGTCGTTTTCAGTGAAAGAGTCGCCGTTTTTTTTATTGCAGACAAGAAGCGAGCCTATCGAGCGATCTTTAATAGCTACGGGGACGATCGCCGCAGTTTTCAGCAGCTCACCGCGGGGCAGAGATTGAAGGCGAGTATCCACTGCTATGGAGTTTGACACAATCGCAAGTTCTTCTCTCGCGGCTATGACCAGCGCGTTGTCGGCGGGTATATGTTCCAGTGATTGGGGTTCCCTGTTCTGTCCGTCAATCATCAGTATTTCGGCGCTATGGTTTTCGTTTGCGGTACCATCAATACAAACCGCCGCGAACATCGTGTCAACTATACCGAGTGATTCCCCGGCCAGCGTCAACATGGCATCTCTTGCATCGACCGCACGCGCTATATTCATCATTGCAATGGAAAGGCCGTCAATGTATCTCTGTGTCTTATGGTCGTTGCCTAATGTAGCTCCAATATATATCCCGAAAAAAACGAAGAAAAATAGCATTACTATGAACATGTGGACGCCGTATGACATGGTTTGAAGCAGCGTGTCAACGGGTATCAGCGGCAGGAACAACAGAGTGGAAATAAAGCTTACTATGGTTCCGCCGGTGAGCCCGTAATATACTCCTGCCTGATATATCGGTATCAGAATCATATAGCGCAGGATGTCATGCTGGTGCCAGTTCCGGTATACGGAAAAGTAGATTATCACAAAGAAAATCACCATCTCCGACGCAATAATCAGAAGGTGAAGGTTTCTTTTCGAGTCTTTGTTCCCTATTGTTTCATGCCTGTTTTCCATCAGGTTCATCTTTTCAGTAATTTCAATTTATCACCAGTCAATTTAAACACTACAATTCTCACAGAGGACAGGCATCCTCTCGATATAATGATCCGGGAATGACCACGATAGTGATTTATTATGCCGACATTCCCCATATCAATTTTCCGACTTCGGCAAGCTCCTGAGCCGCCGAAGTTTCTATATTTGTGAGGGCTGGACTGAGTGGAACCCAGTTTTATTTCACCTATTTTACACCAGTCTATGTTTCAGTGGACAAAAACTTTCGAAAAAGAAGGGCAAACCTGCGCCCTGAGTTTTCCGGAGTTGTGGCACTGCATCGCAGACGATTTCCCGCACTGTGTTTTTGTTATGGATAATCAGGGATAAGGGGGATTTTCCGATATGTACCGGCTGTCGCGCAGGTTCGTTAATATTTTTATTCATTTAAAAATGTAAATCTTATATAATAGACACTCTGCGGGCCGGGGTCTGCGGGCTAATATTCAGGGGGGAAGCATAATGGAATCTCGTTTTCAGATTAAATCGCTGGGATTGACAGGTTTGTTGGTTGCCGCTTTCGTTGTCGCGCTGTTCGGCACGGCATTTGCCGCCGGGGTCGATGCACGCGGCTATACGGATGTGCTGGATGTTCTGCGAAAGCAGTCCAATGAGTTCAATGATCCCATCTACAAATGGAAATTCACGAAGGATGAGCGATGCGACGACCGCTGTCTTGAGCCCGGCATCAAGGGCCCGAAGTGGAAACCCGCAAACTGGGGCCTGATGTGGCATGAGGAAAACTGGGCGGGATATTTCCAGAAAAAATATGTCGTGCCGGAAAATGTCCAGGGACGCGATATCACCGGCTCGAAAGCATATTTTTATATCGAGCACGAGAATGAAGCTTATGTATATGTAGACGGCGAGTACGTAAGATCGGTGCATCGCAAGGGCGAGGTTTTTCTCAAGGACAATGTGCAGCCCGGCGATGTTATCTGGATCACGATGAAGATTACGAACCGCACGGATATCGGGCTGCTGAGAACGTCGGTGGTCAGGTATGAGAAGCTGGATGTGATCAGGAACCGGACCCAGGATTTTGTTACGCAGGTCGAGTCGATCGTTTCGTTTATAGAATACGCGAAGGACCCGGAGAAATGGTATGGGTTGATCGAGGAAGCATGCGCGAAGATTGATCTCGATGCGTTCGAGAAGCTGGAGGACGAGAAGTATCTTGCTTCGATAAATGCCGCGGAGAGCGTGTTCAAGGAGTTCGAGTCGTTCTTTAAAGAATACGATATTTATCTCGTCGGGTATTCGCATATTGACCTTGCATGGCTCTGGCCGTGGTCGGAGGGCGAGGAAGTCACCAGGAGCACGTCCAGGACGGTTATGCAGCTCATGAAGGAGTATCCGAATTTTGTATACTGCCAGACGCAGTCTCATGGCTACAAGTGGCTCGAAGATGATTACCCGGACGTGTTCGAGGAAATAAAGAAATGGTACAAAGAAGGCCGCTGGGAGATAAACGGCGGAACATGGAGCGAGCATGATTCAAACGTGCCGGGCGGCGAGGGCATGGTTCGCCAGTTCCTGTATGGCAAACGATATCTGCGAGACAGGTTCGGCAAGGACGTGATAGTAGGCTGGACGCCGGACAGTTTCGGTTACAACTGGAACCTGCCGCAGTTCCTGAAAAAGTCGGGCATGATCGGGTTCCTGACGCAGAAGATCGGCTGGAACGACACCACGAAGTTCCCGTATAACCTGTTCTGGTGGGAAGGTGTGGACGGATCGAGGATCATGACGTATTTCCCGGTGGGCGGCTACGGTGAGCTCGTCCACGGCCCGACGATGCTCAGCCAGCTCAAGAAGGTGATGGAACGCCACAATGTGAAGGAGCATCTGGTGATATTCGGAGTCGGCGACCACGGCGGCGGCGTCACGCGGCAGCATCTCGAGCGGGCGAAGGCGCTGGAGGACAACCCGGCGTACCCGAATGTCCACTACACGACATCGGAAAATTATTTCAAACATCTTTCAGAAATAAAAGATAAGCCGGAAGTCAATTTCCCGGTCTGGAACGATGAGCTTTATCTCGAATATCATCGCGGGACATACACGACGCAGGCGAACACGAAAAAGAACAACAGGCTCACCGAGATTCTCATGGAGAACGCGGAAAAGTTCGCGTCGGTTGCGCGGATGGACGGGATGGAGTACCCGAAGGATACCATCTTCAACGGCTGGTACTGGATCATGCTGAACCACATGCACGATATCCTGCCCGGTTCCGGAATCCGGGAGGTGTACCAGGATGCGGACCGCGATTACGGAAAGACGTACAGGTATGGGCGGTCTGTGCTTAACGAGTCGCTGAACACGATTGCGAAGAGCATAGACACGCAGGGGCCGGGCGTGCCGCTGGTGCTGTTCAACCCGCTGGGATGGCAACGCGACGGCGTGGTGGAAACCCCGATCCCGGGATTGAGCCCGAGGGCGCAGGTTGTCGGGCCGGACGGCAGGGGCGTGCCCTGCCAGGTGGTCGAGGAAGGCGCGGAGACGCATATCCTGTTCGTGGCGCGGAATGTGCCGGCGGTCGGATACGCCGTTTATCACGTGCTGCCGGATGGCGGCGGGCCGGCGGCAGCCGCGACTTCGCTTTCGGCGGATGCTGAAAAGGGATTCATCGAAAATGATTTTGTTAAGCTGGCTTACGATACGAAGAGCGGCTATATAAAGAGTCTCGTGGATAAGAAAAACGGGAACCGGGAACTGCTCGACCCGAAGTTCGCGAGCAATATGATCCAGGTTTACAAGGACACGCCGGAGAACGACGATGCGTGGAACATCAAGCTCGGCGAGGAGTACAGGCTGGACCGCTACGGCAACGCGGAGATCGTCGAGGAAGGCCCGGTGCGTATCACCGCGAAGATCACCTACCGCGTGGGTATCTCGACGTTCCATCAATACGTGTCGCTGGTCGAGGGGATGCCGATAGCGTACGGGCGGATAATCGCCGACTGGCAGGAACGACACAACATGGCAAAACTCGCGTTCAATTTCAATATCAAAAACGACACAGTCTGGTACAACATTCCCTACGCGGCGATTTCGCGAAAGTCTATCCCGAAAACGCTTGCAGAGAAGGCCAAGAGAGAACACTGCGGACAGAAATGGGTTGACTTCAGCAATGAGGACGGGGCCTACGGGGTGACAATTGTCAACGAGGCCAAGTACGGATACGACGCGAACAACAGCACGATCAGGATGTCGCTGCTCAGGTCGCCCACCTATCCCGATCCGCTCGCGGACCGCGGCGCGCATGACATTAAATATGCGCTGGTGCCGCACACCGGAAACTGGAGCGACGGGCATGCGCCGCGATCCGGGCACGAGTATAACTACCCGCTGCTGCCGATGATCACGACGTCCCATGCCGGGGACAGGCCGGCTGCAATGAGCTTCTTCAGCGTCGAGCCGGCGGGTGCGGTGTCGCTCTCCGTCGTCAAGAAGGCGGAAGACGACGGCGATGTGGTTATCAGGCTGGTCGAGCTCGAAGGGCGCGACGGCGTTCAGGCGAAGGTTACACTCCCGTTCGATGCGAAATCGATCGCGGAGGTCAACCTGATCGAAGACCCGATGCCGGACGCGGAGCCGGGAACGGCGAACGGACGGACGCTCATTGTTCCGCTCGACCATCACGAGATCAAGACTATAAAGATAACGAAGTAATAACTGTTCGACAATAAGCAATGCAGCCCGCCGGGGAGATCCACCCTGGCGGGTTTTTTGTATGGCGAAATGAGATAAGGGATATTTTTATTTAACTGTGATTATTCTGAATACATTATAAGAATTGGTGAAATATTCGTTTTTTGCGGTTAAGGTTTTTTCAGCAGGAGTGATAATTTTTGTTTCTTCAATTATGCTGTTTGAAATATCTCTTCCTTTTTCCTCAAAAAGATTATTTGCAATTTTGTTATTGTCGTCATGGATAGTTTGTGCATGATAATGTTTTTTAAAAAGTGGAGATACGATACAATATTTTACCCGGCTTGATTTTTGATGTTTATTGTAAAAAGATTCATATACTACAAGCATGTGTTTTTTCATGCTTTTCTCGACAAGTCTTCTTGCCACTGCTTCAAAAGAAGCTTTATATTCATTTCCAATTAACTTAATATTTTTTGAATTCAGTTTATATTCATTCGCTCTTTTATCCAGAAGATGAAATATTAAATCTGCGGCTAATTGATTTGCCTCTTTTTCGTTAGACATATCAGTTTTTATTGACATGTGGCTTTCGCAACAAAGAAATATTCTATTGAAATGTGTGGGTAAAACATAGTGAGCAATTTCGTGAAGTATGCTGAATGTTTTCCGTTCTTCTCTTAGTTCGCTGTCTATTGCTACAACCTTCTCGTTGTAATGAAGTAATGCTCTTAGAGGATCGTTGGATGGAATGGTGATTTCGATATTTGAAAAATCCAGATCAAGAAGCTCAAGTTTTAAAAGCTCCAGAATAAGGTATGGATTTATCGAAACTACATTTTTTTGATCAGTCTCGTTAATCAGATATTGTTTCAGTTCATATTTATCAGGATAATCTTCAATAGAATTATTCAACATTTCGGTTTCTTTCTGGTTTTCTTTTCCCGTTTAATTATTTTATCAAGTTTTTCAATATTTTGATCATTGTGGGAACCTCCATGTGCTGCAATGACAGCGCTTTTTATGGTTTTGTTTTTTTCAAGGCTTTCAAGATAAGAGGCAACTTTCTTTTTGATAATTGGATAAGGTTTGATCTTTTCGTTTAGATCAAAATAATTTTCGGGGTCGTCATAAAACAATCTTATCAAATTATCCATTGCTTTTGACTGGATAGATAATCTGTTTTCCCATCTGGTATAGCTTTTCTCTCCGACTCCGAGATATTTTGCAATTTCTACTTGAGATAAACCAAACTCTTTTCTGATCTGTTTTAATTCGTCAGGCGTTAAAAGACCCTCTCTGGTATATTGCCAGTTCTCTATTTGCCTATCGAGTTCTTTTGAAAGAAGTATTTCTTTGCATGATGGACATTCTTCCCAGTCGGAATCGGGAATAATAGTTTCAAATTCCAGCGCGTCAGGATTTGATCCGTCGTCAGTTATTGTGAAATGAAAGTCGCCATGTTTTTTTTGAAAAGATTTATTTCCACAAAAAGGGCATTTATTACTCATTTTCCTGCTCCTTCACCATTATTCTCGTGCGCCGACACAATTCTCATGATATAGAATTTCCCATCATTTTCTAATAATGATACTTTGACGTATCTTTGGGCCTCTCCAATTTTAGGCTTCATAATATATAGTTTCTGTCCTGCATAAATTTCATGATATGATATGTCTTGTTCAATTGCTTTTTTTGCGTCGATCCAATCTACAATTGCTTCACAAACCTCGTTTTTTGTAAACCTCAGACTTACCATTGAAGCTCTTGCTCGATCTGTCACCCGGACTTTATCAGGATTCAGGGCGCATTTTCGGATAGCTTTAATAATTTTGTTTGACTTTAATTTGTTTTTAATATCCATATAACACACCCAATTATACTATATATATCACAAAAAATCAATATGTTAGTATCATATGATACCTTTGGCAAATAGTTGCTTTATGATGATATCATATCACAAGTGATAAAAAAGCTCGATTAGTAAAGAGGAATAACTTGTCCAGCAAGAAAAAAAATGATTGATTCTCAGTACCTGTCGAGAATGTCGATGATGCGGGATTCGGTGTCTGCGGGATTCTCGAACGGGCCGAGCGCCGAGAACACGAATGTGCCGGGCCTGAATATCTCGTTGGCTGCGATCGTGATGTCTTCGACGGTGACTGCGCTGATGGAGTCGAAGATTTCCTCGTCCGTGACCGGCCTGCCGTAGTATATCTGTGAGCGCGCGAGCTTCATCATCCTGCTTGTTACGCTTTCGAAGCTCATGGATATGGAGACGCGGAGCATTTCCTTGACGCGGTCGAGTTCCTGTTCCGAGACATCTCCGTCTTTAACCTTGAGCAATTCGTCTGTGGTGGCGGAGAGAACGTCGATGAGATTTTCCGGCCTGGTGCCCGCCATGATGGTGAAGAATCCGCTGTCGATAAAGCAGGTGTTCATGGAGGAGATGTCGTAGACGAGGCCCCTGCGCTCGCGGATTTCCTGGAACAGGCGGCTGCTCATTCCGCCGCTTAGAATCACGTCCAGCAGCGTGTAGACGTATCTTTTCTCGTTGTGGTATTCCACCCCCGGCGCGCCGAGGCAGAGCTGCGTCTGGTGCGTGTCCCTGTTGCGGAGCCTGATCTTTGTTGTGAAGTCGGGCGGGGAGGGTGGCGATTCCAGCACGTGGCAGGGCTGCCCGCCGTCCGGTGACAGCGCTTTGTTGATGAGCGAGGCGATGTCGATATCACCCGTGTTTCCGGCTACCGAAATTATCGCGTGCGACGGCCGGTATATTTTTTTGTAGAGGTCGAAAAGGCTGTCGCGCGTTATGTTGTTTATCGTGGATTCCTCGCCGAGAATGCTGTGGCCGAGACCTGAGTTTCCGTAGATGTCTTCGAGGTGCTGGTCGAGCACAAGCTCTTCCGGCGTATCCTCGTGGGCCTTGATCTCTTCGAGGATCACTTCTTTTTCTAGGTCGAACTCGTTCAACGGAAAAGTGGAGCGGCAGAACATGTCCGAAATGATATCCACGGCGATGCCGAGATGCTCGGGCAGCACGCGCGCGTAGCAGTATGTCTTTTCTTCGGAAGCCGCCGCGCCGATGGAGCCGCCGACTGATTCGATGGCAAGCGCGAGGTCGCGCGGACCCATGCCGGGCGTTCCTTTGAAAATCATGTGCTCGATGAAGTGCGCGGCGCCGTACATGTTCTCCGGTTCGCATCTCGAACCATAGGCGATGGTGAACCCGATGCTCGTGGTCAGCAGGTGCGGGAGCGGCTCGACCAGCAGAACCGCGCCGCAATCAAGTGTTTCTTTTCTGATTTCAGTTTTCATATGATGGAAGCCCTGTCGAGCCCGGTGTTCCGGTAAAAGCCCTCGAAAAAAAGGGGGCGCTTGCCGAAACACCTTTCTCGAAATGTGTTCGAGTTTGCCCCGCAAAGGTAAGAAATGCAGGTTAAAGGTGTAGCGCGGCGGCGCGGCTGTTACGCCTCGCCGCCATTTGTACAGGGATCAGCTTCTTCGCCTGTTGTTTCTATCGTTGCCTCTGCCTTTGTCTCTGTCGTAAGGGGCACGGCTGCGTTCCGGGGGCTGGTCCGAACCTTCGGGAACCACCACGCCCGGGTTATCCTGTCCCTTCATCGTCAGGTTGATTCTGCCCATATCGTCGATGTCCCGCACCCTGACAGTAACTTCCTGCCCGATGCTGAGCACGTCTTCAACCTTGTTGATGCGTGACTCGCAGATCTGGCTGATGTGAACCAGGCCGTCCGTTCCCGGAAGCAACTGCACGAAAGCGCCGAAGCTCAGGATACGAACGACTTTGCCCGTGTAGACTTCGTCGACTTCGACTTCCTTGGTGAGAAGCTCGATCTCTTTCTTCGCGTTTTCTCCGGCTTCCTGGTCGACAGCGTAAATGATGATTCTGCCGTCGTCTTCGATGTCGATCTCGGCGCCGGTTTTCTCGACGATCTCGCGGATGGTTTTTCCGCCCGGGCCGATAACGGTGCCGATCTTGTCGACGGCGATGTGGAGCATAAGGGTCCTAGGAGCGAACGGTGAGAGTTCTTTTCTCGGTTCCGAAATCGTGTCGAGCATTTTATCAAGAATGAACAGCCGCGCGACGCGCGCCTTTTCCATGGCTTCTTTCATGATCTCGCTCGTGATGCCCTTGACCTTGATATCCATCTGCACAGCCGTGATGCCTTCTTTCGATCCGGCGACCTTAAAGTCCATATCCCCGAGATGGTCTTCGAGACCCTGGATATCCGTGAGAATATGAGCGTTGCCGTCCTCGATAACGAGGCCCATCGCAATACCGGCGATCGGTCGCTTGACCGGCACTCCGGCATCCATGAGCGCCATTGTGCTTCCGCACACGCTTGCCATGGAGCTTGAGCCGTTGCTTTCCAGCACCTCGGATACCGCGCGGATCGCGTACGGGAAGTCGTCGTTGGACGGGATCATGCCCGCAAGGGCATTTTCCGCAAGTGTCCCGTGCCCGATGTCGCGCCTCGACGGTCCGCGCATCATGCGCGTTTCGCCGACGCTGTAGGGTGGAAAGTTGTAGTGATGAATATAGCTCTTTTTCGTTTCGATGCTGTAGATGTCGTCGAGTCTCTGCGCGTCACGAATCGCGCCCAGTGTCACCGTGCTCAGTACCTGTGTCTGGCCGCGTGTGAACAGTGCCGACCCGTGAGTCCGGGGCAGGAGCGAAGTGTCGCATGAGATCGGCCGGATCTCATCGAGCTTCCTGCCGTCCGCGCGGATGCTTTTATTGATGATGATGTCGCGCATCGTTTTCTTTTCGAGATCGCCTATCGCCGCCGCAACATCGGAAGCTTTTTTTGAGTCAACTTCCTCGTTTTCGGTTGCAAACTCCGCGATCGCTTTTTCAAGGATGTCGTCAATCAGCGCCTCGCGGTCCTTTTTATCCTTGCCGTCCATCGCTTCTTCGAGTGCCGCTTTTGCAAACTCCATAACCTTTGCGGTTAGCTCTTCGTCGACAGTCTGCTCTTCGAACACCATCTTTTCCTTGCCGACCGCTTCGATCATCTTTTCCTGGACGTCAATCTGTTTGGCGATTTCCGGGAGCGCGACATTGAGAGCTTCGAGAAAATCTTCCTCGCTGATCTCGCTGCCTTTTCCCTCCACCATCATGATCGTGTCCCTCGCGCCCGCGACGATGATGTTCATATCGCAGTTGTCCTGCTCTTCGAAAGTGGGATTGATGATGAACTGCCCGTCGATACGACCGATGCGAACGCCCGCGATCGGACCCGAGAACGGGATGTCCGAGATGCACAGGGCCGCCGAAGCGCCTGTTATCCCGATCACGTCGAGTGTGTTGACCATGTCCGAAGACATTACCGTGCAGACGATCTGGACCTCTTTCTTAAACCCTTTCGGGAACAGCGGCCGGACCGACCTGTCCACTTTCCTCGCGTTGATTATCGCGTTGTCGGTAGGCCTGCTTTCTCTCTTGATAAATCCACCCGGGATTTTCCCGGCGGCGTACATTTTCTCCTCGAAATCCACAGACAGGGGAAAATATCCGAGATCCTTGTCCTTGTTGGACCTTGTGGCGGTCACGAGAACCGCGCTTTCTCCATATTGCATGAAGATGGCGCCGCCCGCCTGTTTAGCCAGCCTGCCTGTCGAGATGAGTAGATTTTTCCCGCCGATCTCGATTTGTGTTTCAAAAACTTTATTGCCTTGCATTAAATCCTCCGGGAGCTATCGGCTCCAATTGTTTTAAGCCTTTCCCATACGCGGCCCCCCGGCCACGTACTTTGTGGCGTGTGCGCCCGGCACACGCCCGGCCAATGGGATCGGACTAAAAATGGGTACGCCCATTCCTGCTGCCGGATCCCGCCGGCAGCTTTCCGGGATCATATCGAAACGCGGTTTTGCCAAACGCATAAAAACCGCCCGGGGGGCGGCTGCCAACTTAGACACTTCTTTTAGTATGTCTTCAGTTTTTACGGGCAACCGATGCCCGGTGGACCGGAAATACGCTTCTATTTGCGTAAGCCCAGTTCCTTGATGACCTCGTCGTACCTCTTAGCGTCCACCTTTTTCAGGTAGTTCAGCATTCGTCTCCGCTGCCCGACCATTTTCAGAAGACCACGCCTTGAACTGTGATCCTTCTTGTTCTTCTTCAGGTGTTCCGTCAGAAGGCTTATCCTTTCCGACAGAAGAGCAATCTGTACTTCCGGCGAACCGCTGTCCTTCTCGTGTGCCTGAAATTTCTGAATGATTTCGCTCTTCCGCTCGACGCTCAATGTCATTTGTATTCACCTCCTTCCTTTCTCCATTTTTTTAAGACAGTATATTTTAAGGTTATAGTTTGTTTTCCGCAAGCTCTATGTCTTTTCTCATCTGGCCGACCAGCGCCTTTGCGTCCGAGTACTTTCGCTCCGGCCTGATGAAATTCACAAACTCAACCTCGATATCTTTTCCATAAACATCGTCTTTGAAATCCAGCAGGTGCGCTTCTATCACCGGCTTCGGGCTTTTTTGCGGAATCGTCGGCCTTAACCCTATATTCACTGCGCTTTTCAGTTTCCGGTTTCCGATCCGGCAGTACGCCGCGTAAACACCGTGCCCGGGCACGAGCTTTTCAGGGTCGATTTCCACGTTTGCCGTGGGGATTCCCAACCTGCTGCCGAGCCCGAACCCTTTGACCACGCTGCCTCTTATAATATAATTGCTCCCCAGCATCGAAGCCGCTTCTTCAGGCTTGCCGTTCATGAGCGCATTGCGTATCGCCGTGCTGCTCACAGGGCCGCTCGATCCAAGCTTGACCGCCTGCACTGTTTCAACGCCAAAGCCGATTCTTGCACCTTCTTTTTCAAGCAGCCGCACGTCGCCGTCGCGGTTCCTGCCGAACCGGGTATCATAACCGACGATCATTTTTTTTACTTTCAATTTTTCAACTAAAACTTCCTGGAGAAACTGTTTTGCCGGCATCTGCGACACGTCGCCGCTGAACGGCAGGATCAGCACGTATGACAGGTTGAAAGAAGAAAAGATGTCGATTTTTTCCTTGAGAGTGGTAATCAGTTTCGGCGCGTTTTCAGGGTCGAGAACGGAAGCGGGGTGGGGGTCCATCGTCACGAGCCCGGTGATCTGCACGCCGGGGTCATAATACCGACCGAGTTTTTCAAGTATTTTTCTGTGCCCGATATGAACACCGTCGAAAAAGCCCATCGTAAGGGCCACGTTCATCCCCTCCGGATCGGGAACTTCATCAGGTGAATGATAAACATGCATTAAAAAAGTTCCTCCTCGGCAGACTGGAGATACTCCGGCGGGAGAAGAAGCTGTTCCGCCGGGCCGGGCTTGATGTCCTGCGGGTTGACCGCGTTGTCGATTCCGAACGGCCCGACCGCCGTACGAACAAGAAAAGCGGTGGTGGCCACGCATCCCGCGGCTGCGGCGATATCTTCCATCAGCGTCCTTATATATGTTCCCCCCGAGCATTCCACCTCGAACAGCGCCCCGGGTTTCCGGGTTTCCGGATAGAATCTCAGCATCCGCAAATTGTAGATCGTAACAGGCCTCGGCGCCCGCTCTATCTCGATTCCCTGCCGGGCAAGCTTGTAAAGAGGCTGTCCGTCTTTCTTTATTGCCGAAACCATTGGCGGTATCTGCTCGATATCGCCTCTGAACTTCTCCAGAACAAGCTCTATATCGTCACCTGTCGGCTGTTTTTGAGATGTTTCCACGATACTTCCGCCGAGATCACCTGTGTCGGTTTTGTATCCGAAAACAGCCTCCGCTATATAAGTTTTCCGTGTCGCCGACATTTTGTTCATAAGCCGCGTGGCTTTGTTCACCATGCAGACCAGTACCCCGCATGCAAGCGGGTCGAGCGTGCCCGCGTGACCTATCTTTCCCGGTTTCAGCCGCCATTTCAGGTAGCCCACAACATCCTGTGAAGTCATTCCGGGCGGTTTGAAAACGTTAAAGAAACCGCTGTCCTCGAATTCTATCTTTTTCAAATCAGTCAGTTTCGCGGACTGCTTTGAGCACTTCCGCGATCACCTTTTCCGCGAGTTCGTTAAGCGGCAGTCCGGACCTGATACCTGCGGCGAAATCGTGGCCGCCGCCGCCGAAAGCCGCGCAGATGCGCCCGATGTTCACCCGGCCCGCTGAGCGCATGCTCGCCCGCGATTTCAAGTTTGATGTCTGGCTGAAAGTAGCATGCACCTCGCAGCCGTTATATGAGCCCAGCATCTCGACAATGCCCTCGGCGTCCTCGTCGCGCGCGCCGAGTTCATCGTAAATCTTCCGTTCCACCACCGCCCAGCATATACGCCCGTCGGCGGTTGTCTGCATATTGTCCAGCACATGGCCGAGAAGCCGGAGGTGGGCCTGTGATCTCCTGTTGTAAACATTGAACGCCACATTGCGCGGGTCCGCGCCCTGCCGCACCATTTCCGACGCCAGCCGCATCACGCCGTATGTCGTGTTAGAATGCAGGAACCGGCCCGTGTCGTACATAATCCCGCAGTAGAGACATGTTGCTGTTTCGGGATCGATTTCAAGCCCGGAATGCTCCGCGTATCTCGCTATTATCTCGCATGTCGAAGAAGCTTCGGGATCGACAATGCTCAGGTCGCCGAAACCCGAGTTGGTCGCGTGGTGATCTATCACAAAAACGGCGTTCGCGCCTTCGAGCGCCGGGACAAATTCATCGCCTGTGCGTTTCGGCCCGCCGCAATCGACGAGCAGCGCTGTATCGACATTCAGGCCGCCGGCCTGCTCGATACCGATGATCTTATCGGTGTCCGGCAGGAACCTGAAATAATCGGGCACGCCGTCGCGCGAATACATCACGGCATTCTTGCCGAGCCCTTTGAGGATACGGTACATGGCGATTATCGCGCCGATGCTGTCGCCGTCCGGGTTCATGTGCCCGAAGATCGAATAATTGTCGTAGGAAACCAGCTTGTCGTGCAGCTCTTTGAAGTTCATCTTGAGGAAGTCCCTGCCTGTGAATTACCCTGAAGGCTTTTTATTTAAAATTTCTTCGTCTTCGATACGAACTTTTTCAATCAGCGAGCAGACGTTTACGCCACGCTCGATGCTGTTGTCGAGATAAAACTTGATCATCGGAACCCGCTTGATACGGATCTCCTGCCGAAGCCGCTGATGCACGAAACCCGCCGCGCTGTTCAGTCCCTTTATCGACTGGTTTCTCTGTTTTTCGTCGCCGATAACCGATATGAAAACCTTTGCGGCCCTCAGGTCCGGCGCGACATCAACATCCGTCACGGTCACGAACCCTATCCTCGGGTCCTTGATCTCTTTCCTGATGACATCGCTTACGGTCTGGAGTATCAACTGCGATACTCTTTTAAGTCTGTTTGGAATCATCCAACCCTCACTCCCCGATCAGATGAATTCGATCATGCTGTCGATAACCTCTACACCCTCGCGGTTTTCAAACAGCCTGACGATTTTCGTAAATTCTTTTTCTATAAACACCCGGTCACCGCTCACACCCGCGATTCCGAACCTTGTTCTCTGCCAGAGATCCTGGTATTCAACCTCGGAGATCGAAACATTGAACCTGTTTCTTACATTGTCTCTCAGGCTGCGCAGAATCATGCGTTTCGCCTTGAGGGATTTTATGCCCGGCAGTCGCGCGTCCAGCGTCATAACACCCACCACCATGATAGGGCAACCCTCCGCGGATCAGTCGATCATATCGATCTTCTTCTCGACAAGGCTGAAAGTCTCGATAATGTCGCCTTCCTGGAAATCCGAATAATTCCCGAGAGTGATCCCGCACTCGAAACCCTGAGCGACGGATTTCACACTGTCTTTGAATCGCCTGAGCGATATTACCTTGTCCTGAGAAATCTCTTTGCCGTCGCGCAGAATTTTCGCGAGCTGGTTGTTCTTGACTTCTCCGTCCGTGATCATGCAACCCGCAATATTCCCGAAACGTGACGAGGCGAATATTGCGCGGACTTCCGCGCGACCGCTGAACATCTCTTCATATTCCGGCGCGAGCATTCCGGCCATCGCTCTTTTCACATCGTCGATAAGCTGGTAAATAATTTCATAATTCCTTACTTCGACCTTCTCGTTATTCGCCTGGGCCGCCGCATCCTGATTGATCGTTATGTTGTATCCGAGCACGATAGCGTTCGATGCCGCGGCGAGCATGATGTCGGTTTCCTTGATCTCGCCGACGCCCGATCGGATCACGTTCACTCTTACGGCTTCGTGCTTGATGCTTTCGAGCGCCGTTACTATGGCCTCGATCGATCCCTGCACATCGCCCTTGAGCACGATTTTCAATTCATTGATTTTATTTTCCTGAATCCTGTTGAACAGGTCGTCCAGCGTGACCCTGTTATCGTAATGCAGTTTTTCCTCGCGGAACTTGTTCAGCCTCGATGTAGCGATCTCCTTCGCCGTCTTCTCGTCCTCGATGACAAAGAACTGATCGCCCGCTTCCGGAACGCTGTTGAGGCCCTGCACCTCGACCGGGGTCGATGGTTCGGCTTCGTTCATGCGTTCTCCGCGCTCGTTTTCCATGGCGCGGACTTTTCCGTAGGTAGTTCCCACAACAATGTAGTCGCTGTTATGCAGAGTTCCGTTTCTCACGAGAAGAGTCGCGACCGGCCCTTTGCCTTTGTCGAGTTTCGCCTCGATGACCCAGCCGATAGCCTTGCGGTTGGCCTGTGCCTTGAGCTCCATCATGTCCGTCATGAGGAAAATCATGTCGAGAAGCTCATCGATGTTCTGGTTCATCTTTGCCGATATCTCGACGCAGACCGTATCGCCGCCCCATTCCTCGGGGATCAGCCCTTTGTCGGAAAGCTGCTGGCGAATCCTGTCCGGGTTGGCCGCCGGTTTGTCGATTTTATTGATCGCGACAAGGATCGGCACTTTCGCCTCGCGCGCATGGTCGATAGCTTCGAGAGTCTGCGGCATCACGCCGTCGTCCGCCGCAACAATCAGAACCGCGAGGTCGGTCACTTTTGCGCCGCGTGCGCGAAGCTGTGTGAACGCCGCATGGCCCGGGGTGTCGAGAAACGCTATCTTTCTTCCCTCATGAATAATCTGGTAAGCACCTATGTGCTGGGTTATGCCGCCGAATTCCTTATCGACGACATTCGTGTGCCTTATGGCGTCGAGCAGCTTGGTTTTCCCGTGATCGACATGCCCGAGCACTGTTACAACAGGGGCGCGCGGGGTCAAAGCGGTAACGTCTGCCGTGTCTTCGTCTATCAGCGCAGGTGTTTCGTCGACGGTCTTCTTCTTCTCAATATACATCGTGCAGTCAAAATGTTCCGCAATAAGTTTAATAACATCCAGGTCCAGGCTCTGGTTGAGCGTGGACATAAGGTTAAGTTCTTTCATGAGGAACATGATTATGTCTGAAGACTTTGCGCCCAGCGCGTTCGCAACTTCGCGAACAGTCATCGGACCCGAAACGCGCATTCTTTTTCTCACCTGCGGCATTTCGAGTTCGCCTGTTTGATCCCTGTCTGAATCTTTCTTTTCCTTTTTAGTTTTTTTCTTGATGAACGTCGTTTTAGTGCCGCGCCGTTCCGTCTGGTAGCCTCTCTGTTTTATAGCTTCAAGCCTTTTTGACGGGCCGGTGGCCGGTTTTCCGTCGCTTGACGAGGCTTCCTGCCTTTTTTCTTTTTTAACGACCTCTTTTACTTTGCTGATATCCTTCTTTTTGAATTTTTTCGGCTGGTCTATTTTTTCGATCGGTTCCTTATCGCGGTCTGTCCGCGGTTCGGGTTTCCGGCTTCTTTTGAAATCGGAATCATGCGGTGGCCGCTGCTGAGCCCCGGATGGTTTCTGCCCGTATTTCTTTTCCTGTTCCGGCCGTTTATCAGCGCCGGTATTCTGTTTCGCCCCTGATTTAAACTGTTTCGGCGGCCGTGGCGGGGGAGGGGCCTGCGAGGTTCTGGGAGCGGGTTTCGGCGCATCCGCCGCCTGTTTTTCCGAAGGTTTTGAAACAGCTTGTTTCTGTGGCTGAGCCGGTTTCTGCGGGGTAGCAGCGGGGGCCGCAGGTTTCGGCGGAGCGGGTTTTGGCGTGGCGGGTTTCGGCGGAGCGGGAGCCGGTTTCGGTGCCGGTGGAGCCTCTTTCTTTTTGGCTTTGAACTCCATTTTCGGCATTCCGCTTTCCGACGGCTTTTGTGGGATCAGCGGCTCGTCCATAAACGGGTCCATGGAGGAATCCAGGTCATCGAACAGGTGGAGTCCCATCTGGCTTTTAATCTGGTTTATTACATCTTCATCTACCGCGTTGAAGGTGTTGCTTACCCTTATTCCCATGAACTTGAGCTTTTTCATAAGCTCGGTGCTGGAAATATGGAGATCCTTCGCGTATTCATAAATTCTTTTTTTATTTTTTGCCATACTGTTAAAACTCCTCCAAAACCTCGGCCACAAAGATCAGCCTTTCGAGATCAATGACTTCAGGCGATTAAAGTTCTTCCGTGTCTTCAGTTTCGCCCTCTTCTTCTATCTCCTCTTCGACCGGGGCTTCCTGCTCATCTTCCAGTTCCTCTTCGGGTTCGTCTTCTTCCGGGATTTCATCCGGTTCGGCTTGCTCTTTGTCGTTGTCGGCCATTTCGATAATTGCTCTTATCTCGGCGTCTTCCGCTCTTTCTTCAAGCTTTTTGTCCGAAATTTCTTCTGATTCCATTGTGTCTTCACTGATTTTCAGCCCCGGAGGAATCGATGGTTTTTCTTCTCCTTCCTCAAGGAGCTTGAAGCCGCTTTCGATCACGGCGGATTTCAGTTCCTGGACTGATTTTTCGCCCAGGCCATCCACGTTTTTCAGGTCTTCTTCAGTCATGCATGCCAGATCGTAGAAGGTATTGATTTCTTTTTCCTTCAATATGTTCAGGGTCCGTTTTGCAATCGAGAGTTCATCAACGCCTGTTTCATAAAGATCGGAAAGCCGCAGTTCCTGCAACAGTCTTTCTTTTTCCGCGTCGCTGAGGATGTCGATTTTCCATCCTGTCAACTTGTTGGCGAGCCTTGCGTTCTGGCCCTGTTTTCCTATAGCCAGCGAGAGCTGATTGTCGGGCACTATTACTTCCGCGCTGTGGTCGTCGAACACCTCGACCGAAATGACCTGCGCCGGGCTGAGAGCATGCGCGATAAACTGCGCCGGGTCTTCATCCCACGGGATAATGTCGATTTTCTCGCCGTTCAGTTCGTTAACTATATTTTTGACGCGGCTGCCCTTGTAGCCGACGCATGCGCCGACCGGGTCCACTTTGTCCTGTGTCGAGATAACCGCCATTTTCGTCCTGTAGCCGGCTTCTCGCATTATCGCTTTTATCTGCACGATATTCTGCGCTATTTCAGGCACTTCAAGCTGGAACAGTTTCTTGACGAAGTCGGGATGTGCGCGCGAGAGAATGATCTCGCCGTCGCGTGTTCCGGTTCTCACTTCGAGCACGAGTACCTTTAAGCGTTTGCCTATCGAGTAGTTCTCGCCCGGTATGCGGTCCTCGCGGGGCAGCAGCCCGTCTATGCGGTCGAGGTTGACCAGCACGCCGTTGTTGGTTATGCGGCTCACCGTTCCGGTGATTATCTGGCCTTCCCTGTCCACGAACCGTTCGAGCTGTATGTTCTTCTCCATCTCGCGCACGCGCTGAATAATGTGCTGTTTGACGGCCTGGACTCCGATTCGCCGGAACGAAAGCGGCGAAACCGGCGTTTCCACGAGGTCTCCGATCTCAACTTCGTCGTTGACCCGCAGCGCGTTTTCATAAGATATTTCAAGTGCGGGGGTGTAGACTGTTTCCACAACCTCCCTTATTCGCATAATGCTTAATCGCCCCGATTCAATGTCGAACTCAACGTTAATCGACTGGAGCCCTTCAGATTCCTGTTGTATCGATTTGACAAGAGCATCTTCGATGATTCCCTGTATCTCAAGCGGCGGAATCTCCCTTTCCCGTTCAATCTGACGTATTGCCAGCATAAAATCCGAATTCACTTCTCTTCTCCTTTGAACCTTATCGGCCACGCGCTGTTTTCATCGCCTGAAAACCTGTTCGCGCAAACCGGGATTTCCCCTTATAAACAAAAAAGTGGGCTAACCCACTCAGTCAAGTGCGGGTTCTGCGCACAAAACGACCATCCGCAGACCAATCCAGCAAGCAGATTATAAGATTTTAATACCCCGTTGTAAACAATTGTCCGTTTTTATTTATTTCTGGTAATTTTTATTTCAATCTCTGAATTCTATATATACAATATGTGAAATCGTGTTGGATTAACCCCGGAAAAGGCTCGAATCCGGCTCCGGATGAAGGGTATTATCATGAGATTCCTTATAAAAAGATACTATATTCTACCGGTAATATTGTTCGCGTTATTCGCAGGTATTCCCGCCGAATCCGCGCCGGTAGGGATAATGCAGCTTCCGCTGATGACCAATCCGGCGATTGTTGACCTGTCGAAAAACGACAAAATCGACATCCGGATGAAAGAAGGATACAAGGTTCTCGAAGCGTATCTGGTGGCGCAGGACGGAGCGGAGACGCCGGTTTCAAGCATTGCGCCGGAGAGTTTCGAAACAAATACGTATTCCGCCGTAATCGGCAGCCCGGGGGTGGCACCCGGATTGTACGGTTTGCGCATCAGGGCGCGGAAAGAATTCAACGAAGAGGCAGATTTTCAGGCGCGGAGCGTGTGGGTGATGAGCGGTCCGCCGGAAAAACTGGTTTTCGCCCATATTTCGGACAGTCATACGGGCGATCCCCGATCCACCATGTCCAAATCCGTTGAAACGCCCGACGAGCGCCGCGCCGCGGTGTTCCGCGCCGCATGCGACAGCGGAGCGGCTTTCATGGTCATAACTGGCGATCTGGTTTCCGTGCCCGGAAATTATCAGCGCGAATACCCGAAGGCTTATGACGAGATTCGCGATAATGTGAGCATCCCGCTGTTCGTTTCGCCCGGGAACCATGATCTGTATACCATGAGCAATACGTCGCCCAAACCGGACGGGGTTACTTTCTGGAGCAAGTATTTCGGCCCGCTGTATTATGACTTCAGCATCGGCAGGTTCACTTTCATTGCGCTGAACAGCTATGACTGGCCGGTGAAGTTCAGGAATTTCATGAATTCGCAAAAGATGGAGAAATACGGATCATACTCGGCGGGCATGGTGGACCGGGATCAGGTCCGCTGGCTCGACGGGGTTCTGAGCGCGGGCGAGCTGCGCGGCGATACCATGGTGTGTTTCGCGCATCACCGGGTGCGCAATTTCGCGAAATCAAAGCCCGGTGAATTCGCAAAATCACAGGTTGTTGAAACGCTTTTGCGGCACGGCGTGCGCTATTATCTCGCCGGCCATATCCACAGCAATTCCGATACGGCGTCCGATGGGATTAACTACAGTACGGTGGTTTCCAGCAGTTCGAAGATAAACGAAGACGCCGCATGGGGCTACAAATTATGCACGCTCGAGCCGGGCCGCCTGAGCTGTGAGTTCGTGCCGGTGATTAAACAACTGTAGCCCGGATTTCTCACATAGAAATCCGTAAAACCGCGATAAGGCCAATCCTACTGCGCCGGGTGACATGCACAAGCTTTGCTCTGTGCATGAATCAGTAAAAATAGTTCGGTCACATACGCAACAGTATGCTCGCTCACCACCACTTTGCTCAGGATGGCAACTCTCTACGATATTTCAACAGCCGCAATAATAAAGGTCACAATATGTAGTTTTTCAATTTATTCTGAGGATCAACATAATTTTTCGGCTCCTTCGGACTCTGACGGTGTTTTCTCTGTCAATCCGGTCTGAGAGAGCCGGAGAATCCGGGCAAGAAGATTATTTTTCACTGGAGTGTAACACCGGCGACGGAAGAAAGGTCAAAAGTATTAAACAAAAAGAAAGCACAGGAAGGAGGTGTCGTAAATTGAGAAAGAATTTAGCAAAAACAGGCTTAATGACAGTGATAATTGCTGCTTTATTGATATTTGCGGCGGTAGTGGCGCCGGCTGCGGAGAAACAACCGGAAGATGACTGGCAGGCGAAAATAAAAAAGGAATTCGAGTCGGTTGTGAGTACGAAAATATGCAGACTTGTGAATGATATGATGTTCATGGACGATCTCGGGTTCTCCGACGAACAGGAGCGGGAGATAAGGGAAGAGTGCGGGATGCGATACGAGAACGGCAGGGATTCGGGTAGAAAGATGGTCGAGTTATCGAAGATATCGAGAGAGATGTTGAACCAGTACAGGATAGATACGGAGTCATTGCTGGACCTTGCGGAGCAGCGGAGCGACATATACGAGGAAGTGGTTCAGGCACAGGTCGCTTTCGAACTGCGAATGAGGGAAATACTGAGTTACGAACAATGGAAGAAGACGGAGAATTATGCCGCGCCGGGAGTCGGCGGCAAATAGAAGACAGGCGTGAGTGGCTGTTGAAAGAAATGTATCGTAGAGAGTTTGTCATCCTGAACGCAGTGAAGGATCTCGCTTTTGTAACTTGTTATTGAGATTCTTCGATCGCTACGCTTTCTCAGAATGACAGAATGGGGATTTTGAACAGCCTCATGAGCGGTAATCGGGTTGATGATGAAACCGGGGACGGCGTTAAAAAACTGAGATGCGGCTTTTTTTTAATCGGGTGGCGCCGGGGGGAGTGAATAGGGTTAAAATCATGTCTATGGCAGCGAGAGAAATAAAAGAGCCGCAGGCAGGCGAAGTGCGTTCGACCGGGGTGTCAATCGAAGATCAGTTCGAGAAGATCGTCGAGGATAACGGCAGGAGGCTTTATAACGTGGTATACGGAATGGTCGGAAACCGGGAGGACACGGAGGAGATTGTGCAGGAGACATTTTTACGGGCATATAAGTCATACGGGCGGTTCGAGGGCAGGTCGCAGATTTCGACATGGCTGTACAGGATAGCGGTGAACGCGGTAAGCGATTACCGGCGAAAAAATGCAAAGCTGCCGATGGTGCATGACGGCATGAGTCTCGAAGAGCGCGAACAGATTTCGGGCCTGCCGAGTAAAAGTGATACGCTGGAAAAAACTTATGCGGGGATGGAAAGCCTCGAAGAGATAAAAGCCACGTTGCTGAAGATGCCACTGAATTACCGGGCGGTTTTCGTGCTGAACGCGGTCGAGGGATACTCGCACATCGAGATAGCGAAAATACTTGGAATAAAAGCGGGAACCGCAAGGATAAGGTTGTTCAGGGCAATGGAAATTTTGAGAAAAGAATTAATGTCAACCGGCGGCATGGAAGGTGAATGAAATGAGACACTGCAAATTTTATAAGCTGGCGCATCTGTATCCGGTGGATGCGCTGAACTCCGACGAAAAGCGTGAGTTCGAAGAACACATGAAAAATTGTGATGAATGCAGGCGGATCGTTACTGAAGCGCGTGTGCTGAGCGACATGTTCCGCGCGCCCGCGGAGCAGCCGGATACCGGGTTCGAGCAGCGGATAATGCGAAACATAAGGGCGGGCGCGCAGGGCAGCCGCGCCGAGCCTGCGTTTGTGGTCCCGGCGTTTGCAAGAAAGCTGATGCCGGTTGCCGCGATTTTCTGCGTGGTCATGTTTTTCATGACGCTTTTTGTGGCTCCCCGGGTTCCGGTCTCGGCGGGAACGGTTTCATCCGAGGCGTACCTGCAAAAAACACTGACGGACACCGAGCTGGATATGATTTCGGATGATTACGATACGGCGGTAGACAGTTATTACGCGATGATAATGCCGCTTTGAGATAGATAAATTGATTGGAGACGGAACAATGAAAAAAGATAAATTATGGGTGATTCTCGCGATGGTCCTGTTTTTCGTGGCCGGGGTTTTCAGTGGAATATTCACCGACAGGATGTTTCTCAGGAGTCACGCCGTGGATTTCAAGTCCGATAAAAGGCACGACTGGAAAAAGGATCAGAGGGGCAACCACGAAGATCGTTTCGTCGGGATGCTGGAGAAGGAACTGGGGCTGAGCGCGGAGCAGAAAGAAAATATCAGGAAGATTCTGAAGGACGGTGAACCGGCGCTCATCGAGTTCAGGGATGATATGAGAGACAAGTTGAAGATCATGCATGATGAGATGAACACGAAAATCATGGAGCAGCTCGACGAGGGCCAGAAGGCCGGATTTATTGAACTGGAACGCAAAAACGCGGAGCGGTTCGAAAGGCTGTTCAAGAAACGTTCCGGCGGACCGGAAGAGTTCCGGCCTGAGCCGGGGCTTGAACCGGGGATGGAGCCGGATCCCGGACCCGGGAGGCCCGGACCGGAGCGGGGAATGGATGGCCGGGGTGAAAAGCCTCGAAGATAATAGATTCCCGTAACATTAAGGATATGTGAATTGTCAGTATGGACAATAAACCGATCCGGCAGGCATAATGCCGGGCCGGCAGGGGGAAGGTGTGCATGATGAAAGATACCAATGTGCTGATAGCGGATGACAGCCCGGAGATGCTTGGGTTTATCAGGAGCCTGCTGAATGATAAAAGGCTGAAGCTGCATGCTGCTGAAGACGGGCTGGAGGCGCTGGATGTTTTTTACAGGGAGGAAATCGACATTGTGGTATCGGATTTCGATATGCCGGGGCTCGACGGGCTGACGCTGGCCTCGATTGTGAAGGAAAACAGGGGAGAGAAGCGATGTCCGTTCATATTGATGAGCGGCTGGGATCTGCCGGACGAGCGGTTGAAATCGGCAAATCTGTTCGCTTTTCTGAAGAAACCGTTTTCGGTGATTGATTTTAAAGAACTGGTGAAAAGTGCAATAGATTTTACTGGAACCGAGAAATAGATAAAATATTTTGAAACATTGTAACAAAATAAAAGTCTTAAAACATAGTGCTGAAAGAATATGCCGGTCGGTAAGCTGAGGGCACGGTGGTTCAGGAGGAAGACATGAAGAAGTTACTGATAGTGGTAGTGATTCTGGCGGTGGCCGCGGGCGGATTTTGGTTCTGGAAGTCCCAGGGCGAAAAGAAAGCCGAGACCGAAGAGCCGGAAACAGCGGTTGTCGAAGTGAGCCGTGGTTCGTTGTCGCAGGTGGTGGAAGCAACGGGCAGCGTGGTATCGAATCTCGACGTGGAGATAAAAGGAAAAGCCAGCGGCGAGGTGATCGAGCTGCCGTTCGACATAAGCGACCAGGTGACCAAGGGCGATCTTCTGATCAAGCTGGACACCGAGGAGGAAGAGCGGAATGTGAAAAAATCACAGGTTTCGCTTGCGTCCACCCGGGCCAAGTATGAAAGATCGCAGAAGAATTTGAAGATATCCGAGCAGCAGTTGGAGATCGACAGGCAGAAGGCGCAGATCAGCCTCGAACTCGCGGAGACGCAGTATGCCGATGCTGTCGCTAAAGAGAACAGAACGCGGGAGCTGTACGAGAGCAAGCTGACGAGCAAGGAAGAATATGACACGGCTGTAATCACCACGGCGCAGAAGAAGTCATCGCTTGAAGACACGAAGATGAACATCGAGGATCTGAAAACCCAGGAGGCGTCGCTCGATCTGATGCGGAAAGACGTCGCGCTTGCGGCTGCTGCGCTGGAGTCGGATGAAATCGATCTCGAACTCGCGAAACAGAAGCTGGGATACACGATGATCTACGCGCCGATGGACGGCTATGTTACGGAAAGAAATGTTCAGATAGGAACGATCATATCATCGGGTATCAGCAATGTCGGCGGCGGCACGACCGTTATGATAATATCGGACCTGTCGAGGATTTTCGTAATGGCTTCGATCGACGAGAGCGATATCGGCTCTGTGAAGGTCGGCCAGAAGGTCATGATCACGGCGGATGCATATCCTGATGACAAGTTCTTCGGGGAGGTTACCCGGATCGCTCAGATGGGAAGCAATGTGTCGGATGTTGTGACGTTCGAGGTTAAAATCGAGGTTTTAAGTCCGAACAAGGGCATCCTGAAACCGGAGATGACGGCGAATGTCGAGGTGATGGTCGCGAGCGTGCGCGATGCGCTGTACCTGCCTGTCGAAGCGGTGTCGAAGCGCCGCGGGGAAAGTTTCGTATCTGTTCCCGTCGAGGGTGGAGAGCCGGAACTGCGGAAAGTCGAAACGGGTGTGAATGACGGCGAGAGTGTTGAAATTAAGAGCGGGCTCGAGGAAGGCGAGAAGGTTATCGTGAGCAACGGCAGCGTTTCGAGCAAGTGGCAGAGCCAGAGGAATCGCGGGCCCATGGGCGGGATGCCGCCGATGGGAGGGCCGCCTCATTAATGGCGAGGATATGACTGATTGGTGGTATGGATAAATGGTTATAAAGACGAATAATTTAAAGAAAATATACAGGCTCGGCGACAGCGAGGTTCGCGCGCTCGACGACGTGAGCATCTCGATAGAGCAGGGTGAGATGGTGGGCGTGATCGGGCCGTCGGGGAGCGGGAAATCGACGCTGATGAATATTCTCGGCTGCCTGGACAAACCGGATTCGGGTGAATACTATCTCTCCGGCGATAACGTAGCAGAGCTTGACAAAGACAGGCTTGCGGAGATACGCAACCAGCGGATCGGGTTCGTGTTCCAGTCGTTCAACCTGCTGCCGAGAATGAGCGCGCTTGATAACGTGGAGCTGCCGTTGCTGTATTCGGGAAAACGCAACACGAAGCAGCTTGCGGAGAAAGCGCTTGCGGATGTGGGGCTTGCGGACAGGATGCACCACGAGCCGAATCAGCTTTCGGGCGGCCAGCGGCAGAGGGTTGCGGTCGCGCGTTCGCTGGTGAATGATCCTTCGATCGTGCTGGCTGATGAGCCGACGGGAAACCTGGACAGCAAAACGAGCGACGAGATGATGCTGCTTCTCGAAGAGCTGAATTCACAGGGCAGGACGATCATCATCGTCACGCACGATCCGGATGTCGCGAGCAGGTGTGCCAGGAGTATACACATGATCGACGGCAAGGTCGCAAACGGCGGCTAAAGGGGATACGAGATGTTATTCATGATACTTATAAAATCGGCTCTCAAGAGCCTTTACTCGAACAAGCTGAGATCGTTTCTCGCGATGCTGGGCATCATCATCGGCGTCGGGGCGGTGATCTCGATGCTTGCAATCGGCGCGGGCGCGCAGAAGCAGGTCATAGAAAATATTTCGGAGATGGGAACCAACCTGCTTGTCGTGAGGTCCGGCCAGAGGGGGTCCCGCGGCGTCATGTCCGGCGCCGGTGAAATCCTGACTGTCGATGACGCCGAGGCGATTCTCGAACAGGTCGAGGATGTCGAGATGCTCGCTCCGGTCGTCCAGGGCACTGTGCAGTTCAAGTATTACAATAAAAACTCGCGGTCGAATATTATCGGTTCATCTGTCACTTATCCGTCGATAAGGAACTACGAGGTGGAGTTCGGCCGGTTTTTCAACGATACGGAAACCACAAGGGCTATGAAGGTGGTGGTGATAGGATCGGAGACGGCGGAAAATCTCGGATTTACGAAAGATAATATAGGTGAGAAGGTAAAAATCAACGGGGCGAATTTCAAAGTGATAGGCATGCTCAAATCCAAGGGTGATTCGGGGTTCATGAGCGCGGATGATATAGCGATGATGCCTTACACGACGGCGATGAACAAGGTGCTCGGAACGGATAAGCTGCGGGAGATAGATATCCAGTCGGTTGACAACGCGGATTCGACAGCGGTTGAAGAAGCCATTTCCACGGTCATGCGCAAGCAGCACAAGATCAGGGGCTCGCAGGAGGACGATTTCAGTGTCAGGAACCAGGCGGACCTGATCGAGAGGGTGTCGGACATCAGCAAGACGTTCACGATGCTGCTCGGCGGGATCGCGGCGATATCACTTCTCGTCGGCGGCATCGGCATAATGAACATAATGCTGGTGACAGTCACCGAGCGGACCAAAGAGATCGGAATCCGCAAGGCGATCGGCGCGAAGGACAGGGACATCCTGCGCCAGTTCCTGATCGAGTCGATTGTCATGACCGGTCTCGGCGGGTTGTTCGGCGTGCTTGCGGGCGTCGGAACGTCGGCGCTGATCGGGAACAGTTCCGATTTCAGCACTTCGGTCGAGGTATCGAGCGTTGTTCTCGCGCTGACGTTTTCGATGGCGGTCGGTATTTTCTTCGGCTACTACCCGGCGCAGAGGGCGTCGAAGCTCGACCCGATAGAATGTCTTTACTACGAGTGATGGAGGAACTGAAAATGTTTCGCATAAATAAGAACACAATAAGAACCTTTGCGGCAACAGCGGCGCTGGCCGCATGCGTGGCGGTCGCTTCGCCGGCGGTTTCCGAAAGCAGCGGCAGGATCGAGCTCACGGTCGAGCAGGCGGTGATGACGGCGATTCAGAACAACGGGTCGCTCGACGTTCAGAAATACGACTACCGCGTGACAAAGCTCGGCGAGGAGACGCAGAAATCGACATTCGATCTCAAGATGTCGGATTCGCTCTCGACCTCGGGGAGCAAAAGCTCGTCGTCGACCAAGACCGACAGCCTGAGCAATGATTTCAGTGTCTCGAAACTGCTGTCGTCCGGCGCGGAGCTGGAGTTCGGGCTGTCGATGGACAAGAGCGGCAGCGCGGCCGCCGACAACAGCTACTCGACCCGGTTCGGCGTCAGCCTGTCGAAGCCGCTTTTCAAAGGCGCGGGCTCGGATGTCAACCTTGTTGGCATCAGGAAGGCCGAACTGAACACGGAAATATCTCGCTACGAGCTTGAAGACTATGTTAAGGAGCTCGCGGCGTCGGTTGAAAGCATGTACTGGGATTACGCGCTTGCGTTGCGCAACATAGAGATATACGAGGACTCGCTCGAACTCGCGAAGCAGCAGCTCGAAGAGGCGGAAAAACTTGTCGAAGTGGGCCGCACCGCCGAGATCGACCTCGTCGCGGCGAAAGCGGAAGTCGCGCTCCGCGAGAGCTCGCTGGTCAGCGCGCGCGGTCAGCTCGAATCCCTGCGGCTCGATTTTCTGCGGCTGCTCAATCCCTCGGAGTCTGATTACTGGGACTACGAGGTTGTTATAAAAGAAAACCTGCAAATGCCCGAAACGCAACCCGGAGTTCTCGATGATCACATCGAAACGGCGCTCAGCATGAGGCCGGACCTGAAACAGGCGAGATTGTCGATCGACAAGAACGAGTTGGAAGTGGTGGTAACGAAGAACGGGCTGCTGCCCGATCTCGGCCTGATAGTCACCGCCGGGCGCACCGGATACGACGGCTCATTCGGCGGCTCGGTTACGGATATTGCGGACGACGCCTACGATGTGAGGCTCGGGCTGCAATATCAGTACACGTTCGGGCGGCGCAGCGACAAAGTGCAACACAGCCAGGCTGTGCTTAAAAAAGAACAGTCTGAAAAAGCGCTGACAAACCTTGAATTACAGGTGCAGCGCGACATCAGGGAATCCTGGGTAAACATGGAAACCGCGAAGCAGAAAGTCGCGTCGGCAGCCGCCTCGCGCGTTCTCCAGGAAGAAAAGCTCAGGGCCGAGGTCGAGAAAAACCGCGTTGGCAAATCAACATCCCTGCTGGTCGCGACCGCGCAGCGCGATTTCCTGAGTTCACAGATCGAGGAAGCGAGATCGGTCGCGGGTTACATCACCTCGCTGACCGAACTCTACAGGCTCGAAGGCTCGCTGCTGGATCGCTACGGCATATCGGTTTTCGATTGACAACCACACATCGCCCGGCCCGCGCGTCGGAGGGTGAACAACGTCCCGGTTATATATACTCAAAAGCCGCTCCTCGCGGGGCGGCTTTTGTTTTATGAACGGATGCTCGCCGGAAGGAAGTGCCTCCGGCGGCTTAAGGGGAACTTTTGAAAAAGTTCCCCTTAAGGATCCCTTCAAAACTTCTTGAGCGCGAATCACTCGCGCGGCGGCCGCCGAGCGAGTGATTCGCTCGACTTTTACGGGTAATCCATAAGGAGCGTTGCCCGCTGAAGTGAGAATGTCTTCTCTGGATTCCGGCTTACAACATGCCGGAATGACGGACGCGGGGGATGGACCCGATGTCATTCCTGCGAAGCCAGGATGGGGTTTTGGGATAGACTCTTAATGTAAAAATGTCCTCTGGTGTGCCACGTACAAAGCGCCGTCCTTTGTTTGATCGCTCCCATCGTCCGCGGTGGGAGCGCGGAATATACTTTAATGTTTCTTGTTCGTTCGCATGCTCCGCGTTAATTGATTTACCTGTCAGTTACATATCACCATTCTTCAACTTCGGGCGCAGAGCGCCCGGCTATCGCGTTACGACGCGGAGCATCGTAACGATGAATGTTGTATCAGGCGTGGTTAATTTGGAGTGCGAAAATTCATTTTTGCTTTCATCGCCGGGAATTCATTCCCGGCTCATCATAAGCCAGCGCGGTGATGAATCGCCGCAATCCACGCTCCCACCGCGGACGATGGGAGCGATAAGTTTTTTATACTCATTTCGCGGATAACTGAAAATTGAAGCACACCTTAGTGTGTCATTGCGAGGAGAGCGCAAGGCCTGTCGCCTTGCAAACGACGCGGCAATCCCGACTGTGTGCTGTTGCTCAGGCAGGCATGGAGAAAGAAAGACTGGATCCCTGACAGAGACATTCAGGGATGACAACATCAGAGAAGACAGGGTATTGTTATTGTTAATCGCTCCTATCGTACCCGGTGCAAGTGCGGAAAAGCGAGATCCTTCGCTGCGCTCAGGATGACAAACTCTCAACTATACATTCTTTCAACAACCCTGCTGCTGTCATTCCTGCGAAGGCAGGAATCCAATCCTTAATGTAAAAATATTCTTTAGTGTGCCACGTACAAAGCGCCGTCCTTTGTGTGTGCGCGAATCCTTTGTTTTTTCTAACTATGTGTATATTTAATTTGGAGTGCGAAAATTCATTTTCGCTTTCATAGCCGGGAATTCATTC
>DAOSYA010000030.1:0-33322 GCA_035380865.1 bacterium
TCTTTTATACATATTCAGATACGCCGTGTACTTTAATCGAGACCGTAATGTCGAGTACCTGTCTTCTATGAAATGCCTCGTTGAAATTACAGGCACGCCATCAGCTACAGTTGAAGCCGCGAGAGACAAAAAGGTGCTTATTCCAAGATGTGCATGAATAATTGCTACGTTATTCTGATTTATAAGCCGTCTGATTGCAATTATTGTTCCAGTATCGGCAACATTTGTGAACGGCATCTCAACCACCGGGATGTTTTCCTTCTTGAGTTCGGAAAAAAACATCTCGCCGCCTGGTGCCGCCACCAGCGGGGTAAATCTTTCAGGATCAAGCTTTCTCGCGGTTGCAAGTATGTTCCTCTGTGTTCCATAAAAATCTGAATAGCAGACAGTATATAAAACAGTTGAAGGCATGGGATCACAATCCCATTTCAAGAGGAGTATGCCGTATATCCAGAGTACTCAGCATTTCAGCCCATTCCGCACTGGCAGGCTCGTTATCTTCAATATATATAGTAGCTGGATACATCGCCAGAAATACGGCAAATAACAAGCCTAGCCCCCTGATCAACTGATACGCAAATATATTCGCCATACCATAAGAAACCATTGTTGAAAATAATGCAACGTATATAGAGTGATAATATGTATTTGTCGTCTTACCAATTCTCCTGATTATATTGATGTAAAAAGAACCTAATATCATCAAGAGAAAACACATAGCCAATATTCCGCGCTCGCTTCCGATATGCAGATAGAGATTATGAATTTCGCCATTCGATGCCTCATCGTATTTTTCAATTACATGATAACTATTATTTGCAAGGCCGACCCCGAATAGCGGATAAGTTGTCAATGTTTCATACGCAATCTCATATTGCCTGAGATGGTTTTTAGACGAAGTATCCTCGATCCTCGGAATAGAATAAATTCTTCCAATATATCTTGGTGGCGCTATGAATGCCAGAAGCAACAAGCCCAAAATGATAAGAGAAAATACTTTCAGGAACTGAACCATTCCCCTTATCTGGGCGGACAAAACGATTCCGACTATTGTCCCGATCCACGCACCTCTGGAGAAAGTCAATCCTATTACTATTATGTTAAGCGCCAGGGCAAGATAGTAAAACAATTTAGCCCTTTGCTCTTTTCTACCGACCGCCAGATTGAAAATAAAAGGTATCATCATCGCATGATACGTGCCTGTTCCGTTGAAATGCCCTATGGGACCATATATCCTTATTTCCCCGCCTCCGAGAGAAACATACTGGTAGATGCTGTATAGCGACAATAATATACTCGACATAATCAATGCCTGAATCAACGAGTCGAGGATGTTTTTCTTTGAGATGACAATAAGTGAAAGATAATAACAGAAAACGAAATATTCCAGTGTCTGCGTTATCTCCGCCATTCCTTTTGCCAGATTCCTGCTGCCGGCGAACGATACGAGGCTCATAAATATGAAAAAGAAAATCAGCTTGTCCAGAAAACTTGAAATCGGTCGTTTCTCCCGCCCGGTAATCAATCTGCCGAAAAGAATAACAATAAGAATTATTAAATATGCGTCTCCGACAGTGAAAAAGAACTTCATGTTCGGTATTGATAACTTCACCCATGGTATTACGAAAATAAAGAGTATGTATGATAGCTGAAAGTTGAAGAATGTAACCAGCAATCCAAGAACTATAAGTGCAAATGCTCCAAACATCATTGACGAATTAAGGTCATAATCCGCACCGCCCATGAAATTCTGCACAATGAAATTCAGAACAAAAAGACAAACCACAAGCCAGAATATAATATTCACATGCTTAGGAGAAACAGAAACTGAATCATTGTCAAACAATATATTTGTCTCCCTCTGGTTTGTCCCCTTCCTTCTTGCCTACAAATTCCCTTATTAAAGGAAAACTCAACCTTATATCCACTGACTTACCTGACATCAGCTCGCTAACTTCAATCTGCATGCCCGCCGCCCTTATTGATTCCACAATATCCGCTATCATGCCAATACAAAAATCTATTCTTCCAAGACTCGCCGGATCATATTTGTAAACAATCTCTGATTCCGGCACCTCGCTATGACTGTGTTTTACCTTGTGGAACTCCGGCATTGATTCAATAAGCTCTCTTGTCTGATCGAGATCATATTTATTCCTGTATATCTGTTCCAGGAGATCAATCTGCTTTTTTTCGCTTGCGATCTGAGCAATGAGTCTTGCCTGATCAAGAGTTATAAGCTTTGATACCACAGCTTTCTTCACAATCTGTGGAAGCTGCAACATCCATAACCTTGCTTTTATTGAATCTACATCCTTGCCGACACGATCTGCGACTGCTTCTACCGAACCTCCCTGTTCCTCCATAATCCTGTTATATGCTTCAACAGTCTCCATCTCATCCAGCTGCTCCCGCTGGAGGTTCTCGATAAATGCGATTTCGACCATGTCCTGGTCATCCAGTTGTCTTATTATTGCGGGAATCGTTTTCAGATCGATTAACTTTGACGCCCTGAGACGCCTTTCACCTGCGACAAGCTCGTATCCGCTGCCGAACCTTCTGACGATTATCGGTTGAATAACGCCCTGCTCTTTTATCGACCGGGCCAGCTCATCCAGTTTCTTCTGATCAAAATTTCTTCTGGGCTGATATGGGTTTACCGATATTGAATCAACAGGTATATCGACAACAGACTTCTTGCCCTCTTTTTCAACTATGCTTTTAACAAACCGTTCGAGCATTACCCCGTCGGCCCTTACTCAGCGTTTCAACTTAACGCGTTTTCGCCTTTGTCGGCTTCCGTATCCATAACCGCCGTAATAGTAATAATAATAGTAATCCGGACTTGAAACTTCTATGTTATTGAGCGCTACTCCAATTATCGGAGTCTTGGTGCTTTCTATCATGTATTTGACCTGCAAAGCCTCATCCCTGTTGATTCTGCCTGAATTAATAACGAATAGAACACCATCTAGAACCTGTGAAAGAACAACCGAATCAATAACATGTATCGAGGGCGGACTGTCAAACATCACAATATCGGCCTTTTTCTCGATACATCTCAGGAAGGAAAGCATCCTCTCGGATCTCAGCAGTTCAATCGAGTTTGCAGGCAGTGGCCCGGAAGGAATGATACTCAACCCTTTTACGCCGACCGGCTGAATCAATCTGTCTACAACCACATCCATGAAGGATTCTTTAGGCAAATGACCGCTGACCGTCAGATCAGATACCGCAATCTCCGCTTCGAGTTCTCCGGTGAGTATGGAACTGATACCAAGCGAATTATCCACCCCGAACATCCTGTGAAGCATCGGGCGTCTTAAATCCGTGTCTACTACAAGAACCTTTGTCCCCTCCTGCGCCATCGATATTGCAAGGTTCGCCAGTGTTGTGGATTTACCTTCATCAGATTTTGAACTCGTTACCAGAAGCGTCTTTATCGGAGGATCAAGGCAGAACAATTGCGTAAAGAAACTCAATCTTCTGTACGCTTCAGCTATCGGTGACTTCAGCGGAACATCCGTTATCAGCTTGTTGATTGTCTCCGCACTGTATGGAACAGACCCTAAAACAGGCAAATTCAGATAATTCTTAACATCATCGCTCGTTCGGATCGTTTCTTCAATTTCTTCAAGCAGGAATGATAAACCT
Organism: bacterium; assembly: GCA_035380865.1. Classification (GTDB taxonomy): domain Bacteria; phylum UBP15; class UBA6099; order UBA6099; family UBA6099; genus DAOSYA01. The sequence goes on from DAOSYA010000030.1 coordinate 3,655, forward strand.
ATTCCAATAACAAGCCCAAGTATTATAGCTATTATCAGGTTCTTCTCGCGATTCGGGCTTATATGACGGCTTGGCACCTGGGCCTTGTCGTATACTCTTACGTTAACATCCAGCTGAATCTGCTCGATCTCCGCCTGCTGTTGCTGTTCATAAAGAAGAAAAAATAATTTTTCAGCTACTTCTTTCTCGCGCAACAGCCTTGAATATTCATACTGCATCTTTGGATATTGCATCTGCTCGCGTTTCAGCCTGTCTATTATTGCATTAAGATTCGCAAGCTTTGTTCTTAACATAAGAAGCTTTGTTTGCATTTCGACAAGAAATGTTTTCTCCGCAGTTAAATCCGATGGAGAGACATATTTCCCGTTCACTACATCATTCGCATACTTCTCAAGCTTGTTTTCCAAACGATTAATTCTACTGTCTAGTTCCTTTACAACAGGGTGATTAGGTTTGTATTTTATCAACAACCCTGCTCTTTGCCCTTCAAGTTCCGACAATTGAAGCCTGAAGTCTGTGATAAGACGGCTATCCATGAGAACATCTGTGTTCTGAACTATAGTCAGCTGCTTGTCTCTGAAAAGATTTTGAAGACTATTTATCTGTGTCTCCATTTGCTTAATTTCCAGCTCTGCGGAAATCTTGTCGGACTCTGACAACATGATGAGTTCATTTCTGCTCTTCATCTCTTCATCGAGCATAATGACTCCCTGTTCGAGGTTAAACTGGAATATCGCCTGTTCCTTTTCCGCGAGCGACATTTCAGCATTTTTCAACTGTTGCTTGATGTAATCGATGGTTTCTTTAAATGTCTGATCCGCGAGTTCTTTGCTGATCTCTTCAAAAGCATAAGCATATGCATTGGCGACTTCCGCGCAATACTGAGCGTTTCCAGACCTTACAACAACAGATATTATCCCGGTATCTTCATCGCTTGTAATGAGAACACCGCCCAGTGTGCTGAGAGATTTCTTTTCGTCCCATCCAAGCTTTTCGCCGGCTCTTATGATGACGGACTGGCTCTTCATAAGTTTCTTCTGAGTTTCTACACTCAGCGGCGCAGACATCGGCCCCCTGCCGTCGGTCATCATTATGATCTGATCGGGCTGATCCACCAGTATCTTTGAAGTCGCCTGATAGACCGGCTTCAAGTAAAGAAAACTGAATACAATGCTCACGATCAGAAACACAAGTACACATGTTGCTATTACGAATTTGCGCTTCCAGATAATTACTAGATAGTCACGAATCTCCACTTAGTTCCACCACCGTATCTTTTATCCGCAATTTTTGGACTTGGTCAGGTGCCGATTTTCCATGAATTAAGGTATTCAACCTGTTTGGGCGTCAATTTGTCAATACTTACACCCATTGATTTCAATTTCAATTTTGCTATGTTTTTATCTATATCCGACGGCACTTCATAGACCTTCTTGTTTAAAGATGCTGCGTTCTTCGCCATAAACTCGGAACACAGGGACTGGTTTGCAAACGACATATCCATAACACTTGCCGGATGTCCCTCCGCCGCTGCCAGGTTCACAAGCCTTCCATCTGCTATCAGCATTATTCTTCTTTTGTTTTTCATAACATGTTCAACGACAAGAGGTCTGACTTCTTTTCTGGAGACGGCAAGTTTTCTCAGGCCTTCCGTGTCGATCTCGACATTGAAATGACCCGAGTTGCAAATTACTGCCCCATCTTTCATTTTTACAAAATGTTCAGGCCTCAAAACGTCAATATCACCTGTAAGTGTTACAAAAACATCTCCTGTTGACGCGGCTTTGCTCATCGGCATAACCTCGAAACCATCCATAACAGCTTCGAGAGCAGGCAGCGGGTCCACTTCGGTCACGATCACATGTCCGCCGAGTCCGCGCGCTCTCATCGCCACTCCTCTTCCGCACCATCCATAACCCGATACAACAACCTTTTTCCCGGCTATCAGAAGATTTGTCGCCCTGATTATACCATCAAGCGTGCTCTGCCCTGTTCCATACCTGTTATCGAAAAAATGCTTTGTGCAGGCATCATTCACCGCAACTATAGGATATTCAAGCTTGCCTTCCAGCTCGAGCGCTTTCAGCCTGATTACACCCGTCGTTGTTTCTTCAGTACCACCGATTATGTTTTTAAGAACTTCTCTTCTTTTTCCATGAATTGTAGCGACAAGATCCGCTCCATCATCCATTGTTATTCTTGGTTTCGCATCAAGCACCGCATTTATATGCTCGTAGTATTTCTTGTTATCTTCTCCTCTTATCGCGAAAACCGATATTTTGTCATGTTTGACAAGTGATGCTGCAACATCATCCTGCGTGCTCAGAGGATTCGAAGCGCAAAGCATTACTTTTGCGCCTCCAGCTTTAAGCGTTCTGCAAAGATTGGCGGTCTCCGTTGTAACATGCAAACATGCCGCCAGTGTCAGCCCTTTAAGCGGTTTCTCTTTCTCAAACCGGCTTTTTATAAGTCTCAGAACGGGCATCTCTCTTTCCGCCCAGTCTATTCTCTTTTTCCCTTCATCTGCCAGTTTGATATCCGCAATGTCGTATTTCTTTGTAGTTTTCTTCCGTGTTGCCAATGTAAAAACCTCCGCTACTTATTAAATCAGCCAATTAAGCTGTTTATATCCTTAAAAATCCAGTGGTTGAAAGCTGGTTGCTTCCCTGAAATTGCCTGCCCTGGCAAGCAATTCTCCGCTGGTGATATTCCTGAACTTATCTATGCTGAAATCCTCACAGCAAAACGAAGCCGTCGTGCTTCCCGCAACGATAGCCTGCTTGAGAGTTTCATCGTTCACCGTTCCTTTTGATGCAAGATACCCTATAAATCCGCCGGCAAACGAATCGCCGGCGCCGGTCGGGTCTTTTACCTCATCAATCGGGTATCCCGGAAACGCGAAGAATGAATCCCGGGTAAACATCATCACTCCGTGCTCACCCTTTTTTATGATTACTATCTTCGGCCCCATTTCAAGAATCTTTTTCGCCGCTTTCTGCAACACCGTCTCGCCGGTAAGCATTCTGGCTTCTTCGTCATTTACCAGTATTGCGCCTATCCTGCTTATAACTTCATCCAGCGCTTCTCTTGAAGCATCAATCCAGAAATTCATCGTGTCCGCAATTACAAACTCGAGGTTCCGGCACTGGTCAAGCACCTTCAACTGTAACGCCGGATCTATGTTTGCAAGAAAAAGAAAGCTCGAATCCCTGAAATTTTCCGGAAGCACCGGATCAAATTCCTGTAATACGTTCAATTCGGTGATAAGCGTTGTACGAATATTTACATCCGTTTCGTACCTGCCTGCCCAGAAAAAGGTTTTGCCTTCTTTTCTCTCAACACCGCTTACATCTATGCCGCGTTCTTCTAATATCGACAAATATGTGTCGGGAAAATCCGAGCCGACAACCCCCACCAGCCTCGGTCGCTCAAAAAAACTTGCGGCATAACCCGCAAAAGTCCCTGAACCACCCAATACCCTTTCTGTTTTCCCGAAAGGGGTCTCTACCGAGTCAAACGCTACTGTCCCTACTATTAATAAACTCATTCGCATAGATTCCATAAATTAATACTTATCTGAACGATAAATTTATTATATTCTCCAGTATTTTTCAATGTTTTTTACCAATTACAGTTATTTGTTAAATATACAAATATTGATAAATTTCACCTTTTTGCTCAATTGCATCTAATATTGACACATTTTATCATTCAGGATACGATTCCGTTTACATCTTTAGGGGGGGAAAAATTGTGAAGTATTTATCGACAAATTACTGGGTTCATTTCTTTGCTGCCGGAACACTCAGTTTCAGCGGTTTCGTTTCCCTTTTCATCATTTCTTTCACGGAATCATGCTGTTTTATTATTCCACCTGATCTTTTCTTGCCTTTCCTGGCTTTTAACAAAACTTTTGAATATTTGCTGTTTATTGTGCTGTTCACTTCCTTTGCATCTGTGTGTGGCGCGGCGTTCGGATACTTCATCGGACAAAAAGGCGGTCAGCCCCTTCTTCATAAATTCTTCAAAAAAGACAAAACCGACAAAGTGGAACACCTGTTCCAGCAATATGATATCTGGGCTATAGGCATTGCAGCTTTCACACCTATCCCATACAAGGTTTTTACGATCTCAGCAGGGGTATTCAATCTTCATTTTATCAGGTTCATGCTGGTTTCAGCTATTGCCAGAACAACACGTTACATGCTGATTGCTTTCATCTCATTTTATTTTCTGAACAAGCTGAACATGACCCCCGATGAGGTCGAACTTTATCTTCACGGCCCACAGTTCAAGCTTCTCACCATTGGAATTGCAACAGGCGTCATTTTGATTTATTTTATTTACAGAATGATTAAAAAACGCGGTAAGAATTCCGCGCAGCCTGCATAACTGAACAGTAGCAGTAAAACATGAAAAACAATAAAAATATTCTCTTGTTTTCGTTTGTTTTATTCTGTGTCCCATTTTTCCTGAATGATTTCTCCAACATTTATGTCAAAGACTGGCGGCTCTGGCTTTTCATTGATTACACTGCTGTAAAGCTGCTACCGTTCATTCTTTTCATCCGGCTGGTGAAAACGAAAACCGCAACGATTGCCGATTTCGGCTTCGGCACACACAGAATCCCGCTGTCGTTAATCATCATATTGTTTGCATACCCGGTATGCGGACTGCTGATTGACCAGTTGCTGTACAATGTTCTCGAAAACCTGATTCCGGGCACCCGAATCGGGACATACACTCCCATAACTAATAAAGTTTTCGACTGGATAGACCTTACTTTCGGGCTTGCCATGGTCGCGTTTTTCGAAGAGTTGATCTTCCGGGGATTCGCATACAGGGTAATTTCTGATCGAGTAAAAAATCCGGTCTGGATTATTATTATATCTTCAACGATTTTCGGTCTGATACACTGGTCGCTCGGTGTGCCCAATATCATAACAGCCGGTCTCATCGGAGCTGTTTTCATGTACTGCTATGTAATCCATCGCAACATCGTCCCGCTGATAATCGTTCATTTTCTGATAAACTTTCTTTCTTTCGCCGGTATTCTTCCGCCGGATATTTTCGATTTTATTCTTAAATGACTTCTATTCGGTTGAAACAAGCTCTAATAAGATAAATAATATAATAATGATCAACCTGCTTTCTCAACATTGCAGGTTAAAATCATGAAGCCGGATTCTCCTGAGGAGAATGTCTTCCGGCGGGGCGAGGTCTCCCGAGACCCCAATCCTTCGTTTTTCGAAGGCGCGGCGAGTGAGTGGTGAGGGAGCATACTGTGCGGTATGTAACCGAGCCCGAACCGATGCCGCAACGCAGCAGGACAGGTGTTATCATGGTTTTCCGGATTTCTCACAGTGAAATCCGGGGTAAGCGTTGTTTCAGCGTCAGGGAGGATTACGCATGGAGATTAATGTAGCTTACGGGAAAGGACACCTTGCTATAAATGTTCCGGACAACAATCTGTCCGGTGTTTACAGGAAGAAAAAAATGCCGGTGAAGGATAACCCGGAACAGACTGTAAGGGAAGCGCTCTCTTCACCTATCGGGACGAATCCTCTGCGCGATATAGCAGCAGGCAAAAAAACAGCCTGCATCGTCGTCAATGACGTCACAAGGCCGGTCCCGAACAAACTCATTCTGCCGCCGATGATCGAAGAACTGCTCGCTGCCGGTGTGCCCCGCGAAGGGATTTTCATACTAAACGCAACAGGCACCCACAGGCCGAATGAAGGCGACGAAATAATCGAACTGATAGGAGAAGAAACGGCTTCTCAATATGCGTTTTACAACCATAACTGTTTCGACGACGACATGCACCGCCATGTGACCACTACCGCATCGGGCACGGAAGTTTATCTCGACATACGGTATCTCGATGCCGAAGTAAAAATTCTCACCGGGCTTATCGAACCCCACTTCATGGCGGGCTACTCCGGCGGCAGAAAAGCAATCTGTCCCGGAATCGCATCGATAAAAACCGTTCACAGGATTCACAGCCCGTACTTCATGGAGATGCGCAATGCCGCTAACTGCGTGGTCGGCGAGAATCCCCTGCACCAGGAGCTTAAAGGAATCGCTGAGAAAGCCGGAGTGGATTTCATTCTCAATGTCGTTATCGACGAAGACAGAAAACTGTGCGGCGTTTTCTGCGGACATTTCAATAAGGCTCACCGCGCAGGAATAGATTTTGCGATTCAGTACGATATGGTGGAAGCCGATAAAAAAGCCGACATCGTTGTGACATCCAGCGCTGGATACCCGCTCGATAAAACCTATTACCAGACCATCAAGGGAATGGTGGGCGCGCTGAACGTTGCGAAAGATGGAGGAACGGTTATCATCGCTTCTGAGTGCAGCGAAGGAATGGGCAACGACACTTTTGTCGAATGCCTCAAGAAGTATAAAGAAATCGGGGATATCGATAAATATATTGAATATATAAGCAATGAAAATAATTACACGCCGGATCAGTGGCAGGTTGAGAAATTGCTTGAGGCTCTAAGGAAAGTTAACATAACTCTCGTTACAGAAGGCCTTTCCGCAGTAGAAAAAGAATTCGCGGGCGTGGATACCGCGCCGACGCTTGATGACGCGCTCGAAAAAGCGATAGCGGAACACGGAGCGGATGCGGCTGTCGCAGTTATTCCGGAAGGGCCTTATGTTATCCCATGCGTCGCGTGCAGCGATTGCTGAAAGGAACCTGATATGACAGGAAAAATACTTTTTTCGTTTTGCGCGATTTTATCAATTTTCATTTCCGCCTGCTTTGCCGCCGAACAGACACCGCAGCAGGCGCTTCTCGCCGAGCTGGGTTGCGAAAAAGCGCTTATCATGAACGGCGACGACCTCGGCAGGTCGAAATGGAGCAACGAGGGCATACTGAAAGCTTTTCGCGAAGGAATACTCACGAGCACCAGCCTTATGACCGCAAACCTTGCCGCTAATGAAGCTTATGAGCTGATAAAACAGAACCCCGATCTCGATGTCGGAGTTCACTTCGTGCTCGCCCGCGACGACGCGCCGGGAAACCTTTTTCCCCCGCTGTCACCCATAGATAAAGTTCCGCATCTTGTTGGTGACAAAGGATATTTCATTACTGATATCAACTGGCTTATCGCCAATGTCCCAAAAAAAGAAATGGGCATTGAGCTTTCCGCCCAAACACTTGCTGCTTATGATCACGGTGTAGACGTAACACACATGGACTGTCACAAAGGGTTCTATCACCTTTACGATAAAAAATCCGTTTCAGTGGCAACAAAACTCGCCGCGAAGTATGATCTGCCGATCCGGTGGACCGGGAGAACAACGGATGCGGTGTTGAAGAAAAACGGAATCATCGTCCCGGATTTCACCACTATGGTAAACATGAGAGACCCCTATGAATCAAAGAAGGAAAAGTTTCTTAAAATGTTATCCGACATGAAACCCGGAATAACGGAAGTCGTGTTCCATCCCGCAACCGGCGGGTTCTCCGAAGATGAAGCCCGGGACCGCATGGGCGATCTCGCGCTGGCTCTCGACCCCGACGTCAGAAACGCAATCGAGGAAAACGGGATATGCCTGCTGGGTTACCGCAGGGTAAGGGATTTCCAGAGAAAGTGGAGACAGCAGCATGCCGGTGATTGAAATCATTCAGGGAGTTCATGCGGTTGGCGGCCCTGATATAACGGGACCGAACGACGCCTTCAGTTATCTCGTGGATATCGGAACCGAGCTGGTTCTCATCGACACCGGCGCGAGTTCCGATGCCTCGGCGATTATGAACAATATAAGGGAAGCCTGCAGAAGACCCGTCCGGCTTACCCACGTTATTCTGACTCATAACCACATCGACCACATAGCCGGCGCGGCAGACATACGAAGGCAGACCAGCGCAAAGATCAGCATTCATGAACTGGACGCCGAAGCCGTTATTACAGCCGACCCGGAAAGAACCGCAGCCTCATGGTATGGAACCGCCCTGCAGCCCCTCCGCGTCGATACCGCTTTGCAGGGACCCGGCGAGCCTTTCAATTTCGGGAACGGTTCTCTGTCATGGATTCACACTCCCGGGCACACCCCCGGCTCGATCAGCGTGATTTTTGAAAAGGACGGAAAAACAATACTTTTCGGGCAGGACATCCACGGGCCTTTCATGCCCCAGTTCAATTCGGATGTCGATCAGTGGCGAGCTTCGATGCACCGGCTTCTGTTGCTGAAACCGGACATACTGTGCGAGGGACACTACGGAATATTCAAACCCGCGGACCGCGCTACGGCATTTATCGAAGATTTTCTTAACAGGCTCTGAACGCTACAGATCCAAAACCGGCCCTGCCCCGATCACAAATCTGCCCCTGTAATATTTCTTCCTGATATCCAGAGATTCCTCTTCCGCCCACTTTTCAAGCCCGGCGTTTTTTATCCTGCAAAGATTGAATACCTTCATGTTGTGAGGATATCTGTCACAGCCGTCCACCATAGGCTGTAGCTTCGAACAGGGGAATTCGCCGCAATCACAGCAGAACTCGTGTCCCTTTTCAGCCGCGCAATTGAATGTAGCGCATCCCGGCAGACCGATCACCTTTCCCTTCACCGCCCTGCATCCCCTGCACGGCAGCGCGCTCTCACTCATGCCGAACTTATCCACCATCATTCTGATTATTTCATCAGTCGCGTTTTCCGAATACAACGGGCAGTTGAAACAATCCAGCCCGCATGGAGCTGTAAGCTCTTTATAATCTGTCATTTGCCTATTCCCCCGCCCTCTTGTTCAGCCACTGAATCGCGCCCGCTATGATATCTTCCTTTTCGAACTCGTTGAACACTTCGTGGTAAAGCCCGTCATAAAGAATGAACTCTTTATCATCCGAAGAAATCTTTTCATAAAATTCTTTCGCTGCAGGCGGTGAACAAAGTTTGTCGCTACCGCCATGCAGGAAAAGCACGGGATGTTTAAACTCCGCCGCGCGTGAAAGAAGATCTTCCATGGCCCAGAAAAATTCACGCGCGAATCCGACCGAGTTCACCTTGAACACGAGCGGATCATTTATGTAATCCTGCACCACTTTTTTATCCCTGCAAATATCCTCCGGCGGAATCTCGCCCGGCACTGTCAGGCCCGGAACTACTTTCGCAAGCGCGAGCCCCAGCTTGAGCTTCAACGGGTTAACCTCGAACCCCTGCCTGATCGGTATCCCCGAAAGAACCAGACCGCTTATGCCGTCACCGTACTTCAGCGCATACCTCGCGGAAATCAGCGACCCGTTGGAATGCCCGAGTACAAACAGTTTCTTATTCCCGTTTTTTTCCTGAACCATCTTCCTGAACAGATGGAGATCATCAATGTAATCATCATACCGACCTATATGGCCCCTTTTGCCGACCGATTTGCCGTGGCCCCGATTATCCATCATGTGGAACGAATAACCGCTCCCGACAAGCTTCTCCTCGATATGGGAATACCGCCCGAAATGCTCGGCAAACCCGTGAACACACAGAACCGCCGCTTTTGAATTTTCGGGGATGTTTTCCCTGTATCTGAATCTTTCACTTTTCGAGTTTCTGAAATATTCCACTTTTTCCATATCTGTTCCCCCCGGAATTTTCGAGCCTGTCGATCAAGATTATTTCAATTATTCCCAAATAGCAAGAGCGGGAAGCTTCACGCCCCCCGCTCGAAAAATCATATCCTATACAATTATCTTCTCATTTTTTGTCTGAAAGGGTTCTGTTCTTGAAGAAATCCTCCCATTCCTGGTCCGGGGGATTCGTGTTGAGTTTCAGGTCGGAGAAGAACATTACCGTTACGATTCCCGTTTCTTCATACTCGATCATTCCGTTGAACATATTCGTCGCCGGATCGATGAACGTTTCTACTTTTGTGATTCCTTTATTAGACGCGAGATCCTTCGGGACCATAGTCAGCTTATAGATATTTCCAGTCTGGCTTACACCACTCTTGAATGAAAGCCTGTTTGTTTTTTCATTTAGATCAAAATCTTTCTTCGTATAAAGAGGAGCCATCGAAACCGTTACTTCCCCATCTTTGAAATAATGATCGAATCTCTTCATCGTGTTTCCGATCGAGAGATCGACCAGCTCGTTGCCCCTGAGGTCACGAAGCTCATCGAGTGTCTGATGATAAACTTCTTTTCTCGATGCGATCATCAGGAGTTTCATGGCGCCCTTCCATACCAGAGGTATGGGAAGTTTTTTGAACTGGCTGTTTGTCAGGTAGGGAAATACGATGTAGACAGTATCTTTATCCCTGTGGCCGTAATTGAAAGTAGTGCCGTGCGCATATTGAAGCATATAAGCGACGGCTTTATCAATCATCGTTCCATTTTCAGTGTCCTCATTCAGTGACTGATCATAGGTAAACAGAATCTTGTCGGGTTTTTTGAACTTGATCCCGAAAACCCTGTAGTCCCAGTCTTCTTTGTCACCGGGCTCACAGTTATCAGGGAAATTCTTGATATACGTGTCCGTCCTGTATGTATAAGAAAACAGCTTGCATTCATAAGACGTGATATCGTTATCCCATGTAGTCTTGGCTTTTGCCCATAATTCTTCTCCCGAAATATCCTGGGATACCGCCTGTTGATTTACAGCAAAAAACACAGCAAACAGAAAACTTAATAAAAATCCGGCTATCCACCTGTTGCGATTCATACTACTACCCTCCGATGAATTTGATATGGATACTTCAAGAATTCCATAAGGAATTCATTTTGACCCCTTTGTTCAGGTACAGATTTCGTTTTCCCGGTCAATTAACTTCATCGCCGGTCATGATACTTTACAAATCTTAACCATTCAACCATTATTTCACAACAATTTTTTTCCTTGCCATAACAATGGCACGAAAAGCGTAAAAGCCTACAGCTTCATCAATAATAATTTCTGGTCGATAGCAGCTTTTCGAACCGCTTCGGCACTCTCATGCCGATAAATTCACTTCCAGAATGCTTTTTCTATTGATTTGGAAGGATAAATAATTTAGAATTAAAAATTGATTTTTATGCAGTTATGCCAACAAAATTTTTATATATGATGAGGTTGTCAGTATGTTAGGAAACACGACAGGAAGAATGTTCAGAGTTACAGCATGCGGAGAATCATACGGGAAAGCGCTTATGATCATCTGCGACGGGGTTCCTCCCGGAATAGAGTTATCCAATGAAAGTATACAGGAAGAAATGGATAAAAGAAGGCCGGGAACAAGTCCAATCGACTCGCCGAGGCTCGAAACGGATAAAGTTGATATCGTGGCCGGCATAAGAGACGGTTTTACAACCGGAGCGCCTGTAGGGCTGATAATTTACAATGTAGACAGACAGGACATCCATGTTGAGCAATATCGACAGGTCAAGGACCTTGTAAGGCCCGGGCACGCGGAATACACGTTTTTTGTCAAATACGGCAAGTTTGCCGACTGGTGTGGCGCAGGCAGGGCAAGCGGACGTGAATCTGCATGCAGGGTTGCAGGCGGCGCGGTCGCACGCAAGATCCTCGAAAAAGAAGGAATCCAGGTAATCGCGTACACGAAAGAACTGATGGATATAAAAATGCGCGATGACCTCAGCTTCGAAGAAAAACAGGGCAAGAGACATAACAACGATATCAGGTGCCCCGACGAGGATGCCGCTGAAAAAATGTTCGCACGCTGTCTTGAGATAAAAGAAGAAGGCGATACCGCAGGCGGCATTATCGAAATCATTGCGCGAGGCGTCCCGGCAGGACTGGGCGAACCTGTTTTCGACAAACTTGAAGCCGACCTCGCAAAGGCTTTGATGAGCATAGGAGCAGTAAAGGGAGTCGAAATAGGCGCGGGTTTCGGGCTCACAAAGATGAAAGGCTCCCAGAGCAACGACATCCCCTATCTTGAAGACGGGAAAGTCAGGTTCAAAACCAACAGGTGCGGCGGGTTCCTCGGAGGCATATCAAATGGAGAGGATCTCGTATTAAGAATTGCCGTTAAACCGACTGCAACCATCTCAATAGATCAACAGACTGTTAATATGAAAGAAATGAAGGAAGCAACACTCGGCGCAATAACCAGGCGGGATCCTACTATCTGCGCGCGAATAAATCCCGTTGCCGAAGCAATGACCTGTATAACCATCCTTGACCATCTTATGATGTTCCGCGGATATAAAAATGTTGCAAAAATTGATAATCCGTGGGATGCTGATAAGTAATACTGGAGGGAAATATGGGGGCGGCCGACATCTCAAGGAAAAGCATCCTTGTTGTGGATGACGAACAGGATGTCCTGGATTTCATTTCTGATGTTCTGGATAAGGAATACAATGTCCTGACCGCTCTCAACAGTTCGAAAGCTTTCAGTATCCTGGAAGAAGTTAACATTGATCTGGTCCTTCTGGATTATTCTCTCCAGAAGGACGATATCGATGGCCTGGAAGTTCTCAGAATTCTGAAAACAAATCCAGAAAACAAATCGCTTCCGATCTGCATGGTTACATGTACTCCCGTCCGAATCAAGGGGAAAGACGCAAACAACTTTGGGGCGAGCGATTATCTTGAAAAGCCATTCCACATCGAAACCCTTCTTAATAAAGTCGAAAAACTTCTATCTGATTAAGGAATCCTTATATGATCGGTACCATCCTGCTCGATGCATTCGGAACCCTTTTCGACACCTCTGAACTGCATGTCGAGGCGACGAAGAGAATTCTGGACAACCATAACCTCGATATCGACCCGTCCGATTTTCACACCAAATGGGACGAAATAATTGTTGACCAATGGAAAGGTTATAACTTCAAAATGTTGTGGCCTATGTTCGAAGAATGCCTCGAAAAAACATTCAGGTTCTATGGCGTTGATTCTTTCGACACAAGAGCCGGAATCATCGAGTGGCTTGAGCTCGTAGCAGGCGCGGACACATTCCCCGAGGTAATCCCCACCCTGGATAAACTTAGATCAAGCTACAGACTCGTGATACTTTCAAACACGGATAATTATGAAATAAACAAGGTGCTTCAGGGCAGCGGCCTAAGCTTCGAGGCTGTTATTACTTCGGAAGATACCAAGAGTTATAAACCTAGAAAAGAAATATTCGACCACGCTTTTTCTCTGCTAGGCGTGAAACCTGATGAAACCGTTATCGTCGGCGATTCAATCGGCTCGGACATTCTCGGCGCGAAAAACGCAGGTATCAAATCGATATGGATCAACAGGTATAACAGAAAACTTTCCGCCGATATGCCACAGCCGGATATCGCTCTGACTGACCTGTCCGGATTGCCCGAAGCTATTGAAAAGTTAAATAGCAACTGATTTCAAGACTGTGTTCGGCGGAGTTAGAACTCATCTAAATAATCTCTATACTCCACCTCGGCTCCCTGTTTCACGCTTCAGGGATAACCGGCAGGCGCAACGGTATGTTATAAATTAGTCATATTGCTTTTTACCCCGCATCTTGCGTTTCATTGCGTATTTACTACAATAAATAAGGCGTTGCGGGGCCGAAAATAATGTGCCGGAGGAATGCCGTTATCACGAACTAAGTGAAGCGGAGATATATTACTGAAATTCTTCGGTCGTTACATCTGCCCGGAATGACAGCCTGAATTTTCTTCAGTGAGCCCGCCGCTACGGTTGATGAAAATGATTCCCGGGCGAAATATATTTGAAACTTATGGTGAACAGTTTGGAATTCGACAAAATTTTTTATCAGAAAAACTTTTTCAAGCTTGAACGGTACAGGGTTTCCGCAGACAAACATGCGGAAGAAGAAGTCGAAGAGAATGAAGCTACTATAAAAATACTTGTGCCGGCAAAAAACGCGCGCGGCGTGATAGATGAAAAATTTATTGCAGAGGTTCAGCCGGAAGACAAAAAGCATATTGCGCTTTCCGCGACATCCACCGGCAAGGGAACTGTCGATGCTCTCGACTCCGCTCTCAGGAAACTGCTTGTTCCGCTCTACCCCTGCCTTTCAAAAGTGAAGCTCATTCATTACGCGGTCGCGAACTCTTCCATCGGCGGCACCGCCTCCGAAGTCGAAGTTTTCATTCTCGCCACCAATGAGGATGGAAAGCTTTATTATTCCAAGGTTGGTTCGGTCAGTGTTATCGAAGCTACTTTTTTTGCCTTATCCAATATTTACAACAGGTACTTCAAAGATATTTACCTGAGCAAATCGAAATCAGAGAAGAAAAAATGAAAGCACTCGTAACAGGCGCAACGGGTTTTATCGGTTCCCACATGGCGGAATTTCTTTGTGATAACGGATGGGATGTCAGGGTTCTTGTCCGCGAAACGAGCAACCTTGATTTTGTCGATACTCTCGGTGTCGAAAAAGTTTTCGGCGACGTTCGCGACGCCGGTGCTCTTATAAAGGCAACCGAAGGCGTCGATGTTGTGTTTCATACCGCTGCGATTGTGGGCGAATGGGGAAACCCTGCCGATTTTTACGATATCAACATCGGCGGGATGAAAAACCTCATCGATGCAATGGACAAGACCGGAGCCGCAAGGCTTGTCGATGTAAGCTCGACCAGCGTTCACGGCTATGAAGGGTTCGACAACGACACGGAGGATTTGCCATACCGCAAAACCGGCGTACTGTACAGCGATACAAAAATGGAAGCGGAAAAGCTTGTGTGGGAAGCGCATGCCCAGGGCCGTATTAAAGCAACCACTATCAGACCCTGCATGGTCTGGGGGCCGAGAGACCGGGCATATTTCACTAAAATGCTCAACCTGATCCGCGCAAACAGGTTCATCTACATCGACGGCGGCAGGCATATCGCAGGCCTGTCACACGTTCGAAACGTCTGCGACGCGATGCTGATTTCAGCAGGCAATGACCATGCCGAAGGAAAAGCTTTCATAATCACAGACGACTGCAAAACAACAATGAAAGAAATCATTGAAACCCTTTGCGATCAACTAAAATTGAAACATCCACGGATGAGCATTTCTTCCAGCACTGCAAAATTTCTTGCCGGAGCATCGGAAAGCTTTTTCAGGGCGATAAACTCGAACAAAACCCCGATGGTTACGAAAATGGGAATGGGCTGCATCGCCAACGACCTGTCTTTTGATATCACCAGGGCAAAATCTATTCTCGGGTACAAGCCGAAATATGTTTTTCCGCAGGGCATGCAACAGTATGTGGAATGGTACAAATCAGCCTATCCCTTAAAATAAGCCTTTATGAAGACTATCGTCTTAATCTAATGTAAAATAGTCACTAATTATAATATTGAGTCAAGAATACCTGCTGTGCAGGAAAATATATAATATCGCAGGTAATATATTGCTTTTGCTCGGGATAATTAAATGAAAATAATCGATGTTGCCACAGGTGTTTTCTGGGTAGAAATTCCGGAGCGTAACTTCTACCTGCTCTGCGGCTGCCCGGAAGATTCCGTTAAGCTGCTGATGAAAAAAGGCCTGATCACCAACACCGAGAAAAACGGTGTCAGGTTTCAGACAGGGCCGAACGCTATTTTATTATCCGACTCGCCTATCCAGAATGGAGCCTTTTCCAATCTGTCAGAATTCCCGGTTCTTCACATGTTTTATTTCCAGGGCCTGATCATTCCGGGCCATGTTAATAACACAGGCGTGAAGCCCATGCTGATCGGAACACAGGAAAGCGTCGATGCGCAGAGCCGGTACATATACCGTGGAAACTACGGCCTGGTTTCAGAAGAAGAAATAATGGAAACCGGAATTCCCGCCGCAAAAGCAAAAGAGATGATGAGGCTCAAACGCAGGTTCGCTTTTGATAAAATTCTTCAGACCGAAGAGCTTCTCGACCTGAAGACAATCGACAACGGGCCGCTTGAGCTCAGGGACGGAATTCAAATCGAGAGAAAATCTCTCAATCTCTATAAAATAAGTTTTGAAGGCGAAACAATTGAGATAGACCTCAACCTCAGGCGAGGCCAGGAATACGAAAACACATATCAACTGGACCACCATAAAATCGAAAAGGAATATTTTTCCGTAGTGCATCTTGGCGAGGGAGACGGCTGGGATGTAAACAGGCCACAGATGTCAAGCATGATAACTTTCCAGGGTAAATACTACCTGATCGACGCCGGCCCCAACGTACTTGATATGCTGGCAGGAATCGGGGTAAGCATCAATGAGATCGAAGGTGTTTTTCATACACACGCACACGATGATCATTTTGCCGGTTTGACCAGCCTGGCGAGAGCCGATCATAAGCTCAAATATTTTTCGACCCCGCTCGTTTATGCTTCGGTGACAAAGAAATTCGCGGCCCTGTCGTCCATGGACGAATCGGATTTCACCAATTTCTTCGACGTTCATTACCTCGAACTCGAAAAATGGAATAATGTGGAAGGGCTCGAAGTCAAGCCGGTTTTCTCTCCTCATCCTGTCGAAACAACAATTCTCTTCTTCCGCGCCATGAGTGAGAACAGTTATAAATCATACGCCCATTTCGCGGATACGGTGGCTTTTAAAGTTCTCGAAAAAATGGTCACAGACGATGATTCTAAAAGCGGCGTGACGGAAGAATTTTATGAAGGCATTAAAAAAAGCTATCTCACACCCGCCAACCTGAAAAAAATCGATATCGGCGGCGGAATGATTCACGGCGAAGCCGAAGACTACGCGCACGATAAATCAGATAAACTGATACTCTGTCATATCCCGAGAAAACTAACAGACAGGGAAAGCGAGATAGGCTCCAACGCATTCTTCGGTCAACAGGATGTTCTCATACCATCGAGGCTCGAATATGATCGCATATCCGCATGGAATTATTTGAAAAACAATTTCAGGGAAATCCCAGACTACGAACTCGAAATGCTTGCAAACTGCGGTATCGAATCCTTCAACGCCGGTTCGATCCTGATCAAACAGGGCCAGAACAACGACAGGATGTATATAATAGTTTCAGGTATCGTGGATTTCCTGATATCCGAATCCGGGATAAGAAACAAGCTGTCCGCAGGCTCGATTGTCGGCGAGCTTTCCGGGCTTATCAAAAAACCGTCCATGGGCACGTTCAGAGCTGCGAGCCATGTCACCGCCCTCTGCGTTCCATCGAGCATATATATCCGTTTCGCGAAAAGAAATAAAATATACGAAGAAATTAAAGAAACATACGACAAGCGGATAATGATTAAAAACACATGGCTTTTCGGAGAAATGGTTTCTTACACCATACACAAGAAAATCGCCCGCGAGCTTGTACTTAAAACTTACGATAAAGGCAATATTGATATCCAGGCCGAAAACAGAGGCGTCTTCGTTATCGAAAAAGGTTCAATCCTTATAAAATCAGGAAATAAGCTGATTGCGAATCTCGGACCCGGCGATTTCTTCGGTGAAGACGGGATCATAATTAACATGCCGGGATTCTTTACCCTTGAAGCCGCTTCGAATGTTTCCGGATTCTTCGTCCCCGCGGAACTGATCAAAAACATCCCGATAGTCATGTGGAAGCTAATGGAAACTTTCAACCAGAGACTCGCCTGCTGGGGAAGACAACATCACCTATGATATTGTCATCCCTGAATGTTTTTGTCAGGGATCCAGTCTTTTTTTTCAATGCCTTCCTGAGAAACGGCACACAGTCGGGATTGCCGCGTCGCGCATTGCAAGACAGTTGCAATGCCGCTCCTCGCAATTACAGAACAAAAAGTGTACTAAGGTGTTTTTGAGTTTGAGCCGTCCACGAAGTGAGTTCGTAAGAGGACAAAAAGCGGCCTGGGCCGCCAGGTGGTGACTGCCGCTCAGCGCTTCGCGCTCGAGATGTTTTGAAGGAATTCTCAAGGGGAACGTTTTCAAAAGTTCCCCTTGAGCCGCAAGATTGTGTCTTCTTCAGTTCAGACGAACAACTCGTTGAAGAATTCAATAAGAATCTGCTCTTTCATCTCCGCCGGCATGATTTCGAGCATCGTATTCATCATCGCCATTTTGTCCGGCAGATCGGATCCTGCTCCGGCCCCGATTCCCGCAGTTTCGGCGAGTTGCTTTATAGCTTCGGGACTCGAATCAGTGAGAGAAGGCCCCAGCGCCGCCCTCACCGCCTCGACATTTATCTGCTCTTTCGAATTCTTCACGGCCTCGATCGATTCTTTTATTACTTCAAGAAATTCATCCACAACCTTGCAGGTCGCGTAGTTCACCGACACATGCAGGTTGTACGGCGAATTATCGGTCGAGAACTGAGGCTGGATATAATAGCCGCGCGAATTGATTTCATCCGCAAGCTGGAAAACATTTATATTCTTCGAGACAAATGAGAACATACTCATGTCCGGGCTGCCGAGCACCTGAAGCTCGCCTGTCGCTTCTATGCCTTCAATCAACTTCCTGGTGGCGGCCTGAACCTGAGTCACGATATCTATATAGCCCTCTTCCCCGAGATAATTCAAAGCCGCCCACGCGCCGGCCAGCGGCCCGCACGTCTTCGAGCTCATCACCGCCGGATTGATAAACGCATAGACAGTAGACTTTGTCGACGCGAAAAACTGGTACCTGCGGATATCCTTGTTTTTATAAAGCACGATCGACGCGCCCTTGGGCGAATACCCGTATTTGTGCATATCAGCCGACATCGACGTCACGCCCGGCACCGAAAAATCAAACGGCGGCAGATCGAACTTTCCGGACCGCCTCATGAACGAAAGATGAATACCGCCCACGCACGCATCCACATGGAACAGCAGGTCTTTCTCGATCGCGAGACGGCCTATTTCTTCTATCGGATCAATCACGCCCTGCGAATACTGCGGCGAAGATGCCACCAGCATGATCGTGTTATCCGTGATAGCTTCTCTCATTTCATCTACGTTCGCCCTGAACGTTACCGGGTCGAACCCGGTGATAACCGGCTTCACTTTGAAATACGCGCAAGCCTTGTGAAAAGCCGCGTGGGCCGTCATCGGCAGAACCATCTCCGGCTCGGTGATCCCCCTTTCGGCCTCCATCTTGTCGCGCGCCGTTTTCACCGCGAGCAATATGCTCTCCGTTCCTCCAAAGGTGAAATTTCCCACAACATTGTCATCGCCCCTGAGCAGGTTCGCCACCATGCGCACAACATCCTTCTCCATGATCAGCCCGCTCTTGAACGTTGTCGGGTCAAGCAGGTTCTCGCCGAGATATCGCATATACGCATCCCGTGTTACTTCCTCTACCTCTTCACCCGGATGATAACAATATGCAAGAACTTTCCCCGATCTCCACGGGATATCATCCTTTTTGAATGATTCCAGCGTCGCCATGATCTCTTCCCGCGAAATACCCTTTTTCGGAATCTCCATATATGCTTATCCTTTCTTTTTTATGTCCTGCTGCTCATTCGAAACCAAGCATTTTCACAAAATATTCATAAAGAAAATTCCTGAATTCCTTCAAGTTCTTCTTGTCGTGTGGATCACAACGGGAATTTTTCATATCCATCGGCCCTGATACAAAATAACCGAACACAATCCAGTCTATGCTCCTGAGCAGCATCTTCAAATCTATCTTACTGTCAATTATTCCCGCGTTCTGAGCGCGATACAGCATATCATACATAGTTTTATACTGAGAGTTCGACAGAGCTTCTTCTTCATCCATCAAATCATCCGACGGCTCCATCCATCTCAGCATGTACAGCCTCGCACGATATGGCTGCGTATCGAAAACATGGATGAAAGTATCCGCTATTTCGTTTAATACTCTCTTGAAATCAGGCTTCTTCTTCTTCGCCTCATTCTCAAGCTTTGCCTCAAAATTCGATATCAGAAGCGTTTCTTCGTCATACATCTTTTTAATAACCTTCATGTACAGATCACGCTTCGACCCAACATGATGGCTCACGGTCGAAACGTTCAACCCCGCAGCTTTCGCTATCTGGCGCGTGGACACGCCATGATAGCCATAGTCTGAGAAAAGATCAGCCGCAATATCAACGATGCGCTCGGCACTTTCAGAAAGTTTGTTGTCCTGATTATCCATACCGGCCTCCTGCGTCAATCAAACGTTTGATTGAGCTATTTTACTCTTTAATGTCAAACCCTGTCAACATCCTTCAGAATTGATAATCGACTTTTAGGTTGTCGAAAATATTTGTCGAATAGAACCTGCATCCTTAATACGTTAAAAATCCTTGCTATTGTTTCAATTATTGAATGTTTTTCTGCCACTGCATCTCCTCGTATTAACACACTGGATTCTTCAACATCCTCATTTTGCATTTATCGAGATTTTATTAATTCTGAACAATATTTCAAACCGTCAACGCCTCGAACTCAAACACCCTTATCACGAGCATCGTTTCGATTATAATATTACGCATAATTTCGATTCTATATAACTAATCCCGGCAATAACTGTCGAAGCCTGAAATAACTCCCTTTGATAATCGCGGAAACTGCATTTATATTTTTTAGGACTGCCGTATAAACTTTACCCGGCCTTTATCCGCTAACTAATCTTCAAAGATACTCTTTCCGGCCTGCGGCCCTGTATTCGAGTAAAATATATCTTCCACTTTGATTATAAGCGCCGCTTTCGCGGGAAACCTGTCGCCCTTCTCTTTCATCCATTTATACGCATCCTCGTACTCTTTTCCTTCGGTAACATAATCGCACGTGCCTTTGATAAGGTATGAGTCTCTTCCTTTTCTTATCAGTATCGCCACTTTCGGGTTATCGAGCACGTTCTTCATGGTTTTCAGCATGTAGTTATCCACTACCACGATCGTCTCATCATCGATCCGGTACTTCGCGCCCACGTTACATATATTCGGAATACCTTCTTTTGAGCATGTTGCTAATTGATGGCACATTTCGTTATCAAATATTTCCAGAACTTCCGCCGGCATTTTCATCAGGCTTTCTCCTTTGTTGATGTTTTGATTTTCAAAATAACAATATCATCCGTATAACCTTCAAAAATATAGTCAATTAATCACACAGATTCCAGAATATATCGAAAACTGATTCTATCGCACACTGACACTTTTTTTAACCCATTCATACAAAACTCAATCCATATAGAGATTTATTACCGGCGTGATGCACTTTTAGATTAAACATAAAAGGGAGCGTTTTCACGCTCCCTAATAGTCAAAAATTTATTGAAATTCCTGTATTTTACAGCGGAAGTTTTTCAAGCGCGCTCTGCAGCGCCGAGTTCACCGGGCTCAGGATATTGAGCGCCGGGGCGATCGTCTGGAGAAGTTTTTTGAGATTGATGTCCGGGCAGAACCTGATCCAGCCCTCTTCGAGAATCTCGTTGACCGCTTCGGCCATCTTGATTCCCATAAGAATTATTCTCGAACCGTCGTCCGATTCCTCGTATGCCCTTTTGAAAGCTCCGAAAAACTGAACGTTCGCGACTTTGAGAATTCCGAGTTCGATGTGATTGTATTCATCCTGGCTGCTGATCCAGTCGGAGAAATGATCGAACGCGCCCTGCATATCGTCGTTGAAGAGATAGTCGACGCCTTTTTTATCCCAATCCTGCCCGAGCTTTTCCTTGAGCGGATGGAATTCCACATATACTCCGTTCTCTTCTCTTTCGAGCGCGGCCCAGATGATTTCGTCTCCCGCCGTGTTGGTGATTATCGACAGCATGCTGCCATTGTCGCCGAGGATAGCCTTTTTCCCGCCGGCAGACATGATTTTGCTCAGAATCTTCGCATTAACGTCAAACGGTAAGAAATAAGGATCAACCTTCACTTCGTCACTGGAAAGCTCTTCGCCGGAATTCAGTCTTGACCATACATTTGTCATATCAACCCATGGTGCTTTGATAGCTTCAGCGCCCCATGCCATTATTTCCTGTTCTTCAGGGGTTAACGTCATTTTCATTTCCTCCTTCACCTTCATTTCTTTTGTTCAATAATAATCACTCAAACCGTCATTGTCAAACAATTTAAATTATTTTTTCTATTTATTAACCGTTGCCCTGCTTTTTATTAATTATTATCAACTTTGGAATAAATTTTATTAATACCGCAAATCATACAATTTCAGCAGTCCACCCGGCTGAACCGATCCCGCCCCGATGTGGTAATTCATCTTTTTCAACACCTTGTACCTGTTATCCAGATAGTTCTCGATGCTGCCATCGCTGTCGATCCCGGGTCTCGGGCCTCCGCACCAGAGAAACCACAATCTCTCGTGCCCTGCGACATCCGACTCGATCTTTCCGGGATATTGCCTTATATTCTCGTTCCATATCGACTTTGATACCGAATTGAATTTCAGCGGGTCGAACTTCTCCGGAATGGATCTCGCATCGATCCCGTCAGGCCCGTAAAAAGCATACAGCGGCATGCAAGACGGCGGCAGTGTCAGAAATATGTCCCCTTCCATCGCGTTTTTTTCAATGATATCAAATGCCCGGGCCGCATTTATATCTGTGTGCAGCGTTGAATAATAAAACAACAGCCCGAGCGCCATGCTGATTATCAGCGGCACGCAAAAACCCGCGGCTGCCGTTTTTCTCATTTTCGTGATACCCGCTGCAACCGCAATGAAAAACAGCGGCGCGACACAGAGCGAAATCCTCGGAAGCGCGTGGATGGGAAAATCTATCAGCAGTTTCAACATCATCGCGCCGATCATCGGCAGGAACATAACCGTGATGATCAGCCTGCAATAAATATCTTTCCATGATTTCAGCAGATAACAGGCCAGAACAGCCGCAACACTCAGCGCGAGCAGAATAAAAAGCGGCATGCTGATATCTTCGAGCCTGTAGAAACCCACGATAAACTGTTCGAACACATGTGGTATCGCGAAGATCGGGGACCGTCGCAAGATATCCCCTGACACCCTCGATCCCCACAAAACCGGTCTCCGTTCCCGTCCTGCCGATAAACTGAACCAGGCATGGAACAAATATAATTCCGCACACAAACAGCGCCGCGACAGTCAGCACCCTCTGTCTCCCGCGCAGAAAAACGAGCGCAAAAAGCCCGATCGACGCCGCAACCAATAAGGAATAATAATTAGTATAGAGAGATAGAGATAATAAGATCGTGAACGCAACCAGTGGACCCGGCCTGCTATTTTTAATGTAAACAACCAGATAGCACATCGCACCGGACACCAGGAACATAAGCATGGCCGGATATCGCCCGAACTGCGACATATCCAGGGCGAGCGGTGAGAAAGCCGTCATCACGGCTGCGATCAATCCCACGCTGCGCCCTTCCATCCTGCTCCCCGCGCCGAACGCGAAAAAAATGCTCAGTGCTCCGAAGATCGCAAACGGCAGCCGCAGCCAGAACTCCGAAAACCGTGGCGCGAACGAAAGCCACGCGTGCATGAACGCCACCTGCAACGGCGGGGTTCTCTCCCCGAACGCCGCTTTTATGCCGTCCGAAAAGCTCAGGGTGGCAATCCAGTGCGTGTACGCCTCATCATGAATCAGCGCGCGGTCGCCGAGCGCGTAGAGCCTCATCGCAAGCGCAACCGCGAACAGCAGCGCCAGAAGGACCATAATGTTTCTGTTTTGAGACGTTTTTTCGCTTTTCACAACAGTGGATTATATCACATCAAAAACCATCGATCCATGAATGATCTTCCGCTTATCAACTCAAATCCGGGCGTTCCTCGTAATCATCGGGCGGTTCGCCGCCGGAATTAAGTTCTTTGAGCAGTTTCGTTACGTTCAGCCTGAACCCCGCGCGCGCAGCAACCGAAAGATCAACGGCCTCCGCCGCGATCGACGCAGGTGTCGGCCCCAGCAGCGTCTTCAGCAGCTTCAGCCCGGCCCCGCTTTTCATCGCAATCAGAAAATCCTTTTCGTTGGACACCACGAAAAGCTTGAACAGCGAAAGGCTCAACAGGTAATCGTCATCGCTGAAAAGTTTCGGGTTAAGACTCCTGTGAGTAAGCTCAACCGGCCCGATTTTCCATTTCCTCTCGTGGATCATGTCCTCGACCGATCTGCCGTCGAGCCATTTCCGCGTCCTTTTGAATACTTTCCTGTTGAAAAAACCCGATGCCACGCTCGGCCCCGCGCCGATCTCCGTCACAGTGTTCAAATTATTCTCAATTACGTTTTTCAATTCCATTTGCTTACCGCCGTTCGATCCGGTCATATCAACCCGCTTTCATTTTACATATTCTATCATATTTCTTTGTCATCGACCCTGTTTGACTCCACGGCACACCGGGCTTACAATGCTTCGGGATAAATAACAGGTGGAGATTAGAAATGACAGACAATTTCGAGCCGGAGCCGAAAATAGTTTTCGCGGTGAGCCTCGGTTGCCCTAAAAACCTCGTGGACACCGAAGTTATGCTCGGAGCGCTTGCGGGAAACGGCTACGAAATCGCTTCCGATCCCGACGTCGCCGACATAATAATCGTGAACACCTGCGGATTCATCAGCGATGCCGTTAGTGAATCGAGAACAACTATTGAGGAGATGACGAAAATCTGCGATCAAAAACCGGACGCCCTGCTGATTGTCGCGGGCTGTCTTGCCGAACGCGAAAAAGAAAATCTGAAAGCGGATTTCCCTCGGATCGATATGCTGATCGGCACCTCTTCATACGCGGATATCGCCGCCATCATTGAAAAACGGAAAGTATCGTCGTTCGCTCCGCAGACATTCATGCACGACCACACCCATCCCCGGCTTCTCGCGACAATGCCCTGGACGGCTTACCTGAAAATCGCGGAAGGATGCTCGAACCGGTGCAGCTACTGCCTGATACCATCGCTGCGCGGCCCGCTCAGGAGCCGGGAGCCTGAATCACTCGTGCGCGAGGCGCGCGACCTCGCCTCGATCGGCGTCCGCGAACTGATTGTCGTGGCGCAGGACATCACAAGATACGGTTACGAAAGAGGCGAGAAAGATGCGCTCGCGGAACTCCTTCCGCGTCTCGCCGACATCGACGGCATTCACTGGATAAGACTCATGTACGCCTACCCGGACATGATCGACAGGAAGCTCGCGAAAACAATCGGTGAAATCGACAGGGTCTGCAAATACCTGGATATGCCGGTGCAGCATATCGACGACGATATACTCAAAGCGATGAATCGTCACGGAGGCTCGGACGCGATACGCCGCGCGGTGGATGTTCTCCGCTCCGAAGTGCCCGGCATCTCACTTCGAACAACTGTCATAGCGGGATTCCCGGGCGAAACGGATGAACAGTTTCAGCGCCTGCTCCGGTTTATCGAGCAAACCGGGTTCGACCGGCTCGGGGCGTTTGCATACTCTCCGGAAAAAGGAACCCCGGCGGCGGGAATGAGCGGGATTCCCGACGAAGAATTGAGAAACCGGCGGCGGGACACCATAATGCAGGTTCAACAGGAGATATCGCTTTACATCAACAGGGAACTTATCGGCGGCAGAGTCGAAGTGCTCGTAGAAGACGTTGAAGAAACCGAGGACGGCGATATAATCTTCAGTGGCCGGTCGGGCCGGGACGCGCCGCACATCGACGGCTGCGTGTACTTCGACGGCGATGCCGAACAGGGGGATTTTGTCTGCGTCGAAATCGACAATGCCGACGAATATGACCTGGAAGGCTCCGTTATCTGATACAATACAACAGACATGCCGAATCAAAGATACGTTTCAGTCACGCCTTTTCTCGTTCCGGTGGAAAAATCATTTGATTACATAGTGCCGGACCAATTCAGCGACCGCGTTAACATCGGCTCGATGGTCGTGGTGCCTTTCGGGAACAGGAAAATCTTCGGCATGGTCGTCCGCATAACCGACATACCCCCGAAACGGAAATTGAAGGAAATCGAGAACATCGTCGATGATTTCAAAACGGTGTCCAGCGACCTGCTGGGGCTATGCCTGTGGATATCCAGGATGTACCTCTGCCCGCTTAACACGGTTATGGAATCCGTTTTTCCGTTCCAGAAAAAAATGAGCAAACACGGCATCGACAGCGAAGCCTTTCTGAACCTTCAGAGGCGGACCGTGCTCGAAAAGAACGTAACGATCCTCGACAGCGCGATTGAAAAAATCATGAAGAACGATTATGCGGAATTCAAGCGCGCGCCCGCTCAGAGGCGGGTTCTGAGAGTTCTCATCGACGAAGGCGGAAACATAACCGCGGGCAGGCTGATTAAGCTTTCTGAATCCAGCATGGCTACTCTCAAAGCGCTCGAAAAAAAGGGCTGCATCATAATCGACTACATGCCGCGCGATATGTCTCCTTCCGGCGAAGCGGACATGATTGAAGACGATTTCCTTCTTAATCCCGTACAGAAAAACGCTTTCGACAATATATGCAGATCGCTCTCCCCGGCGGAGCACAAGGTATTCCTGCTTCAGGGCGTCACGGGCAGCGGCAAAACCGAAATTTACATGCAGGCCGTCCGCTGCTGCATCGAACAGAACAAGAAAGTGATCATCCTTGTGCCGGAAATCGCGCTCGGGACCCAGATCATTTCGAGGTTCCTCCGCAGGTTCGCCGGCAAAATCGCAGTCTGGCACAGCCGTCTTTCCACGACCGAGCGGCTTTACGAGTGGAACCGCATAACGTCCGGCGAGGTGGACATCGTTATCGGGGCAAGATCCGCCGTTTTCGCTCCGCTGGACAACATCGGGCTGATCATCGTCGACGAGGAGCATGAAGCCTCGTACAAACAGGAAAGCACACCGAGATACAATGCGCGCGAAGCCGCCGTCCAGCGCGCGAAACTGCTCGGCTGCCCGGTGGTGCTCGGCAGCGCCACACCGTCGCTCGAAATGTATCATCTCGCGAGAAACCGAAAAATCGAGTACCTCTTCCTGCCCTACCGCATAGGCAAAAGCGAACTGCCGGAAATCGAGATCATCGACATGCGAAAGGTCGAAACGCAGCGCAATACGTCTCTTTTCAGCTCCGTCCTTTTAGCCTCGATCGAGCAGAACCTTTCCAGCGGCGAGCAGACCATGATTTTTCTCAACCACCGCGGCTACGCCCAGTACGTGCAGTGCTTCCGCTGCGGCGAGACCCTGATGTGCCCGAACTGCAGCGTGAACATGAAATATCACCGGAACGATAAATTGATGAAATGCCACATCTGCGGCCACCAGGCGGATGTGCCCGACAGTTGCCCGGCATGCGGGAGCCGTTCGCTGCGATATTTCGGGCTCGGTACGGAGCGCGTAGCCAACCAGTTGAAAAGAAAGTACCGCGACGCGCGGATCGAGCGCATGGACCGCGACACCACACAGAAAAAAGGCGAATACCGCAAAATCATCGACGCATTCGAGCACAGGGAAATCGACATACTCGTCGGCACCCAGATGATCGCCAAGGGGCTCGACTTCCCGGGCGTGACACTGGTCGGCGTGGTTTCCGCAGACAGCATTATCAGCATGCCGGACTTCAGGGCCGGCGAGCGGACGTTTCAGTTGCTGACCCAGGTTTCAGGCAGGGCGGGCAGACGCGACAGGCCGGGACGCGTGATTATCCAGACGCTAAACCCGTCCCACCCCGCCATCACCGCCGCGGCCACTCAAAACTCGCTCGAATTCTACGATTATGAACTCAACATCCGCGAGACCGCCCTCTACCCGCCGTTCGTTCACATGGTCAACTTCATCGTCACCTCGGACGATCAGAAATACGCCAACGAGCTTTCGGTCGAGGTCGCGGGGCGCGTTCGGCGGGAAATCGAGGAAATAAAAGAGAACGACTACTTCGGGCTGCTCGGGCCGGCGGAAGCGCCGTTCTTCAAACTGCACGGCAAATACCGGTATTTCGTGCTGCTGCGGGGCCGGAACCTGAAAAAAGTTCTCAAAGTCGCCGTCTCAACCCTCGAATCGTTCCCCGCCGGCGCAGCAAAAAATATCGCGATCGACGTGCATCCTCAGAATATTATGTGAACCGTTGTCACGCCATAATCCGGAACCGGGCGGGACATCAACGGATGAATCGGAGCAAACCGGAACTTTTTAAAATATCAGTCTGTTATGTTAAATGGCAGACAATGAAAAAGCGGGTGAATAAAGATGCCGATATTCAGTTACAAATGTGAAGAATGCGGAAACATTTTCGATATGCTTGTGTTTGCGGGAGAAAAAGACGAGGACATGGAGTGTCCCGCCTGCGGCGCAAAAAAAGCGAAAAAGCAGGTATCGCCGTTCTCGTCGTCAGGAGGCTCATGCGCGTCGACCGGCGGCTTCACCTGAGCATAACATCGGTGGGCCGGTCGGCCCCGCTTCGATTGCACACAGCCTGAACAATCAGGTTGTTTAGCCTGCATTTCTCACCAGCGCAGGTTAAAAATCGTGATAAGGCTGATAATACAAGGAACAGCAAGTGAGTGGTGAGGGAGCATACTGTTGCGTATGTGACCGATCCCGAATCGACGCTGTGACGCAGCAGGATTGGCCTTATCGCGGTTTTCAGGATTTCTCTGTGAGAAATCCGGGTTAGTTATTGATATTTGTCTTCGATTTTTGAACATAAGTCAGACTTGCTATAGAGTCAGGATGAATAATAGCTATCCTCTTTATGCTTATTATTGCGTAGAGTCGCCACCAGTTATTTCAAATTCAACTTCGTTAGAGGATAAATAGCCGTACCATCTATCAGGGGTACTGTTCTCTGCCCAGCAATAGTACAACGCCTGATATCTATATCTACCAGTTTTAGTGAATTCAAGAAGTCTTTCAGGGTCATTCTCATCAATATTGTAATCTTGTCCTATTCTGCAATAAGGACATTTTGACCACTTTGTTCCTGATGATAATAAAAAACTTTCTACATACTGAGAACCCGGTGCAATGTTAATTGTTTCTCCATCCATGGCATATTTGTGACTATCACTGTACCATTTTTCACCTTCAGTATCAGTTAGTATTTCAGTTCGCGTTCCCAATCCGCTCGATGCTTTACAAACCAACTGCGATATGGTTCCCGTATTCGCAAGTATAAAAT
Source organism: bacterium (assembly GCA_035380865.1). Taxonomy (GTDB): domain Bacteria; phylum UBP15; class UBA6099; order UBA6099; family UBA6099; genus DAOSYA01. The sequence continues at coordinate 32,516 of DAOSYA010000030.1, forward strand.
CGTAATATATAGTTTCGCTCGCGTAAATATCATCTTCTTCAAAATTGATACTCAAAACGATATCTTCTGATTTTGTTATATATGTAGCACTATCTACTTCAGTAAAGGGACTTTCCGCCACGGTCTTTGTACTGAACGTCTGAGCCTTGAAATAATACTTTGTGTCAGGTTCGTTATCGAAAAGCCAGCCATGCAGGCCACATCTGTTATCAAAGCATTTGGTAGTATTGCCCTCAAGAACCATTTTGTAGTTCCCATCCGGCTCTGTGCTTCTCAATATCCTGTACCCGAAATCATCTGAATAACACTTCGCGTCCCATTTGATGTATAAACTTGTTTCCCATTCATAAACCTCGAAATTCTCCGGTGGTGTCAAATTCAACGGCAAGATCATAGTCGGTATAATGGAATTCACGATCTGACCGCTGGAGACTTGTGCTGTTGCTGAAAAAGGAGAATAGTAATCACACGAGTTCGACACCTGAATCGTGACTGTTCCATCATTAAAACTACCGGGATCAGGAAAAATGTATATGCCTCGCTCATCGACTTCAACAACCTCGTTGAAATCACCCTGAGAAATCGTAACGGTGCTCCCGGAATAATCCGTTCCGTCCTCGATCAGAACTCTTCCCAGTATTTTATTGTCAATCGAATAGGATATCTGACAGGTATTACCCTCACTGATTTCAACCTTCTTTTCAAGGTCGTCATAACCGTCTTTTGATATAACAAGATCACATGTGCCGGTTGGAATTTGTTCGATCTCGTAATGTCCCGACGTATCCGTATATGTCGATTTACTGA
>DAOSYA010000031.1:0-31619 GCA_035380865.1 bacterium
GATTGACCGGGGAAAAGATCCGGGCGTATTATTGGGAAAACGCGATACGGCGGTGAGGTCATGACAAAAAAGGAAAGAGTGCTCAGGGCGATCGAGTTCAGGAGGCCGGACCGTGTGCCGTTCTGCTGCTTCGCGCCGGGGGTGAGCGACCTTTTTTTCATGACGATCGCGCAGCCCGACGGCTGGCAGCCCGACGAGGGTTTCTACCCGCATGTATATCCGATTGTCTACTACCTGAACAGCTGGCGATTCAGGAAATTCGTGCCGCCCGACGTGCAGTCGCCGAAATATAAACGGCAGGACGAGTTCGGCTGCATCTGGGAAACAACTGTCAAAAACAGCATCGGCGAGGTCACCGGCCACCCGATCGACGACTGGGAAAAACTTGACGGCTACGTGATGCCGGACCCGTTCGCGCACGGCAGGCTCGACCGGTTCGACTTGTACCGGAAAATGCTCGCGGGCGACAGCTTCGTGGTCGGCAACCTGGACAACGGGCTGTGGGAACGGGCGCACTTTCTGCGCGGTTTCCAGGCGCTGCTCATGGACACTGTTACCGCGCCCGGAAAAATCGAGCTGCTGCTCGACCGCCTGCTGGATGAATGGCTGATCCCGCTGGTGGGGCTCTACGCGAGCAGGGGCGCGCACGGCGTGATCATGACCGACGACTGGGGAACCCAGAAAAGCCTCATGATCAATCCCCGGACATGGCGCGATATCTTCAAGCCGCGATACGCCCGGCTTTTCGAAGAAACCCACCGGCACGGAATGAAATTCTTCCTGCATAGCTGCGGGTGGATCACCGACATCATTCCCGACTTCATCGAGATCGGGCTGGATGTGATACAGAAGGACGATATCAATTTCATGGGTCTCGAAGAAATCGCAACGCTCGCGTCGGGAAAAATCTGTTTCATGGGACCGCTGGATATGCAACGCACATTCCCCGGCGCGGACACCGGGAAAATCTTCCGGGAAACAAAAAAGACGCTCCGCGCCATGGCCATTCACGACGGCGGCTGGATCGGCATGTACTACGGCGTGCCCGAAGCCGTCGGCCTGACATGGAAACAGATGCTGACCTATCATGCAGCGGTTATAAAATACGGAAAATATCCTGTTCGGTAAAATTGATTTTTTTTACTAATCTATCTGATAGTCCGTTTCCTGCAATTCAACAATATTGTGATCCGGCAATTTACTCTGAAGCTCCGCGAGTTCGGCTTCCAGCCTGAGAGCCTCCTGCTGCAATCGCCGGAACTTTTCCGCGTTCGTCTCGCCCGAAAGCCTCGCGGTGTCGTTTCCATCGTTCAACGATTTAACAACTTCGGATGCGGCCACCAGCAATCCGGCGGTAACCAGCCCGCCAGTCACCAGTCCGGTTCCCCTGTTGACCGCCCTCCTGATCCATCTTGTTCTTCTTCTCAGTGATCCGGCTCCCATAAAAAGCGGCATGTTTCACCTTCCACACAATTTTTACACATTCTACCCCCGGATGCGCGAAAGCGGAAAGATCTCTCTTTCCGCCTGCCGCTCAAACGGTCGTGAACTTCAAAAATAGCTTATGACTTTGCTTCAAGCTCACTCAACCTTGACTTGATTTCCGAAAGAGAATCCTCAAGATACTTCGCCTGAGATTTCAGGAAATCGGCTTCCTGCTCCGGATTCTGCTGATAACCCTGCGGCGCATAACCTGCTGCGGGAAAATAACCGCCGGCAGCCGCACCCCATCTGCCGAATCCGCCGCCGCGTCCCCACGCCATGCCTCTGCCGCCGCCGCGTCCAAAACCGCGTCCGAAGCCCATGCCCATCCTTCCGCCTGCCGGGTTCGCATAACCGGGCATATTGTTGCCCGTGCAGAAACCCGCCGCTCTCCCTGTCATCGGGCCTGCGCCCATGGGACCTGTTCTATCTCCACCTGGCATTGCAACACCTCCATTTCGTTTTCACTTTAATAAAAGCAACCCTCATGCCATCCTTTCTCCGGCGAAACAAAAAACTTCCCGATACACAATAATTCACATCGTTGAAAACCCTTCCCGTCAAAACCCATCTTACCGGCCGCAACGAAAAATCTCACTTTTGAGGCCATTTATTGAGATTTCTCTGCCGCAATTCTTCCTCATGAACATCACGACGTAGATTTTTTCGGCAGCCCTGCCTATCGACTGTCCGCCATTCGAAAAACAAAACCAAGAATATAAAAAGCGCACGATAGTAGCGCCCTTGCTACTGTCGCAACGATTATAGTAGCCTTATTGCAGCATTGCGGTTTTTGCCAAATCAATTTCACAACTAAAAAGCCCGGTGAAAGTTTGTCAGGGCGGAACAGTAGTTAATATAAATTAAAATTTACACAATTAATTCTTTTCAATTCTTATATCTATTGATATAATTAGAAACCATTCTTGCGGGAGGCAGTTGGATTCATGGTGCAACCACGGTTAAAAATCTGTCTTTTCATAACAGGTTTCCTAGTAATTGCGATATTTTCCTCATTAATAAGCGGCTGTGGCGGGGCCGCTCTTCCGGTCGCCGGAGGAACAATCATAGCAGGAAATGAGAATGGCAAAGACGACAATCCCCTTTTCGCTGTCCCGCTCGGTCACCCCAACAGAATTATTTTTGTTTCGGACCGAAGCAGCGGTAACGGAGAAATATACACAACAAGCGAATTCGGCGGGGAAACCATAAGGATAACCACAACCCCCGAGGAAAGCACCCGTTCATCCAGTTTCTCGTTCCTGACTCCCGGCGTATCGCAGGATGGGTTGAAGGTTTACTTTGCATCGGACTGGTACGCGACAAAAACAATACTAATGAACGTAACAATCAACGGTGTCAGAACAGAAAAGTTTTACGAGGGCGACACATATCTCGAAACGCCCCGTTCATCATGGGATGGAACGCGACTCGCTTTTTCCGGGTACACCATAACATCAGTTCTTGAGACCGATACCCCATCAAACGCGGTGGTCACGGAATTTGCTGAATACGGCGGCAACCCGGAAGTCAACGCTCAGATAGGGATGGCGGCGTCGGGATGGAAAATGATTGCGAATCACAATTCCATCGCTATGAAGAAGGCAAACGCGGAAACCGATTGTTCCAGTTCCGCAAAATACGCGAGTGAGTACCTTCTTGCTGATAGTGACGGCGCAACGATGTCTTCGTCGAATAATCCTACAGGAAAATATTTCTGCATAAACATCGACAATTCAAACTACATTTTCATGCAGGTTTCCGCATACACATATTCCGCGGATATGGCGACTTCGGGCACACCGGGAAGCATGACCTTCACCTGGAAATGGATCGGGCATGATACCGATATGAGTTCTCCGATAACCCTCACCGGCGATGCGTCAGCCAACACAGGCCAGGGTTATAACTTCCTGATCAGGGAATACGATATCTATACTTCGGACGCCAACGGCGAGAATGTCGTTAAACACACCGGGCCGAACTCTTCCGATGATCCCGAAAGATATCCCTGCTTCTCCCCCGAGTCCTCGGATTTTGTATATTTTGTCAGCGGGTCGCTTTACCACATGGATTACTCGAAGATAAGCGACTCCAATATTTATAAAATGAACATCAGCACCGGGCAATCGACCCAGGTGACAGACAGTGGCCTGATCAGGAACTGCGCGTTCAGCCCTTCAGGAAGATATCTTACCTATTCCTATTTCAACGGCAGCGATTACGATATATATCTTTATGACACCACCACTTCCGAGAGTTCGCTTGTCGCAGATACCGGGGGCGACGATCTCAACCCGGTTTTCTCGCCTACAGGCAATAAAATCGCGTTTGATTCGAATGTGACTACCGACACCGACATTTACACAGTGGAAATCGACGGGGATCACCTGACTAATATTACCGATAATTACGACCAGGAAGATTTCTCTCCAGTCTGGGCGCCATAATCCGTATTCAATGGAGAATTATTTGAAACGCATCTGCAATTCCGTCGGTCTAATAATATCGATGGGCGGGTTATATGCGAATTGACATCGTTGAGATAGTTTTGATATATTCGTATGAAAGACTTTCGCCCACCGTTTCATTGTTCTGATAAGACATTGTATGTAACCGGAGGATTATATTATGAACAGGAAAATGAAAATTGCCGTAGTATCGCTTCTTGCATGTTTTGTCATAGGTATCTGGGCGGGTCCGATCCGCGGTTCAAAACTGAGCGATCTTTTTGATACCGACAAAACGGTCGGCAAGGTTTTGACCGGCGCTGCGCTCGTAGTCCTTACCAATGCGCTCAGCAACCAGTTGAACGACTTCATCAATACCGTGACGCTGAACAAAGGCGTGCCGACGGAGGCCGACACAAAAGTCGTGCCGATCATTGCGGTCGGTTCGGGCACCCGCGTCGGGGCCGCACAGGTCACAGGGCCGAAAGAGCTTGTGGGAAAAGTGAAGATCGTTGTACAGATAGAAACCAAGTTCACCGCCAAGAACCTGGACGTGGAAGTCTTTGTTCCAAGCGACAGCATCAACCCGCTGGACTTCAACCGTGTCGAAGGCGTGGGAATCAGCGCTCTGATAGACCTCCGGTTAAGCGGGCTATAATTGGGCCTGAAATCTGTTTCTGTTACAATTATATTTAAGGAAACAAAATGGGGAAAATCAAAACAAAACACATCTCCCGCGCTCCGGTGGAAAAACTTTACTCGATGGGAAAACAGGTTCACAACCATACAAACGTGCTGCCGAGCCTGAAAAAAATCGACATCATGGAAGTTTCGGACGACGGGAAGATAGTTGTTGCGCAATGGACGGCCCAGGCACGGCTTATCACCAAAGCATATTCGATGTCATGGGTCCAGAAAGACGTATGGGATGAAGATTCAATGAGTTGCAGCTTTTCGTGTGTCGATAACGGGCGCGGGCGTTTCAAATACCTGAACGGCTACTGGCACTTTGCCCCTCATAAATCCGGCACGGAAATGACTATGGACGTCGATTTCGAAATCGATCATCCGCTCATGACCCCGATGGTTTCAAAGCTGATAGACGGCATCATGAAAAAGAATAACGAATCACTTCTCAAAGAGTTGAGTAAAATAGCCGAAAAAGACTGAAACCGTTTTTATGATCAGACAAAGATACATAATCCTGGCTGTCCTGTTTTCAACGGCAATGATACTTGCAACAGCCTGCTCGGACAACGCTCGCAGCGCCGGCAGCTCCGAAACCGGCAGCCGGCAGACTGAGCCGGCACAGGTTTTCAATTGCACAAGCAGCGGAAGATGGTTCCCGGGAAACAGCAACCAGTTGAGATCAATGGTGAACGGCTTCCTCGATGACGCCGAAAGAATGGAGATCAAGGGTAAACCGCTTGCGCTGATATCGCCGCACGCCGGTTACGTTTACTCCGGCCCGGTTGCGGCGGCGGCTTACAAACAGATAGAGGGGCTTCACTATGACACCGTTGTGGTTATAGGATTCACCCACGGAGTTTACGATCCCGATATCGGCGTTTTCAAAGAAACTGTTTTCAGAACGCCGCTCGGCGATATACCTGTCGATGATGATATTATCGACCAGCTTATAGCGCAGCACAAAAATATCAGGCACAAGCCCGCGCTGTTCTACAACGAACATTCCGTCGATAACCAGTTGCCTTTCCTGCAAAGCGTTCTTTCAGACTTCAAACTTGTTCCGATCCTGATTGGAAGCCAGACACCGGAAAACATCAGAATAACATCGTCGGCGCTCAGGAACGTGTTGAAAAACAAGAACGCGCTCATCGTGGCAAGCACCGATATGTCACACTACTGGCCGCAGGAAACCGCAAAACAACTCGACACGGAGACGCTGCGATTCATAACCGCTCTCGATGCGGACGGCATTGCGAAACTCATGACCGCTGATCCGTCGGGGCGCAGACTGTGCGGGTACGGCGCCGTCCAGTCGGCAATCAACACCGCGAAGGGCCTGGGAGCTGATTCCGCCGTGCTTGTACGACATGCTACGTCACAGGAAATCACCGGCATGAAAAGCGATCAGGGAGTTGTGGGATACTCCGCAGTTGTGATAAGTAACAGCAAACTGAACCCTGTTGAATCGAACTCGGAATCACCCAATGAGTATTTTGCAAAGGAGAAAAAAATGACAATGCCGGAATACGGAGGCGAGCTCGATGAAGCCGCACAAAAGGAACTCCTTGAAATTGCACGCAATTCGCTGGATACATACATCAAAACAGGGAAGCTTCCGGACATCACGCCCGAAAGCCCGCTGCTCAACAACAAGCGCGGCGTGTTCGTGACATTGAACAAACACGGTATGCTGAGGGGCTGCATGGGATATTTTGAAAACGATACGCCTCTTTACAAAATAGTGCCGCGACAGGCAAGCGTTTCGGCTACGGGCGACCCGAGGTTCCCGTCGGTCAGAGAAAATGAACTGGAAGATATTGATATAGAGATATCCGTACTGTCTGTTCCTGAATATGTGGATTCCTACGAAGACATAGTTGTCGGAAAACACGGCGTCATTCTCGAAAAAGGATACCACAGGGCAACGTTTCTGCCGCAGGTGGCCCCGGAACAGGGCTGGGACAGAGACACGATGCTGGCATATCTTTCCGCAAAGGCAGGGCTTGCCGCAGACGCCTGGAAAAAGGGCTGCAGATTCCAGGTTTACACCGCTCAGGTTTTCGGGGAACAGGAATAATATTATAGTGAATGAATAATAATATTTTTGATTCGCCCGGCAAAACAATTATAAATAATAGGGAACATTGGTTCTCTATGATCTGTCTTTTTAATAGGAGTTCGAATTGATGGCGACATTGTTAATTGCAGACGACAACCCTGAAATTCTGGAACTTTACCAGGATGAGTTTGAGAGCGACGGATACAACGTAATCACCGCCGCGGATGGGAATGAAGCCCTATCGATCGCAAGAGACAAAAAACCGGATCTTGTCATACTCGACATAGGAATGCCGGAAAAAAACGGTCTCGAAGTGATTGGTGAAATATCAAGGCTTCACGGGGGAACACCTGTGATAGTCAATACGGCGTACCCATTGTTCAAAATGGATTTCAGGGCACATCACGCAACTGCGTGGATCGAAAAAAGCTCGAATTTAGACCCGCTTAGAAGCGCGGTGCGTCAGCTGGTCGAGCCATAATTATCAGGAGGTGTTTTGAAATGAAAAACAACGGAAAAAGACTTGCGCTCTTGTCGGCGCTGGTTATCGGGATCATAGCGGGAATAGTGTTCGCTGCCAGATTCGATCTGGTACAGTATTCGCTTGCCGAAGACACAAAAAAAATCGCGGCATCGCCGAAAATCAGTTCGGCGCTTGATATACAGGAAGCTTTTGTGAGCGTGGCGGAAACCATCAAGCCAAGCGTAGTGAACATCCGGACGACAAAGATTATTGAAATGAGTTCTCACCCGTTCTTCAGGTTTGAAGGCGACCAGTTTAAAGATTTCTTCGGAGATGATTTCTTCGATAAATATTTTGATAAGAGAAACAATAACAGCGGCAAAAGAAAGATGCAGCAATCCAGTCTCGGTTCAGGTTTTGTAATACGCGATGACGGCTACATTCTCACAAACAACCACGTCGTGGCAGATATGGATGAAGTGCTCGTGAAGTTCGTCGGCAACGACAAGGAATACGAGGCAAAGGTTATCGGCACCGATCCGGTGACCGATCTCGCGGTCATAAAGATAGATACCAAAGACAGCCTTACAGCAGTGCCGCTCGGGGACAGCGATCAGGCGCGGGTCGGAAGCTGGGCGATAGCTATCGGTAACCCGTTCGGGCTCGAAAGCACAGTAACGGCGGGAATAGTTAGCGCAAAAGGAAGAGTTATCGGGCAGGGTCCGTATGACGATTTCATTCAGACCGACGCGGCGATCAACCCGGGGAACAGCGGCGGCCCGCTTGTGAATATCCACGGCCAGGTCATCGGCATCAACTCCGCAATTTACTCGCAGTCGGGCATAATGGGCGCAGTCGGCAACATGGGCATCGGCTTCGCCATTCCCATCAACATGGCCCGGGATGTGTTCGAAGAACTCATCGAAACCGGTAAAGTTTCGAGGGGATATCTCGGAATTCTCATTGAAGACATCGACGAGAGACTTGCCGGCGCGTTCGGTTTGAAAAATGCCGAAGGAGTGCTTGTTACAAACGTGCTCGATGACACGCCCGCTGAAAAAGCCGGAATGAAAGCCGAAGACATAATAATTCAACTCAACGATACAAAAATACTGAATGTCAAACAGCTCCAGAAAGAAGTGGCAGGCATCGACAAGGGAGAGAAAGCGACAATAACAGTTCTTCGCAACGGTAAGAAAAAACAGCTCAAAGTCCGCCTCGAAGAAAGGCCCGATGATGTTGCATCAGGGACGAAGCCCGGCGGTAACTTCTCTGAAGAAGAACTCGGGCTCGAACTCAAAACGCTTACGCCTGAGATCGCGCGCCAGCTGGATGCCAAGAGCGACAAAGGCGCGGTTGTAATGAACGTCGATCCCGGAAGCCCCGCCGATAAGGCCGAGCTTATGCAGGGCGATATCATAACCAAAGCCGACCGGAAACCTGTTGATAACGCCGGAGATTTCATTGATATAATCGATGAATTGAAACCCGGTGACGATATTCTCATCGTCGTTGAACGGAGAGGCTACAACAGGTTCTTTGTCCTCGAAATCCCGGAGAAAAAAGACTGATAATCTACCAGCTTATTCAATAAATTAACAAGGGGGGGCTAAACGCCCCCCTTCTTTTATGTTTGGCGCGGATTTTCATCATGCTATCCTTCATTCCTCACCGGTGCAGGTTAAACAATCGTGAGAATGCCTGTAGAGTCTATCCCAAAATCCGCTTTTTGCTCATGCACAGAGCAAAGCTTGTGCATGTCACCCGGCACAGCAGAACAGGTGTTATATTGATTATCAGAATAAAAATAGAATAACTAAACGGAGTTTCCTGGATTCCTGCCTGCTGAGGCCCCCTGCTCTGTCATTCTGATGAAGCGTAGCGACCGAAGAATCTCAATTATAAGCTCCAAAAGCGAGATCCTTCGCTGCGCTCAGGATGACAAACTCTCTGTGTTAACATTTTTCAACAGCCTCCTACCGCATGCAGGAATGACGGCATGCGCTTCGTGCCGTATCCCATATTATTATCATAAATAGTATACTCACGGTCTTTCGGATTTCTCTGTGAGAAATCCGGGCCAGTCAGCAAATCGTGAAGCGCATCAATGATAGCATATTGAGAATTGTGGACTGCGTGCATCCGGCCCGCGGAGCCGAGATTGTCGCGTCCGGTGCCGCTCTGACCCGGCGGGTGTTATAATTATCAATCAGCCATGTTTGATGCCTTTGACCGGAATCTCGCTTTCGACGTTTATTACGGAATCATAATGATGATTCCGGCGGGGCTTCTGATGCTCGCAAACCTTGTGATTGTGTGCATCCCTGCCGGCATTGCGCTGCTCATCGGGCTTCTCGCGCTCGGCTGGTCCGCGGTGGCGGGACAATCCATTTTTGTACGCATAGTGGTCACCGTCTGTACGGCGGTTGTTGCATGGGGCGCGGTATCGAGGCGGGAACAGATAGCCGGTCGTATCAGGTCGCGGCGCGGGATGCTGCGGCTGCGCGACGCTGAAGATTACAAGCGATCCGGCGCCAAGGCTGCGCGGCTCGCAAAGCTTTCCGCTGCGGGCTTCAACGTTGCGGATGGATTCAGCTTAACCTGTAGTGAAATAACGGCATCGCTGAAGCGTGCGGGCATACTGTCCATGATGCACGGTATTTACGAAGACTGGAAAGCGATGGGCGAAGATGCGGCACCCGCCGCGCTCGAAGCAGCAATGCTCGATCTTATCGAGTCGCGCCCGCCGGCTTTTGCGCGTTTGCGCAAAGAGCTGGAATCCGCCGCCGGGCCTCATTCGCTCTGGATCGTCAGGTCTTCCTTCGGCGGCGAGGATTCGCTCCACTCCCACGCCGGCCTGTTCGAGAGCGTGGCATGTTCGCGTGCGGGCAATATCGAACACGCCACAGCACGCTGCATTGCTTCTTACTGGTCGGCACGCGCAACGGAATACCGGCGGCACCACGGCATCGATCCGCTGCCCGCACGCATCGCGCTTCTGGTCCAGCGCCGCATCGAGCCATCCGCAAACGGCGTTACATTCACGGCCAACCCCGCAAACGGCGCCCTCAACGAAATGATCATTGAGTCGGCTGGCGCGCAGCCCTCGCGCTACGTTTTCGACCGCGCGAAGCAGGAAACATTCGAACTGAGCGCGGCCCCGGATTCACGGCTCGAACCTGCAACATTGAAAGAGATAGCCGACACCTGCCTGCGCATCGAGCGATTTTTCGGCACCCCTCAGGATATCGAGTGGGGCGTCGAAAACGATGATTTAATTATTTTCCAGTCTCGCCCGGCGGCGGCTTTCATAAACGCGGGAACACGCATTCTGCCCGCACACGGTGAGTTCACGCGCGGTCCGCTCACCCCTCTGGCCGCATCGCTGCTCGACCCTCTGAAAGCTTCGCGCACCCTGCTCTCTCCTTATTCGGAGATAACCGGCGCAGAACCAGATGTTGCGCTCGTGTCGGTGCATAACGGGTTCTTTTATCTTGACCTGCGGGAGATAGAAAAACTTGCCGCATCACTCGGCAGAACAGAAACCGGGAACATTCGCGTTAATCCATTCAAACTATTGCGCCTGATCCGCAATACACCCGGAGAAGCAGCAGCATACGCCGCCGAACTCAAAACGAAGCTTGTCTCCTATACGCAACACAGCATAACTCTCGCGGAGTTCGAGTCGTTGCTCGATACGCAGTCCGGCATCAAGCTGCATCTGCGTGCCGCGCTGCTCGCGGGGATGCTTTCCGATGCGCTCAAACGGATGCTGGCCGCCTGGACCGAGCTTGACCCGGAGAAGCACATAACATCGTTGCTGTATGGTTACAGCGTTTCCGGCCCGATACCCGATGAGGACGAAGCGGCGATACTGTCGCCATGCCACTGCCCCGCGCCGCCCGCGATCAAACATAATACGGGCGCTAAAAATAATGATGCTGAAAATATCGTCCTTCGCGAACTCCGGCGCAGGGAACCCGGACACGTCGTGCCTTACGAGCGAATCCTGTTCAAACTCACGCTGAAACATGCGAGGCGGCTTGCGGCATTGCGGGCAACGCCGCGGCACGAGATTCTCGATGCGTACCGAGCGATCCGTTCACTCGCTCTCGCCGCAGCAGGACAGCTTGTGGAAAACAGCATGCTTTCACACGAGGACGAGATTTTCTTTCTCACCGCATGTGAAATCGACTCCGGCGCTCCGCCGTCACGCGAAACAATCGAGCGGAGAAAAGCCGACTACAACGCCATGCGCGATTCTCAACCGGCTGACACGATTTACGATCGTGACGTAACACCTCTTCGCGGCACCCGTGTCGAGGGCGGTATCGATGCCGTGTGTATCTTCGAGGGACGAGCATCGGGAACAGTTGTCCGCCCCGCCGATCCGGGAGAAAACATTATCACTGATGAACAACCGATTCTGCTTCTTCCCGACACTCGCGTCGAGTGGGCGCGGATGCTCCCCAGCGCTGCGGGTGTGATCTTCGAGTCGGGCTCTTTGCTCTCGCATCTTGCAACGCTTGCGCGCGAGTACGGCGTGCCCGCTCTGTTGCTCAAGCCGGGTTCACATTTGCCCGCGCCGGGTTCGAGCATCGAGCTCGACAGTTCGAATCTTAAATGGACCGAGGCCGTTACCGAATGAGCGAAGGGATAAACATAGCGATAATATTCGTTGCGCTGCCCGGGCTGGCGTTCTCGTTCCTGCTCGCGCGTATGGCTGTGAGCAATCCCTTGTTGCGCTGGGCGCTCGCCGTGCTGATCACATTCATAACGATATGGATACCCGGCCTGAATGCGATAATGCTGTTTTACACATTGCTCGGGCTGCTCGCGGGAAGATACCTCGTTCGCGGCGTCGGAGGCTCCGGCATGGTGCTGCGAATCGGACTGTATTTTGCCGCGGGTTCCGCGCTCACAATGCTATACCAGCGTTCGCTGCCACCCGCGGGCGCGCCGGTTGTCTTCATACAGCACCGCGCCAACCTGCTTGCCGCAAAACTCGCCGATATCTTCGAATCAATCGGCATCGACAGCGGGTTCCTGATATCGGTTATGAAAACACTTCGTCTTCAGGAACTTTTCGCGTCGCAACCGCTCGCCACACTGCTTCTGCTCGCATCGGCCGCCGGAGCCGCGATTTACGTCGCCGTCCTGCTCGCGCTCATCCCATCACACAACTGCCGCCCGCTGCCGCCCGCACGCAACTGGCGATCTCCAAAATGGTTCTTCTTCGTTTTTATCTGTTTCGCTATTGCTAAAATCGCCGCGCCGCACGCGACGCATTTTTCAGGTATCGCCGATATCGCAGCAACACTCTGCCTCGCCGCATACTGGCTGCAGGGTGTCGCGCTCGCAATCAGCATGTCGCCGCGCTCCGGAATCAAACCGGCAACCGCCGTGGGAATCGCTCTCGGATTCTCGGTTTTCACGCCGTTCAGGATCATAATTGAAATTGCGGGCCTGCTCGACGCGATGTTCGATTTCCGAGGCATCGGGCCTGTTACCCCGTTAAAAGATAATATTGAATAAGGACTTTTATCCGAACCGGCACGCGCGGGTAATTGAATTAATAGCCCGCTCGTTGTATAAAATTCAGTATGACTGAGAAAATGAGACCATTGAGTGAATTTACATCTGAAGCGCGGGCCGGGATCCGGTACGTGCTGACCGACATCGACGATACGCTGACACTGAGAGGCAGGCTGCCGGGCGCGGCGATGCTCGCGATGGAGCAGCTTCGCGCCGCCGGAATAAAAGTTGTGCCGATAACAGGCAGGCCTGCGGGATGGTGTGATCACATTGCGCGCATGTGGCCGGTTGACGGCGTGGTCGGCGAGAACGGCGCTTTTTATTTCTACTATGACGAATCGGCCCGCAGGATGGTAAGGCGTTATTTCAAGACCGCCGATGAACGAGAGGCAGACAGGAAGAAACTGGCCGAACTGGCGGAACTGATCCCCGCGCGGGTGCCGGGCTGCGCAGTGTCGGCGGACCAGCATTACCGCGAGTCGGATCTCGCGATCGATTTCTGCGAGGATGTGCCGCCGCTCGGGCGGGATGCGATAGAGAAAATCGTCGAACTGTTCACGCAGGCGGGCGCAACCGCAAAAATAAGCTCGATCCACGTAAACGGCTGGTTCGGCGGCTACGACAAGCTTTCAATGACCGAGACCATGTTCAGGGAAATATTCGGGGAAGACCTCGACGCTATCCGAGAGCACGTCGTTTTTTCAGGCGACTCTCCGAACGACGAGCCTATGTTCGCTTACTTCCCTAACGCGGTAGGTGTTGCAAACGTGTTGCAGTTCTCCGACAGAATAAACAGGAAACCTGCATGGATTACTCAGGGCGAAGGCGGCAACGGATTCGCGGAGCTTGCCGCCGCGCTGCTGGATGCAAAGTGAACTGCTTCAGCCTGCGGCATATATACAATTGACATTTCGCGTATAATATAAAGACGAAAGAACCTCCGGGAGAAATCACGATGCTCGAAAAGAAATTCGTTGAACAGAAAAAATCCGAACTCATGGGGCTGCTGAAGATTCTCGGCCCTATTATTATTATCCTTTGTATTGGTTTCGTCTGGTTTTTCTTCATGAACCGTTCGATCGACGATTCGCGGGCTCACGTTGACGAGATTATGGGAAAAGCGAACGGGCTGCGCGCGGAAGGAAAGCCGGAGGAAGCGCTGGCTCTATACATCAGTCTCGACAAAGAAAAGTTTATACAGAGGAACCTTGGCGAGGCCGCCCTGCTCGCGTACCTGAAAGGCAGGAGCTACAACGATATGGCTGCGGCGACTGCTGATGAAACGCGAAAACAGAATCTGCTCAGCGCGATAGCGCAATACCGCGCCGCTGCCAAAGCCGTTGACGAAGAGCGGCAGCCGCAGCTCGCTTCTACCATTCACCTGAGACTGGGCGCGGCATTCCACGCGATGGCGGCTTTCGAAACGCCTATGGATTATCTCAAGTGGTCGCTCGACGAGTACGGGAAAGCGGAAGCCCTCATCGATAAAGAAAAACAACCCGTCGAATACGCGGCACTGGCCAACGGAATGGGAAAACTGCTCTCGGCACGTGCGAAGATGGACGGCGAACTATCGAGCTACTTGAGAGCGACGGGAAAGTTCAACGAAGCTCTGGAAATATACACGCCTGATAAATATCCCCTCAACTACGCGGAAACACTTATCGAACGCGGAGACACGCGCGCAAAGCTCGCGGAACAGGAAGAAAAGCTAAAGAACAGACAGAAAGCCGGCGAGGATTACGCGACAGCGCTGTCAACAATCGAGCTCAAGGGACTGGAAGAACTGAGATTCAGGGCCATCTACAACTCCGCGCAGAACCTGCTCGCCATGTCAAAAATCGAGGAACCCGAAAAATACCTCGATGAAGCGGTAGCACTTCTCGAACCATTCATCGAAAAGCTGCCCGCAGACAAAACACCCGGCGAATACTCGGACGCGCAATGGCTGCTCGGACTGTGCTACTCCGATCTCGCGAAGAAACGCGATGCGGACTCTCTGCTGATCAAAGCCGCCGACGCATACTCGAAAGCCGCCGATGCCCTCTCGCCCGCCGCCGAGCCTCTCAAATACGGAAAACTCCAGGGCAACACCGGTGTCGCTTACGCATACCTGTACACGATTTACCATGACATGAAATATTTCGACGCTTCGAGGGACGCTTTCAATAAAGCGCTCGAAGTGTTCGACATAGACAGCCGGCCGCTTTATTTCGCCGGAACGCATGAGAACCTCGGAGATCTTTACATGATGCTCGGCACTGAAGGCGGTTGGGAAAACCAGTCCGAAAAAGCGGCCCAGCACTATCTTCAGGCAATGAGGGTTCATACCGCAACAAAGAATCCGAGAAAATACAAGGAGCTTTACGACGCGAGAAACGAGGCGCTGAGCATTCCTCTCATCGGCGCCGGAGCGGAGTAACCTTCACTTTTCTTTTCGCGCAGTTCCTTCTGAAGGCCTCATACAACCCGGATACTATATTGTCACACAGCTTTATTTCAGCAGGCCATAGAGCGTGCGGTTCTTTTCAGCAAACTCACCGGCGTCGAATTTGCATACCTCGCGGTCGTACGTCAGCAGGCCGTTGATCTCGACTTCCACATCAGTTATCTGGGTATAAACAGCGGCGGAAAGCCCCTTTCCCGTGATAAGCAGCTTCAGCGCATCAACCATCCCGGCATACTGCCGGAACAGTTCCTGCGTGTCTTCGAGGTTACGATATCCCCAGTTTTTAGCGCCGGCATTCGAGCCGTTGATGCTCGCGAGCGCCTGCTCCCAGTTATGCCCCTGCACCGGCAGCCCCAGCCCGCCGAACTCACCGAGAACACTCGCCCGGTCCGGCTCCTGCTCCGGCGCTGCGGGGTCCGGGTAGTGATGGATGTCTTTGACATCGCCGACACCCAGATCGAACCAGCCGCTCGCGCTGTTCACCAGCCGGGATGGATCATACTCCGAAACCCATTTCGTAATCCGCGCAGTGTCGAACTGGCCCCAGCTTTCATTGAACGGAACCCACATCACGATCGACGGGTGATTGTAGAGCATATCAATCATGCTTTTCAGTTCGGCCTCGAACTGATTCGCAGATGATTCAGACCTCGTTATCTCCTTATCGTCGCCTGTCGGCCTGCTCTCGCCGTTCGGCATGTCCTGCCAGACGAGCAGCCCGAGACGGTCGCACCAGTAGTACCATCGCCGCGGCTCGACCTTCACATGCTTGCGAGTCATGTTGAACCCGAGCTTAAGAGTCGTATCGATATCGAATTTCAGCGCCTCCTCCGTCGGCGGCGTATATATCCCGTCCGGCCAGAAACCCTGGTCGAGCGGCCCGTACATAAACACGGGACTGCCGTTCAGAAACAATCTCGGCGTACCCGCAGAATCATTCTTTACTTCGATCTTTCGCATCCCGAAATAGCTGTCCACCGAATCGACCGTCTCGCGCTCATCGTAGCCGTCCCTGACGAGTTGAATTTGTATATCGTAGAGCGCCGGGTTCTGCGGCGACCACAGTTCAGGCCCGGTCCCGGCCGGGAAATGAAGTTCGAAAGTCTCGCCCGGCACACCATGATCGGAAATAAGTTTTCCAGAACCCGGAACCGGCACGGAAGCCGCAATCGTCATTCCGGTCGTATCGCCCTCAGTCTCGACGCCTACCCTGACGCAGCCGTTGTCGATATCCGGCGTGAGCATGACCCTTTTTATATACGTTTCCGGCACCGGCTCGATCCAGACCGAACCCCAGATCCCGGTCACCGGTGTGTAGTAAATACCATGCGGGTTCTGGACCTGCTTGCCGCGCGGCTGGCGGCCCATATCCGACGGGTCCCACACCCTGACTTCTATCTTCTGCTCGCCGCCCGGGTTCAGCGCATCCGTTATGTCGAACGAAAACGGAGTATAGCCGCCCCGGTGCCCGCCGATCTTTTTGCCGTTGATCCATACCACTGTTTCCCAGTCCACGGCCTCGAAGTGCAGCAACACCCTGCCCTTCCATTCCGCCGGCACCTCGAAACTTCGGCGATACCACAGGTATTCGCGCTCGCTCACCTGCCGCATAACGCCGGAAATCGAAGACTCTATAGAAAACGGGACAAGAATACTGCCCGACATCGGCCCGTCATCACCCTTCTTGACCGAATTGTATTTCATAAGATACACATTGATATCATCGCGGAGAAGTTTCTTGCCCGGGTTCGCTTTCGTGATCTCGTATTCCCACTGCCCGTTGAGGTTCAGCCACCCGGCGCGGACCATCTGAGGTCTCGGATACTCCTGCCATGGAACCTCGCGGTCCACGTCCGCCGCCCATCGCGTGTCCAGCGGCCCGCGCACGGGCTGCGCTTCTGCGGCCCTCGCATGCTGCACATTCATCACCATGAATATCGCTGTTAAAACAAAACATATCGTAACTGCAAAATACTTTTTCATATCCGGCATTCCCCCTGCCTGAAGTATAGCCTTAACCCGGATTTCTCACAGAAAAATCCGAAAAAATCGTGATAACACCTGTCCTGCTGCGTTGCGGCGTCGGTTCGGGTTCGGTTACATACGGCACAGTATGCTTCCTCACCACTCACTCGCCGCGCCTTGTATTACAGGCATTCTAACGATTTTTAACCTGCACTGGTGAGAAATGCAGGTTAAATGCATCCGCCTGAAAAGACATGCCATACGCATTTTGCTTGTTATTGTATAGGGAATTAATTATCCTGCTGCTGATTTCTGTTCCGGTTAATCGGCTTCCTCGTAGACGCTGCGCGCGGATTCGCCGTCGTACGAAATTACACCGTCCCTGAGCATGAGAAGCCGCCCGGCGCGTTTCATAACCGAGTGGTCGTGGGTCGAGAACAGGAACGTGACGCCTTTTTCCTCGTTGAGCTTCTGCATGAGGTCGAGCAGCGACGCGGCGGTTTTCGAATCCACGTTTGCGGTCGGCTCGTCCGCGAGTACGAGCGCCGGTTCCGTAACGATCGCCCGCGCGATCGCCACACGCTGCTGCTGTCCGCCGGAAAGCTCGCGCGGAAACCTGTTTTCCATCCCCCCCAGCCCGACTTCCGACAGCATATCCATCACCCGCCCGCGCCGTTCTTTCCTCGGCACGCCCCGCAGCATCATCACGTATTCCGCGTTTTCAATCGCTGTGAGAACCGGGATCAGGTTGTAGTTCTGGAACACAAACCCGATGCGATCCCGGCGCAGCCTGCTGAGCCTGGAGTTGGACATCCCGACGAGCGCGTTGCCCGCGACCTCCACCTCGCCCGCGGTCGCTCGGTCCAGCCCCCCGAGAATATTCAGCAGCGTGCTCTTGCCGGAACCCGACGGCCCCGCCATAGCCGCGAACTCGCCCGGCCCGATCTCTATGTCGATCCCGCGCAGAGCATGCACCGCGACATCGCCCTGCCCGTAATCCTTCGTCAAACCGCTCGTCCTGACTATCATTTCCATCGGATCACATTCCTTTCGAAACCCGGATATCTCAATTGTCCCTGATCGTGTCCGCGATGCTGCCGCCGTGTATTTTTCTGATCGACAGAACACTGATCAAAAAAGTTATCATAAATACGATGCCGGTCGGCCACACAAGTGTGGGAAACGTCGCGCGCGGGTACATTATCATCGACACAGCGAAACCCGACACGCTGCTTCCTTCGGGCAGCATCCTGCTGATGTCGATCCCGGTCGAGCCGGTCACGGCTGAAACGCCCCACCCGCAGGCCAGCCCCGCCGCGCAGCCGATCAGCGCTATGAATATCGATTCCATAACGACCTGTGCCCGCAGAAGCCCCACCGGTGTTCCCACCGCCATCAGCATCGCGAACTCGCGCCTGCGCTCCATCACCGACATCATGATCGTGTTGTAAATCGTGAACAGTATCAGGAACAACAATATCCCCTGGAACACCACGTTCGATGTCTTGTCCATCTTTATATAAGAAGCCAGCTCGGGCATCACCTCGTACCACGAAAGCACCTTCACCGGTCTTCCCTCCGCCGCCGCGCCGACCTCGCGGCGCGCCCTTTTCTGTTGCGATACGGCATCATACAGCACGATCCCGACCTGCGTCGCCGCTCCGTCCGGCAGCCCGAAAAACTTCCTCGCGAACCCTATCGGCGACTGGAGCAGGTATCCGTCGATCTCCGGCACGCCTGTTTCGAATATCCCTTTCACCCGCAGGAGTTCCTCGACGAGTATCCCGTTGGCGTCGTTCGCGGTCAGCACCATCTTCTTGCCGATGTCCAGCTTGAGCTGTTTTGCCAGTTTGCTCCCGACAACCACCATCGCGCCGTCGGTGTCTTCGAGATAGCCGCCTTTATTTATATGCTTCGCGAGAAACGACGTCGTTTTCTCTACCGACGGCTCGACGCCCATCACCGCTGCGCCGATCGCGCCGTTGCCCGACCGCGCGACGCCCTGCCCGAGTATCAGCAGCTTCGCGTTTTCGACTTCCTTCAGCCCGGAAACGCTCCGCCGCACTTCGTCCGCTCCTTCCACCCATAGATCAACCGCCGGCGCCTGCCTGTAGTCCGGGTTCTCGATGGTTATATGCCCCGACTGCATCCGCGCCGCGTCGTCAACCATCTGGAAATAAACACCGTCGCCGAAGCTGATGAAGAATATGACAATCGTCAAACCCATGGCGATTGAAAACAGGGTTATGAGCGTCCTGCGCCTGTTGCGCCAGATACTCCTCCATGCAAGCAACGTCGCCATTATGCGTCCTCCCGCCGGGCCTGCTCCCGGCTGCGTTTATCCTCGTTCACTGCTTTCGCATCGCGTCGACAGGCCTGAGCCGCGCGGCAAGAACCGCCGGGTACAGCGACGCCGCGATACAGAAAAATACCATGTAGCCTACCGACCTCAGCACAATCTGCGGAGTAAGCACCGCCCGCCATACCGGGTCGAACGCGATGCCCGTGTAAGTAATCCCCGTGCTCAATGACGACGTGTCGATACCATGAACCGCGAGGTAGCGGCACGCCGGAAGCGAAAGCAGCACGCCGATCACACCTGCAAGCGCGGCGAGCACCAGCGCCTCCGCTGCGACATCGCGAACTATCCTCAGCGGCGTGGCGCCCAGCGCCTTCATCGCCCCGAACTCGCGTATCCGCTCGAACGTCGCCATCAGCAGCGCGTTCATCACGCCCAGTCCCGCCGCGAGACAGAATATCGAACCGAACACCATTATCATGCCGTCGAAAAGATGCAGCATATCAGAAAGCGCGGGCAGCAAGCCGCGCCAGGTTTTTATTTCAGCGCCGGGAAACTGCGCCGACAGCGCGGCTGTGAATTCTTCAGCATCAACCGCGCCGCGCGAATTGAACGCAACCTCGTGAACCCGGCCACCCGAGACAAACAGCTCCTCGAAATCATCAGCGTGCATCAGCGCCGCAGTCCGGTCGATGTCGTCGTTTACCATGCCGAGTACGCCGGTAACGGTGTAAAGCTCATTGCCCATTGAGCCGTCCGCGCACTGCACCAGCACAACCAGCTCATCGCCGACCTCCGCCGACAGCGAGAACGCCAGCTTGCGCCCCAGCACCACCCCGCCCCTTGTATCGCTTTTAAGAAACGCACCATCCTGCACACGGTCGTCTATATCGAACACCCCGGACTCCGCGCCAGGATCGATCCCCCAGAACTGCGCGCCCGCCGACTTGGTCCCCATCGCCGCCAGCCCGAACCCGTAGCTGCGCTTCGTGCCTGGCACACCCATCGTACGCGCCGACTCCAGCAGCGCGTCCGGCTCATCCACAACATCGTAGAAAGAACGCTCGGCGCGGTAATCCGGGTGATGCGCCTGCGCCTCGCCGACCGAGATATTCGTCGCGTGCCCGACCGCCTGGTCGAGCATCCCCTGCATGAGGGCATACGTCACGATCATAATAAGGATGTTAATCGTCACCGCCGCGAGGACGACCCCCGTACGGCTCCTGTTGCGCCAGAGGTTCCGCCACGCGAACCTGAAAACATTTATCGTTTCAGCAATCATTTCTGAAGGTTCCTCAACGAAAATATCCCGTCATCGAGATCGACGTCGAACTCCAGCCGCTCATAAATCACAACCGTTTTTTCGTCCGGCTCATCGGCGGGCCGGATGGTCATAACTGAAGGAACCTTCCTGCCCCCGAACTCTTTTATGTCCGAAAACTCCATCGTCCGCGTCAGTTCGAGATCCTCGTTGAAATAATCGATCTTCACCGGGATCAGCGTTGCCGCATCCACTGTCACATCGATCCGCCCCCACACCACCGCCGCGTCCGGCAGCGGCGTGCACGCGATCGAAACCACGCGGGCGCCTTCCCGCTCGCCCTCGAAATTTATCCCGTATTCATAATCGTCCGCCATGCGGCTCTCCTTCACGAGATCGTCGTTCGTGAAATGGCTTCCCATCCACGAATCCGACATCATCGACGACGGCAGTTTTATCACGCGCTTGACCTTCGGAAGATAGTTCCATATCTCGTTGCCGGCCCTGAGCGTCGCGGTGCCCTTTTCCTTCTTCGGCGAAAGAATCCGGATCAGCGACCTGTCCTTGCCCTTGCTCCACATATCCATCGTCAGCTCGCGCTGCCAGTTTTTATTCACGATCCGCATGGTGACCCTGCCGCTGCTCGAACTGCTGCGGTAAAGGTCGTCCACCGCATCCAGAATCTCATGCGCCGGCGGCGCGGCGCGCGACACCGAAACACAACAGAACACAAACAACGCGAGAACCGCCGCCCCCGCATATATCCTTTTCATAGTAAAGCACCTCTTTCCGCGGCATCAGCCGCGCCGCCGCAAACCCTCGTACTGCAGGCTCAACTGTCGGCGCAAACTCTCCTTCAACTGCCCGAGCGTCATCGTCTCAAGCGAGATGTACACCATGCTCTGAACCATCAATACCGAATAAACCGCAAACGCCGCATCCTGCGCCGGCACATCGCCACCGACCAGCCCGTTTCGCTGAAAAACATCGACCAGCAGCGCTATCTGCGATATCATCCGCATGTCCTGCTCCATCAGCTCCGGGCCGAACTCCGCCATGCTGCTGAAAAACGCCGCCATTATTTCGCGCATCAGCTTCTTAGGATACCTCGAAAAAAAACTCTCGAAATACACGTACAGCATCTCGGTCATCGCATCCACATAGCCGTCCGGCGGCGAATCGATAATGCGCTGCGCACTCTCCAGCGCAATGCCGGTGTCGCGGCTGATAATCGACAACAATAATGCCTTCTTCGAACTGAAATAATTGTACAGCGTCCCCACGCCGACCTCGGCGCGCGCCGCGATTTCCTCCATGCTCACCGGCGTGAACCCGCGCTCCTCGAACAATGCGCCGGCAGCATCCAGAATCCGGCGTTCCCGGCGTCCCTTTTTTATTTCCCTCAATCCCGGCATGAACCATCTCCAATTATGAATCTATTCATATTTATAACCTATTCAGCCTGAAATATCAATGGATTTCAGAACACCTTTTTGTTTCGTTATTCCTCAAAACCTTTTTTTTGACTTTTATTGCTCAGTTTTTTGATCGCATCGGGAAATAGCCGGTAATAAATTCCCGGCAATGCAAAGCGGCGATGAATCGCCGCATTCCAAATTAAATATACATATTGCTACATTGAGCAATCCACAAAGTGAGTACGTAAGAGGACAAAAAGCAGGCGGGGCCTGTCGGGTGCCATGCTCAAACTTGTTTTGAGCATGTGAGGAATCGTTATACTTCAGCGGACAACGTGTCATATGAATTCACCTTTGAGAAAAGTCGAGAATAGAGCAAAATGTGTCTTCGCCACATTTTGCTTTATTCGGTCGAGAAGTTTTTGAAAGAGTCCAGAGAAAACTTTTTTCAAAAAGTTGTCTCTGGCCGCCGGAGGCTTATCTGACCGAGGCCTGTCTTCCTGCCGCGCAGGTGCGGCTCTATAAGCGTGGATTGCATTATTTTATTTTGTGATAATCAGATCCCAAGTGCCGGATACATATATCAGGTAACCCGTCCAGGGCATAAGATAATTTCCCGCGTTCGGCTCAATCCTTGTATATACTCCATCCTCGTAACTGTAGATAACCATCAGACTTTCGTACCTGTAACCGCTGTGTACAACCCATTCTCCATATTCGGTGTAATAGTGCCCTATTTTTGCGTTGGAATCAGCCCACGGCAACTTCTCGTTGTATGGATTTGAAAAAGCGTTCCAACCCGGACTCAGCTTGATCTTATATTCTGTACTTGTGCATTCAGAGCCGGAAACCGCATCGACTGTCCCGATATCGCTGTCCGAGTAAATCCAATAGCCGGAAACGAAATCCAGCCCGACCGTGCCCGGCTCGGTAAGATAAGCATCCCCCGCATTGATATCCACAATACAAAAGTCATTTCCGGCAAAAACAGATTCCGGGTCGATAACCATCCCCTGTAACGATACTCCCACAAGATTCCATCCGCTTGTAATGACCAAATCCGTCGGCGTAGGTTCTTCCGACACGGTAACCCCGTCCGATACAGCCACCTCGGAGTAAAAACCGATCCCGTTCTGCGCCATGACCGAGAAGTAATAAATCTGTTTGTCGATCAGCGACACTCCGTAAACTGTCACCGAGGTTTCAAGCGAGTTATCCGTCCAGTCCACAACATCCGTCGCGCCCGTCGTTGTCCCGACCGCATACCAGTAAGCTCTAATCCCGGATTCCGCGTCCGAAGCCGCCGCCCAGTTCGCCGAAATCTTCCCGGTCAATACAGTAATATCAATATCTTCACCCGTCCCGTCGTACACATACTCAGGCGCTAACGGCGGTGTTATATCAATTTCTCCAGCATCGAACTCCAGCACCGCCAGTCCGTATCCATAAACTGCAACATAGACTTTATCACCAACCACATACACATCTTTTGCCTGGCCGGGCATGTCATAATACCCGGCTTCTTTCAGCCATGTCGGATCAGAAACATCTATCACGCGAAGCCCTTTATGATCATCCGCGACATACGCATAACTGCCCGACACATAAACCCCTTGTGCGTCTCCCGGCGTGTTGTAATATCCAACTTCCGACGGCGATGCCGGATCCGAGATATCGATCACGCGCAAACCTCTTGAAACATCCGCGACGTATGCATAATTGCCGGATACATATACATCCTGCGCTTCTCCCGGTGTGTCGTAATATCCAACTTCTACCGGCGATGCCGGATCCGAGATGTCTATCACCCGCAGGCCGTCTTCATAGTCCGCGATATAAGCATAACCGCCCGAGACATACACTCCATGTGCAGATCCCGGCGTATTGTAATATCCAGCTTCCACGGGCAATGCCGGATCGGAGATATTTATTACACGCAGACCATATCCATAATTCGCAGTATATGCATAATCGCCTGACACATAGACATCACTTGAGGATCCCGACCTCCCACCCACTTCTGCAGGCGATGCCGGGTCGGTGATATCGATAATCCGGAGACCTTCCCACCCATACATGACATACGCATAATTACCGGACACATATACACTATTTGCCCCTCTATCTATGTCATAAAATCCAACTTCCGCCGGCGACGCCGGGTCGGTGATATCTATCACCCGCAGACCGGTTTCTCCGTCCGCAACATACGCATAACTGCCATGCACGAATATGCCCTGTGCGCTGACTGACACTCTTTGTGAATCATATTGCCCCACTTCCACAGGGGATGACGGGACTGAGATATCTATTACCCTAAGTCCTGTAACCTCGTCAGCAACATAGACATAACTGTTCGTGATGTCTAACCCAACGGCGTTTCCCGAGGTCCCAAAATTTCCAATTTCAAACGGCGATGCCGGGTTGGATATATCTATCACCCTTAAACCGGCTTCCCCATCCGTGACATACGCATAATTGCCGGATACATGTACCCCATGCGCATATCCAGATGTGTCAAAATGTGCGACTCCCGCGAATGATGCGGGATCGGAGATATCAACCACCAGTAAACCCATGGAGCGATTCGCAATATAGGCATAATTATCCACTACATATACGTCTTGCATGCCTCCGGGAATACTGTAATATTCGACTATGACCGGCGATGCCGGGTCGGAGATGTCTATTACACACAGGCCTTCCCCATCACCCCAGACATACGCAAAAATGCCCGCGACAACTACCCTCAAAGCCTGATACCACGTATCCTCATGTGCGACTTCCACCGGCGATGAGGGGTTTGAAATGTCTATCACCCGCAGACCGTTTCTTCCAGCCGCGACATACGCATAACTGCCTGAAACATATACGTCCACTACTTCACCGAATGGGGCGAAAGACCCGACTTCCACAGGCGATGCCGGGTCGGAGATATCTATCACACGCAGGCCTGCATTTTCATACGCAACATATGCATAACTGCCCGAAACATATACATCCGGTGCCGATTCTCCTGTTTCATAATATCCTACCAGAACAGGCATCGACGGATTCGAAATATCAATAATTGAAAACATACCGAGCGCCGCAACATAAGCATAGTTACCGGAAACGAAAACATCCTGAGGGCTGCCACCGCCAATCTCGCCGAAAAAATCAATATTACTGCTCCTGCTATCCGGGGGCGGTTTCAGAGGAAGGCTGACAGTGTAATCCAGATGTTTATTCGTTTCTACTGAATCCTCGTTGCCTGACAAATCACTACATGCAATATATACAGTATTTTCCCCTGTAGTCATGTCCGATACATCACATCGGTAGCTCAAAGAACCATCATTTATACAAGCGCCGTGCATTTCGGAGTAATCGACATCGGTCAAAGACCATCTGCACCATGCGTTCTCGTCCGTCCCGAAACTTATCGAATATGTCGTGTTGCTAAGCACGGAGCCATTCGCAGGGCTCCAATTCATCTGAACAGGCGTTCTCGTGTCAGGTAAATCTTCATCGAATTTGAAAATCATCAATCCATACCCATAAGCTGCAACATAAATATAACCATTTGCCAAATGCAAATCATTGTTCCATACCGATCCAGTATAATAACCGACCAATTTCTTATCAGATGGGTCTACAACATCAATAACGTTCAAAGTTTGGTAATCAACAGTGAAAGCATAACCGCTGTCTACATATATCTCCCTGGCACCATATGTCATGTCTTCTCCGATCTTTCTTGGAGATGTCGGGTCGGAAACATCTAATACCAGTAATCCATACGAACCGAGATATGCATACTTTCCTGAGACATACACACTGTCTATGTTCCCCACTCCCAGATAAGAACCGAGTTCCTCCGGATTCGCAGGATCGGAAATATCCAGGATCACAAGCCCGTCATAGGTTGCGACATATGCATATCTGCCAATTACATGAACGTCTATACACCCTCTAAATTCTAAATAAGATGGATCATTTGCCACCTGACTGTATCCTGCTTTTACGGGATTCAGCGGATCGGATATGTCAATTATCTGTAAAAGCCAATCATCCGCGACATACGCATAATTGCCCGCGACAACTACCCTCAAAGCCTGATACCACGTATCCTCATATGCGACTTCCACCGGCGATGCCGGATCGGAGATATCTATCACTCGAAGCCCTTCTTGTTTATCCGCAACATACGCATAATTGCCCGCGACATACACATCCTGCGCTTCCCCCGGCGTATCGTAATATGCAATCTCCACCGGCGATGCAGGATCTGAAACATCTATCACCAGTAATAAATCCGAGGCAAGATATGCATAATTACCCGACACAAATACCCCGGTGGCTTCCCATTGATCAATGTAATATCCAATTTCCACCGGTGATACCGGGTCGGATATATCTATCACCTTCAGGCCCACCCTATAATCCACAACATATGCTTTATTACCCGAGATATGTACATTATAAGCTTCCACGGATGCGTCGAAATACCCTGCTTCCACCGGCGATGCCGGATCGGAGACATCTATCACCCGAAGCCCTTCTTTTTTATCCGCGACATACGCATAATTGCCCGCGACAAAGATACCATTTGCTTCTCCAGGCGTGTCGTAATATCCAACTTGTACCGGTGATACCGGGTCGAAGATATCTATTATCTGTAAACCAAATCTTTCGCCCGCAACATATGCATAGTCGTCCGCGACATGTACTCCATTAGCTATTCCGGGCGTGTTGTAATATCCAACTTCTACCGGCAACATCGGATCGGATATATCTACAACACGAAGACCTTTATGATCATCCGCAACATACGCATAATCGCCTGTTACATATACATCCCTTGCATAACCCGGTGTGTCATAATAACCGGCTTCCGCAGGTGATACCGGATCGGAGATATCTATAATCCGCAGTCCTGCATACCCATCAGAGACATACGCATAATTGCCCGATACATAAACAGCCAGTGCTTCTCCAGGCGTGTCGTAATATCCGACCTCAGCAGGAGATGCCGGGTCGGCTATATCTATCACCCGCAATCCTTCACCACTATCAGCGACATAAGCATAATCACCCGATACATAGATGCCATTTGCAGTCCCCGGCGTTTTGCAGTACCCTGACCGAACCGGCATCGCCGGATCAGAGATATCAACAACTGCAAACACCTCACCCGCGCTGACATAAGCATAATCACCTGATACAAAAACATCCCTCGGTTTGCCTATGACAAACTCGCCTATCAGTTCGATATTCTGAGTTGATTCCGCAATCGCAGCCGATGCGCCCAGAATCAGAACCATCGCCGCCAACATCATGAATCTCGTCTTCGCGGATTTCAACACGTTTATATCTTCCTAGTTAGAATTTGCTTGTTTGTATATACTACCATATAAATACAAAAAGAAACACAAATAATACATTTCCCGGTGCCGATAAAAGAACTATTCCGACATTATCGACAATATCGTAATGATTTTCCCTTTGTTTCAAAACCGGAAAAGCCCTGTCCCCTCTAACCTGCATTTCTCACCAGCGCAGTTTAAAAGCTTGATCGACTATTCTTAAATTTTTGTAGAACCTCAATGAAGATTTGTATTATTAAAATCACTGCCCCTATAATCACGTAAGCAAACCATACGATGAAAAACATGCATACCCATGCCAAATACAAGAAACTGGTACGTAATAAAGGAATAGAAATTATTATCAAAAATGACAGAATTAAGAAAAGGGAATAGCCCAGACCGAATTTCGCCCACTTATTCAGGAACTTTCTGAAGTTGATTTTCATCATGTGCCTCTCGTCATAGTATCTGTGGTGTCCATGCGCATTCCGAAGACACCTTACGATGCTGTTGAAAAGTCCCCATCTCAGAAAATCTTATATCCTGTCTCCGTGTATTCCGAACCCGAACCGTTTTTTGCTGATTCATGCACAAAGCTTGTGCATGTCACCCGGCGCAGGAGGACAGGTGCTATCACGATCTTCCGGATTTCTCTGTGAGAAATCCGGATTAATGCCGATCCGGAGAGGCAGTATCAGGAATCCCCGCATCGAACTCCAGCACAACCAATCCGAATCCCCCGTCAGCAACGTAAATATAATCGCCGACTACATATAAACTCTGTGCATATCCCGGCCTGTCGTAGTGCTCTGCCTCCACCGGCGACGACGGGTCGGAGATATCTATCACACGAAGCCCCGATTCTCCATCCGCGATGTATGCGTAACTGCCCGATACATACACACCGATCGCATGCCCCGGAGCGTCGTAATATCCAACTTCCACCGGCGATGCCGGGTTGGATGTATCTATCACATGCAGGCCGCTATGCCCATCTGTGACATACGCATAATTGCCCGACACATTCACCGAGATTGCTTCTCCCGATGTATTGAAGTATCCGGCTTCCACAGGCGAGGCAGGGTCCGAGATATCAATCACGCGCAGACCTTCATACCCATCCGCGATATAAGCATAATTGCCCGACACATTCACATCATACGTATATCCCGGTGTATCGTAATATCCGGCTTCTACCGGCGATGCCGGATTAAAGGTATCAATAACACGGAGACCTCCCCAACCATCTGCGACGTACGCATAACTACCCGACACATAGACGCCATTTGCATTCCCCGGTGTGTCGTAACAGCCCGTTTCGACAGGCGATGCCGGGTCGGATATATCCAGTACTCTCATACCTTCAGGACCATCTGCCACATACGCATAACTGCCCGACACGTACACATCGAGTGCGGAGCCCGAAGTGTCGGAATATCCAATCTGAACAGGCATCGCCGGATCCGAAATGTCAACAATCGAAAGCATGCCGATCGCCGCAACATAGGCATAGTTACCGGAAACGAACACAGCCTGCGGATTGCCGCCGGCAAGCTCTAAATCCCAGCTCGGAGCCCGTGCCGTCGCCGATTTTTCAGGAAGACTGACCGTGTAATACAGATGCTTTTTTGTTTCATTTGAATTCTCGTTGCCGGACGAATCACAGCATGCAGTATATACAGTATTTTCACCCGTAGTCATGCCCGACACATCACATCTGTGGCGAAAAGAGCCATCGCTTATACAAACGCCTTCCATCTCCGAGTAATCGACATCGGATAAGGCCCACCTGCACCATGCAGTTATATTTGTTTCGAAATTTATCGAATATGTCGTGTTGGTAAGCACGGAACCATCAGCCGGATCCCATCCATAGACAGCGACAGGTTTAAACTCCAGCACAATTAATTCGCTCCACCCGTTTACAATATACACATAATCATCATCTACATATACGTTTGTGACATATAGCGATTTGTCGTAATACCCGGTTTCCACCAGCGATGCCGGGTCCGAGATATCTATCACACGCAGACCGTTTTCTTGAGCCGCGATATATGCATAATCGCCTGACACATAGACACTATTTGCATTCCTCAATGTGTCATAAAATCCAACTTCAACAGGCAATTCCGGGTTTGATATATCCAGTATTCTCATACCTTCTTGAGATCCAAAATATTTAGTAGCCTCCGCGACATACGCATAATCGCCCGAAACATAGACATCCATTACATATCCCGGCGTGTCGTAGTATCCAACTTCCGACGGCGATGTCGGGTCGGAAATATCAATAACTCTCAGGCTGCCTTCATACTGATACGCAACATACGCATAACTGCCAGTCACATAGACATCAGTTGCACTACCCGGTGTTTCGCAATATCCAACTTCCACAGGCAATACAGGGTTTGAGACGTCTATTACCCTCAGGCCTTCATTACTATCACCACCATATACAACATACGCATAATTGCCGGACACATACACGCCATTTGCTTTTCCCCGCATGCGCGGTAAGTAATTTCCAACTTCCACAGGCGATGCCGGGTCGGAGATGTCTATCACCCGCAGACCGGAATATTCAGTCGTGACATACGCATAACTGCCCGACACAAAGACAGCATGTTCAAAACCTCGCGTGTCGTAATAGCCCACTTCCACCGGCGACGTCGTATCAGACATATCTATCACACGCAGGCCTTCATGACGATCTGCAACATATGCATAACTGCCCGACACATACACATCATACATATATCCCGATGTATTGTAGTATCCAACTTCCACAGGCGATGCAGGGGCGGAGACATCGACCACCCGTAGACCGTTCTCTTTAGCCGCGATATATGCATAATCACCTGCCACATACACATATCCCGGTGTATCGTAATGTCCAACTTCCACGGGCAATGTCAGATCAGAAATATCTACCACCCACAGTTTGCTCACCGGCAATCCACTGGAACATGTGATATACGCATAATTGCCTGACACATATACACCATAGGCATGTCCGGACGTGTCGTAATATCCAACTTCCGACGGCGATGCAGGGTCGGAGATGTCTATCACCCGCATACCTTCCCATCCATCCGCGACATACGCATAATTGCCCGATACATAGACATTTTGTGCCAATCCCGGCGTGTCGTAATATCCAACTTCCACCGGCATTGAGGGATTGGATATATCTATTACCCTCAGGCCTTTATTACTATTATCACCATACACGACATACGCATAATCGCCCGATACATACACGCTATTTGCTTTTTCCCTCTTGCGCATTTTGAAATATCCAACTTCCACCGGCGATGCAGGGTCGGAGACATCTATCACCCGCATACCTTCATCCTCATCGGCAACATATGCATAATCGCCCGATACATATACAGCCAGCGCATCCCCCTGCGTGTCATAAAAACCGACTTCCACCGGCGATGCCGGATCGGAGACATCTATCACCCGCAGGCCCGCTCCATAATCTGCTACATACGCATAGTCGCCTGACACATATACATCATACGCAATCCCCGGCGTTTTGCAGTACCCTGCGCGAACCGGCATCGCCGGATCAGAGATATCAACAACTAAAAACACATTTCCCGCGCTTACATAAGCATAATCACCTGATACAAACACATCCCTCGGAGTGTCTGTGACAAACTCACCAACCAGTTCTACATTCTGAGCTGATTCCGCAATCGCAACCGATGCGCCCAGAATCAGAACCATCGCCGTCAACACCAAGAATCTCGTCTTCGCGGATTTCAACACGTTTATCTCTTCCTAATTAGAATTTGCTTGTCTGTATATACTACCAGATAAATACAAAAAGAAACACAAATAATACATTTCCCGGTGCCGATAGAAGAACTAACCCGGATTTCTCACAGAGAAATCCGGAAAACCGCGACAAGGCCAATCCTACTGCGTCACAGCGGCGATTCGGGATCGGTCACATACGCAACAGTATGCTCCCTCACCACTCACTTGCTGTTCCTTGTATTATCAGCCTTATCACGATTTTTAACCTGTGCTGGTGAGAAATGCAGGCTAATCCGGCACTATCGACAATGCCACAAAGGTTTTCTCTTTGTTGCGAAACCGGAAATAATCTGTTTTATCCAATGCTGTCATCCCTGAATGTCTTTGTCAGGGATCCAGTCTTTTCTTATCTATGCCTGCCCGGGC
>DAOSYA010000032.1:0-31043 GCA_035380865.1 bacterium
AGGATTGGCCTTATCGCGGTTTTCCGGATTTCTCTGTGAGAAATCCGGGCTAAACCATGTGTTTCGCACAAAAACGTCATGGCTTCCGCAACATATAATGATTATAAATATCAAAAAGTCGAAAGTCGTCATCAGATAACCCGAAGCGATTTTCTCGACTCTTCGTACTCCCTGACAAGCCTTTCCACAAGCTCGGAAACGGTTGGAATATCCTTTATCATACCCGCCGACTGCCCCGCCTGAAAAGCGCCTTCCTCAAGGTCTCCGTCCCTCGCCGCCGCGCGGTTGCGGTTGAACTCGCTTCCGATTATTTTAAAAAGCTCATCCTCAGCAGCGCCTGATTTTTCAGCTTCTTCCATCCTGGCTGCAAACCGGTTCCTGAGAACTCTCAACATACTCAACTTTCTTCCAATGATGCAAGATTCCGTATCGGGCGAATCGACGATCAGGTTTTTGTAATTGTCGTGGGCATCGCATTCCTGTGTCGCGATGAATCTCGTCCCGAGTTGAGCGCCGTCGGCCCCGAGCGCCATGACCGCCGCGATACCACGCCCGTCCGCGATTCCCCCGGCGGCGATAACGGGAATATCAACCGCATCGACAACCTGCGGGGTGAGCGCCAGTGTAGTGATTTCGAACGGGCTGTTGTGGCCGCCGGCCTCGTATCCCTCACAGATTATCGCGTCGACGCCCTCTTTTTCCGCCTTTTTCGCGCCTTTGACCGACGGGACTACATGGATGAGAATATTGTCGTCCCTTTTTAACAACGGGACTATTTTCGCCGGATTCCCCGCAGACGATATGATTATCCCGACACCCATATCACCGGCGATTTTCCCGATTTCCGCCGCATCCGGCCTGAGCATGGGAATATTCACGGCAAAAGGTCTATCGGTCTCCTCGAACATTTTTCCTATGTTGAACCTGATCTCATCCAGCGTCATCGAGCCGGTGCCGAGCGTTCCCAGAACACCCGAGTTCGACGCCGCGGCTGCAAGGTTCCAGCCGGATACCCACACCATCCCGGCCTGAATTATCGGGTAGTCTGTTCCAAGAAGTTCAACAAGTCTGTTTTTCGACATGATGATCCCTCCCTATTTTCTGCTCATCGGATTAAGAGCCTATCCCAGAACCCCATCCTGGCTTCGACCGGCTGCAAAAGATGGTGCCTGCGTTGTTCTGCATCGCCGATGTCTCCGGCATCGCCTGCTTCGCCCGCCTTGCCCTCATCTTATTCGCTCGGTCTCGGGCCGGAAGGTCTCGGGGCGACGGAGCGGGTTTTGGGATAGACTCTAAACGCTTTCACGGCATCGACGAAATCACCGGCGCGGCATATCAGGCCGTCGCAGTACAGCGATTTGAGCCCTGCTTTCATGGCATCGTATTTATTCTGCGAATACGGATACCACCATAAATCTTCCTTCAGCATCCTTTTCTGCGTGGTTATGTTTTTCACTCGCACGAACTCCATCAGGCCGTGCATGGAATGAGTGACACCGATTCCGCTGTTCTTGACGCCACCCCACGGCACCTGCGCGAAGCCATACGTCAGGAGACAGTTGTTTATTACCACCGTGCCGGCTTCGATTCTCTCCGACAACTTCCTCGCTCTGTCAATATCGGAAGTCCATACGCTCGACAGCAAACCATAGTCACTGTCGTTGGCCATGGCGATCACTTCGTCTTCATCCGAAAAAGTCATCACGGGCATCGTCGGCCCGAATGTTTCTTCCCTGACGCACTTCATACCACCATCGACATCCACGATAACAGTCGGTTCGAAAAACCAGCCGGGCAGCCCTTTTACCCGCCGGCCCCCGGCAATAACCCGCGCCCCGTTATCGACCGCATCCTGGACATGATCCTCGACCTGCGCGAGCCTTCTTTCGTTAATCATCGGCCCCATATCAGTTTTCGAGTCCAGCCCGTTGCCGACCTTTATCCCGCCTGTCTTCTTCAAAACCGAATCGATGAATTTCTCATAAATATTTTCATGCACATAAACTCTTTCCACTGAGGCGCAGACCTGCCCCGCGTTAACGAACGAACCCCACACGGCAGCGCTCGAAGCCCTTTCGATATCGGCATCCTCAAGGACGATGAAAGGATCTTTGCCGCCGAGTTCAAGAGTTATCGGGGTGAGATTTTCGGCAGCTTTGCGCATAAGGTGCCTGCCGACAGGAACGCTGCCCGTGAACACCACCTTGTCCAGCCCCGTTTCGAGCAGGGGGTCGCCGAGAATCGTGCCCGCTCCCTGAACAACACTCACAACGCTCTGCGGGAAACCCGCCTCACTGAATATCCTCTTTATCAGGTCGCCGACCAGCGGAGTGAATTCGGACGGTTTAAGAACAACCGTGTTTCCCATGGCAACGGCGAATATGATCCCCGTCACCGGGATGGCGAACGGAAAATTCCACGGAGATATCATCCCCACTACACCGAGAGGCTGCACGATATTCTCACTCTCGATACGCGCGATGGGGAATATCGGGTTGCTCAGCTTTTCAGGCCTGAACAGCGTGCCTGCATCCGAGGCCACAAAATTCAGCGCGTCCATCACCGGGTACAACTCTGTATTGAGCGCTTCCAGCAACGTTTTACCGTTGTCGATTGTTATGACTCGTGTAATCTCATCGACGTTATCGATAATGTAACGATTGACTTTCGACAGGTAATCCAGCCGCTTTTTCATGCCGAGCCCCGACCACCCGGCCTGCGCTTCCCGCGCCTTATCGACAATGCCCTTTAATTCTTCAACGCGGGTCGCGGGCAGATCGGCGTTCACTTCAAGCGTCGCGGGATTTATCGACCTGACAATTTTTTCTTCATTGAATTCAGCACACATAAAATCCCTCCCCGGTTGTGCCGGTCGCGGCTCAAACTCATGAACTTTTTATTTGCTTAACGATTCGAGAAGAGTTCCTTCCGACAGCACCGGCAGAAGTTCCTCGAAACTCTTCCTTTCGCTCCTGTAGATAACCCCAACAGGTATTTCATCCCCCCATTTGAGAGATGTTTCGAATGCTTTGACCCTGTCATGGGGATCATAATCCGCAGGCAGTTCCTTTACCCGTTCCCGATACCATTTAAAGGTGTTGATTTTATTGAAGGATACGCAGGGATGAAGAATATCGAGCAGCGCAAACCCTTTGCAGATCATCGCCTCGATCATCATTTGCTCGAGATGCCCGGGAATCACCGAGCTCGACCTCGCGACAAAAGAACAATCCTCGGAAATCGCCATTGCTATCGGGTTGACCGGCTCGGACAAAACGCCGTCTACCTGGATCTTTGTCACAAAACCTTTCTCCGAAGTCGGCGACGCCTGCCCCTTGGTCAGCCCGTATATCTGGTTGTTGTGTACGAAGACTTTTATGCCGATGTTCCTTCTCATTGCATGGAGGAGATGATTCCCACCCTCCCCGTACATGTCGCCGTCACCACTGGTAATGATCACGTCGAGCCTGTGATTCGCGAGCTTTATACCCGTCGCGGCGGGCAAAGCCCTGCCGTGCAGCCCGTTGAAAACATTCGCATCCGTGTAATGGGGACATTTCGCAGCCTGCCCGATCCCCGATACAAGCACGAGGTTTTTCCTGTCGATGCCCTTTTTCTCTATCGCCCTGTCGAGCGATGCCAGTATGTTGAAATTTCCGCATCCCGGGCACCACGCAGTCGGTTCCATTTTCATTGTTCCAGCCATCAGCACCTCCCCGCAATCTCGTCCGCCGTAAACGGAAGCCCGTCATATTTCAGGATCGTTTCGAAATCGGCAAGCGCGCCTGCCTGTTTCAGAAGAGTCGCGAACTGGGCGTTTGAATTGCCCTCGACCGAAATCACACGCCGCCCCTGAAGCAGCTTCTTTATCCGATCCCCGTCGAGAGGCCAGACCCGCGCAAAATGAATCATGCATATCGATCTTCCGCCGTCGCGCAATTTATCGACCGCCTCCCTGCACGGGCCGTAAGTGCTGCCCCAGCACAGCAAAACCTCGTCCGCGGGCTCAGGATATATCCCGGGCGAATATTCCTCTTTCAGCATCTCGTTTCCTTTTCGCATGCGCTTGTCCTGCTGCCGAACCCGAACCTCCAGGTCTTCCGTAAGATGCCCGTCTTCGGTATGCTCGTCGGAATCCGCGACAACAAAAACATCGCCCCCGGGAATCGCCCTCGGGGAAATTCCCGTGTCCGTTATCGCGTACCTGACATAATCCTGCGAGGGCGCCTCGACAATACACCTGTCTATCGGATCGGATTCGAAAGGCAGTTCAGCCATATTTTTCTGCATATCCGTCAGAAACTGGTCCGCCATAAGGATAACGGGCGACTGGAACCTGTGCGCCGTCCGGAACGCTTCTCTCGTGAGATCGTATGCCTGTTTGATATCTCCCGGCGCGAAAACCGCTTTCGGGAAAACGCCGTGCCCGGCATGAACCGCAAAAAGAAGGTCTTCCTGCCCGGTCCTCGTAGGCAGCCCCGTTGCCGGACCGGGACGTTGAGATAGAAACACCACGACGGGAAGCTCCATCATTCCTGCTAGAGAAATCCCCTCAGCCATAAGCGCGAATCCGCCGCCGCTCGTCGTGGTCATCGCCGGAACGCCCGCATAAGCGGCCCCGCAGACCAGGTTGATCGCGGCAATTTCGTCCTCTGCCTGTTCGACGGCTATTCCGTATTTTTTCGCCGCTCCCGCGAGATAAGTGAAAACGCCGGTGGAGGGTGTCATGGGATAACTGCTCACGACCTTCACCCCGGAGACAGCAGCCGACAGACCAATCGCCCGGCTCCCGCTGTACAGGTACTTCGGCGCATCTCCCGGCGTCAACGGGCCGATCTTCCCCGCATGCCGCGCCACCGCCCTGCCGCCGGCTTCCGCGCACCTGATATTCTGTTCGGCCACATCGCCGCCCTTTTTACGGAACTCTTCCCGAAGCAACTCGGAAAGCATTCCGGTTCCCAGCCCGGTTACAGCCATAACCGCGCCCGCTGCAACGGTATTGACCATCATCGCAGTCCCGCCCGACTCTTTCGCTATTGCCTTCATATCAATCCCGGCAACACCGTCGATCGAATCGCCATCCATTATCCCTATTCCGCTTTTATTCAGAAAACCCAACTGCTCCGCGGTGGTTTCCGCAGTCAGGCCGACAAGCAGATCGACATCACTGCGCGAAGAAAATATTTCATGATCGGATACCCTCACATCATAACTATTCTCTCCGCCCCTGACTCTCGACTGATAGCTCTGTGTCGAAAGAACATACAAACCGGCTTTGCTGAACACCCGGCTCAAAAGGTCGCCCGTAGTCTGCACACCCTGCCCCGCTTCGCCGGTGATTCTGATATTAATGTCCATGAACGCCTCCCGATCCCCCCCAGGCTCGACCGCCGATTACACAGCCGGCAATGTCGGGATCTCGAAACCCTATCCTGCATTTCTCACCGGTGCAGGTTAAAAATCGTGATAAGGCTGATAATACAAGGAACAGCAAGTGAGTGGTGAGGGAGCATACTGTTGCGTATGTGACCGATCCCGAATCGCCGCTGTGACGCAGCAGGATTGGCCTTATCGCGGTTTTCCGGATTTCTCTGTGAGAAATCCGTGCTATATCTCTTTTTTCCATATAACAACAAACCCGTCTTTCCCTATGAAAGTCTGAACGAGTTCCCATCCTTCCCGCCCTCTTTCGTTAAGTTTAGTTTCGAGAAACTGTACTTCATCAAGGACTATGTCTTTCAGTTCGCACTCCCCTTTCTCGTTGCAATAATACACGAGACTGTCCAGTTCCTCCGCTTTATGCGTGGTTACTTCATATTTGAACTTTTTCATAACGCACCTCCCGGGGTTATCCGCTCTGAAGGTGAATAATCCAGAGCATCAAGGTTAAAAAGTTATTATCGAATAACCCTCATCGATATACCTGGTCATGGAAGGATGCCCTTTGAGTTCATCGAGCATCGTCAATCCCTCGCTTTTCGCCGCATCGAGAGCCCCCAGCTTCGCTGCGCAAGCCTTGCACACTCCCTCTATCAGGGATTTCTCCTTCACCTTTTTATACAGGGCGGCGGCAGGATTACCTTCGGTCGCGAGCTTTTCAATCAGCGTCGTCGATGCCCCTTCGAAAATAATCTTCACCGCATATCCTTTCTCGGACATATCAAGCGCGTTGAGTAAAACGTGAATGAAACATGTCAGATCGCCCTGAAATGCAAAAAGCGCCACTTTTTTCATCAGGTTTCCCCCTTAATTTTACATCCGGATTTGCAGTCAATAATTAAATAATCATATCATAACAACGGCATTTGCAGAACATGCCGAACCTTTACTCGCCGTCTGCAGGAGCCTCAGCAGGCGGCATCCTCGTTCCCAGTTCTCTGTCCACCATAAACAATCCATGACCGTCACCGACCATCTTGAGCTGCCTCAACACTTCGGTAGCCGACTCCTCTTCCTCGACCTGTTCCGCAACAAACCACTGCAACATCTGGTTGGCCGCATGGTCCTTCTCTTCGAGCGCTATATCGACCAGATTGTTTATCATCGCCGTAACCTTCTTCTCGTGCCCGAGGGCCGCTTCGAAAACTTCCGTTATGGAACTCCATTCGTATTGCGGTTTATCCACGGCTTCCAGAGCCACCCTGCCGCCGACGGAATGGATGTAATCGAATAATTTCATCGCATGAATAACTTCTTCCTTCGCCTGCATGTGCATCCAGCTGGCTGCTCCCGGAAGATCCACCGATTCGAGATAAGCCGACATCGACAGATAGAGATACGCGGAAAACAGTTCCGCATTGACCTGTTCGTTTAATGCCTTCTCCATTCTTTCACCCATCATATTATTCTCCTTTCAGCAGTTCCCGGACCACCGTCATTATCTCCTCGTAATCCGGTTCATTAGATACTTCCTCGACCAGTTGCGTGTACCTGAGCACGCCCTGTCCATCAACAACGAACACCGCCCTTGCATCCAGTCTCAATTCCTTTATCAGCACGCCGAACGCCTGCCCGAACGCCGCATCCCTGTGGTCGGACAGAGTGACAACCCTGTCCACTCCCTCGGCGGCGCACCATCTCTTCTGCGCGAACGGAAGATCCATGCTGATCGTCAAGACAAGTACATCTTCACCGAGCGCCGACGCTTCTTCGTTGAACTTTTTCGTTTCTATATGGCACACCGGTGTATCCAGCGACGGCACCGACGACAGGATTAATATCTTGCCGATATAGTCCTTCAAAGACACGGCGTTCAGACTGTTGTCGATCAAAACCGCATCCGGTATCACGGCACCGTTTTCGGGCATGCCGCCCGCCAGCGTAACCGGATTTCCCTGCAACGTGACTTTCATATTGTTATCGCTCACTCTATCCCTCCTGTTTTATATTTTCGGTATCAGCGCAATCAGGCACTCCCAGTTTCCGCAGGAGCGTCATCGCCGGGCACCAGTCTGTAAAAGCCGATTGCAGAAGATTCAGCCCGGCAAACAATGTCAATATCATCCAGTAAGGACTGATGATATACGAGAGAATCACGCTGACAACAACCACTATCCCCGCAAGCATTCTCAAGTAGCGTTCCACCGTCATAAATACCACCTCCTGTATAAAATCAGTTCACATGACATATTGTTCCGGCAATCAATAAAATTCATCTACCGGAGACAGGATAAGCTTCAGACACGGCTCTATTTCGCATTTTCCGGCATACCCTTTCAACTCGTGGATGATAGGTCTCAACTGGGATTCTTCGGCAGGTATGATAAAAGTGCATCCCGGCCATGTCACGTCCCTGCTGTAAGCGCTTTTCTCCTCGATATTCGTGCCTGTGCCTTCAAACCGGGCATATCCCTCGATATCCGATTTCGACAGAACCCGCGTAACTTTATCCGATATTTCCGAACTGCATATTATCATCAGCATTTTTACCATGATCAGTCCTCCCCGACCGCATCCTGATTCCGTTCATCAGATGCGATAACTTCAATTTTTCCCGCTCCCGCGTTCTCGACCATGTAGTAGACGAGAGGTATCATGAAAAGCGCAAGGATAGTCGATGCTATCGCGCCGGACATCAGGGAAACCGCAAGCCCCTGAAATATCGGGTCAAGGTATATCGGGATAGCCCCGACAACAACCGTTCCCGCGGTAAGCGCAATCGGCCTGAATCGCACGGCCCCGCTTTCGAGCACAGCCTGTTTGAGATCCATTCCGTCTTCCTGCCTCATCCTCGCGAAATCTATCAACAGAATCGAATTCCTTACCATGATGCCGGCAAGCGCTATGAACCCTATCATTGAAGTCGCCGTGAAAAACGCGCCAAGCATCCAGTGGCCCGGCAGAATCCCGATCAGCGTCAGCGGAATCGCAATCATCATTATCATCGGCCTTACAAATGACTGGAACCACGCCACTATCAGAACATAAATGAGAACCAGCACTATAACGAACGCGATACCCAGATCCCTGAATACCTCGTAAGTAATCTGCCATTCGCCATCCCACTTGAGGCCGAAATCCTTTTCCGTTTCAGGTTGCGTCGAATAGTATTCCGTCAGGGAATAGCCCCCCGGCAACTCCAGTTCTTTCAGCCGTTTGCTCATATCAAGCATCGCATATACCGGGCTTTCCACCCTGCCCGCGACATCGCCGGTCACGAAAACCACACGCTTGAGATTCTTCCTGTAAACACTTTTGTCCTCGGTCCGTTCGCGTGTTTTCACCAGTTCGGAAACAGGGACAAGATTACCGTTTATCGCGGAATGAACATAGACATTCTTTATGGCATCGAGGTCGGATCTCTGCTCGACAGGCAGCCGGAGGTTTATCAGGACGTCCTCGTATTCACCGCTCACGTGCGCCAGCCCCGTATCCATTCCATCGACAGCTATCCTGAACGCGCCGGCTATCTGCTCGTCATTCACGCCGGACAGCGCGGCTTTTTCTTTGTCGATCTCGAACTCGTATTTCCTCTGGTCGTCCTCCACCATCCAGTCGATATCCACAACGCCTTCAGTTGTTTCGAATATCCGTTTGACTTTTTCCGCGATCTCCATCTGGAGTTCGGGATCGGGTCCGTATATCTCCGCGACCATCGTGGACATCACAGGCGGGCCGGGTGGAACCTCGGCTATTTTTACGCTTGCCCCGTATTTTGCGGCAACCTCCTGAACCGGGCCTCTCACCCTTTTCGCAATCGTATGGCTGTCCGCTTTTCTCAGGCCCTTTTCGAGAAAGTTCACCTGCACATCCGCCACATTGGACCCTTCTCTCAGGTAATAATGCCGCACCAGCCCATTGAAATTTATCGGCGCGCCCCTGCCGATATACAACTGAAAATCTGTAACTTCGGGCACATCCGCGAGCGTCCCGGCAATTTCCATAGTAACTCTCGACGTCTCCTCCAGCGTTGTGCCCTCCGGCATATCAACGATAAGCTGCAATTCGCTCTTGTTGTCAAAAGGCAGCATTTTAACCGTTACGACTCTGAAGAACAGAAGCGACACGGAGCCTATCAGCATGAAAAATATCAACCCGAGGAAAATCCATCTCTTGAACGATGATTCCAGCATCGGCTTCATGATCGCCCTGTAAATCTTGAATGTCATCGTCTTTTCGAGCATATACTCTTCTTCCTCGGCACCGACCGCCTTGAGAAGACGGTAGGCGAGAAAAGGCGCCACAATAAACGCGACGAGCAGCGATATGGTCATGGCGAGCGAAGACCCCACCGGCATCG
Source organism: bacterium (assembly GCA_035380865.1). Taxonomy (GTDB): domain Bacteria; phylum UBP15; class UBA6099; order UBA6099; family UBA6099; genus DAOSYA01. Next base: position 9,740 of record DAOSYA010000032.1, read on the forward strand.
GCCTCATATACGGCCCCATAAGCCCGGTTACGAAATACATCGGAAAAACCGACGCTATAACCGTGAGCGTTGCTAGTATCGTGGGGTTCCCGACTTCGTTCACGGCTGTTATTGCGGCCTGGAAAACCGGAAGCCGCTTCATCGAAAAATGCCTGTGTATATTTTCTACGACGATAATGGAATCATCGATCACGATTCCTGTTACAAACACCAGCGCAAACAATGTTATCCGGTTCAGCGTGTAGCCGTATGAATAATAAATGAACAGCGTCAGCGAGAATGTGATCGGAACCGAAATCAGGATCACAATCGCGGCGCGCCATCCCATCGATATCAAAATGACCAGCGTTACTGCGATGATCGCCCCGGCAAGGTGCTTTATCAACTCATTGACTTTCTCATAAGCCGTCTCGCCGTAATTGCGCGTTACCGTGATATTGACCGCCGCCGGGATGAATTGAGGCTTCACGGCTTCGATGTGTTTTGAAATCCTGTCCACGAGTTTTGCCGCATCGGTCCCTTTTCTTTTCGACACGGAAATCGTCACCGCCGGATTGAACTTATTCGTGGACGCGATGCCTTTATGTTCAGCCGCCGGGCCCATCCCCATGAAAACGTAATCTTCGGCCTCTTCGACTCCATCAACCACTTCCGCGACATCCGAAACATAAACGGGCTTCCCGTTTCTAACCCCGACAACAACGGAGCCGACATCTCCGGCGCTCTCCAGGAACCCGCCGCTCTCGACGAGTGATTCGCTGTTCCCCGAAACAAAACTCCCGGCATCCACTTTCATGTTCGATTGCCTGAGAGATTGTGCGATGCCGTTAAGCGAAACATTGTGCGCGATCAGTTTCGAGTTGTCCGGGATAACCCTGATCTGCCTTCTTAAGCCGCCCGCGATTTCCACGTCCGAAACCCTGTCGATCTTCTTTATTTCATCGGCAAGCTGCGCCGCGACCCTTCTGAGAGAATCCCATCCGTACTCCTCGCTCCACAGGGTCAGAGTCAGTATCGGCACATCGTCTATGGATTTCGTTTTCACCAGCGGCTGCATCGCGCCGGGCGGCAGCCGATCCATCGAGCCCATGATCGCATCGTACAGCCTGACAAAACTGTCTTCCTCGTTCTGTCCCACGAAAAACCTTACGCTCACTATAGACGCGCCGGGTCTCGACATCGAATATACATATTCGACGCCTTCTATTTCCCAGATCAGTTTTTCGAGAGGTTTGGATATCCTTTTTTCGACTTCTTCGGAACCCGCGCCCGGCATCGGCACTATTATGTCGGCAAAAGGCACCGTTATCTGCGGTTCCTCTTCCCTCGGGGTATTCGCGATCGCATATATGCCGAGAAGTATCGTCACGATAACGATAATCGGTGTCAATTTCGAATTTATGAAAAACTGGCCTATCCGCCCGGCCGGCCCTATCCTGCTCATTTTTCGACCTCCACTCTCATGCCGTCTTCGATAAGATGAGGCTCGGTAACTATTATCTCTTCACCCGCGCTCAAGCCGGATAAAACCTCTATCATCCCGCCATCCAGTTCCCTGCCCGTTTTTATGAGACGGAACGAAGCCGCTCCGTCTTTGACCGAATACACACCCGTGAGCTGGCCCCGCGCGACAACCGCCGCCGCAGGTATCCTCAGGACTTCAATATCTCCCCTGTGACACCGCGCCTGCCCGTACATCCCGGACCGGATTCCTTCTACATACGGCAACGATATTTTTACAACAAATTTCCTGCTCGCCGAATCAACCGTAGGAACAGTCTCGACAACCCTGCCCTTTATAATTTCACCCTTGAGCGCATCCAGCGTAACATCGACTTCCGTTCCTATGACAACCTTCTGGACGAACGACTCGTCCACCTGGACCTCCAGCCTGTAGTCCTCATAATCTTCGATCGAAAGCAGCGGCGTTCCGGGCGACGCGAGCTGTCCCGGCTCGACCATCTTCCGCGTGATAACACCATCGAACGGCGCCGTTATCTTCGAGTACGATCTCATGAGTTCAGCCTGTTTTTTCGACTCTCCCGCCTGAACCATCCTCGATTCGATCTGCTTCCTTTTCGCCTGAAGCGCGCCGAGCGATTTCTCAGCTCCTTCGACACCCGACTCCGCCATCTTTTTCTTAGCGAGAGCCTGGTCGTATTCCTGTTTCGAAACCGAGTTCTTTTCTTTAAGATTTTCATACCTGTCGAAAGTTTTTTTCGCAAGTTCAAGTCCGGCCCGCGCCGATTCCAGCCCTGCCTCCGCCGCGGCGATACCTTCATCTATCTCTTCGATCCCCTGCCTCGCTTCTTCTATTCCTGCTTCGGCCTGCCTGACCCTGCTCTCTATTTCTCTCGCGTCTATCACCACGAGCAGCCGGCCCTTTTCCACCTGTTGCCCTTCAGCGACGAGCACATCCTCCACATTGCCCATTACCCTTGGCGATATAACACTGCTCTTCCCGCTCGTAACGGTCCCGACCGCACGGTACACATCCGGCGTTTTCGCAAGTTCAACCAGCGTGGTTTTCACCTTCATCGCTTCCCGGGCCTCGCCGGTATCCGGCTTTCCGGCGTTCTCATTCGCCGAGCAGCCGGCCAGCATGACCGGTATAATCACCAACAACATCAGCTTTTTGAATTTCATATCTATTTTCCCTCCGCTGTTCTTATAAACCTGCAACATATAACAACCTCTCCAGGCTCAGCCAGTATTCCATCCCGGCGTTCAGAAGCCGTGTTTTCGCGTCGGTCAGATTCCTTTCGCCGTTAAGCATTTCAACATTTATCGCCAATTCATTTTCATACCTGTTTCGTGTGATCCTGTAAGACTCTTCGGCATTCAAAACCGCCTTCTCCGCCGATTCGACCCGCGCCTTTGCCGCCTGCATATTTAGATAGGACTGCCTGACTTCAAGCTCAACCATCTGCTTCAGTTGCGTCCGGTTCCATTCCAGTTCGCTCAACCCGGCTTCGCTTCTCGATATCCTGCTTCCAGAATATCCGCCGTCGGACAGCGGGTAGCTCACCGAAACACCGGCGAACCAGCTCTCGCCGTCATTGTCCGCAAAAGCGGAGTTGTTCAGATTCATCTCGGCGAACGCCCCTATGCCGGGTTTCCTGGACGCCCTTTCCATTTTTACCTGCGCTTTTTTCGCCTCTATCGCCTTATCTAAAGATTTCAGATCCGTTCTATTAGATGTTGCTGATTCAAGATAATACTCAATATTTTTGACTTCTTTCATGTCATCTGTTTCATAAACCGATATATCGAAATCTCCTTGATATTCTCTCCCGATCAGCATCTGTAGCCCGGCAAGTGATAGCTCAACACCGTTCCTGAGGTTTATTCTCATTTCATTCAGTTCCTGGAGCCTGACCTGAGCGCTCAGGTAATCTGACTCCACCGTCAGGCCTCCCTCAAAAAGGTTTCTCGCCAGTTCCGAATATGCTTTTGCCGTTTCGATCGACTTCTCGACCGTAGAGAGCGTGCTTTTCGTGGTATTGATCCTGATAAATGATTCCTTAATTTTGATAACATGACTTCTGATCTCACGATCATATTCGTATCCGGCAGCCTCTCCAGCCAATTTCGCGGCGTTTATCCCGGATTTCAAGTAGCCGCCCGTATACAAACTCTGTTCGAGCTTCAGTTTCGTATTGAAATTCACCGTACTGCCCGGGTCGTTTATTGTAGCCATCATCGACGGCTCGAATCTCTGTTGATCAAGAACCGACATAAATGAATAAGTCGGATTGTCAGTAGACGTAACTGTTTCGCTCAATGTGAATCTCGGTTTTTTGCCTGATTCAGCTTCCTTAACTGAAAAGCCGGCAGAGGATACTTTCTGAAATGAGGCTTTCAGGTAAGGACTGTTTTTCTTTGCATAATCGATGCATTCATCAAGGCTCATCTGTTCGGAATGCCCCCGCGCCGAAATGAGAATAAAACTGATCGAAACGACGGCAATCATCAACTCTCGCAACTTCATAATCTAGGCTCCTCCCTGCCACAAGTTCAACTGCTTCGACACTATATCTATTTGCTGGTGCGTGATTTTGTTCCCTTATCGCCAAATTAATCACGCCCGGCTGCTATTTCACGGAATTTAGATTATTATATCTCAAAACTGTGCCTAATAGAAATAACGGATAAAATGACGGGAGAAATGCAATGGCGGAAAGAATCCTCATAGTCGGCGGCGTTGCCGGAGGAGCTTCGGCAGCAGCGCGTGCAAGAAGACTCAGCGAAGACGCGGAAATCATTATTTTCGAACAGGGCAAATACATCTCTTTCGCAAACTGCGGCCTTCCTTATTACATCGGGGGAACTATCAAGGACCGGGACTCGCTTCTCGTTTCCACACCCGAAACGTTCAGGACGAAATTCAATATAGACGTCCGCACACTCCATGAAGTCAGTAAGATCGACAGTGAAAACAAGACCATTGAGGTTCTGAATCTCGTCACCGGAGAAACCCTGGTTGAGAAATACGACAAGCTGATTCTTTCCCCGGGCGCGGTTCCCGCAAAGCCGCCGATTCCAGGAATTGACATCGACTCGATCCTTACGCTCAGAAACATTCCTGACACGGACATGATAAAAAAGCTGATAGACGATAAAAAAGTCGAGAACACGGTAATCGTCGGGGCAGGTTATATAGGGCTGGAAATGGCGGAAAACCTCGCCGTGAGAGGGATCAAAGTCACTATAGTCGAGATGCTCGACCAGGTGATGCCTCCCCTCGATTATGAAATGGCGGCAATTATTCTCGATACGCTCAACGACAACAATATCAAGGTAAAACTCGGCAGCAGAGTAACCGGATTCGAGAAAACAGAGAGCGGAAAAAGCATTGTCCTAACAGACTCGGAGAATATCGAAACCGACCTGATACTTCTCTCGATAGGAGTCAAACCGGATATTAAACTCGCCGCCGCCGCGGGACTTGAACTCGGCGTAACAGGCGGAATCAAAGTCGACGATCACCTTAGAACATCCGATCCTTCCATTTATGCCGTCGGCGATGCGATAGAAGTGACCGATGTGGTAAGCGAAAAGCCGGTGCTCAGGCCGCTCGCCGGGCCCGCGAACAAACAGGGCAGGATCGCGGCGGATAACGTGTTCGGCAGGAATTCGGTTTTCAAAGGCGTTCTCGGAACTTCAATCCTGAAGCTGTTCGACCTGATGATAGCATGCACCGGGAATAATGAAAAATCGCTGATCGATAACAACATCCCGTACCTTGCTTCATACACGCACTCGGCTTCCAATGCCGGTTATTACCCCGGCGGAATGCGCATGGCCATTAAGCTTCTTTTCTCTCCCGGCGACGGTAAAATCCTCGGCGCACAGATCGTCGGAGAAAAGGGAGCGGACAAAAGAATCGATGTCATAGCCACTGCCATGAAAGCGCAGATGAACGTTTTCGATCTCGAAGAACTGGAACTGGCTTACGCGCCGCCCTTCTCTTCCGCTAAAGACCCGGTTAATATAGCAGGCTTCGTCGCGGGCAATATCCTGAAAGGCGATCACGAAGTTGTTCACTGGAACGAGATCGAAGACCTGGATAAAGAAAAGTACGTCTTTATCGAGTTGAGAGATAATGAAGAATTCGAGGTGTTCGATCCGCTTGAAGGCTCGCTTCACATCCCGTTGAGGGAACTGAGAAGCCGGCTTCACGAACTCGACAGGAACAAAACCTACATTCCGTACTGCGCCATTGGATTAAGAGGATACCTTGCTCACAGAATACTTGTTCAGGCCGGTTTCAAATCGAAGAACCTCAGCGGCGGTGTCGAAACATACAGAGCAACTGCCGGGCTGGAAACATCACCATAAGCCTATGTGCTCTTCCGCCCAGCCTTTAAGTCCGCTGATTTCATATTTTTTGCCGTCGATGTTTATTTCACCTTCATACACGCCGAAACATTGATGGACCTCTGTTCTGATCGCACCCAGATTAAGCTTGCTGTGTTTGTCGTAGAATGGAGTCATGGTCAGGTCGAACATGTCCGATTTCCGGCTCTTTATCCGCCATGGAGCCATGAAATTATCGGTGTCGTATTCCCAGTCGATATCCTCGCCGTTCTTGTACAGCTTTCCATCTATACATATACCGTTCTCCGTCGAACCTGTGTTGTCCGTCCATTTGCCGCCGAAGTTCAATCCGATGACATGATCGCCCTGTTTACCCGATGCCGAGCCCCAGTTCCACTTCACCGCATACGGCCATATCCCTCTTCCGAAATCCAGGCAGGCATAAGCGTTTTCCTCTTCGCTGAGATCGAAAACCCGACCGTTTATTTCGATGATCCCTTTCACCGGCAGCGTGTTCTGCTTGCTCGTATACTGAAATCTTTTATGTCCCCACGGCACAACAACGCTTAATGTCTCATGCCCATCGGGGCTGGTTATCCTGAGATCACATTTCAGATCGATTCCGCCCTGCCCTTTGTTATCAACCTTCATTGTCATCACGTTCCCGTCATGAATATACTGTGTCTTTAATCCGAAACTATCGGCGAATGCGTTCGAAGTGACCAGCGGCCCCACCTGAACACATGTCCCCAGCGGAGTCGGCGCCACCCTTTCGATGATTTCGTTTTTTTCATAATCGAGGAAATAAAACGAGTTCAGGCCGATATAATCGACGTTCGCTATCGTCGAAGAAAACGAAAATCTGTCGGTGGTTATATTCCAGTAATTCCATTTTTTCTTGCGCGGCCAGTGACCCGAAAGATTGCATACATGCAGCGGAAACCTCGACCATCCCGTCGCTTCAGGATTCAAATTGCCCGATATGTCGCAAAGCTTTACCTGTTTTGTTATTTCCCGCTCTTCTGTATACATTGGCTCTCCCCCCGGTCATCGTGAATATGTTGTTCAGAATATGTTATTCATGACTGTAATGTCAACAAATAGTATTCAACACAGCATCCATCCGGAAAAATCAGCCGGGTTTCCGTGCCGCCACGACCAGCGAGCCGCCGAAAGGCAGGCTCACTCCCGACTCGACTAATCTTATCTCTGCGGACAGCATTTTTTCGAACAGTGATGACAGGGTACTGTTGATATCATGCTCCGCCCTTGAATCGAATTGGCTTTTTCTGTTTCTGTCCCTGAGACGCGATATCAGCATCACAGGAAAAAGAGATGTTACAAAAGATGTAGATCTAAGAATTTCGAAACCCGAACCCGCGACGATATCGTGCAGGTTTCTTTTCGTATACCTGCGCACATGATGCGTGTATTCGTCAACCGTACTCCATAAGAAAGGATGCTGCGGCACGGTTATGATCACGCCGCCACCCGGCTTCAGCGAACGATAGATGCTTTGCAGAACAGCCCTGTCATCCTCGATATGCTCGATGAGATCGAAAACACCGATCAAATCGAATTCATCTTCAAACGGCAAATCCGTCGCGTCCGCCTGAAAAAGTTCCGCCGAGCCCGCAACCCTCTCGCGCGCGAACCTCAGCCCCTCCACAAAAATGTCACTTCCATAAACTCTCGTGAAATCACAGGACTTTGCTATTTCCCTGAGGACAAACCCCGTACCGCAACCAAGTTCCAGAAAAGAATCCGCATCTTTGAAATATTTATCTGCAAGTGAAACTATGAGTTTGTTTCTTGCCCTGAACCAGAAACTTTTTTCTTCGATTTCCGAAAGAACCTTAAAAAACTCAGGCTCGAATCCGCCGCTCTGTTCAGCATATTCCGGCGCATGCGCAACGAACCCGTCTATTTCGACCGGCTCGTATCCGCACTCTGCACACTTCCAGCCCGAATCATCGAATCTCGCCGCGCACGCTCTGCAAACTTTCATCCGCCTGACTACTTGCCTTCCTTTTCCAGAACGGCCAGTCCGACACCTGTCGAGCCGAACGAATTACCGTTATATATAAGATAAGTATCGCCATCATGATGAAACATACACGGGTAACATATCATTTCCGAATCCCAGCCATCTTCCGATACATCTATGCCCACCTCGCCGTCTTTCCTCGTCCATTCAAGCCCGTCCCGCGATTCGGCATACCCCGCCCTGTAAGTGTTTTCCCCGCCCCGGTAGCAATACCACATCCGGTATAACCCATCACTGAATGAAACCGTCGGCCTTGCTATCGCATATTCTTCGTTTTCGTAATCTATGCAGACATGCCCTTCGTTTCTCCATGCAATGCCGTCATCGGACTCGGCATATTTGATGTGATAATAGTGCTTCGGTTTTGCCTTGAACGGCTCATCCTCCCAGCCTGTGCCCGACACGTACCACATCCTCCACACCCCGTTCTCGATTATCACCCAGGGCGAGCACGACAGGTACGGATCGTTGAACGACCGTCCGAGAACCGGGGCGAGAGAATATCTTTCCCAGTTGTCGCCGCCATCGCGGCTGATAAAAAGTCCGATAAAAAATGAAAACGGGGTCCGCCGCGCCTGTGTCCACCCGGTAGTATACATATATTTGACACCGTCCTGCTCGACGATGCACGAAGGCATAACCCCGCAGTCGTCAAAACATCCCGCACTGCCGAGAGTGATGGTCGGCTTCTCCTCGACCTCGCACCCTGCCAGAGGATCTTTCATATCAAGAATCGCGTACCCGCCATGCGCGAGATTGTCTTTGTTCCTTCCCGCGAAATGAATTTTGTACCTGCTGTCGTCCATCTTTTCAGGAAAAGGATTCTGAGCATGACTCACCATCCAGTAATATCCCTTCGGCTCTATAATCAATCCCAGCTTCTTCCACTTCATCGCTCTTCTCCTTCATTTTTCGAAAACGACACTGTCGTTTACCGTCACTTTTTTGAAATACTCCGGAATCTTTCTCTCCCTCGCAACTATATCCCGGCAGAACACTTTCCTGTTTTCCGTATCCTCAATCAGTTCGAAACCTCTTGATGGATAAAACTCCAGTGTCTGTCCGTTCTTTTCAGTCGGCGCGTACACGCCTTTCATTTTCAGGCACCTTCCGGCGTCTTCTATATAAAAGAGTTCGGACAGCAATACGTCCTCGGCTCCCCTCCCGATGACCCTGCAACTCAGAAGAAACGTGTCTATTTCGCATAAATCGCCTTCATATCTCAGTATCGCAGCGCCGACTATCCCGCTGTCCCCGAATTTATCTTTTAAACGCAGTGAAAGCACATCCGCGTTTTCCGACCGGGACAGATTTCTTATGTCCGTCTCCGAATATCTCCTCGTCGTGAGATTGAACTGGTTCGTCCGCTGCGTCAACTGCGATATCCTCGGGATTGAATATTCATCAGCGAATCGAATCTCGATTTCCATCTCAAGCGATTCGAAATAATCCATGATTGAATCGGCGACGCCGGCCGCCGACTTCCTTTTTGTTTCCGCGAAGTACATCCCGCTCCTGTTCCTGTCTTCCTCGGTTATCACCAGAGAATCGAAATATCCGCAGGAAAGAAGCATGTCCCGATAAAGAGACGGATCATCCGGCATTTTGAGCGCGACGACCTGCGGCAGGACATTTTTCACCATGCTGACTTCAAAATCGCTGTCATCGAGAAACACCATGCTGTCAGGGCCGATGTTCAGTTCGCGCGCTATCTCCTTCAGGCCGTCAGTTTTGTTGTCCCAGTTTATGCTGAACGCGACGAAATGCTCTTTTCTCAACACCATGTCCGGGTGTTCTTCCAGCACCTGCATTACATCGGCGGGATTGTTTTTGCTGCACAGCGCGAGCATTATCCCCCTGTCGTACAGTTCTTTTACCGCATACTGGAAATCGCGGAACGCCGAGCCGGGATATGTGTGGCCGACAGCGATTCCGCCCATCCCGTCCTCTCCGATCACGCCGCCCCAGAGCGTGTTATCGCAATCGAGCACAAGGCACTTCTTCGTTTTCCCATACAATGCGCGCAGGATTTTCAGATATTCATGAGACAGCTTTTCCGCAGCCCTGTTGGTATAAGGCGATCTGCCTATATGCCAGTATCTCGAATCGAAATAATCGTCATACCCGATGTGAGACTGCACGCGGTCCGCATCGACAATATACACGCCTTCCGTTTTTTCGATCTTCTCCATCAGTCTGAAATTGAGCTTCCGGACCGAATTGAGGCGGCTTCCTGCGTCAAGCGAATCGTACACTCCCCCCGCCGTGAACACGGGTATCTCGAAATTATGCAGAGCCACGGGGACTGCCGACCTTTTCCTGATCTCTTCGATAACCGTTTCAATATAATCCAGCAGGCGGCCCTCTTCGCTTTCTATCGATCCCGGCCCCGCGGACATAAATTCACGGGAGAGTATTTCCGAAAAGGCTTCAAGCTTCACGTTGAGAACAATGAGCTTCACATCTTCATGGTAGATATTACTTTCGCTTTTCGAGACTTCCTGAAGAATATTATCGAAACCGGTCTCTACAATCGCGGGAGCAAACCGCTCACGGCACAGGAAATATTTTATGAACGGGAAAACAGGCTCCATCGTAACATTACTCAGAAAGGCAACTGAAAAAGCAGGGCAATTCGAATTCTCCGCCGTCAGCCTTTCAAGCTCGTTGCAGATTTCTCTGAATTTCATGTTCTCAATTTCCGGAATTTCCATTTCGCGCCTTATGCCTCATATGGAATTTAACGTTTTTACAAGCCATTCCGACTTTATCTCCTCGAAAACTTCCCTGTTCCAGTAGGAATCGTCCACCAGTTCCGAAACAACGAGCCTCGATTTGTTTACCGTATCGTCCGAAATCATAAGCTGATAAATCTTTTCAGCAATCACCCTCACGGATAGTTTCGACCTGTTTTTCGCCTCGAAATATTTCTCTCTCAACGGCGAATTCAATATCCTGAATATTAACGCGGTGAGCCTCGAAGCCGTATTCATATCCTCCCTGCTCATCGTACTGGTGGCGAAGACATTGTGCGGCGCCGCCGCCGAATAATCGATCCCGAATTCGCCGCAGCACTTCTCCAGGTCCGAGCCGGGCAGTATCTGCAACCTGTGTATATTCAATATATGGTCCGTGCCTCTGAAAAATTCCGCAAAATATTCCAGCCCGTCAAAATACGTGTCTATCGTCTCATACGGCAACCCGAGTATCAAATCAGCCTTCAACACAAGATTGAATTTTTTCATCAAACCCATGAATTCCCCGAACCTGTCCCTGTCGACCTTCATCCTGTTCACCGACCTCAGAGAATCCCGGTTGAAAGACTGAACACCAACGCAATTAATCGCGGTGTAATCGCGAAGCAGCTCTGAGTAATGCTGCGGCCTGTCGACCGGCTCGACTTCCGAACTGTTCAGGATGAATTCCTTTGTCTTGAGCCCGGACAACAATTCGAGAAACTCCTCGTCGATGCTGTTATAAGTATATTCCCAGTAAATCCACGGCAACCGCACCCCGGCGCTATCCCTGAGATCGATAAGGAACTCGACGATGCTCTTCGCGCGGCCCAGATCGGAAGTAAAAACCGAATCGAATATTCTCAGCGCCTGGATATTCTTCTCCTCGATCAGGAACCTCAGTTCGTCGAAAATCCTTTCGAGCGAATAGTAGGAAATGGATGACAGGTTTTTGTGATACACGCAGTATTTACATTTAAACCTGCATCCTCTCTGAGTTTCAAGGAATGCCTGTCCCCTGTCGTAATGCCTGCTCTCCATAGCTCCGGAAAGGTACACCGAGGGTATCGAATCGAGATTCGTTATACGGCCTTCCCGCTTATTGAAAGCGATTTTACCGCCGTCCCAGTACGCAACACCGGGCGGCATCGCAACCGCTTTCCCGCAACCCGGCCTGATCGCTTCCAGCAACTCCTTCAGTGTTACCTCGCCCTCGCCGACAACATAATAATCCGCAACCCGGGGATCGGAAAAAGTGGCTATTCTTTCGATGGTAATTTCCGGGCCGCCGAATATCCTTGCCGCGCCTGTTGTTTTCCTCAACTGCTCAGCGACGCTCAGGACAGACTCGATATTCCACACGTAACAACTGAACCCCGCAACGTCCGGCGAGCGTGAATTTATGGAATCTGCGATTTCTTCCGGGGAGGAACCGGAGCTGAAATTCAGCACTTCTATGCCCGGCGAATCGCCGTCAGACACCGATTCAATATATGCCTTCAACACATAGGACGAAAGGAGATATTCCGCCATCGTGTCCGTGGAATAAATATTTACAAAAATGATTTTCATTTATACTCCGGGAAAAAGACAACTTCACTATCTCGATATCTCCATCATCCTTTCGAACGCTTCACTGTCGAGCCGGTACAGTTCCGTAGGCTCGGCGATATAAACTTCCCTGTCATCTGCATCGTTAAGCATGACGGCTCCGGCACCGATGATGCATTCCCTGCCTATCTTCACCTGGTCCCTGATCGATACGTTGACACCGATGAAGCTGTGATCGCCGATCTCGACCCCCCCGGACATGACGACGTGCGAAGCGATGAAAACATGATCCCCAATAACGACATTATGCCCGAAATGATTACCGCTCCATATCACGACATTGTTACCGATCCGGACAAAAGGCTGAATCACCTGGTTTTCCATTATTATACAGTTGTCGCCGATATCGGTGTCGCCCCAGTGCGTCGCTTTCGTGCTGATGTAGCTTACCAGTTCATAGCCCTTGCTCTTGGATTCAAAATATTTCTGAGAACGGATTGAGTTCAGTTTTTTATATCCCAGCGCAACAAACATTTTGAATTCATCGGGAGGATACAACTCGACCACGTTTTCGAAAGGGACAACAGGCAAACCGCAGAACTCGCCTTCGCCGATGTAGGCCTGATCCACCGTGAACGCAACAACATCGTGTTCACTGTCATGGGTAAAATAAAAATGCGCCAGTTCGGCGAGTTTCTCGGTTCCGAATATTACAATTCTGCTCATAATCTTCCTCTTGCCTCAAAAAATCACGTCAGAGACTTTATATTCTGAGGCCTCCATCGATTTCAATGATCCTGCCGTTGATAAAATCGTTCCCGATAATAAACACTATCCCGTCGGCGATCTCTTCCGGCGCAGCCATCCTGCCGGAAGGGGTAAGCTCCGACCACTCTTCGATTTTTTCTTCTGTCATGCTCGACGCCATCGAGCCGGTTTCGGTAAATCCCGGCGCGACTCCGGCAACCCTGATGCCAAACGGAGAAAGCTCCTTCGCCCATGTGACCGTGAGCGCGTTGACCCCGGCTTTAGCCGCAGAATAGGCGCACTGCCCGGCGTTCCCGGACGCACATATCGAACTCACATTAACGATCAAACCCCGCGCCCTGTCCGACACCATCTTCCCGACTACATTTACGGTCGTGTAAAAAACCGAACTCAGGTTTACCGCGATACTCCGTTCCCAGCCGGCCACATCGTGCATCCTGATCCCGTCCGACGAAAATCCGACAAGCGGGGAATTCAGGATAGCGCCGGCATTGTTCACCAGAATTTCGATGCCGCCCATTTCCCTGTACGACCTGTCAACCGTTTCCGAAACCTGCTTCTCGTCCGTCAGGTCACATTCGTAACAATGAATATTTTCGAATTCTTCAGAAAGAGAATCCAGCGACGCACGGTCGATGTCATATACGCCGACCACCGCCCCGAGACCCGATAGCCTTCCGGCAAGCGCCCGTCCGATTCCCTTTGCGCCGCCTGTTACTATGATTCTTCTGCCCCTGATTTCCAATGTTAAAAAACAACTCCTTTTTCGGAAAGAATCTCTTTCACAATTTTGAAGTCGGTCATCTTTACAATCTCGTTCATCCCCAGGCGAGGAACGCCCATCTCTTCCTCGATGGCGGTTATCAGTTTCATGTGTTTCAGCGAATCCCACTTCTTCACTGTTTTCATTGATGTTTCATCATCGATCTCATCGATGCTCAATTTCAATATGTCCGAAAATATCTGCTTGAGTTTCTGCTCCATAACAATCCTTTCAAAAAATATCCTGTTAATCTCTTTTGTAAATTCTCCTTATAACCGTGTACGGCCTGTCTTTGGTTTCCATAAACACCCTCGACAGGTAAATGCCTATAACGCCGATACTGAATATCGTAATCCCTCCCATCATCCATATCGATACAATAAGGGATGACCATCCGGAAAGGAAAACGTGGAAAAACACTTTTCTGATGATAAGGTACAGCGCCGACACCGACGAACCGAATATCATCAGGCATCCCAGGTAAAATATATAAATCAGTGGACGATTGGTAAAGGAAGTTACAGCGTTTATCAGGTTGGTTATTTTTCTTGTTAGATTATACGTACTCGATCCCTTATCACCCTTGACTATGGTTTTCTCGACCTGTTTATAACCCGTAATCACCCATAACCCTGCCATGAAAAGTTCCTGATCCCTGAATTCGACAAGGCTGTCCACATATCTTCTCGACATCAACCTGACCGTTACAAGATTGGACGGCACCCTGTGATCGGAGAGCATGTTGATGATTTTGTAGAACAAGGCTCCTGTCACCTTTTCAAAATAACCGCCCTTGCGATTCTGCTGAGCCCCGTAAACGACATCCGCCTCGCTCCTGAGCATTTCCTCGTAAAACTCTTTTATCAATTCCGGCTCTTCTTCGAGATCGCAGTCTATCAGATATACGAGATCGCCCGTAACATGCGACAGTCCCGTCATTATCGCTTTATGGTGCCCGAAATTCCTCGAAAGATCGATAACCTTCACCCGGGGATCGTTCTCGAAAATCGAAACCGCAACCTGAAGCGAATTGTCGGGCGACCCGTCATTCACGAATATTATCTCATAATCACCGGTGATACTCAGAACCGCATTTCTGACTCTTGCATAAAATTCTTCAAGGTAAGAAGCCGAATAATACATAGTTGTCACTACGGAAATCTTCATATTCACAATCTCTTCATGAATTTTGTCGCGTTCGGGCCTTCATTGAAAATCAAATCTATCACGCTCACAAAATGATCAAAAGGTTCGTAAAGCTGATTATATTCAGGATATCCTGAGTAATCCACGAATGTGAGTTTTATATTCTCCGCCTGAAACATACTTTCTTCGGTATAGCTTTTCGCCGACGGCCCGGACAGGTATTCACACGCGCCCACCTGTTTGCAGAGACTTATCAGCCTCTCGTTTCTTCCATCGATGACCTCGTAATCCATCGACCACGATATCCTCGTGTCGATTCCCAGTATCCCGCATATCGCTTGTATCAACCGGAAGTTGACTTCGCTCAGATACTCATACGACCGACCGAGATATAACTCCTCGAATAAATTTTTGTAATCGCCAAAATACTTCGCTTTTGAATAGTTATGCTCGATGGTTTTCCAGTGCTTGCACGCCCACTTCGGGTCACAAATCCGGGTCTCTTTAACCTTCTGAAGATATTTGTTTTTGCATTCCACGGGAATGGATATCCACTGCGGGCCACCGGGAGTTTTGATCTTATTCCTGTTCCGCCAGTCTCTTCGGGTGTACTGAACATCGTCGAAAAGAATGAACTCGTCAACGCTCGAAATGATATCGAAATACCCTTTCCAGGGGATATAACTCGATTGAATAATAGCCGCTCTTTTGTTTTTAACGAGTTTAACGGGCGCAGTTTCGGGATTCGGATAATCATCGAAATTCAAATTTTCTGCTCTGGATTCCTGATGTTTCATGTTATCTCTCAATATGCTATAATCTGCTTCGATTCTTAGCGCTTCCTTAAATGAAGGCTGTCATGATAAATGATTTTTTTAATTCAATTCCGCAATACAAAACCCATATTATATATACAGTTATTATTATCGGTGTATTTATAAGAATACTTAAATTAAAAAGCAAAGGCCTGTTTTTATGGGATGAGGCCGCATACTGCCGTGAAGTCCTCGTTATCAAATGGCTGATCAGGTTCTCGCTGTCGCATTACAGGGCCTTCATAGATCAATTGAAACACCCTGATGAAAGAGAACGAACCAATCTTCTTGAAAAATACAGGGTCAATCACATTGCCCCTATTGCGTACTATAAATTCTGGCACTCGCTGGCTCAGTATATTTCATCACTGCTGTTCAGGAAAAAAGACATATCTTCCGTAATCCCTTCCGTCGTGATGGGCTCCCTGACAATTCCTATAGTGTTCATGGTGACAAATCATCTCTACGGAGTAATTCCAGGGCTCTGCGCGGCGCTGATAATTTCGTTCAGCGGACTCCACATTCTCGAATCCAGATCGGCGGAACCTGAAATAGGCGCCTCCTTTTTCTTTTTACTTTTCTTTTCATCACTGGTACTCACGAAAATCGTATATCAGAACGTCGTCCCGGGCCAGCAGAACTACTCATTGATCATTCTCATACTCTGCTTCACCGGATTCTGCCTGGCCGGAGTTATCGAGTTCAACAAGGCATGGATCGTACTTATCATGCCGGTATTTTTCATCCTTGAAACAGCATACTTATTCATCAGCGGCGATTATTCATGGGTTATGCTGTTAATGTCCCTGTCGATTCCCGCTGTAATCGCGGCGGTTTTTGTAATTATTACAGACGTGCCTTTTTTCCTGATAGGCAAAGTTCTTAAAGAAGCAAAAGCATCAACGATAACACAGGAAACATTCAACTTGATAAAACTCATGTGGTTCCGGCTGAACGGGACACAGAACGCCGCCGATGATTATCAGGTTACACTGCCGAAGCATTTCAGATGGCTGTTTTACATAGATCTGTTAAGGAAAACCGAAGGCACGGCAGTACTCCTGGCAGGCATAGCCGGTATCGTTGTTTCATATTCAGCAGTCGATCCGCTGAAACTCTACTTTGCCACCGCCGGAGTGATAACATTTTTATTTCTCACTTATATCCCTTACAAATCAACCCGTGCATCGACGATATTCGTTCCGTTTCTGTCGATATTCGCCGCTGTCGGATTATCCTTGCTCCCTCCCGCTGCGGGACTGTTGCTGCTTGCATGGATAATACTGAGAGGCTGCCGGTATGCATTTAAAATAGCCGGCCTTAAATCAGGAATGAAAAAAGCAATAGATTTCATTCATTCAAAGGGCGAAAAAGATTTTCTCTGCACAAACGCTCCGTTCATATCAGTCTATTGCGATGACTACCAGAAGCCGAATGTGCCATGTCACTATGACCTGATATATAGTTCTTGGAAAGAACAGAACATAAAATACATAATCATCGAACATCACAAAAATTTCCCCGGGATGAGTTATGACAACAGCACCCGGCATATAACCGAAAATTGCGAACCCGTTTTCACCGTTGAAGATCCCTGCGCCGTTTTCTATCCACTGCTGGCCGAGGCCGAATTCCATTCATCATCGACCCTGTCGGTCGGAGTCAAAGCAAACGTGGAAAAATGGAATGAATTCAGGCTTAATCCTTCAGATGAAGATAAACAAGTGAATGTTTACGATCTTCAGGAATTTTTCACGGAAAAACACTCTGATGAACTTCTGTGCAAAATCCATAATGAAAAAGGAATCTTTTTATTCAAGCATCATCAATACAAGGAAGCCGTTAATGAATATAAAAGGGCATTAAGATACTCTCCGGATAACATCACAACCAGGTTTAATTTATCAATATGCTATATTAAACTCGACAGATTGAACTGGGCTAAAAAATTACTGACCGAGTTAATCAACTCTGAAAAACTGCCTGACGATACAAGGCTCGACGTTAATAAGTACATGAAATTTATTAGTTTCCTGGAACATTACGACGAAGCCGATTTTCATGAGGCGCTGAAATTGCTTTACGAACTGAACGATTTCGAAGAGACGTACCTTA
The DNA here is from genome assembly GCA_035380865.1 of bacterium. Taxonomy (GTDB): domain Bacteria; phylum UBP15; class UBA6099; order UBA6099; family UBA6099; genus DAOSYA01. Next base: position 27,500 of record DAOSYA010000032.1, read on the forward strand.
TCCCGTTTTACAAAACAATCTGCCATGTAAAAGTTAAAGAATTCGAACCGGCGCTGACAAACGCCCGTATTGTGCTGCAATCGGAAAACCTCCCCGAAGAAGCAGAAAACTACTGCCGGACTCTGCTGGAAAAATTTCCCGACCGAACACCTTGATCAATAAATTGAATTAATTGGTTTTTATTCGATAATTTGAACAAAGTTGTTGGATTTACTTGTTTTGTTATCGGAGGCGTTAATATGGCGTTAATCTCCATAGATAAGGTTGAATGCAAAGATTGTTATAAATGCGTCAGGTTTTGCCCCGTCAAGGCAATACGAGTGATCGACGGCAGAGCCGAGGTCGTTGAAGAACGATGTATCGGCGACGGCTCCTGTGTCGTGATATGCCCGCAGAAAGCCAAGACCATCCGGAGCGACATCGACAAAGTCAGGACACTTCTTGCATCGGGCAGAAAGGTTATCGCAAGCATCGCCCCGTCGGCCAAAGGAATATTCTACAAAGATATATATAAAATCATCGGTGCGCTGAAGCGTTCGGGATTCGACCGTGTTGAAGAGACATGCGTGACCGCCGAAGCCGTAGCTCTCGAACATCTGTCCTGCGCCGGGCATGAAAAACCTGTTATCAGCACAGCATGTCCTGCCGTCGTTTCGCTTGTTGAAAAGTATTATCCCGAACATGTTGAACACCTCGCGCCGGTGGTAAGCCCGATGGCGGCGCATGCGCGTGAGCTTCGGGCCGTGCATGGTGACGACACGGCGATCGTCTTCATCGGGCCATGTGTCGCAAAGAAAAACGAGGCGCCGGATTTCGGAATCGACGCGGTTCTCACTTTCGACGAACTCAGAAAATTCATCGCGGAAGAGATCGATGAAACCGGCTCCACCGAATCCGGTTTCGACAATGAGCCCGCAGGCAAAGGCGAACTGTTCCCGATCGTGAACGGCCTTATAAAATCGGCGGGCATAGAGGACGATTCCTTCGATCCAACGGTGATTTCAGTCAGCGGCGTTCCGGATATCATGGATACCCTCGAAGAGTTGAACGGCCTGAAGAATATCAGGATAATCGAAGCGCTCGCATGCAAAGGCGGCTGCCTCATGGGCGCGGGCGCGGCGCAGGGACCCGACTTGTGGGAAAGAAGGAACAACCTGCTTGAGCTCGCTTCCATGGAAGGGAAAGGCGTTTTCCCGGCAGACCTCGGGCGGTCGTTCGATTCGCCCCCGCTGGAATTGCCACTGCCGTCCGAAGAAGAGATCGTCGCGATTTTAAAGCTCACGGGCAAAACGAAACCGGAAGACGAGCACAACTGCGGTGCATGCGGGTATAACACCTGCCGCGAAAAAGCGATCGCCGTCTTCCAGGGAATGGCGGAAGCCGAAATGTGTATTCCTTACATGAGGTTCCGGGCCGAAAGCCTCGCAAACGAGATAGTGCGCACAACGCCGAACGCGATATCGATCGTGGACGGTGACTTCAGGTTTCTCAGCATCAACCCGTCGTTCGAAAAAATATTCAACCTGAAAATGGACGATATCGCAGGCAGGCCGATTGAGCCTTTTCTCGACCCCAACAGCTATAAAAGGGTTCTGCGGACGGGGAAACATTTCACAAACCATAACATCGAACACGACGGCGCCACTCTGAGCGAACTTGTTTTCCTTATACCGGGAGAAGAGATTCTGGTCGGGATATACGTGGACGTAACCGACAGGGTCGATCATGAAAAAAAGATTGCAACCGTTAAAAAAGAAACTCTCGAAAAAGCCGAGATCGTCATAGAAAACCAGATGAAGGTCGCCCATGAAATCGCGGGCCTGCTCGGAGAGACAACCGCGGACACGAAAGTTCTTTTAACACGGCTGAAAAACCTTTTCGATGACGAAACGGCAAAGGATTGAATTCAATATGTTTATTGAAGTAAAGACAAAACAACTGTCGAAAACCGGGGAAGAGCTCTGCGGCGACTCGATAGGCCGGCTGAGAGACGTCAACGAAACGGTGCTGGTTCTCGCGGACGGGCTCGGGAGCGGCGTCAAAGCGAACATCCTCTCCACACTGACGGAAAAAATCGCGCTTAAATTATTCAAGGAAAATCTTCCGATCGATGATATCGTCGAAACGATAGCCAGCACACTGCCTACATGCAAAGTAAGGCACATGGCATACTCCACGTTCACTATCGTCAGAATAAAAAACGACGGCGAAACAGACATCGTGGAATTCGATAACCCGAGATGTTTCATATTCCGGGGAGCGACAGTGCTCAACCCCGAGTACGAAGTTAAATCGATAAAAGGCATAGAGCTGTCCAGGCTCAGGCTGAAACTCGAAAAAGAGGACTCGATCATACTCGTTTCGGACGGCGTGACCAATTCCTCCCTGGCCGGCAATGGAAAAGAATGGAGCAGAACGGAATTACTGAAGTTCGTGCAGGACATGTTGATCCGGGGATTCGAGCCCGTGAAAATCGCGGAGTCGATTATTCAGAAAGTCAAAACTAATTTCAATAACCACATCCGGGACGACGCCAGCGTCGCCGTCGTGAAATGCAGGGATTTCAGGGACGTAGTTCTCGCGATAGGAACACCGTCGGACAGATCGAATGACACTGAGCTTGCCGGGCGGTTCGCCTCGCTGCCGGGCAAAAAAATAATATCCGGCGGAACGCTCTCGAAGATAATAGCCCGGGAATTGAACAGGGAACTGGTTCTCGATTCCGACCCGGCTTCCGTGCCCGCGGATGTCCCGCCGGGTTCGTCGATGGATGGAGCCGACCTCGTTACCGAAGGAATCATTACGCTCATGCACGCGATAGACGAATATGACAGAGTGCCGTATTACGAGCCGCGAAAAGAAGTTATGGACATAGCGTACCTGTACTCGAACAAAAGAATGGGAGCGAAACCGGCGCGGCTGTCAACCACGGCTGAAGAGGAAAAACTATCTCCGGCAAAACAACTCGCTGAAATTCTCAGGAAAGCCGACAGGGTGACGATTCTCCACGGGCAGGGTTTGAACAAGGCCTCGACAGGTGAGGATACCCCGGTGGAAATGGGATTGAAAAGCCATCTCGTGCAGCACCTCGCCGGAAAACTTCGCGATAATTCCGTCGATGTCATTATTGAATATTATTGACCTGCCTTTCTCACCGGTGCAGGTTAAAAATCGTGAGAATGCCTGTAATACAAGGCGCGGCGAGTGAGTGGTGAGGAAGCATACTGTGCCGTATGTAACCGAGCCCGAATTGACGCCGCAACGCAGCAGGACAGGTGTTATCGCGATTTTCCGGATTTCTCACAGAGAAATCCGGGTTAATCCCAATACCGTTAACTTAAGCTTGTCATTCCGGGCCGAGTCCTTTCGGGCCGAGTCCTTTCGGACCGAGGTCCGGAATCCAGGGGACAGGATGTCAGTGAGGTTTCATGGGGCGGGAGGGCTTTTACCTTAAGTGAACAGTATTGGGGTTAATCCGGGAATCGTGACAATTTCATAATATTAATTAATAATCAACGATTTATAAATGTTGATCTTCGTTTAG